>JAJDUT010000079.1 GCA_022826515.1 Candidatus Latescibacterota bacterium
CCTCAACTTCGACGACATCCGCCGCCAGCGGGTCGCCGTCAACTTCGCCGAGCAGAGCTATTTTGCCGAGCGCTTGGCCTACATCCTCGCGGCTGAAGAGCTGCGGCGGATACTGGGCCGCGCGCTCAACAGCGAGTTTTACAAAACACCTTGAGAAAGGAACGCATCATGTTGGAGATCATCGGACTATCCAAGCACTACGGTGCCGTCAAGGCCGTCAACAACCTCAACCTGACCATCCGCGAAGGGGAGATCTTCACCATGCTCGGGGCCAACGGTGCCGGCAAGACCACGACCTTGATGGTCGCATTGGGCTTTACCGAACCCACTAAAGGGACGGTCAAGCTGTGCGGCATCGACATCACCGAGCAGCCCTTGGAGGCCAAAAAGCACGTGGCCTACGTCTCGGAAAACGTCATGCTCTACGGCAACTTTAGCGCCCGGCAGAACTTGGACTTTTTCACCCGCTTGAGCGGCCAGCCGCCCCAAGACGCCGCGCACTACGACGCGATCATGGCGCGGGTGGGCTTGCAATCAGAGGCATTCGGCCGGCGGGTCAAGGAATTCTCCAAGGGGATGCGCCAGAAGCTGGGCATTGCCATTGCCATAGCCAAAGACGCCCGCATCGTGTTGCTCGACGAGCCGACATCGGGCCTCGATCCCAAATCTGGGGCCGAGTTCTTGGAGCTGTTGGACGAGCTACGCAACGAGGGCAAGGCGATATGGATGACCACCCACGACGTATTCCGCGCCCGGGTGATCGCCGACCGGCTCGGCATCATGGTCGAGGGCCACCTCGTCAAGACGCTCACCCGCGACGAATTCCAACAAACCGACTTAGAGCGCCTCTACGTCGAATACGTGGAACGGCCCGTGCTGCCAGCCGCCTAGGGGTATAATGCGTTCAATCTAAGGGTGGGTGAATGGGGCCTAAAGGAAACACAAAGTCTGGAAAACGCTACATGAACTGACCATATCGGCCACCGGCTTCCCTTTGTAACGCCGGTGGCCCCAATTTTGCATACTCAATTTTTGAGCGTATTTTAACCCTTAATGAGCAATAAGGTCCAGACTCATGCCTACAGAACAAATCCAAACCCCTGCTGAGCTGACGACGCGCGACGTCTTACTGCAAGTCGATCGCCGCCTGACCCTGATCGAAGATGACCTACGCACCCTAGATCAAAGATCCAACCAACTGCGCCAAGAAATAAACGCCAGAGCCGATGGGACAGACCAGAAGATTGACGACCGATTCGATACCTCAGACCAAAAGATCGACGCCCAAACCAACCAACTACGACAAGAATTTAACGCCGGATTTGCGGGACTACGACAAGAAATGAACACTGGGTTTGCGGAACTGCGCGAAGAAATGAACACCAAATTCGAAGCCGCAGACCAAAAAATCGACGCCCGATTCGACACCTTGGACCAAAAAATCGACACCCGATTCGACACCTTGGACCAAAAAATCGACGCCCGAACCAATCAGCTACGCCAAGAAATGCACACCGGGTTTGCGGAACTACGCAAGGAAATGAACACCAAATTTCACTGGACGCTCGGCGTCGTCTTGGCCAGTTGGATTTCTACCATCGGGACGCTGTTGCTCAAGTAAGCTCCCCTACTCCCCAAACAACGCCGCCACATCCCGCTCCACCTTCTCCCGCCGCTCCTCGGCTGGCAGGTCGTCCATACAGCCCATCGCGCTGTAGAACTGGGCGTCGTAGTCGCGGGTCTTGATCACCACCGGCATGGGCACGGCGTGGCCGATGATCAGGGCCTGCTGCTTGGAGTCGAGGCTGGCCAGCACGCTACGCAGCCCTTCGGTGCCGCTGACGCCGGTGAGCACCGCTTGGATATCCTTCTCGTCGTTGAGCAGGGCCGTGATGCGCGTGCCGATCTGCGAGAGCACTTCGTCGTCAATGCTCGACGGCCGCTGATCTACTACCAACAGCGAGACATAGTACTTGCGCATTTCGCGGGCAATGGTGCCGAAGATGGTCTGCTTGGCCGCCATGGGGTTGAGGAATTTGTGCGCCTCCTCAATGGTGATCATGAGCTGACGCGGCTGATCTTCCGGGCGCTGAGTGGCGTAGAAGCGCTCGCTCTTTTTGACGTACATCTCGTGGATGCGCCGCGCGATAATGTTGGCCACCAGCAAATAGCACAACATACTCGTCTGCTGCCCGAACTCCAGCACCACGTTGATCCCCTTGTCGAGGTATTCCATGATGCGGTCCACCACGTCGCCGTCCCGTAGCTTGGAGACCATGAAGGGAAAGTTTTCCAAGCGTTTGAGCTTGCGATGCAGGGCCACTAAAGACCCGGCGTGCGCGCCGATCTCGCGGGCAAATTCCTCCACATCTGGGCCTTCTAACTTCAAGAGCGTGCTCAGCCAGCGCTCCTTGTAAATCGCGTACACCAAGTAGGCCGACTCCACAGCCGTGGGGTTGAGCTTCAACTCGTCTTGCAGCGGGGCAATATCCTCAACGGTGATCTGGTCGTAGGAGATATAGACCTCGTGATCCGGCTGCACGCCGCGAGCGCGAGTCGATTGCGGGTCTAAGGAAAAAATCGCCACCCGCTCACCGAAAAGCTGCTTGAGGCCCTTGACGAAGGTCGTGGAGGAGCCGTTTTCCTTCATCGCCTTGAACCCGTACTCGTTGTGCATGTCGAAGATCAGGTTGACGGCCTTGTCGTAGTGAATCAGCCCGCACAGCGCCAGCCGCGTCAGGAAGGACTTGCCCGTACCCGTCTTGCCGAAGATGCCGTTGGAACGCTCGGCAAAGCGAATCATGTCGAGGCAGACCTGCGTGTCCATGTCGAGCGGATTGCCGATGCTGAAGTAGCGGCCCTCGGCGTCGCCCTCGCAGCCGAAAATCTTGGCCACGTCGTCGGCCATGGCCTCTTGCACCTCGGAGAAGTGACTCGGAATGGCCTTGACCGGGCGCGGGCCTTCGTCGGCCACCGCGTCCTTGGGCATCATCAGCATGGGCCGCAGCGAGACGATGTTGTACGTGCTGGTGCCAGCGAGCACTTGGCGCAGAAGCGCGTCTTCTTGGCCCGGCGGATGCAGGAGAACTTCTTGGTTGTTGGCGTCGAGGCGCATGTCGGTGACCATGGAGAAGAAGTCGTTTTTGTCGCCCTCGATGACCACGAACTTGCCGGCCTTCATGTCCTCGACATTCTGCTCGGGGTCCAGCTTCATCTCCAGCCCCTCGACCAGCGAGCCTTTGGTAATAACCCCGATTTGCTTGCCGCGACCGGCGGCGGGCACTCCGTTGTGCGCGTATTTTGCCATCGTCAATTGACCACCCGTCGGATAATCGAGCTGAGCCGGTCATAGTCGTCGCTGAGAAGCCGCGACAGCTCCTTGCCCATCTGCACCAGATAGGACGGCGCGTGCGCGTGGGCGCGCACCGTGTGGCGCAACACCGCGATCACCAGCTCGTCAGTGGGTATTTTGGACGTGTTGAGAATGCTGCGCAGATAGTCGTCGGTGCGGGTGAAGGCCCGCACTTGCTCGTCTGAACACAAGTACACAAAGCTGTGGATGTGCGCCGGCTGCGGCGGCAGGATTTGCACGGACTCATCGCCTTCCAAATAGCCGATGACGAGGGCTTGGAACTCCGTGCGCAACAACTCGAAAATTTGCGGCTGCTCCAAGCGCAGTTCCTCTTCGGTCTTGCCGTAGGCCGTGGGCCGGCGGTTCGGCTCGATGGAGTGCGTAAAGACGTTGAATACAATGCCGACCACCGGCATATCGGCCTCCACGCGGACGAACTGACCAAAGGAGGGCGCGCCGTGCAGCTCGCGCGCTTGGGCGATCAACTCAGTGGTGCTGCTCTCGACCACTTCGCCCACGTGAGTCCGCTCGTCCTCAGCGTCGTCGGGCAATGGCAGAGCCTCGGACCGAAAGCGGCTCAGCGGGCTTTGCTCGCGCTCTTTGGTAGCCGTTGCACCTTGTGGTACGCGGTGTTCCGTTTCCACGGTGGGCTTCTCCTAAATGCCGGTGTAGCGCTTCTTAAAGCTCTTTGTTGACAAGTGGGTTTGCAGGTCGTTTTTGACAAAGGTGTCGCGCAAAAAGCGATAGAATGTCTCGCGGTCCGCACTGCGCACTACAGCGCGCTCGTGCGCCTCGGCTAAGGCGACCGGATAGCCTTGGCCCTTTTCGGCTTGGTCGTACAAACAGGCGTGGACCAAGTCGAGCAACTCGCGATCAGTCGCCACCCATTCCGGGACTTCGACCCGGCCGATCTCCGTTCCCACGTGCAGGTAAAAGTAGTAGATGTGATGCGGCCCGTACTCGGCGAGGACTTTGGACGCGCTGCGGTAGAGCGGCGTGCGTTGCCCGGGGCGCAGCACTCGCCGCACCAAGACCGCGTCGCTCAGCCCTTCAATTGGGCTACAGGGCAAGCCGCGCCCCTGCCACAAATCCCCGCTCAGCGCGTCGATTTCTTCGCGGCTGAAGTGGAGTTGATTTTCTTCCTGATAGGGGCAGCGGTCGCAGTCGGCTGCTTCAAGCGGACACAGGCCCAGCTTGAGGGCGTTGATCAATTCTTGGCTCCCTGGCTGGCTAATGTACCCAGCTACCGGCACTCGCGCCTCGCGCAACTCGTCCATCGCCGCTATAGTGGCCTCTAGGTGCGCGGCGCGGAAGTCCTGCGGCTTGCCCTCCAAGTTCCACAGAATCAGCGTGCCATCGGCAAGCGCCAGCGTTCGATGCCCTTCGGCGTGGGCTGCCAACGCCAAATCGGCTAACTCAGTAAACTCCATGAGGCCGCGCTTGAAGCCGACGAGCTCGCGATTGACGAAGATCCGCGCCCCACCCCATTCCTCGTAGATTTCCTCCTCGCGGTAGTACAGCCGCGGCTTGCTGCTCATCAGCGGCTTCTCGCCCGTGCCGTAGTGCAGCAGGATGTAGCCGATATTGATCAGAAAACAGGCCGAGATCTCGTGGCGGTCGGGAAAAATTTGCGATCCATCCGTAGCGGCAATGCTGATGGTGTTGGGGCGATCGGGCGAGTCAATCCCGCCGCCTAGGCCCTCGCCCAAACCGGGCAACAGCCAAGAGGTGCGGCTCGCGTCGATCTTGCGGGCCAAGCGCTCCCAGTCGGGCAGCCAGCGCCGGTACTCGGCCAAAGCCAATTCAAGCTTGGCGCGAAAGTCCTCTTGCACGCGGCGCTCGTCGGCCACCATGCCATCTATTTGGGTCTTTACCGAATAGAGATCCAACATGGCATTAGCCTTGCGGGCAACCTTGGACCGGCCCCGTCGCGATGCGCGCATCTATTCGGCCTCTTCCCACGTTTCGCCCCCATCAATCGAAAAGCGCGTGTGCTGCCGCCACGCCGCCCAATCTTCGCCAGCGCTAGCCAAGTCGGCAGCCGCAGTCGCGGCGATGTACTGGCCCACCTCGCCGCTGCCGTCGGGCCGATTGGTCTCAATGTGGATTTCGCTGAATTCGACGCGGCCCTGCAACAGCTCAAACGCACCGCGCTGCACGGCAAATGCGCGCCGCTCCCAAGCCTCGCGCTCGATGTCGCGGACGCGGAAGCGCAGCCACAGCCGGCCGACATCCTCGTCCAGCCCAACCCCGTAGAACACCCCATAGCGATCGTTGACCAACTCCTTGATCCGGGGACGTTCGTCTTGCAGCGGTGGGATCGGCTCCTCCTCCCACTCGTCGCGGTCTTCCTCGGAGACATAGCCTTCCAAGGAAGGGCCCCATACCCAGCCTTCGACGCGGAAGCGCACCCATTGGCCCTCCTCGCCGATGGATTCGATTTCCGTGCCAGCCAGCAACGTGCCCAGCTTGGTACCCTTGGGAGCATCGCGAAAGTTTTCCACGCTGGCCTCGACCACGAAGGTGGAGGCGCTGCGCCGCTTGGCCGCCACACCCCCCAAAGCCAAGGCCGCGGCTAAAGCCGCTCCTAAGAAGCACTTAGACAATCGAGACATAGTAGAATTGCCGCCCGCCGCCAGCGACCGACCCATCGCGCAGGCGGCATACCAACCCGAGGCGTTGCAGGGCGTTGAGGCGATTGCAGACGATGTTGATGTTTTTGCCGAGCGCGTCCGAGATCTCGGCCGAGGTCGCGCATTTATGCGCCAGCAGCACGTCGAGCACCTCGCGCATCGGCGTCTTGAGCACCCCGAGCACCTCGACGTGCTCGCCGTCTTTGTACAGCGCGGCCAACTCGCGGAGCTGCAACACGGCCGCGATAGTCTCGCGCACCGAAACATTGGCCTCGGCGATATAGACGTAGCGATGCCCTATCTCACCACTGGTCAGGCGTAAGAGCAGCTTGTTGAGCATCTCGTCGGCGCACGAGACATCCATGAACGAAACGCGAGAGAAGTCGAGCGGCGTGACCGAATCGGTCGGACCGCTGAGCAGATGCTGCATCAATTCTTCGAGCAACTCGGCCCCTCGGGGTCGCCCGCTGAGGATGCCCTGTTCGCCGGAAAACAGGTATGCGGGGGCTTGGTGTATGGCCTGCTGCTGTACGCGCTCTTCAACGGCTGTATCCATGAGCCGCGCCTTTCCCGTAGTTAAAAAATAGCTTAACTGTATTCAATTAACGAAACTTACGCGGATATTTCCCGACTGTCAAGCCATTTCTACCACAAAATGAGGGATGCGGAATTAGACGAATACCAATATGATGGGGTTAGTGCGGAAATAAAAAGCTCACCGCCACGTATGCGACCACGCCTAAGCCGGCGATGACCACCGCCAGCAGCAACAGCAACCAAGGCTCGTAGCGGGGCGGTTTGGGTGGCCTGTGATGCTGGCCGAACATCGCCTACTCGCCTCCTTCGCGCTGGTAGAGCGCAATGGCAATTTGGGTGCCGGGAAAGTGGACCGAAGCGTGTTCCCAGTGCCGCCGACCACGAATATAGACCCGCGTATCTCCCGAGCGGATGTGCAACGAGCCGTTGTAGCGATTGCAAATCTGGTTGACGATGTACAGCCCGAGGCCGCGCGTGGCATCGCGGGAAAAGTGCTTCTGCAACGAGTTGAGGATCGCCGTGCCATGCGACCAATCCGCGGCGTCGTAGCGCACCGATAGGCTCTTCTTGATCCCGATGCCGAGATCCCCCACTCCGATGACCACGTATTTTTTCCCCACCCGAGAATTCAAGTAGCGCTGGGCCGTCAGGTAGCCCCAATTCTCGCTGTGGTCGAGAATGTTGTGGCACAGCTCGGCGACGACGTTTTTGAACTGGTTGATCTCCACCTCGGTGTAGCGCAGTTCCTCGGCCAGAATCGCCTCGACGCGCTGGCCGATCTTGCCCAACACGGTCTCAATATCCGCCCGCTCCTCAATTCGCGTGATTTCTAGCAGGGCCTCACTCTCTTCCTTTTCCCGCTCCTGATCCACGATAAGCGTCGGCCCAACCAGTTCAACCTCATCGACAGCCGCGGCGAACCGCACTCGTCCCAAATAAGTTCGCAAGGCAAAGGCTTCGGGCAGGTGAAAAACGACCCGCGACGAGAGCCCGTCCCCGTAGCGCGCCATCAAGCACAAGGCCACCAAGCCGTAGGGGTCAATAAAGTGCAGGGGGCGCAAATCGACCTCCAAGGGCTGCCCAGGCACGGCTCCGTGTGCATAGTCGAGAAACTCTACGAGGAATTCGTCGGCTGTGCGCGGCGTCAGCTTGTCTGTTGGCAGGGTTAGGATCACGGGTGGCGGGCACTCCTTGCTTGGAACAAAAATATACGCACTCGCACGCACCTGCGCCCAAAGCACTTCTATAAGCTATTTCCATAAAGGGACGTTACGCCGAGGCGAGAGAACGCGCCGCAAGGCGTGAAGCTAATGCCCGCCGAGCTTCAATCCGCATCGACTAATTGCCGCGCCAGTGAGCCTTCTCGCGTCAGCGCATACACCACGAGATTGACGCCCAAATTGTACACCAACGGCTCCTCCGCACTGAACAGAGACGAGTGGTTGATGGCGTTGTTCGCCAAAGCCCAATCAAGGTTCTCCCGACCAATGCCCGCCCAAAAATCGGCGTAGTTCCGCAGCGAATACACCCCCACCAACTGATCCCCGACCACGATGCCCTCCAAATAGTCCGGGGTGGATGGCCTATCTTGTCCGCTAACTACAAAGTTCATATCGCGTATCCCGCGCGGCAGGCTGTTTACATCGTAGAAGCAATGATAGAGCGGATGGGTTATCGCTAGGCGGGTAAACTGCCAATCCTTCCATTCTTGATAACCCACCGCTTGGAAGCTAGCCCGAATGAAGGCACGCACCGCCGGAATGTCTAATTCGTCGTCGCTGTAATTGTTCCACAACATGCTGACAATATCCACAAACAGGAACCCGCCGCCGGTCATATACGCCCCCAAATTGGCCGCCTCGCTGTCCGTAAAATCAAAGGGTGTATTGACCGTCATCAGCACGAAGGGGACTTGCAAAAGCTGCGGGTCGTCGAGCCGCACCGCATCGCGCACTTCGACGTGAACCTGCGTCTGGGCGGTCATCTTATCGGCCAACCCTTGCAGCATCCGCCGTTCCACCAGTCGGCGCGGCATCTGGTGATACCAGCGTACTTGTCTGTCTTCGGCCTGTTCACTGTACTCAGCCCGTTCGATGGAAGGGCTGTAAATGCCGGAGTCCCTCCAGCCGATGCCGCTCCGCTTCTTGGGTAGGCTTGACACCCCCGCCGATAAACACCCAATCTTCCACCCCATCGGCGTTGAGGTCGCGCACCAGAATCGGCGAGCGCCGCAACAGCCGATCATCGTAGAGCACCTCTACCTCTAGGCGACCCCCGGCTCCCTTTCTCTGCAAAACGATCCCCTTGCTCCCTTCGATTATATCTGAGGTGAACTCCGTGAGAAGATCCACCTGCCCATCGCCATCAAAATCGCCCACCCCTAACAGCTTCGGCCTCTCATCAAATTCAAAGACTTCGCTCTCCTGAAACTCCTCGTCTAAGGCCTTCACTCCCACAATCCACCTGTCCTCCCCACTAGTGAGATCTATCCACAACACGTCGAGTAATCCATCGCCGGTAAAGTCGCCGACCTGAGTAAACGAATAGGCTTGGGAAATCGCCACCTCCGCGGCGCTCCACACACCCAAGGCTACATCCCATACCTCTAACCTGCTTTCATACTCCGCCGTACCCGCGATTACTTGCTCTAAAGTCCCTTTAAACGTAGTCCCCCCGACCAATAACTCGACCCGGCCGTCGCCATCCCAATCCGCCACACTATGGATCCAGCTATCGATCTGCGCGAGTACCTCGATTTGGAGTTCCTGATTGATCGACCAAACTTCGGTCCGGGGATCCCGGTTGCTTCGTGATAGCGCGATTTCGCCTTTACCATCGCCCGTCAAATCGGCACTACGCACATCTAAGACCACACTACCTGTGGCCGCTACTTCCTCTATAACAGGCCCGCGTTCCAAGGCACCCCACCCGTCATTGACGGCCATCAGCCAGCCATTTTTCTCCTCACGCCCCTGCGGTATTTCCGATTGCGTTTCCCACAGGCCGAAAAGGTCTAAGTCGCCATCGCCATCCAAGTCCGTCAACACGCCGCCCCCATGATCCCCTATATACCTATTCCCTTTAGTACCTTCCCCTATGCCCGGCGCAATCGGATAGAAAACCGGCGGCGCAAAAAGGCCAGCCCCAGCAAAGCCAAAGGAGTACTCGACCAGCGGCGGCGGCAGTTCGCCCTCTATCAGCTCTTCCACGCCGGTCAACTCGATCCAGTCAATCTCAAACGACTCGACAACCCCAGGCTCGGTATCCTCACCAAAATCCAGTATAAAACCGAGCCGAATGTTTTTTAACAGGCCCTCCCATCTCCTGTGCCCGGCCAAGGATAGCACCATTTCCTGCCAATCGGTGGTATAGACTAGTCGTTCTATGGTGATTTCTTCTGGAGCAATATCAATATCAGTACTAACGATATTAAAATAAAAACCGGAAGCGTTTTCCCACTCGATGGAAAAAACACCTTCCGTAGGGCGGTCATGGACGGTGCGGAACCGAACGCGGACTTGGTCGAACAGACCCGAATCGTACCCAATGGTCGAAGAAATCACTTCGCCCCCCGGGCTGGAGGCGTACAAACTACTGGTAACCGAGGGATCGACCTCAATCCGCCACACGCCGTCTTCGACCTCCCCCGGAAACTGGTGAAATTCCCGTGTACCCCCCCATGTCAGAGCTTCTTTGGCGGACCATCCCTGCGTCGTCCCGTCATCGAAATCCCACTTGATCGCCCCGGCGGGGCCGGGCCACAGCACTACGCATACAACAACGGCGAGCTTCAACATGACACCACAGCTCCTTTCCGCATCGCTCTCAACTTCAACGGCAATAATCTCAAGTTTCGCGCCAAAGATCAGACCATGTACAGGGCTAGGATCACGGCTGGGATGCTGCCTCCTCTACCGACGGCACCGGGGCAATCTCAGGCGTCACCGCAAACGCAAACGACGCGCTCGTCACCTCCTTGGGGCGGTCAAAAGCATCGACCCGCAAGACCATATCCTCCACCTCGACGGTAATCGCTCGCACCTCGGCGTGCAGCGGCGCAAAGACCACCTTGCCGGTATAGGTGTCCCCTTTAAACACAAAGGTGTGCCGCCTAAACAACGCCTCGCGCACCAAGCCCATGCGTTCCTGATAGTAGTAGTCTTCATTGCCGCCTTTGCCGCGCCGCTCCATGTAGTAACGCTCAAAACTGTGGTCCGCGTCGCGTTTGAGCACGCCCCAGTAGCGGTACTCGCCGCCGCGGTCGGTCCGCAGCACCATCTTCGCCGGATCGACCATCACCTTGGGATAGCTCTGGTTGACCACTGTTAGCGCAAAGACGGTAAAGCGCGGCGGCGCATAGCCCCGGTCTAGGTCGCGGTCCTGTCCGTAAGTAAAGGGATTCAGGTTCGGCTCGCGGAAGGTAAAACGGGCGTATTCTCGATTCAGGGCCTGATCGCTTAAGTAGCGCAGCTTGAGGCGGAACCCCTCCTGCTCGAAGACCGTGGTACTATCCTCCGAGTCGAAGTAATAGCGACCATCCGCTAGCAGGCTCTCCTGCGGCACCACGTGCAGGGCATAGCGCAAATCCGGCGGAAACCGAATGCAGCCAGCCGCAAAAAGCAGCGCGAGTACACTCCATCCCCATGTTTTCATTCCGCGGCCACCTCGCCCAAGTACAGGCGACCGATCAGTTCCCGATTGCTGCGGGCAAATTCCAAGGCGCGCCATTCTTCCTCTCTCCCCTCTAACGCCTCGACCGCCTCTTCGTACGCTATCGCGGCCAGCCGCCAGTTGTCCATCTGATAATAAGAAACCCCAATGTTGCACCGTGCGGCCGCTTCGCTCGGCGTGTTGGGGTAGCGCACAATCACCTCCTCCAACACCCCGATGGCCTGCTCAAGCTCGCCCTCGTCGTACAGCGCCATGCCCTTGCTGTAGAGCGAGTCGGCCTCGGCATCGGCCAGATAGGTCAGCAATTGACGCGCTTGCACGGCATCGGCCGTCTCCGGGAAGCGCTCTACCACTTGCTCGTACAGCCGCGACGCCTTGAGAAACTGGTGGCCATTGTAGTAGTAATCGCCCAGATGCATCAGCCCCTGATGAGCGCGTTCGTGCTGGGGATAATCGCTCACCAAGCGCAAAAACAGGTCGCGCATCGGCTCAATGCGCTCCAGTTCCAACTGACACCACGCCGCCCCGTACAGGGCTTCGGGCGCGTCCTTGCTGTCTGGGTACGCGTCGAGAACTCGCTCGTACCACGCCAGTGCCCGCTCGTATTCGGCCGTCTCGTAGTACAGTTCGCCGATCAGCAACTCGGCCTCCGGGGCCTGCGGCTGCTCGGGATAGGCTGCGACCAACTCCTCAAAAGCCGCCTGCGCGGCCACCCGCTCGCCCCGCGCTTGCAGGCTGTGCCCCTTGTAAAACAGGGCCGCAGCTTGAAACCCCCGGCGCGGAGCCAGCTCCAAGGCCGCGCCAAACGCCCGTTCGGCCGCCTCGTAATCGCGCTCGCCCAAGGCCACGCTGCCCAGCTCAAAATGAAATTCGGCCGCTTGCGCCGAGTCCGCTACCCGCGCCAGCCCCTCGGCCAAGGCCGCCCGCGCCGCGGCCAAGCTGTCTTGCGCCACCAACGCCCGCCCCAGCAGCAGCCATGCGCGATCCTCGTGCGCCAAGAGCGGCCGCACGTGCGCCGCCGCCTGCGCGGCCTCCCCTTGATCCAAATACCACTGCCCTAACCCCAACAAACCCTCGACGCGGGTGGCCTCGTCGGCAACCATCGCCCGATAGACCCGTTCCATGCGCCCGCTGTCCTTCAAGGTCTGCGCACACGCGCTCATGGCCTGCAACAGGGTGCGCTGCTGATCGCCGGCCAACGCCCCGGTCTGCCAAGCCGCCTGCCAAGCCGCCCACGCGGCCTCGTAATCCCCGGTCTTGTACAAGCTCCAGCCCAACCCCACCTGCGCGGCCGCGGCCGTAGCCCCGGTCAACAGCGGTAGGGCCTCGCGCAACAGCGGCAGGGCCTGCTCGTGCTCGCCGCGCCGCTGATGCAACAACCCCAACTGCGCGGTCAGCTCGGCATTCGGCGTCTGCGCTAGCTGCCGCGCAATCAGCGCTATCGCCGCATCGGCCTTGCCGGCCTCCACGTGCAGTTGCGCCAGTTCGAGGTGGGCGTACGCGTACTGGGGCTGGGTCGGGGCAATGGATTCCAGCACTTGACGCGCTTTTTCGCCGCGTCCGGCCTGCCGGTAGCGCCGGCCCAACATCAGCGCCGCCAACCCGCGCACCTCGGCGTCGCCACATTGGGCCAAAATCTGTTCGTAGAGCGCGTCGCGCTGCTCGTGGCGCAGGCGGGCAATCTCCAACAGGGCGCGGCAGCTCAGCTCCGGGGTGGCCTCCCCGGCCACGACCTGATCAAACTGCGCCAAGGCCGCGGTCGAGTCGCCGAGCGCCTGATGGATCGTCCCCTGCCAAAACAGGGCCTCGGCCGCCAAGTAGTTTTCCACCGTTCCGTACAAAGCCAATGCCTCGGCAAACCACACTTCGGCACTGTCGGCGACCGCGCTCTCTTCCCCCAGCAGCCGCAGGCATTCGGCTTGGCGGAACACGGCCTCGTCCACCGACACCCCGGCCTCATCCGCAAACGCCGTGTAGGCCGTCAGGTAGAGCCGATGCGCCGCCAGCGACTCCGCGTAGCGGCCCTCGTCAAACAGCAAGCTCATCAGCCCAGCCTGCATCCGCGCCCGAAACGCCGGCCGCTCGGCCTGCTCGGCCGCATAGCGATACACCTCCAAACTGGCATCCACTCCGTGCATCGTCTCGGCCAACAGGGCCTGCCGCACCCACGCCTGCTCGGCCAACTGCGGCTCCTGCGGAAAATCTCGGCTGACCTTCTTATAAGCGCTTAGTGCCTCCTCGTAGCGTTCCAGCGCCTTGAGCATATCGCCGCGCTTGATCCACGCTTTGGCTGCCAGCGTGCGCCGCGACTGCCCTTCGCGCAACCCGGCCAAGGCCACCGCCCGCTTCTCGGCGTCGTCCATCTCCGCCGGATCGTAGGAATCGGCCAGCTTGCCAAACGCCGCCAGCGCGTCCTCATACTGCGCCAACTCCTCCAGCGCCAATCCCATCTGCAACCGCGCCCGAGCGGCGCGCATCCCGGTCGGCGCATCCTGCACGTACTCGGCAAAGGCCGCCACCGCCTGCGCGTATTCTTCTTGGTGAAACCACGCCCAGCCCAAGGTATAGCGCGTCCGCTCGGCGTACCGCCCACTGGGAAACAAGCGCAACAACACCTGACCAGCTTGCGCGGCCTGCGCGTACTCCTCGGCCTCAAAAAAGCACTCCACCACCAAATACGCCGCGGTCTCGCGCAGTTCAAAGCCCACCTCGTCGCGCAGCGCGACAAACCGGTCCGCCGCTTGCCGCAAGGACGCCGTAGCCAGTCCCCGCAGCGAATCGGCCTCCACCGAATCGGCCAGTGCGGCCTCTTCCCGCCACAACTGCGCCTGCTTGCGGCCCATGTTGGCCAACTGATAGCGCGCGGCCGCTTGCACACCCACCGCACGCTCATCCACCTCCACGCGCACGGCCGAGGCGCGCAGCAGCGCCCCATCCTGCACGGCCAACACGCCCTCGTAGATCCGCTGGGCCCCGGCAAAATCGCCGGTAGCCAGCAGCTTTTGCGCCCGCGCAAAGCGCTTGCCCAAGTCCTCTGGATTGGTCACGAACTGACTGCCGGCCACTAAGCCGGCCATCACCAACGGAAGCCAAATAGCCATTTTTATTCGCCTTTCACCCTCTTGTCTTTTGTAGGGCATAACGATCGTTATGCCCTACATCGGTTCTTGCCAATTTTGGGGATTGTCTTTATCCAATTCCCAGTTCAGCGGATTGTTCTGAATATAGGTACGGATGGTATTCAGTGATTTTTCGTCGCGGATGACATGGTCATAAAAAGATCGTTGCCAGCGAAACGGACATTCAATTAATTGTTTGTGCACAATGCGCGTCACCGATGATTTGTATTGTGAGATCACCTTTGGCAATAATTGCATGTTGCGGGCCCGTAGGGCATAACGATCGTTATGCCCTACATTATCATTGTCGTTTCTCAAAAGATCATTACTCTTTATAACAATAATGCCGTGTATGTGATTGGGCATCGCGATAAATTCATCTAGTGCCGTGTCATGAAAATGTTTGGGAATAGCCTGCCAACAATCCGTTACAATTTGTCCGATATGGCTTAACTTCATTTGCGCTTTTTCAATTTTACCCAAAAAATTAGCCCGATTTTGTGTGCAAATTGTTACAAAATAATATCCCGCTTGGGAATAATCGTAATTCTGTAACCGATTCGGTTTTCGATTGCGTTTGTTCATCATTTGTTCTCCAATTAGTAGGGAATAACGATCGTTATTCCCTACAGATGGTCGGTTCATTCGTTCTCTAATCAGCGGTCGTATCCGGCGATTACCGAGATGAAAAACCGCGACACCCCGCCATCGCGGGTACGCGCCACGGCCGGATCGGCAAATTCTTCGTGGCGCAGCTCAATGCCGGTGTTGGAAACCATGGTGTAGCCGATGTACGTGCCGCGCACCGTGAACATCAGCACCGAACTGGCCGAGCGCAGTTCGCGCTCCCGATCCACCCGGTCGATAAAACGGAAGGCCAGCACCGGCATCAACGTGCGCGTAAACGGCACCCCCATCCCCTGCTGGCCAAACTGCACCAAGGTATTCTCGGTCAACGTCCAATCCACGCGCAGGATGGGCGCGATCTGATTCCACGACTCCACCGCCCGCCGCCGGTCGCTGGCGGTAACGTGCTTGTACAGATGCTTAATCATGGCTTGGACGCGCAGGCGCGCCAACTCGTACGTGTAGTCGGCCTTGTTGACCATCGTGAAGGTCTGCATGCGGGCATCCGCCGCTAGCTGCCGGTTCAAGATCCACTGGGCGTTGTTTTCAAGGTGGAGTTGGTCCAGCCGCGCCAGCCGGGTGCCGACAAACGAGGTATGCACCCACGAATCGGCCATCAGCAAGGCATCGGGCGTGGGCGGCTGGTCCGGGTTGTTGTTCTCACCGGCGCGAAAGACATACACCGAATCCGGCACCGTGTCCTCGACCCGCTTGCTGTCGTGATCGAGTTGGACTTTTCCCCAACGCGGCACGTCAAAGCCATAAGACACCCGCCCGTAGCGCGACACCGCCTGCCCCGGCCCGGCGATTTCCTCTTGGCGATAGTAGCCCACCCCAGCCGACAGGCCGCGCCAATCCGGCAGAGCGACAAACCCGTGCAGGCCGCGCCGGTCGCGGTCGTAGGGGTAGTCGGGCTTGTTGTCGTTTTCGCGCTCGTCAATCACGCCGTTGTTGTTTAGGTCAATGCCATAGACAAACTCCTGCGGATCGGAATAATACAGCAAAAACGGCTCCTCAAAATCGGGCACCCCATTGGCGTTTTTGTCGTCGTCCGGGATGTTGTCGTTGTCTTCGTCTAGCCCGGGGAACACGCCCGACTCGGTCTCCGAGCCGTTAGGGTAATCGCGCAAATTGTCGTCGGCGTAGCGGTCGTTGTCGTCGTTGTCATCGACTAAGGGAAACTCCGAAAGCATCTGTTGGTCTCGGCTGTCGCCGCCCAAGTCGGTGTACAGCCGCACCCCGCCGCGCCGACTGTCGTACCCGCCGCCGTAGCGCGGCCCAATGCGGAAGAGCTCGCCGCCCACCTCCAAGCGGCCCACATCCTTGAGCGCATGGACGTACCACGCCGCGGTCCGCAACTGGTCGCGCTGGCCGCGCAGCACCGGGAAGCTGCGGTAGAGCAGGTTGCGCTGGTATTCGCCGCGCACCTTCAGGCCGACAAACGTGGCCGCGGCGTCAAAGCCGAAAAGCGTCTGGCCGGTGGTAAAGCCGTGGTCAAACTCCACGGCCCGGCGGTTGGAAAAATCGCGCACCTCCCCGGGCGCACGCACCCGCGTCTCAAAGGACGTGTTGCGCGGCGTAAACTGATTGCGCAGCGCGTCGAAAAAGGGGTGCTGTTGCGCCACCTCAATGCGGTAATCATTGGCCACCAACGCCCGCACCCGCGCCCGGCGCGGCGCAAAATCCTCCGGCACCACAAACAGGTATTCCACCGCCTCCTCGCCGCGCACCTCGCGCAAGCCATCGCCGCGCCGCCCGCCCAACACTTGCGCTTGCAGCCCCGGCGCAAAGCGGTCGTCGGCCGGATCGCTGCTGATCGTGGCCTCGCCTTCCGGCCCTTCTCCTACCAATTCGAGCACAATGTCGTACACGATGGCCCCGGCCTCGTCGCTTTGCGGCGAGTCATCGCGCACCCGCACGGTAATCTCGCTCGGCGGCTGCATGGCCGGATAGGGAATGCTGCCGCGCAAAAAGCCGCCTTCGCTGCCGCGGGCCGTATTGGCCTGATGCTGGTTGACCAACGTCGCGCCAAAGCGCAGCACATCGCCCACCCGGGTCTGCCAGTGCCCGGCGATGTTGTACACCGGATTTTCTTCGGTGCGCTCCAAGAAATCAATGAGCGTGCCGCGCCCTTGGGCCACCGGATCGGAAAAGCTGTTGAGCGTCGGAAACAGCGACGAGTCAAAGCCGCGCGTGGTCAGCAAGGTAATTTTGTTAGCCGGAAAGATCACGTCCCAGCGCAACCCATTGAAGCCGGCCTGGCGCAAGGTCAGCGGCGTAAACTCGGTGCGCACCTCGTCGCCCACCGTCAACGACCAGTGCCACGGGCCGTAGCTGTCGTGGGCGACGATTAGGTTGTTGAGCGAGCGATAGAGCCGGTCTTTGAGGATGCGGCTGCCGCCGGGCCGCTGCTCGTCTAGCTCATAGACTAAGAAGCCCTCGGCGAGAAAGCGGCCCAAGAAGTCGTAGCGCGGAGCCAAGCGGATCTCGCGGCGATAGGGCCGGTACAGGTCCTCGCCATAATTGGTGTACGCGCTCAGGGGCGGGCGGCGCAAGAAATGGCGCGAGGGTTCGGCGTCGGGCAAATCGGCCCACAGCGGACGCCCGGCCCACAGCAAGGCACTCCAGAGGATGGCTTGGCAGTAGGTACGCATAATTTTTGTATCACCTTTAGGTATTGTAGGGGCGACCGATCGGTCGCCCCTACGTTATTACATCAATACACCACCCCGACCAGACCCGTCCACACATCCCCGCGGTCGGCGTCGATTGCAACGCGCAACAGATAATGTCCGGGCGCGACCAACTGCCCGCTGGCGTCGCGGCCATCCCACGCTAGGCGCTTGCGGCCCGCTGCCGCCAGCCCATCCCACAGTACCCGCACCCGCCGCCCGGCCAAATCGTACAGCGCCACCGTCAGAGCCTGCGGGTGCTGCACCTTGGCCAAGTCAATTTGAATGTGTGCTGCACCCGCCGCCGCATTGAACGGATTGGGCCGCACCGACACGCCGGTGCGCGGCAGCGCCCGAGACACCACCCCTTCCCCCACCAACGTCCACGCCTCTTCTGCCACCGGCCGCCCGTACTGCCAATCCGCATCCGCCCCCAAGGCCACCGCCGCCCGCACCGCCAGCGTCGGCTGCAACAGCACCGAGGCAAATTCCACTTCGAGCCGCCCGGACCGCCGCACCTGATGCTCAGCGCCCAACACCACGCCGAGCCCCGCATCGTCCCAGCCGGCCGCATATCCATCCTCCGGCAGCGCCACCCCATCAAACCGCACCTCTTGCACCACGCCCGGCAAGCCAATATGCACGCGGTCCAAGCCGAGGTCGTCCGGGCCGATTTCCACCTCGAAGGTGTACGTAAACGCAGTCTCCACGCCCAACACCGGCCGCAGCGGCGCAATGGCCGCGGCCACGGCTGCGGCAAAAAGCTGTTCCCCAAACGCGACCTTCACCTGCTCAAGCCTCGGCGCTTGCAGCGGATCGCGCGTTTCCATCACCGCCCGATACTGCACAAACCGCGCCGGCTCCGGCTCGGTCAGGGCCACGCCAGCGCCGACTTGGGCCAAATCCCACGCCGGCACCCGGTGCCATTCGGGCCACATTTCCCCATCTGCCGACGTGCGGAACTGCACCCGCAAGGCCGTGCCCGGCGGCGTCTGGCCCGCAAACCACACCCGCCCCAAGTTGACCGGCTGCCCGGCATCAAACACGGCCGACTCAAACGCACCCTCGGCGCGGAAGCCCTCGCCAAACACTTCCACCTCGCCAATGGAGACCCAGTTGGGCGGGTCTTCCCGCGTCAGCCGCAGGCGCACAAAGCGACCCAACACCGGCAGCGGCATCCCGTCGGCTCCGGTCTCAATCCACGTCGAATCGGCCGACGTATCGACCAGCGGGCGGGTGTTTTCGGCCTGTTGCGCCACCAACACCCAATCGTCGGGCGTGGCCTCGCGCGCCACTTCGAGGCGGTAGCCCTTGACGAAAAACAGCGGCCGTTGGGTCACGGTCTTGCCCGGCAGCAGGCGCACTTGGCTGACGCCGCGGTCGCCGCCCAAGTCAATGCGAATCCACTTGCCCAACACTTCGACCTCGTTGTCAAAGCGCCACTCGGTGCCGGTATCGCCGTCGGTGACGCTGCGGCGACCGCTCAGGGTGTTCGGCCCGGACGAAGCGACCGCAGCCAACGCGAGGTTGACCCCGTGAAAGGAGGCCAGCGACACTCCTCCCAAGCGGTCGAGCTCCGCGCCGTCAAAGAGGCCAGCCGCGAAACTGTCGGCCCCTTCCTGCACCCACTCGCCGGCCAGCGCCGGTGGGCCGCACAGCACGGCCAAGCCGACCCAAAAACACATCTTACTCATCATCAATCCATGCCTCCAATCCCCAAAATTCTAACGTTCCCCGGATGGACAAACGAAGCTGCTGAAAGCGCAACCGCAACCCCAGTTGCCCCAAGCCGATCACGTCTTGCTGGATCAACGGATGCAGGCTCCGCACCTCATTCGCCACGATGCACACCTCGGTTATGCCCTCCTCGGCATACTCTTTCAGGAAGTCGTGCAGGATGGGGAACTCCCTCTTGTGGATATATCCCATCAGTTCGATGGTTAAGGTCTCGCCGCAGCGATCCAACGTGTTAATGCGTATCATGCTGATACCCTCCAAACGTCAATCCGCATCGACTAATTGCCGCGCCAGTGAGCCTTCTCGCGTCAGCGCATACACCACGAGATTGACGCCCAAATTATACACCAACGGTTCCTCGGCACTGACCAGCATTGAGTGATTGGCTACGTTATTGACCAACGACCAATCCACCAATTCCCGACCAATGCCCGCCCAAAAATCGGCGTAGTTCCGCAGCGAATACACCCCCGCCAACTGATCGCCGATCACGATGCCCTCCAAATAGTCCGGGGTGCGCGGCGGGTAGTCCCCCGCCAAAAAGTGCATATCGCGCATCCCGCGCGGCAGGCTGTTTACATCGTAAAAGGAATGATAGAGCGGATGGGTTATCGCTAGGCGGCTAAACTGCCAATCCTTCCACTCTTGATAACCCACCGCCTCAAAGCTGGCGCGAATCAGCGACCGCGCCGCCGGAATGTCCAATTCGGTGTCGCTGTAATCGGCCCACAACATGCTGACAATATCGACAAACAGGAACCCGCCGCCGGTCAAATACGCGCCTAAATTGGCCGCCTCGCTGTCGGTAAAATCAAAGGGGGTATTGACCGTCAACAGGACGAAAGGGACCTGCAAAAGCTGCGGATCGTCCAGTCGTACTGCATCGCGCACTTCGACGTGGACTTGGGTCTTGGCCATCATCTTATCGGCCAACCCTTGCAGCATCCGTCGTTCCACCATCTGACGCGGCATCTGGTGATACCAGCGCACTTGGATGTTTTCAGCCCGTACACTCTCTTCGGCTCGTTCGATGGAAGGGCTGTAGAGATTGGACATATAGAGGAAGCCCTTGAGCTTGCGCCGGTCGGTGGGATCGACCACCACCATCGCCCGGTGCCGACCCGTGTCCAGCGCCTGCACATCCATCAGTTCCAAGGACAAATCAATCTCATCGGCCCCTTGCCGCGTCCCTTCCAACGCACCCGCTCGCATCTGCGGTCCAATCTGCCGCGTCGGGAAATCCGGCACCGGCAATTCCAGCCGATCCGGCAGCGACGCCGTCGGTACCCGCAGCGACGCCGCTTGCAACATCGGTAGGGGACGCGACGCCGTAGGGGCCGGACGCTGCGCCACCACCGGAGCCGCTTGCAGGGCCGGACGCCGTACCAACGGACGCTGTTGGGGCCGCTGGCGACGGGTGAGGCTCCGCTGCGGCGGCGGGCGCTTGGTGAACTCAACCATGATCTGTGGCAGCACCGGGTATTGCGTAACCCGCTCGTGGGGCATGAGGCCGAAAAGCACCAGTAGATGCAAGGCCAGCGACAACGCCAAGCAACTTTGCAGCTTGCTATTTTTGTGCAGCGGAACTTTCCATGGCCGTTTCATTGGCCCACGTCCCTTCGCAAAGGATGAAGGTCAAGCATTCGCGTACGCTCTTGCATTTCTTCGCCCGAAATAGTCTGATGCGTTTCGTGGAATGCCATCAGGCTGTTGAGACGCATCTCCTCGGGAACGAAGGAGTCCGGCCATAGAGCGGCAAACCAAAATTCGAGCAGGTATAGCTTGAGATCGTTATTCTTCTTCACCATGAGGTCTATAGCCTTACGCCGCTTTTGCGATTCGGCAAACGCATTTTGGGGGCTAAAAAAGTCGTGGTGATGATACAGGTGATAGCTCTGCGCCTTGGCCGCAAAGCGCATTTTATACCCATTCCGCATGAGACGATAGGCTAAATCCCATCCTTCAGAATGAGGCAACGCTTCGTCAAAACCACCGACTTCCTCAAGGGCCGCACGCGGAGCCGCAGCATTGTGGGGATAAAAACTGATCCAACCAATCGGCGAATCGGGCACTTGGTCAAAGAGCACTTGTACTTGGTCTTGCATCAATTTTAACTCTGGGAAGGGATACCCACCCTCTTGAGCGAACCGATCAATCGCCGCGAAATCGGACTGTATCATCGTCTCGGTCACCCGAAATGCGTCGGGGTGTGTCCGCATGGTATGAGCTACCGAGGCCGGAATGTCCTCCCAAGGAAGCCCACTCTGTGGGTCTTGGACGTATTCCAAACGAGGCAAGCAATACTGAAACCCACTCGTCACGCCGTTGTAGCACTGAAATAGCTGCCAATGTTGAGCCAACCAATCGGGAGCCGGTAGCGCGTCTCCATCTAAAAAGGCGACTAGAGCTCCCTTCGCTTCCGCTATACCGATGTTCCGCGCCCGACAGCGCCCGACGTTGGTCTGCAAGGGGACGACTTTTATGGGTATTTGCTCATACGTACGCAGAAAATCGCCCGTTCCGTCCGTGCTGCCATCATCTATCACGATGGTCTCAAACTGGCCCTCGGAGAATGATTGAACAGCCAAGCCACTTAAAACAAGCCGCAACCGATCGTGCTGATTGTGGGCGGCGATGACGACAGAAATATCCATTGCGCTCGCTCCTTTATACACATTCAAAGACCAAGCGGCACTCCTCTCGCAGAGCATCCGGTCGATAAATGTGAGGGAGGCCATCGTCCGTTTCTTCAGACACAATGGCTTGTGGCATTTCTTTGACCGTGTTTGAGCATACGATGTGGAAACAGTCTAAATGGCCAAAGAAAAAGTCAAAATAAGGATCGCTATTCTCCATGACCTTATGGCGTAACACTTCACTTGGCACATTGGCTTCCGTCAGTGCTGGCGTACCGATGCTGATACCGTGGAATTCCACGGGGAGCCATCCAAAATCTGCGATGAAGACCTCAGCCCACGTATGCCCAAACACCACTTCGTTATACGTCCGGTTCTCGTACTGGTTCGGCCCGCTAGGATTGACCGCTATGGCCCCAGTTTGCTCTCGGGCTGGTATTTTTTGCAAGCGACAAAGAGCAATAAAGGCACGAGCCAACGTAATACAATGTCCGCCGTCGTCTGTCAGTGCTTTTAGGGTGCTACATTTAGAGCATTGGCAGTTATCTTTGGTTTTCTTGAAATGCTTGTTTTTAGCCAAATAATCATATAAAAGACGGGCTTTTTCCAAGTCACTCGATCCTTCGTCTATACCCACATCCTCCCAACAACGACGGACGAGTGGATGTTCTACCAAGGATTCATCGACCGTAGTGTAGTACTCGAACTGTTCGGGAGTGGGTGCCCCTGTTGATCGATCCATTACTCTCGCATGAGCCGTCAATTCGCACACGTAAGAAAACGTATATGCCTCACCGGAACTGAAATCACAAACGATAGGATAGCCATAGAAGAAACCGGCGTGTGGCAAAAAGTGTTCTTGCATTTCCATAGGACTGCAAGACAGTAGCTTTATATCGGTCTGAAAGTCAGTAGCTATTGGGTAGGGCAGAAATATCCGCACATTATGTATTGCGTCTTCGACAGCCGACAAAGTGAAGGTGTACGTCAACCGCAAACGCTGGTGCTCCATAGCCGGATGAAGCGCACCATTTTTTCGGTGAATGAAGAACGAGCGCATCTCCGCACGCGCCTCGTAATCACACGCAAAAAAGCGAGTGTCGTTGTCGTATAGCCAATTCCACGAATCGAAACGATCGTACCAGATGCCATCTGGTCTCACTTCATGCGGCATCTGGCGATTGCGTCCATTTACGAGTATCGCTTCAATTTGCTCGTCATTGAGCACCGTGCTCACCGACAACTGCCGCGCAAAGTCGCGGTGGCTCATCTGGTACTGCGGATCGAGTTGATCTTCTTCTGTGCGACTCATCCAGTACCCATCGACTATATCCGCGACGCGATGGGCGTCCTGCCATTGTTGTATTTCGGTGGCAAAAGTACGGCATCGTCGAGCGAAGATTGCATAGTGATTTAACACGCCCTCTACACTTTGGACGAGTGCCGTCGGTCGGGTGAAGTCTCGGTAGCTCAACTTGACACCCAACCCTAGGGCTTGTAGGCGATCGCTGAAGTAGTCTTGCGGCTCATTCGTAGGCAACCCAATGACGGGTATGCCCTTGAACAGAGCTTGGTAGAAGAAACCGGGATCGCCGCCGCCAGCAAAAATGGCCGCTTGGGAGGCGGCCTGTCGCACAAAACTCGGATCAACGATCTGGCAGTTTTCTATCGAGTCAATACGCACTCCAACAGGTGGAACCACCCACTGTCGAATCCCCTGCCTCCCTAACCTTTGCAAAGCCTCTTGAATAGAGACCCAATCGGCTCCCAACGTGCTGAGATTCCAGTACACCCCCTCCCTCCCTACATCATCTTGCTCCTCTGCATCGATCTCCTCCAGCAACGGTCCTACAAAGGAGTAATTGTCAGGCATCTCTGGCCGCAGTGGATGAACCGCTGGAATATCGCAGAGTAGATACATGGCCCTAAATGTCGCCCCACAAGGCCATTCTCGATGGGTGATACGTCCGATTATGGCCTCCCAAGTACGCACAAACTCAGGCGCGTGATTCGAGTACGAGTATTCGGGTATATTGTATGCCGACGTTATACAAACCACATCAATCCCCACCAACGCCGACGTTACCCGCATTGTGGGGCGAGAATCTACGATAGCAAAGTCGGGCTTCAAGCGGCTAATCAACGCCCGCTCGGCTTCCACACTTTGCTGGATGGCCGAGTCGTAGTCTGCTTCATTGGTGCCAAAATCCAGCACTGATCCCAAGTCTTGTATCGGCGTGGCAAGGTCGTGCAGTGCGAAACCCTCTTGCTGGACTTGATCGGTAAACGGACCCGTGCCCGCAAACCCGACGCGGTACCCTCGGCCCCGGAGCGTCTTGCCCACCACCAAAGCACGATGCACGGAAACGCTATCAAAGCCGTGAAAAAAGATTAATATGGAAGATCGATCTCGACCTAAACGACGCGAGCATTCCTTTTCCTCAAGCCGTCTGATGATCTTGAAAAGTCCGGTTAATATCCGGTGCTGTATCGCTTTGAGCATCATTTTGTCCTTTACATTTGGCTGCTCGCCTTCAGCAGCCCTTCTACGAACTCAATTTTGTCGTCTAGCTGAAGTTCGCGGTATAGTTCTAGGGCTTGCCGCCACTGAAGTAAGGCATCAAAAGGAGCCTGACTCGACGCATAGACCCTCCCCAAACGCACTCTGACGTCGGCTACGGCCTCCAAGTCCGATACTTTCGCAAACAATTGCACCGCCTGCCGATACGCCTCCTCTGCCGCCTTAAAATTTTCAACATCCATATAGGTATTGCCCAAAACAGCCGCTTGTACCGCGTGGCCTTTGGTGTCGCCAATCGCGTCAAACAGTGCCCCCGCCTGCCGAAACAACGCCAAGGCTTCGCGCGTGTCCCCTTTCTCCCACAGCACCTGCCCCAGACCACCTATAGTACGAGCCTCAAACTGTTTGTGGCCTAATTTTTGTTGGATAGTCAGCGTCCGACGATACATTTCTGCCGCCTCATCAAACCGACCCATCTGTCTATATACGTCGCCTAAGACACTGTAATGATGCGCCAACCCTGCATCGCGCTGAAGTTGTTCCTCAATCGCAAGGCCCTTTTTGAGGATGGCTTCGGCCTCAGCCAAGCGTTTCTGGCCGATATAGACCAGACCCAAACCCTGATAGTGGCCGGAAATACCCGGCAGATCGTCGAGTTCCTGGCATACCTTCAGCCCCTGCTGGAAGTAGGCTTCGGCCTCTTCTGGTTTGTTCTGCCGGAGTGCCAACTGACCCAAGTTGCCGCACTCTTCCGCCCAATAGGCTCTATTGCCGGATGCTTCATGGAGTTGCCGAGCGCGGATGTGCAACTCTTGCGCTTCTTCAATTTTTCCTTGGAGATGAGCGACAAAGCCTCTATTGCTGTAGTTGACGGCCAGACGCTCCTCATCTCGAAGTTCCTTGTTGATCTCAAAGGCTTTATTGAGATAGTCAACTGCCTTATCCATCTGTCCCTTGACTTGGTACATAAGCCCCAAGCCGCTGCACGCATCGGCTTGCAGTTCGCGATCCTGTAACTGCGGTGCTTTCGCAAGGGCTCTTTGATAAAGATCTTCGGCCTTGTCGAGTTCACCTTGTTCTTTGTAATAGCGACCTAACAGGAGACAAGCCTTCGCTTGAGTGCATTCATCTCGATTTTGTGCAACCCGCGCCTGCTGTATCGCTGCGTCTTGTTCGGGAATTAACGGAATGATTTCCATACCTCGTAGTGCCCTCCTTGATTATAGTTTTTGCACGGCTTCCCATACCGAAGGCATCCCTCGCGCAAAGGAAGCGATGGTCCCCTCTTCATTCACCACGTAAAACTGCGGCACACCCCCGATCTGATAAGCTCGGGCGACCACACCGGCCGAATCGACCAAAACGGGTATGGCTAGGTCGTGGTTTTCGACGATTTGATGCACCTCGTCTTTCGTGCCTTGACTGACCAGTAGCAAGTGTTTCTCTTCGGGAAGATCGTACTTTACCAAGTAACTTTCCAAGTCGTTACAATATGGGCAGGTAGGGGTTACAAAAATCAGCCCTACTTGCTGTCCCTTAAAACGGCTGAGATTGACGTGGCCTCCTTGCACAGAGGGCAATTCAAAGTTAGGGGCGTCTGTTCCCTCAGACAGAGGCTCAGAACGCTTGGCATCCCCCTCACTCCAGACGATCCCCGCTGGTTCCTCAGACTCGTCCTTGAAAATCAGCGCGAGCAACAAGACCACGCTGATAAGCCCGGCGATCTTCCAATGCTTTTGATCGGCCATCATTCTGTCCCCTCTTTTTTCATTACTTTTTGCGCGGACTGCACAATGTTCTCAATCGGAAAGCCTATACCCCTGACAGCCTCGACGATCCTTTGTTCCCCATCCACCAAAAGCGCGGCTGGAAAATTTGTGATGTTGAGATTTTCTAGCATCAGCGACAGCGTATCTACGGCAATAGGAAAGGTTAAGGCGTGTTCGGTGACCTTTTCCATCATTCCTTCCCGTGTGTTAGCAACCATCAAGATGGGAATATCTGTAGCCGCTTTCCCTATAATGGGATATATGGTATCACAGGCATCACAATCCGGCAGTGTAAAGACCAGCAGGTGAGATTCACCCCGATACAGATGGGTAGAGATCGGATCGCCATCTAACTGTTCAAGTTCGTATTCCGGGACGAGCTTCCCAAGCAGATGATCTAAGCTCGTAGTACTTGGAGTAACGGGAGGATTGTTGATTTTTGTGGCCAACAATATACTGGTCCCCAAGAGGATGCCCAGCACTGTCGAAAGGAACAGCATTGCCACTTGCGGTTTTGAACGCACATCTTCCATCGTGTATCTTTCCTTTCCCTAAAACGCATCGAACAACGGCTGAATCCACTGATTGGCTGGCCGGACGATACTACCTGCCCATATCAGAGTTAAGCCAACACCAACCATCAAAGCCGGCGCGAACGGGAGCGACAGTTCTACTTCTAACTGATCGTTCCATGTGCGAAACAATCCCTTCTTCTGCAGATCTTTTAGTTGGCGAACTTTCCTGATGGTCAACGGTCTTCCCTTGCGGCCTACGAGATCCTGATCTTCTCTATTCTGCTCACCGAACGAAACCACTTCGACTCGGTCTTTCTCAGGAGCTTCGTAAATCGACTGGTGTAGCACCATGCCCGGCTGTAAGGCATCAATAGCAACTGGCTGCACAAACTTCTGGTATTCGAGAGCATGGATATACACATAGACGGTCCGTATGCCCCACAGCACAGCCCACAACACTAGGTAGATCAGGTAGTCCCCGGTGCCAATGGCGCTAAAGACACCTATTACAAGCCCGGGAACAACCCAAATGATTCGTTGCGATGCCTTGGTCCGATCTTCATGGAGCAAATAGAGCACTGCTCCCACCACACTCGCCTCGGCGAGGGTCAA
>JAJDUT010000078.1:0-20000 GCA_022826515.1 Candidatus Latescibacterota bacterium
GGCCTTTGCGGGCATGGGATTGGCGGCGTATGTCTGGCCCGCGCTCTTGTTGCTGTGGGGTTGGAATAGGGTGCGTTGCCAGCCGGTGGCTCTTGCAGTGCAGCGCAGTGTGGGCCTTTTGCTCATGGCCGTCTTCATCAGCATCGCCACTGGTCTGCCCGACTATTCGCCGCACACGGCCTATGCGCTGGGTGGTGTGCTGGGAACCCAGATCAGTTTGGATTTCCTCATACCGTATCTAGGGAGACTAGGGGCGGCGGTTTTGCTGGGCGCGCTCTTTGTGGTTGCGGTGATTTTGACCCCCGGTCTGAACTGGCGGCTGTTGGCGTGGCTGGGCGGTGGTTTGGCAGTGGTTTGGCGGTTGCTTGGGCGGTGGCTCGGGCGTTTGCGGAGGCACAAGAGCAAAGCCACAAAAAGGAAACGGGACGAAACCGCCAGGGTGCGAGAAACGCGGTCCGAGATTGGCCCGCAGGCTCGGGTCGAGGATGCAGCCCCTTGGACGCCAATGGTTGAAGAGGTTGACGCAGTGGAGCCTCGGGTGCAGGAACCAGCGCGCGTTGAGCGGCGCGAGCGCAAAAAGAAGAAGGAACCGGCGGTTGCAGACGCAGCTATACCAGAGCTAGCGCCCAAAAAAGAGAAGGCCGAACCAGTCCGAAGGCCCGCTGGGGGTCGTTACAAGATCCCTAGTCCTGCGTTGCTAGACGAAATCCCGGCCAGCCGCAGCCACGTCTCCAAGGAGATTTTGGTGGAAAACGCCAAGCTGCTGGAGGGTGCGTTGGACAACTTCGACGTGACCGGCAAGGTCGTAGAAGTGAGTCCTGGGCCGGTGGTGACGCGCTACGAGGTAGAGCCGGCCCCTGGGGTCAAAGTCGGTCGCATTGCCGCGCTTTCGGACGATCTGGCGCGCGTGATGAGCGCCAAAGGCATTCGCATTCAAGCGCCGGTGCCGGGCAAATCCGTGGTGGGGGTGGAGATTGCCAATCAGGAGCGAGAGACCGTTTACTTGCGCGAGATCATCGAAGACGAAGTATTCAGCCGGTCGGATTCCAAGCTGGTCATGGCGCTGGGCAAGACTATTTCGGGCGAGCCGTGCGCCGCGGATTTGGCCAAAATGCCTCATCTATTGGTCGCCGGTGCCACCGGAGCTGGCAAGAGCGTGTGCCTGAACAGCCTAATTTGCAGCATCCTCCTCAAGGCCACGCCGGACGAAGTGCGCTTTATCATGGTCGATCCCAAGGTAGTTGAATTGACGATGTACAACGATATACCGCACTTGCTGGTGCCGGTTATCACCGAGCCGAAAAGAGCCGCCGAGGCCCTGAAGTGGGCGGTAGCCGAAATGGAAGCTCGCTACCAGAAGCTGGCCAAGCTGGGGGTGCGCAATCTGTCCGACTACAACGCCAAGCTGGCGAGCGTCCAAGCCGAGGCTGCCGAAGACGGCGTTGAGCCTGACAAGCCGCTGGCGTACATCGTGATAGTAATCGACGAATTTGCCGATTTGATGATGACGGCCCCCGCTGAGGTGGAGACCGCGCTGATGGGTTTAGCGCAGAAGTCGCGCGCCGTGGGCATTCACATCATTTTGGCGACCCAGCGGCCTTCGGTGAACGTGATTACCGGGGTAATCAAGGCCAACTTTCCGTCGCGCATTGCCTTCCAAGTGGCGTCAAAGACGGACTCGCGCACGATTCTCGATCTCAACGGGGCCGAGCGGCTGTTGGGGATGGGTGATATGCTTTTTCTGCCGAGCGGCCAAGGCGAGCCGCTCCGCGTCCACGGAGCCTTTATTTCTGGCGAGGAAACCGAGCGCTTGGTCGCGGCATTAAAAGAGAGCCAGTACGAGGCCGAGGAAGTTGCGGTGTTTTCCGAGCAGCCGGATATTAACGCGGCTGCCGATGCGCGCGACGACCTTTTCGACGATGCCGTGCGCTTAGTCTGCGAACACCAGCAGGCCTCCACATCGTTTTTGCAGCGGCGCTTGAAAGTGGGTTATTCCCGCGCCGCGCGGTTGATGGACGAGCTAGAGGCCGCTGGTATCGTCGGGCCGATCGTTGGGGCAAAGCCGCGCGAGATTCTCGTCGAGAGCGCGGAAGAGGAGGACGCGGAAGAATGAGACTGTGGTTGTGGGTTGTGCTCTGTGTGGGCTTGGCTGCGAGCACGGCTTTTGGACAGAGCGGTGAAGAAATCATCGCTAGGGTGCAAAAGCGCCTCGCTAGCTACAAGACGTTTTCAGCCCGCTTTGAAAAGCAGTTCTACTGGGCCGTGCTGGACAAGTACCGCAGCCGCGAGGGCCGGATCTATTTGCGCCGCCCGAACCGCTTTCGCATCGAACTGGAAGGCGGCGATGTGGTGGTGGCCGATGGCAAGGCCGTCTGGTCGTATGTCGTGCACAACGGCCAAGTGGTGATCAGCCCCTACGAAGCGGAAATAAAGACCCCGTGGGAAGTATTTTTCGACTATACCGAGCGCTATGTGCCCATTGCGGTGGAGGAAAGCGCGTTGGGGGGACGGCCCTGCTATTTGCTGATCATGGCACCGGAAAACAAAGCCTCTGTGGTCGAACAGATGCGGGTTTGGGTGGATCCTAGGGGGTGGCTTCTGCTGCAAGTTGAGCAGCGCGAGGCCAACGGCAATCGCACGGCGTACGTGCTTAGGGATCACCGCGCCAATAGGAGGATAGCCGACGAGATCTTTTCTTTTGAGGTGCCAGAAGGGGTGGAGGTGCTGGACACGAGGGAACCCCCTGTTGAGTAAGGGGGTGTGGTGGTGGGCGGCTCTGCTGATGCACGTGGGAGCCTTGGCGGTTGCAGCGGATCAGAGTATCTGGATTCTGTTGCGCGACAAAACGGATGCCGAGGGGCGGCGCATCGCTTGGGTGGATTTGGGGGCTGGTCATACGGACGCGGAGCTGGACCTGCCCGTCAGCCGACGCTATATCGAGCGGCTGCGGGAGATGGGGGTGGCGGTGCGCTTCTTCTCGCGTTGGCTCAACGCAGTCAGTGCGCAGGTCTCGCCCGAGGTACAGCGCCGAGTGCAGGCCGCGGACTTTGTCGTTGCAACGCGGCCCGTGCAGCGCTTGCAGCGGCCCAGTCCATCGCCGCCCGCGCTGTTTGCCAGCCCCAAGTTGCTGCAAAGCCGCTATGGCCTCGCCTTTGAGCAGTTGGCCCAAATCGCCGTTCCCCCCCTACACGACCAGGGTCTTACGGGTGTTGGGGTGCGCGTGGCCTTGCTCGACAATGGTTTCCACTACGCCGAACACGCGGCCTTCGCCTCCATTCGCGTGGTGGCTCAGCGCGACTTTGTCAATGACGACGAGATCGTCAGCGATGAAGCCGATCAACCCGTCACGGGCGACGAAAGGAGCGGCAGCCAAAACTTGCACGGTGCGCAAGTACTTTCCCTGCTGGCAGGCTATCAGCCCGATCACTTTGTCGGCGTGGCACCCGACGCTGAGTACATCTTGGCTAAGACCGAACTAGACGACACCTTGCCCGAAATGCCCTCGGAGGAGGACCGCTGGGTCGCCGGTTTGGAATGGGCCGACAGCTTGGGAGCGCAGGTGGTTAACAGCTCGTTGGGCTACAATCGGTGGGACGACGGCACGGGTTACTCGCCAGCGGATCTGGACGGAGAAACCGCGCTGACGAGCGTGGCGGCGGCGCTGGCAGTGCGGCGCGGCATCGCGGTGGTGGTGTCCGCGGGCAATGAGGCCAACGGGGATTGGCACTACATAACGATGCCGGCGGACGCCGATGGCGCGATTGCGGTGGGAGCGGTAGATGTGCCCGGCAGCGGCGAGCGCACGCCGCAGATTGCCTCCTTTAGCTCGCGGGGGCCGACGGCCGATGGCCGCATCAAGCCGGATGTAGTCGCGCCCGGCAGCGGCGTGGTGGTCGCAGATCTGCGGCGTGGTGGCTATGTGCGCAGGGGCGGCACTTCCTTTGCGGCACCCTTGGTGAGTGGGGTTTGCGCCCTATTGTTGCAAAAAAATCCCGAATGGACGCCGGACCAAGTGCTGGAGGCTTTGCGCTCGACCGCGCTGGACTTGGGGGTGGCCGGTCCCGATACGGTGTATGGTTGGGGTCAGATAAACGCATTGGCGGCCAGTGGCCTCGACGAGGTGCCGCCGGAGGAGGACCGCCTGTTGGCACCTTTTCCCAATCCAGCGCGGGACGGGGTGGTGCATTTCCCAGTGCAGCTAGCCGAGCGCGGCCTCGTCGAGTTGAGCGTTTTTGACCTAGCGGGCCGATTGGTTTTCACCGCCGAGCCTCCTTGGGACCTGTGGCCGGGGAGCCACGACCGGCCGGGCCGCGCCCCGCGCTGGACGCCGGGCCGGGCCGTGGCCAATGGGATATACTTCTATCAACTACGGTTACCTAGCCGCAGCTACTTGGGCAAAATTGCCCTTGTGCGCGCCCCTTGAGGAAGTCATGGTAATCAAAGCAAGCGAGCGCAAGAAGCAGTTGAACAAACGCCTGCGGCTGCTCAATCGCCTCGTCTTGGGCGGCTTGGCCCTCTTTGTGCCGATCTACATTGGGGTGAGTCTGACGGGCGGATCGGCGGACAAGCTGGAAAACCTGACTAACCTGTTCGCCAACATCAACAACCAAGTTGCCCTGACGGTACCCCCGGATGGGGTGAGCTACATGTACTTTTTTCGCGGTCCGCCTGACGAGGGCCACAAGTTCGTGCTCATCGATGTGCGGTTGCAGGTAAATTTGCAGCTTGCGTGGGCGATTGTGCCGAAGTGTTTTCAGCTCGTTGACGATGGTGGGCGGCGCTATTACCCGCTGTCGCGCTCGCCGTTTTTTATTGAGCACACCGACCAGCTCAAGGGGACCAAGGGCGAGGTGTACGAGGGGCAGCTACTTTTTGAAATACCCGCTGAACGCAAGCACGAAAGCCTCCTTTTTGATCGCTACTACGAAACCGAGGAAGACGAAAATGGCCACGATTGAGGAACAGTTGACAAGTGGGCGGCAGCAGCTAGAGCGGCTGCGAGGGTATCTTTGACATAAGTGGTAAGAAGCAAGAGTTGGCCGCGCTGGAAAAGCGCATGTCGGCCGCGGACTTTTGGAGCGACCGGCGGCAGGCCGAATCCGTCGGCAAGACAGCGCGCGTCCTCAAGGACATCATTGCGGATTGGGAGACCTTGGATGCGCAGTTGGAGGACTTGGACCAACTGCGGCAGATGGCGGTAGAAGAGGACGATGCAGAGGCGCTGGCCGAGGTCGAGGCCGAGGTCGAATGCGCCATGCAGGGCATTGGCGAATTGGAGTTTCGCACCATGCTCAGCGACGAGGCCGACCCCAAGAACGCGATTCTCGTCATTCACTCGGGAGCAGGGGGCACAGACGCCGCCGAATGGGCGTCGATGTTGATGCGCCTGTACACGCGCTGGACCGAGCGCCACGGCATGGAATGTACAGTCGTGGATTTGCAGCAGGCCGAGGAAGCCGGCATCAAGGGCGCAACCATTGAGGTTAAAGGAGATTATGCGTATGGCTACCTCAAGGCCGAGGCTGGCGTCCATCGCTTGGTGCGACTCTCGCCGTTTGACACGAGTCGCCGTCGGCACACTTCGTTTGCTTCGGTCTTTGTCTATCCAGAAGTCGAAGACGATATCGAGGTGGATATCAACGACGAGGACGTGAAGGTCGAAACCTACCGCTCCGGCGGCGCGGGCGGTCAACACGTGAACAAGACCGCCTCGGCCGTGCGGCTGACGCATCTGCCCACCGGCATTGTCGTCCAGTGCCAAAACGAACGCTCGCAGTTCAAGAACAAAGCCACTGCATTTAAGGTGCTCAAGGCGCGCCTGTACCAGCACCTCAAGGACGAACAGAAGCAGAAACAGCTCGCGGTGGAGAGCACCAAGAAGAGCATTGACTTTGGGTCGCAGATCCGCTCCTACGTGTTTCACCCATACACCATCGTCAAAGACCACCGCACCGCTTGCGAAACGGCCAATGTCCAAGCGGTAATGGACGGCGACATCGACCGCTTCATCCGGGCCTATTTGACCGAGGGACAAGCGTGAGCATTGCCCTGTTTGTCGCCGGTCGCTACCTGCGTTCCAAGCAACGCGAGGGCTTCTTTTCGGTCATCGCCTATATGGCCGTCGGTGGGGTGATCTTGGGGGTAGCGGCTTTGGTGATCATTCTCTCAGTGACCAATGGTTTTGCCGGTGAAGTCAAAAACCGGCTGATCGGCATGAACGCCCATGTCAACATTCGCCGCTTCGATGGCGGCCCCATCGCGGATTGGGAGGGGCTGTTGCAGCAGGTGAAAGGCGCTGACGGGGTCGTGGGCGCGGCGCCGGTCGTGGATTCCAAGGTCATTATTGCCTCGCAGCTCGATTTGGGCCGGGTCGATGGCATTCCCGTGTGGGGCGTTGATCCAGCGACCTTTCCTGCGGTTTCCGACCTGACCGAACACCTGCGCTACGCCGATCCAGAGGGGCACTTGCGCCTCGGCTTGCTCGCCGAGCTAAATAAGCGGGGGATTGTCCTTGGCGAGTACTTGGCGCGGCGCTTGCACGTGGGGCCGGGTTCTGAGGTGTTGCTAATGACGGTGCAGAATCTCGATGTGGAAGCAGCCGTGATGGATGGTTTCTCGCCGCGTCCGTGGTCCTTTTTCGTGACCGATCACTTTGAAAGCGGCATGTACCAGTACGATGACAACTATGCTTTTATTCACCTAGAAGACGCCCAGCGCATGCTCGAGTTGGGCGATGCGATTACCGATATACACATCCACGTCGCAGACATCTACCAAGCACCTGAGATCCGCGACCGCCTAGCCGAGGAGCTGGGCTATCCATATCAAGTGCGCGATTGGACTCAGCTTTTTCCCGAGTTCTTCCGCTGGATCGAGTTGGAAAAATGGGCGATCTTCCTCGCGCTGAGTCTCATCGTGCTGGTCGCTGCTTTTAACATCATGTCGATCCTAGTTATGTCGGTGCTGATCAAGACGCCCGAGATTGGCATCTTGCGGACGATCGGTTGCACCATGGGCGAGATTTATCGCATCTTCATCTATCAGGGCTTGGTCATTGGTGGCATCGGAACCTTCTTGGGCTGCTTGATTGGTTTTGCGCTCTGTTTAGCCCAACAGCGCTTTGCGCTGATTTCCATTCCTGGAGACATGTACTTCATCAGTTCGTTGCCCGTGGATATGAGTGTCGTGGACTTTGTAATGGTGGCGGCTATTAGCATGGTCATTTGTTTGGCAACGTCGATTTATCCGGCGCGCAAGGCCGCTGGGTTGATGCCCGTAGAAGCCATTCGGTATATAATGTGATATGATGTGATATGGTGAAACAAGCCGACATCATCCTTGAAGCGCGCGGGTTGTGCAAGGTGTTCAACACCGGCGGCGAGGGTTCGGAAGTACTCAAAGGCGTGGACTTAGCAGTGCGGGCAGGTGAGCTGGTAGCGGTCATGGGCGAATCTGGTGTTGGCAAGAGCACCTTGCTGCACCTGTTGGGTACGCTCGACCTGCCGACGGCTGGCCAATTGCAAATCGCTGGCACCGATGTGCTCGATCTCGGCGATCAGGCGCTATCGCGCTTTCGCAATCGGCATATTGGCTTCGTATTCCAATTTCACTACCTGCTGCCGGAATTTACTGCGCTGGAAAACGTCTTGCTGCCGGCGCGGGTCGCTGGCGTCGATCGCCGCCAGGAGGCCCTTGAGCTGATGGATTCCGTCGGACTAGCGGACCGCTTGCACCACCGGCCTGGGGCGCTGTCGGGAGGCGAATGCCAGCGAGTGGCCATGGTGCGAGCGCTGGTCAACGAGCCGTTGGTCGTACTGGCCGACGAGCCGTCGGGTAATCTCGACGAGGCGACGAGTGCGTCGCTGCACCAACTGCTCGCCGAGTTGGCCCGAGAGCGCGGACAGGCTTTTGTGGTGATGACCCACGACCGCACATTGGCCCAGAGCATGGATCGCCGGGGGCGCATAGAAGCGGGTGTGTTGCAGATGGAAGACGATGCGACATGAAAAAATGTGGAGTATGCAACAAGCGCGAGGCCATCGTGAGTTTTACCCATATTGTTGATGACGTAAAACAGACGCTCTTGCTCTGCCATGAGTGCGCTAGCGAAAAAAACATCAAGGTGCTGGTCGTCCCGCCTGCACAGGCCAAAGAAGCGCCGGTGCTGGTGAAGGAAATCAAGATAGAGTTGGCCAAGTTGGCCGGAGCCGAAGGCGACGGGGGGGTGCGCTGTTCGACTTGCGCGATGAGCTACGAGGAGTTCAAGAAAATTGGTCGCCTCGGCTGCCCGCATTGTTACGATGCCTTCGCCTCACAGCTAGAGCGCCTGCTCAAGCGCATCCACGGCGACGACAGGCATCGGGGCAAGGGGCCGATAGAAGCGGCACAAAGCGCCCAGGGGGCTGACGAGTTGGAGCGATTGCGCGAAGAACTGGCCCAAGCGGTAGCGGAAGAGGCATTTGAAAAGGCCGCTCAGCTCAGGGACCGCATCCGCGTCCTCGAAGGAAAATAGCCGTGAATATTGAGGATCTCGTTTACAATGCGGCTAGCTGGCTCAGCGGAGCAGGGGATGCCGACGGCATGGTCGTTAGTTGTCGCGCCCGCTTGGCCCGCAATCTTGCAGGGTGGGCTTTTGCGCCGAAGACCACGCTTGAAGATCAAAAAAAAATCATTGAACAAGTCCTGAGTGCCGCTCAAAAGTGCCGCCCTATGTGCGATGCGGCCTTTTTCCACATGAATACCCTACAGGCCAACCAGCGCCAGTTGCTCGTGGAGCGCCACTTGATTAGCCCGGCTTTGGCCAAAAGCAAGGGCCAGCGCGGCGTGCTCTTTAATGCAGATGAGTCGCTTGGCGTGATGATTAACGAGGAGGATCACCTCCGCTTGCAGGCCATCCTCCCGGGTTTGCAAACGCACGCGGCATGGCAGCGGGTTGATGCGCTCGACGATGCGCTTAGGAGCGAGTTGGACTGGGCGCAATCGGAGCGCTGGGGCTTCTTGACGGCCTGCCCGACCAATACGGGGACGGGCTTGCGGATATCAGTGCTCATTCATCTGCCGGCCTTGGTCCTGACCGAGGATATAGAACGGGTGATGCGCGGGTTGGTTCGCATGGCTTTCGCCGTGCGCGGGTTTTACGGAGAAGGAACTAATGTGGTCGGCAACCTGTTTCAGATATCCAACCAAGCCACCTTGGGCGTAACTGAAGGGGAGATCGTCGAGAAGCTCTCGGAGATAACCCAACAGATTATAAGCCATGAAAAAGAGGCGCAGGCCGCCTTGCTGGCAGACGCATCGGCCCAAGTGGAGGACAAGGTTTGGCGGGCGTATGGGATTTTGCAACACGCGCGGGTGTTGAGTGGGCAGGATTTTATGAACTTGTTATCGGCCGTGCGTTTAGGATGTAGCTTGGGGCTTATTGACGGCTTGCCTCTCGGCTTTATCAACCAGTTAATGATCGTTACTCAGCCCTCGCATTTGCAAGCCGAAGCCAGCGCGGATCTCTCGTCGGCAGACCGCGATGTGCGCCGCGCCGAACTAGTGAGACGGCGCTGGGCCGAACAGAGGGGATTATCTTGACAATTGACAACAATCGGCCCATTTGGTAGGTTCAAAATCAAGCTTTATCCAGTAAAGTTTGCCATGCTCGATATTCAGTTCGCGCTCTCCGAATTGTCGAGAATCAAATTTCCTTATGACATAGACCATAGGCGGATTGTGGAGGAAAACTAGATGAACAACATGTTCACCGAAAACGTAAAACAGGTAATGAAGCTAGCGCGCGAGGAGTCGGCGCGCTTAGGGCACAATTACATCGGCACCGAGCATTTGCTGTTGGGCATTATCAAGGACGGCAAAGGCAAGGCCGTGGCCGTGCTGACAAACTTGGGGTTGAGCTTGGAGACGGTTAAGCAGTCAGTAGAAGACTACGTGACGACTTCGGGCGGCACCATGACCATTGGCGAGGTGCCCTATACCCCCCGCGCCAAACAGATCCTCGAAGTAGCGGCCAACGAGGCCAAGGAGATGAAGACGCAGTTCATCGACGTCGAGCATCTGCTTTTGGCTTTGCTCAAGGACAAAGAAGGGGTTGCCGCGCAGATTTTGGCTGCCTTTGGGGTCGATTACAAAACGGCCCTAGAAGAGACCTTGGCCGTGCTCGAAGGCAAGACGACCGGGCGCAAGGAAAAGGGCAAGAAGAGCAAAACGCCCTTCCTCGACCACTTTGGCCGCGACCTGACTCAGTTGGCGCGCGAGGGCAAGCTAGACCCAGTGATCGGTCGCCAAAAGGAGATTGAGCGCGTCACGCAAGTGCTCAGTCGCCGCAAGAAGAACAATCCCATCCTCATCGGCGACCCAGGCGTCGGCAAGACGGCCATTGTCGAAGGGCTGGCCCAGCGCATCATTGAAAAGCGCGTGCCGCAGATCCTCCTCGACAAGCGCTTGGTCACCCTCGACATGGGCGGCGTGGTCGCCGGCACCAAATACCGGGGCCAGTTTGAAGAGCGCATCAAGGCGGTAATGAACGAACTGCAGCAAAATTCCGAAGTCATCATTTTCATCGACGAGCTGCACACCATTGTCGGGGCCGGCAGTGCCGAGGGCACGTTGGATGCTTCCAATATGTTCAAGCCCGCTTTGGCGCGCGGCGAGCTGCAGTGCATCGGGGCGACCACTCTCGACGAGTACCGCAAACACATCGAAAAGGATGGGGCCCTTGAGCGGCGTTTTCAGAGCATCATGGTCGATCCGCCTTCGGTCGAGGACACCATTGAGATCGTCAAGGGGCTGCGCTCTAGCTACGAGAGCCACCATCACGTGGAGTTTGCCGACGATGTCGTTGCCTATGCGGTGCGCCAGTCCGATCGCTATATAAGCGATCGCTACTTGCCCGACAAGGCCATTGATGTGATTGACGAGACGGGCTCGCGCGTGCATCTAGCTCGGCTTAGCCCGCCGGAAGAGATCGGCCGCATCGAGGCCGAGATACAGGAAATCAATCGGCAAAAAAACGAAGCGTCCGAGCGCCAAGACTTCGAGGATGCCGCCGTGCTGCGCGACAAGGCGCTCCAATTGAATGAACAGCTACAAAACAAACGCCAAACGTGGGAGGAAGCGGTCCGCGACGAAGTGGTCGAAGTGACCACAGACGACATCGCCGAGGTTATCGCTAGCATGACCGGCATCCCGATCTCGCGGCTGGCCAAGACCGAAACCGAGCGCCTGCTGGCCATGGAAGACGCGCTCACAAAGAACATCGTCGGTCAGCAACAGGCGGTCACCGCGATTGCGCGGGCCATCCGCCGCAGTCGCGCGGGCCTACAGGATCCCAAGCGGCCCATCGGCTCGTTTATCTTTCTCGGCCCGACGGGCGTGGGCAAGACCGAGTTGGCCAAGCGGCTAGCTGAATTCCTCTTCGACGACGCTGATGCGTTGATTTCGGTCGATATGTCTGAGTACATGGAGAAATTCGCAGTGTCGCGCCTGATTGGCGCACCTCCGGGCTACGTGGGTTTTGACGAAGGGGGGCAGCTTACCGAGCGGGTCCGCCGTCGTCCCTATTCAGTGGTTTTGCTAGACGAGGTCGAGAAAGCCCATCCCGATGTCTTCAACATCCTGTTACAGATTCTCGACGAGGGGCGGCTTACCGATAGCACGGGCCGCAAGGTAGATTTTTGTAACACCGTGCTGATTATGACTTCTAACGCAGGTAGTCGGGATGTGGGCACAGGCGGTGTATTGGGCTTCCAAAAGTCCGATTCCGAATCAATGTACGCGTTGATGGAGGGCAAAATCAACGACGCCTTAAAAAAGACCTTCAATCCCGAATTTCTCAATCGCGTTGACGACATCATCATTTTCCACGCGCTCGACAAAGAGCATATCGCCGCCATAATAGATATTCGCTTGGAGGAATTCAAAGCGCGTTTAGCATTGCAGGATATCCAAGTGCGAGTTACGCCTGGAGCGAAAGCCTTGCTTGCCGACAAGGGGTTTGATCAGGCGTATGGTGCGCGCTATTTGGAGCGGTCCATACAGAAGATGCTCGAAGATCCGTTGGCCGAGGAGATTCTCCAAGGCCGCTTTGGCGAGGGCAGCCGCATCCGCGTCACCAAAAGGGGTGAGGAACTAGTCTTTGACGAGGAGCGTCGAGTGGATACGAGCGAAAGGATGAAGAAGAAACGCGAGACCGCGAGTTGATATGAAGCAGAATTTCCGCACCATACTTTTTGCTATCGTCGCTGTGGGGTTGATAGGGAACGCGGTCGAGGCCCAAAAGGTTGTCTCGATCGAGGTGCAGGGTACGCTGCGCAAGGTGGCAAAGTCGCTGATCCTGACCACGGTAGGCTTGGAGCCTGGAGTTGGGCTGTCGCAAGAGAATGTGCAGCAGGCAGTGCGCGATCTCCAAGGACTCAACGTCTTTGAGGATATCCAGATCTGGGGCGACCCCGTCCCCGAGGGAATCAACCTGATCATCATGGTTGAAGAATACCCGGCCTTAGAGGGTTTGCAGTTTAAGGGGCAGAAAAACCTCAAGGAAAAAGACCTCAAGGAGGCGCTGAGCTTGGTCACCGGTCAGGTTATCGCGCCGAAGGATGTGGTGCGGGGCGAGCAGAAAATCCTCGATCTCTATCGCGAGAAGGGCTATCTGCGCGCCGAGGTCAAAGGCCAGACCTTTGCCGGTGCAGAAGAGGGTGAGGTATTTCTCCAATACGACATCAACGAGGGATCCAAGGTGCAGATCAAGCAAATCCGCTTGGTCCAACACCGCGCCGACGGCACAGTGATCGACAGCCGAGAGCTGCCGGCGCGCAGTCCTCGGCGTCCGCAAAAGTGGGACGGTCAAGGTCCGGAGCCGCGCCGGTTGGTGTCGTTGATGGAGACCGAGGAAAAGCGTTGGTGGCGCAAGGGCGAGTTCAACGGCGACACGTACGAAGAGGACAAGCAGAAGCTGCTAGCGTACTATCGCAGCTTGGGATTTCAGCAGGCAGCCATAGTGCGCGACAGTGTCTATTACGACTCGACGCGACGGCACCTGTTCATCGACGTGGAAATCGACGAGGGACTACAGTACCGCTTGGGCAAAGTCGCTTGGGAAGGTAACGCGCTCTTCGGCACCGACGAGTTGGTGGAGAAGCTGGAGTTGCAGGAGGGGATGGTATATGGGCGCTCGGGGCCAGAGCTAGCCGACTTGGCGCGCTTTGTCTATTACGAGAAGGGCTACTTGGACACGCGAGTGGTGCCGCAGGAGACGATTCGCAACGACTCGATTGACGTGTCGTTTCAGGTGTTTGAAGGGCAGCCGTGGACGATTCGCAAGGTTGAGATCGCTGGCAATACCAAGACGCGGGAGAAGGTGATCCGGCGCGAGATCGAATTGCGTCCGGGCGATATTTATCAGCAAAATCTCGTTCAAGAAAGTCAGCGGCGCATAATGCTGTTGAACTTCTTCAAAGATGTGCAAATCCAGCCCCAATACAGCACCGGCGAGGGCGAGCGGCTGGTGGATATGGTGTTTAACGTCGATGAGCGGCAGACTGGGCAAGCGTCTGTGGGAGCGGGGTATTCGGACCGCGACAAGATGGTAGGCCAAATCGGCTTGCAGATTCCCAACTTCCGCGGCATGGGTCAAAGTCTGGACTTTAACTGGGAGTTCGGCACTCGGCGCGAGCAGTTCCTAGTCGGTTTTACCGAGCCGTGGCTCTTCGATACCCCGACCAGTTTGTCGGCGCGCGCTTATACGCAAAACCTCCACTACTACGACTACCGGAGCTCCAACTATCGGCTAAACAATAGCGATATCCTCTGGAAATCCAATCGCAAGTCGATCAATGTGCGCGTGGGGCGACGGTTGAAGAAGCCGGCTAATTCCAGCCTTTCGCTGGGCTATCGCCTCTATAGCCAAGGCTATTCCGACTTTGCCGACGGCAACGCTCCATTGGCAAACGATCTTCGCTACCAAGATCGGCTTACGAGCCGTTTTGAGTTGATATACACGCGCGATACGCGCGATCGGGCCGAGTTTCCGACCAAGGGGACGGTTTTTAGCTACACTCCATCGGTCGCGACTTCGATCGTGGCTGGCGATGTGGACTTCCACAACCACGAAGTGAATTTCAACTATTACCGGCCGAGTTGGTGGAAGTTCGTCTGGAGTTTGGAGACCAAAGTCGCGGTTATAGATGGTTTTTCCGACGAGGACGACAGCCTCATTTCGTACTATGATCTGTTTACTCCAGGCGGTATTGATTACTGGGACGGACAGGTCCGAGGCTATCCAGATTACTCTTTGGGCCCGAGGGACAAGGCCAGCGGGATCCCCCTTGGCGGCCGCTCGATGATGGTGCTGAATTTAGAGTACCGTTTTCCGATAGCCGAGCAGCAAGTGTACGGCATCCTCTTCGCGGACGCGGGTAACGCTTGGGCGACGATTCCCGAGCTTAATCCTTTGGACCTCAAGCGTTCGCTGGGCTTTGGCTTTCGCGTCCAGACGCCGATGCTGGGGATGATCGGCTTCGACTTCGGCTATGGTTTTGACCGCAAGGATATCGATGGCACGCCGGCTGGCTGGAAGACCCACTTTCAGTTCGGCCCGCAGTTTTACTAGGCTCTGATCTCAGGGCATAAGACGAAGCCCAAGATGTCGTCTGGCATCTTGGGCCTTGTTATGTCCGCTGTTTCACAAAATTCTGCCAAGTCGTATCTTATACAATTTACTTAGGATGCCAGAAGAACGGATCGATGCAGGATTTGCTATGACCAAACAGTTGATCTGCATACTTGGCTTGATCGTTTTGATTTCGCTTGCTGGGTGTGTCCCTGGCGATGGGAAACACACCGAAGCGAATCCCGCCGGATTTTTCTGGGGCATCTGGCACGGTTGGATCGCTCCCATATCGCTCATCTGGGGATTATTTAACTCGGACATCCGCCTCTATGAACCGCAAAACACAGGCTGGTGGTACGATGTTGGGTTTTACATTGCCGTTATCAGCGGCTTTGGTGGTCTCTCGTTGAGGCGGCGCAAGCAATCCAAGATCAAGGTGCAGATCAAATAGTAGTCTGACACCCGTTGCAGCGAGAGTAGCACAGTTGAATTAAGAAATGAACGCAACTTCAATCCCATTGATTCTCGTCCATAAAGAGGAGTAGATATGAAACGCGTCCTATTGTCCGCCCTCATCGTGGCTTGTTGCGCCACAAGTGTCTCGGCTCAGTTGAAAATAGGATACATTGATTCGGAAGTGCTCAAAGAGCGCCTGCCCGAATTCCGGGATGCGCAGCGCACGTTGGATCAGCTACGCCAAGACTACGAGAACCAAGCCAAGGACCGCGAGGCCCAGCTGCTTAAGCTGCAAGAGGATTTTCGGCGGCAGGAATTGCTGTTGAGCGAGGCGAAAAAGGCGGAACTACAGGCTGAGTTCGAGACCAAAATGCAGCAACTCAATCAATTCACCCAAGAGAAGTTCGGCCCCGAAGGCGAGCTAATGCGCAAGAATATCGAGCTTTCCGAGCCGATTTTTACAAAAATCAACGATGCCATTCAGGGCATGGCCGAGGAAAAGGGCTACGACTTTATTTTTGACGCCGCCGCGCCTTCGAGTGGGCTGGTTTTTGCCAAGGAAGAGTACGATCTAACCGAGCAGTTACTGGAACTGATGGAGAAGGAAAAAGAAGAGGAGCAGGAGTGAATTTAACGGAAATTCTCGACTTATTGCCGCACCGCTATCCGCTGCTGCTCATCGACCGCATCCTCGAATTGGAACCTGGGGAACGCGTCGTGGCCTTAAAGAATGTGACGGCCAACGAATCGTTTTTCCAAGGGCATTTTCCCGATTATCCGGTCATGCCCGGAGTGCTGATCGTCGAGGCACTGGCGCAAGCGGGTTGTGCAATGATGCTGAGCGGCGTGGAGAACCCCGAATCCAAGGTGCCTTTTTTTGCTGGGATTGATCGCTGCAAATTTCGCCGCCCGGTCGTGCCGGGGGATCAATTGCGGCTAGAGCTAAAGGTACTCAGGCAGCGGGGCGCATCCTGTAAGTTGCAGGGACGAGCAATGGTGGGAGAGGAAGTAGCGGCAGAGGCGGAGATTATGGCGGTCTTGGGAGAACGGGAAGGTCGTTGAGGAGCATCTGATGGATCGCCTTTATCACGTCCTCGAAGCGCAGCAATTCGACCTAGACTTGATAGACGCCATTTTCTCCACGGCCCAAGAGATGGAGCAAGTAGTTCAGCACTACGGATCCAATATCCTCAATCGCCGGGTCATGGCGACGCTGTTCTACGAGCCTAGTACGCGGACGCGGCTGTCCTTTGAGTCGGCGATGACGCGGTTGGGTGGGGATGTCATTACAACCGAGAGCGCGCAGGAATTTTCTTCGGCTGCTAAGGGCGAGACCCTTGAGGACACCATTCGCGTCGTTGCCGGGTACTCGGACGTGATCGTGTTACGACACTACGAAAGCGGGGCTAGCAACCGAGCTGCTGCTGTCGCCGGCATCCCGATAATCAACGCCGGCGACGGGGCCGGGCAGCACCCGACCCAAGCCCTCTTGGATCTCTTTACTATTCAGCGCGAGATCGGTCGCCTCGAAAAAATTACCATTGCGCTGGTGGGGGATTTGGCCAATGGACGGACGGTGCGTTCGCTGTGTTATCTGTTGGCCAAATACGAGGGCGTTAAGATGTACTTCGTCGCGCCTGAGATAGTGAGGATGAAGGACGATATAAAGGAGTATTTGCAGCGGCACCAGGTTCCTTTCGAGGAGGTGGACGACCTCCATGAAGTGGCGAGGCAGGCCGATGTCGTCTATCAGACGCGCATCCAAAAGGAGCGCTTTGGCGACCACACTGGAGAATACGAGCAGGCGAGGGGCAAGTACATTGTCGATCGCTCGGTGATGAACTGTATGCAGGAACACGCTGTTGTCATGCATCCGTTGCCGCGCGTCGATGAGATTGACCCAGAAGTGGACGCGGACTCGCGGGCGGCCTATTTTCGCCAAGCCCACAACGGGCTGTACGTGCGTATGGCTCTTTTGCGGATGATCCTCGCTTGACCTTGGTGGTATCGCCGAATATATTGCCGACAACCGCTTCTTATTCTTAAGGAGGATATATAGATGGGGTCGAGTAAAGGTAGAATGAGAGATAAGGAATTGAGGAGTCGGCGGCAGCGGCGCAAAAAGCGCTTGAAGCAACGCGCTCAGGAGGCCAAGCTGTCACCGCGGAAGAAGTAATCTAAAAGCTAGAGGCCACTGGCCCTGCTTAGGAGAGCCGACAGATGGGCTGTCGGCTCTTTTTGCATTGGAGGAGAAATGGAAAGGGCCCTGCGCGTCGCCATCGCCGGTGCCAGCGGCATTGGCAAGCATCACGCCAAGTGGTTCCACCGCGCCGGTGCGCAAGTGGTTGGCTTTTTGGGCCGCAGTCGGGAAAGTGCTGCTGCCACAGGGCGCGTTCTACGCGATATTTTTCCCTTTTCGGGCCAAGGCTATTGGGACTTGGACCGGCTGCTGAGCGAAGAAACGCCCGATGTGGTTGATGTCTGTCTGCCGAACGAAGCCCATTTCGCCTGCGTCAAATGCGCTCTTGAACGGGGTTGTCATGTCCTCTGCGAAAAGCCTTTAGTCTGGCATTCGGATGGGCCAAAGCAGACGCAGATGCAGGCGCGGACCTTGGTTGATTTGGCGCAGCAAACCAATCTGCACTTGGGCGTTTGTACTCAATACGCTGCCGTGCTGCCCAACTACCGGCGGCTATACGAGGAGGCCCGTGGGGCACTCACAACCGTAGAATCTTTTTACGCGGAAATGGAAACCTTGGCGCGGGGGCGTCGCCGCAGCGCCGCAGAGGTGTGGATCGATATGGCTCCCCATCCTTTGAGTATGCTATTGGCTTGGATGCCCGACGGGGTCATTGAGCCTGAGTCGCTACAGGTGGTGTCGGGGAGCGGGGGAGTGCGGTCCTGTTTCAGTTTTGCCGGCTCGTCAGAAAGTTGTCGTTGCGAAATTATCGTCCGCGATTTGCACGAGGGCCAACCCCTGCGGCGGTTCGGCGTTAATGGCTTTTTGGTCGATTGCACGGGGCGACCTGCGCCCGACGGGACTTATTGTTCAGTGCTCAGCACGAGTGAATCAGAGCTGGTCGGAGATGATTTTATGTCGCTACTCATCGCCCGGTTTACCGAGGCGGCAATACAGTCCGAAATAACGCCGCTTGTATCCGGCGAAGTTGGGTTGCGCAACCTCGAACTCCAGCTACAAGTTCTGCAGAACGCCTAAGGGTGAGACGGGAGCAGGCCGCAGCGGTTGCGTGTAACTACCGTCTCGATGTACCGACTTGACCTGCTAAGCCCAATAGTTAGAGGAGAGGTAGAATGGGAATCCCACAGCACAGTATAGAGGACCAATTCGCAGCTTTAGCCGAGATGCTCTCAAGTCAAGGGGTCGAAGTCGAAGACGTCAAAGCCAAACTCAAAGCCCAAGAGATCGAGACGCCCTCTTGGGGATATGGCAATTCTGGGACGCGCTTTGGCGTTTTCAAACAGCCTGGTGCCGCTCGCGATGTCCACGAGCGGCTTTCCGATGCGGCCCAAGTGCACAAGGTGACGGGTGTCTGTCCCGGCGTGGCTTTGCACATTCCGTGGGATAAAGTGGATGACTACGACGCCTTGCAGCAAGAAGCGGCGGAATTAGGGGTGTGCATTGGGGCAATCAATCCCAATGTCTTCCAAGAGCCCGAATACAAATTGGGCAGTTTCGGTCATCGGGACCCGGTCGTGCGTCGCAAAGCACTCGATCACATGCGCGAATGCGTGGATATCATGCAGCAGACAGGGTCCACCGTACTGAGCCTTTGGTTTGCCGACGGTACGAACTATCCGGGCCAAGACGATATCATCGCACGCACGCAGCGATTTGAAGAATGTCTGAGGGAGACGCACGCCATGCTGCCCGAAGGGACGCGGATGCTCATTGAATACAAATTCTTCGAGCCGGCATTTTACCACACGGACATTGCCGACTGGGGTATGGCGCTAAATTTCGCCATTAAGGCCGGGCCGCAGGCCGAAGTGCTGGTTGATCTAGGGCACCATCCTCTTTCCACCAATATTGAGCACATCGTGGCCTTGCTCCTCGACGAAGGACGGATGGGTGGTTTTCACTTCAACAACCGCAAATATGCCGATGATGATGTGACCACCGGGTCGGTCAACCTCTATGAGGTTTTTCTGATTTACCACGAGATTCTCAACGCTGAGCGGCGCGGTGCGGCAGCGGCGAATATCGCCTACATGATCGACCAAAGCCATATTATCAAGCCCAAAGTTGAGGCGATGATCCAGTCGGTGCTCAATATCCAGACGGCTTATGCCCGTGCATTGCTGGTTGACCGCACGGCACTAGCTGAGGCCCAGGCGGAGGACGACGTAGTATCATGCGAAGAAATTTTGCGCAATGCCTATGACACGGATGTGCGGCCCTTGTTGGCTCTTGTGCGCCAAGAGCTGGGAGCCGAGGCTAATCCTCTAGATGCCTATCGTCGCAGCGGCTACTTAGAGCGCATTGCCATAGAAAGGCAGGGCGAATTGAAGGGGGCTGCTAGCTGGGGTTGATATGTGGGCGTTGTATCGGTTCTATCGTTAGTGCCGCTATTTTTTTTGGCAAAAAGTTGACAAAAAGATAGTTGTGTCTCATATTATAAGGCCGCTCGATACTTGAGCGATTGATCTTTGAAAATCGAATAACGTACATGAGGGTCCAGCGTCGGAGAGCTTGGATTTACAAAAAGTAGTACATCAAATTTTTCTCACGGAGAGTTTGATCCTGGCTCAGAACTAACGCTTGTGGTGTGTCTTAGTCATGCAAGTCGAACGAGAAAGTCATCTTCGGGTGACGAGTACAGTGGCGAACGGGTGAGTAACACGTGGGCAACCTGCCCCTAGGTTGGGGATAACACTTCCAACGAGATGCTAATACCGAATGATAAGGCGAGTTGAT
>JAJDUT010000078.1:22500-156548 GCA_022826515.1 Candidatus Latescibacterota bacterium
GGTCCGAACCGCCGAACGTTGAAAAGTTCTCGGATGAGCTGTGGGTAGGGGTGAAAGGCCAATCAAACCTGGAGATAGCTGGTTCTCCCCGAAATAGCTTTAGGGCTAGCCTTTTGTAAAAGAGTCGTGGAGGTAGAGCACTGGATCGGCTAGGGGGCTTACCCGCTTACCAAACCGAACCAAACTCCGAATGCCATTGACTTGTTGCAAGGGAGTCAGCGTGCGAGGGATAAACTCCGTACGCGAGAGGGAAACAACCCAGATCGCCAGCCAAGGTCCCTAAGTGTAAGCTAAGTGATCAAAAGGATGTGAGATTGCTGAGACAGCTAGGATGTTGGCTTAGAAACAGCCACCATTTAAAGAGTACGTAATAGTTCACTAGTCAAGTGGTCTCGCGCCGACAATGTACCGGGGCTAAGCTTACCACCGAAGCTGCGGACTTCGCACTTCGTTCGCGAAGTGCGGATTGGTAGGGGAGCGTTCCATAGTAGGCTGAAGGCGAACCGTAAGGTTCGCTGGACGAGATGGAAGTGATTATGTCGGCATGAGTAGCGATAAAGCGGGTGAGAATCCCGCTCACCGAAAATCTAAGGTTTCCTGGGCTAGGCTCGTCCTCCTGGGGTTAGTCGGGACCTAAGCTGAGGCCGAAAGGCGTAGGCGATGGAAAACAGGCTAAATATTCCTGTACCACTTACAGAGCGTTCGAGCTATGGGGTGACGCAGAAGTGAAAGGTCAGCCAGCGACTGGAAATGCTGGTCTAAGCTCGTAGGGGGGCCAACCAGGTAAATCCGGATGGCCGTTACCCCGAGAAGCGATGGGGAGCCGTCTAACGGCATAAACTGACCCTAATCATGCTGCCTAGAAAAACCTCTATGTGAGTTCTGTAAGTGCCCGTACCGCAAACCAACACAGGTAGATGAGGAGAGTATCCAAAGGTGCGCGAGTGAACCCTCGTTAAGGAATTCGGCAAAATGATCCCGTAACTTCGGAAGATGGGATGCCCTCAGTAGGTGAAGCTCCTCGCGGGTGGAGCCCAAAGGGGCCGCAGAGAAACGGGCTGGGCGACTGTTTACCAAAAACACAGGTCTCTGCTAAGCCGCAAGGCTATGTATAGGGACTGACACGTGCCCGGTGCTGGTAAGTTAAGAGGATTAGTTAGCTCCTTCGGGAGCGAAGCTTTGAATCGAAGCTCCAGTAAACGGCGGTCGTAACTATAACGATCCTAAGGTAGCGAAATTCCTCGTCGGCTAAAAACCGACCTGCACGAATCGTGTAACGACTTGGCCACTGTCTCAACGAGGGACTCGGTGAAATTGTAGTTCCGGTGAAGATGCCGGATACCCGCGGCAGGACAGAAAGACCCCGTGAACCTTTACTACAGCTTGGTATTGGATTTTGGCACTGCACGTGTAGGATAGGTGGGAGGCTATGAAACGGGAACGCCAGTTTTCGTGGAGTCGACCTTGAAATACCACCCTTGCCTTGTTAAAGTTCTAACCTTGATCCTTTGATCAGGATCGGAGACAGTGCCAAGTGGGTAGTTTAACTGGGGCGGTTGCCTCCTAAAGAGTAACGGAGGCGCCCAATGGTTCCCTCAGCGCGGTCGGTAATCGCGCGTAGAGTGTAAAGGCATACAGGGAGCTTAACTGCAAGACCTACAAGTCGAGCAGGTGCGAAAGCAGGGCTTAGTGATCCGACGGTTGCGTGTGGAAGCGCCGAAGCTCAACGGATAAAAGGTACTCCGGGGATAACAGGCTTATTGCCCCCAAGCGCCCATAGCGACGGGGCAGTTTGGCACCTCGATGTCGGCTCAGCGTATCCTGGGGCTGGAGAAGGTCCCAAGGGTTTGGCTGTTCGCCAATTAAAACGCTACGCGAGCTGGGTTCAGAACGTCGTGAGACAGTTCGGTCCCTATCCGCCGTGGGTGTAGGATATTTGAGGAGATCTGACCCTAGTACGAGAGGACCGGGTTGGACGGACCTCTGGTCTACCAGTTGTTCCGCCAGGAGCACCGCTGGGTAGCTACGTTCGGAAGGGATAAACGCTGAAAGCATCTAAGCGTCAAGCCCACTCCAAAACTAGATATCCCGTAGGGTTAACCTACCTAAAGGCCCCTCGTAGACTACGAGGTTGATAGGTTGCAGGTGGAAGCGCAGCAATGCGTGAAGCCGAACAATACTAATTGGCCGTGCGGCTTGACCAATTTACTGCCGCAGCAATACTGGAGTTTTGCATTGCTTTTGATGTGGGCCTGTATTCGGTTGTTGAAGAGAATTTGAGTTTTCCGGTGGTTATAGCGGAGGGGAAACACCTCTTCCCATTCCGAACAGAGCCGTTAAGCCCTCTTGCGCCGATGGTACTGCTGGGGTCGCCTAGTGGGAGAGTAGGACGCTGCCGGATTTTTCAAAAGCCCATCCCTTTGGGGGTGGGCTTTTTTGTGTCTATGGAAAATACCTTGACAACGCCAAGGTAGGCCAATTAATTAAGCACTTCTCTTAATTCAGGAGGAGTCAAATTGAGCGAACAAACGAGGAATTTTTCTCTGTGTGGCCATAGCGGCGCAGGTAAAACAGCGCTGTCTGAGGCCATGTTATTCAACATGGGCGTCGTAAATCGCTTGGGACGCATTGATGACGGGACGACGACATCGGATTACGATTCGGCCGAGATTGAGCGCCAGATTTCGCTCAAGGTCTCTTTGCTGAATGGCCAGTGGCAGGATCATCACCTCAATATAATTGATACACCGGGGTATGCAGATTTTATCTCCGAGGCCAAGGCGGCACTGCGCGTGTCCGACGCGATGGTCACTGTCGTCGATTCGGTTACCGGGATAGAGATCGGCACTGAGCGGACTTGGAATTTCGCTGCCGATTACAATTTGCCCCGGGTATTATTCATCAACAAGATGGACCGCGCCGATGCAGACGCCGATCAGGTCTTAGAAATGCTTCAAGAGCGTTTTGGACGCCAAGTCGTGCCTTTGCAAATGGCGGTAAATCCCGGCGAGGGATTCAACCATATTGTCGATATGGTTGCGATGAGATCCTATACGTACCAGGATGGCAAAGCCACAGAAGGAGACATACCTGACGAGGTCCAGAGCCGCGCCGAAGAGTTGCGCGAGCAATTGGTAGAATCCATCGCCGAGACCGACGAAGAACTGATGGAGAAGTATTTCAGCGAGGGCGAACTGACCACAGAAGATATAGTTGCTGGTTTGCGTCAGGCCGTGTTAGGGCGCGAAATTTTTCCAGTCTTTTTTGGAGATGCTTATAACAATGTCGGCATTGATAGGCTGCTGGACGCCTTGGTGCAGTATGGGCCGTCGCCGGCCGAAGCGGCAGGACTCAGATTCCAGGATGGCGAGGAACAGGAAGTTGAGCTTGAAGGTACCGCTACTGCGCCCTTGGCTGCTTTGGTGTTCAAGACCTTGGCCGAGCAGCACGTAGGTGAGCTTTCTCTGCTGCGCCTTTTCTCTGGAGCGATCAAGCCCGGCGACGAAGTGGCCAACTCAAGCAAGCGCGCCGCCGAGCGCATTGGCCAGATTTATCACCTCAACGGCAATAAGCGGACCGAAGTCGCAAGTGCCGAGGCTGGCGATATCGTCGCCTTAGTCAAGCTCAAGAACACCCATACGACCGATACGCTTTGCGCCAAGGGCGCGTCGCTGCAACTTCCGGGCATTGCATTTCCAGAGCCGCTAATTCGCGTGGCTATTCACGCCAAGGAACAGGGCGGCGAGGATCGCGTCTCTACGGGGATTGCTCAGTTGCACGAGGAAGATCCGAGCTTCATCATGAAATACGACGGTGAGGTCCGCCAAACGATCCTGCTGACCCAAGGAGAGTTGCATCTGGAAACTATCGTTAGCCGCCTGAAAGGGCGATTTGGCGTGGAGATTGAGATGGAGGTACCGCGGATTCCCTATCGAGAAACGATCCGCGGCAACGCTGATGCGCAATATCGGCACAAGAAGCAGTCGGGCGGACGGGGACAGTTTGGCGAGGTGTTTATACGCATTGCCCCTAAAGGGCGTGGTGAAGGTTTTGAGTTTCTCAATGAGGTCGTCGGCGGCAATATCCCAAGCAACTTCATCCCTGCGGTGGAAAAGGGGGTCGTCGAGACGCTGAGCGAGGGGCCAGTAGCCGGTTACCAAGTCATTGATGTGGCTGTTACTGTGTACGACGGTAAGCACCACCCGGTAGATTCCGATGAAGTTTCTTTTAAGTTGGCCGGCTCCCACGCCTTCAGGGATGCCTTCATCAAAGCCAAGCCAGTTCTGCTAGAGCCTATTTACCAGCTAGAGATTACGGTGCCCGAGGAATTTATGGGCGACGTAATGGGCGACCTCTCGTCGCGGCGCGGTCGGATCAGCGGCATGGACGCGGACGGCCATTTCCAAGTCATCCGCGCTGAGGCCCCCTTAGCCGAAATAGACCGTTATGCCACGTTGCTGCGCTCCATGACGCAGGGCAAGGGATTCCATGCACAGCGATTCGACCGCTACGAGGAAGTTCCCGGGGATATCATGGCTAAAGTCGTCGAAAACTCGCAAAAAAATAAGGGCAAAGAAGCAGCCTGAGTGACTTGCTTTTACCCGTTGCGAAGGGCGGTCGGCCAAAGCGGTCGGCGGCCCTTTGCTTTTTGTATTGCGCGGGGTTTTTTTATCTTAATACTGTCATAGAAAACAGTCGACTTTCTCCGAACGGTGCTTCTGCTTTGAGTAGTGAGAGTTCGGGCGGGGATTGGTAAGGAGATACAGCCGATGTCTGGCCACTCCAAATGGAGTACAATCAAGCGCAAAAAAGGTGCCAACGATGCCAAGCGCGGCAAAATTTTTACGAAGTTGATCCGCGAGATTTCAGTGGCGGCCCGCAGCGGAGGTGATGAAGGGGCCAATCCAAGTCTGCGCACGGCAGTCCAGAATGCCAAAGCGGCCAATATGCCCGCAGCAACTATTGAGCGCGCCATACGCCGAGGCACTGGCGACGAGCCGGGGGCGATATACGAGGAAGGACTCTTTGAAGGCTATGGCCTCGGTGGGGTGGCCATCATCGTCGAAACCTTATCGGACAACCGCAACCGCACGGTTTCCGAAATTCGCCATGTATTTACTAAATACAACGGCAACCTCGCAGAGAGTGGGGCGGTAGCTTGGATGTTTGAACACAAGGGCGTTATCGAAGTAGAAAAGGCCAATGTCTCCGAAGACGACCTCCTACTGGCGATCGTAGATGCCGGAGGTGAGGATATCCAAGATGGCGACCAAGTCCACGAAGTAACGACTCCAGTTGCCGACTTGGAGCCGGTTAAAAAGGCACTAGAGGACAACGGCATTGCCTTCGCCCAAGCGACGTTGGCTTGGATGCCCAAACGCGAAACCATGCTCGAAGTACAAGGCGAAGAGGCCGAGAAAATTATCCGCCTCCTCGAAGCATTGGAGGATCTAGACGACGTACAGAAGGTCTTTTCCAATTTCGACCTCCGCGAAGACGAGCTCGAAAAACTCATGGCTCAGGCCTAGTAGGGCTTCGCTTTGCTTGTCCTTGGAGTAGATCCTAGCAGCACGAGCACGGGCTACGGCTTCGTCGAATACAGCAGGCGCAAGGCTCGCTATGTTGACTGCGGTTGTATTCGCTCTAAGGAAGATGCGTTTGAGGATCGGCTGGTGTACATGTTCGATGAGATGACGCGGCTCATCGGCGAATACGCCCCAGATGAGGGCGCGATCGAAACTACTTTTTTTGGCAAGGACGCCACCGCGGCGGCCAAGCTGGGCCAAGCGCGAGGTTGTCTGATCATCGCCATGCGCAAAGCCGACTTGCCCATTGCCCACTATACGCCGACGATGGTTAAAAAATCAGTGACCGGAAATGGCCAAGCCACCAAGCAACAGGTACAATTCATGGTAACCCGCAGTTTGGGTCTGAAGGAACGGCCCAAGCCTCTTGATGCATCAGACGCCTTGGCTATCGCGCTATGCCACACCCAGCAGTCCGGCCGGGTTTTAAGCGAGGGCCGAGGACAGCGCAAGCCCGAGATAGAGGCCTTGCTCAGCCGCATGGTCCGGCGTTAGGTATATCCGTGATAACACACCTGCGCGGCACACTCCTATCCAAATCACCTACCTATGCCGTCGTCGACGTCGGGGGCGTGGGTTATGGCTTAGCCATATCCCTGATTACTTTCGACCAACTACCCCCAGCCTCCGAGGCGGTCCATTTGTCCACCTATCTCTACGTGCGCGAAGACCGCATGGAGCTTTTCGGCTTCGCCGATGAGGAAGAGCGGGAGGTCTTCGAGTTGCTGATCGGCGTTTCAGGCATTGGCCCTCATTCGGCGTTGACCGTGCTGTCGGGCATGACCCTGCGCGATTTGCAGGAGGCCATCTTGCAAGAGCGCGTAACCGAACTGACGGCGATAAAGGGCATTGGTCGCAAGACTGCGGAACGCTTGGTGCTCGACCTAAAGGACAAGGTCCACTTGAGTGCCCCGGTGACCGGCGAAGCGGCCTCGGAGGCCAAACCTGGCGCAACCGACGAAGCGGCAAAGGCTCTGATGACGTTAGGATACGCAGCGCCTGCCGCGCGCCAAGCGGTGCGCAGGGCCGTCGAAAAGCACGGCACCGACCTGAGTGTGCAACAGCTACTCAAACTGGCCCTCAAGGAGCGCTGAAGGCTCGGCTATGGACCATCGACCCATAGATCCTAGTGGTGGAGACGACGACCTTCAGTTCGACAATACGCTGCGTCCTCAGTCCCTGGCCGAGATGCTCGGCCAGGAGAAGACCAAGCAGCAGCTTGGCATTGCCATTGAAGCTGCCCGGCAGCGCGGCGAAGCCATGGATCACGTGCTGCTATACGGTCCGCCCGGTCTGGGCAAGACGACGCTTGCCTACGTGATCGCCAAAGAGCTAGGCGTTGAAATCTATCCCACGTCAGGGCCATTGCTCGAGCGTCCGAGCGATCTGGCTGGCATGCTCACGACCATGGAGCCGCGCGACGTGCTCTTCATCGACGAGATTCACCGCGTCAACCGCGTGGTCGAAGAATACCTGTACTCGGCGATGGAGGACTTCAAAATTGACATCATCATCGACCAAGGCCCGGCGGCCCGCTCGGTCAGCGTACCGTTGGAGCCTTTTACCTTAATCGGGGCCACGACGCGCCAAGGCTTGTTGACTTCGCCGATGCGCGCGCGCTTTGGACTTATTGCCCATCTCGACTACTACTCGGTCGCCGAACTCGCCGCGATCGTCAAGCGCGATGCTCGCCTACTGGATTTATCGGTCTCAGAGTCGGGCGCGATGGAACTTGCCCGTCGCTCCCGCGGCACGGCGCGGATTGCCAAGCGCTGGCTGCGCCGCGCGCGCGATTTTGCCCAAGTGGAAGGCGAAGGCAAGATCGATGCCGAGGTGGTGCAAAAGGCACTCGTCATCCAGGATGTCGATGAGATGGGGCTCGATAAGATGGATATCACGTTGCTGCGGGCCATTATTGAAAGATTTAACGGCGGCCCGGTCGGCCTAAGCAATCTGGCGGCCACAATCGGCGAGGAGGCCGAGACAATCGAGGAAGTGGTCGAGCCTTATTTGATCAAAGAAGGGTTTATTAAGCGCACCCCCAAGGGCCGCGTAGCCATGCCGCGAGCTTGGGAGCGCCTTGGCTTCGAGCCACCACCAAGCCCCGGCGAGCAATTGGAGCTTCTATGAGCGCGAATGGCCACGACGTGATTCTGGCATTGGACACGGCTACCCCGGTCGGCAGCGTGGCACTCTGCGCGGCAGCAGGGATCGTCGTCAGCCGCTATTTCGACGTGGGATTGCAGCATTCACAGCGGCTCTTCGGCGAGGTAGAGGCAGCACTAGAGGCCGCAGACATGGATGTCGAGGGAGTACGGGCCGTAGCCGTCGCGATTGGGCCGGGGTCGTTTACTGGCCTGCGGATTGGGCTGAGTGCAGCTAAGGGCTTGTGTTTGGCTGCGGGCAAGGATTTAGTGACCGTTTCAACGCTGGAAGCCCTCGCTGCTCGTCTGCCCTTTGCCCACGTGCCTGTTTGTACTGTCCTCGACGCGCGCAAGCGCGAGGTCTATGCCGCACTCTACGACACGGCGACGGGCGTTCCGGTCGAACTGGCACCGCCCCGGGCCATCGCGCCAGCGCAGTTGACCCAAGAGCGTGCTAACGCGCCGACGATTTTCACTGGGGACGGAGCTACGGCCTATCGCGAGCTGTTGGCGGGCGATCCAGCCGCGCAATTTGCCCCCCTGCCCTGCGCCCGTCCCGACGCCGGAACTATTGGCTGGCTGGCGCTATCCAAGCTGGAGCAGGGCCAAACTGCGGACCTAGCCTCAGTGGAACCCGATTACTTGCGCTCGCCCGATGCTCGTCCCCTAGCGCGGGCATGAGCGGCGAGAGTCGCTTCGTTTCGTTAGGGCCGATCCACCTACATCGCTTGATGGAGATTGAGCGAGGTTCTTTCGCCAATCCGTGGAGCGAGGCCGATTTTTATTACTTACTTGCCGATAGAGATGCCCTGTGTTTGGGGCTTTTGCACCGTGGCGAGCTAATCGGCTACGCGCTGGGTTATTTCGCCGGCCGCGATTTTCACCTCGCCAATCTCGCGGTAGATCCGGCATATCGGAACCGGGGGTGGGGTGGGCAGTTGTTGGGGCAGATGTTGCGCGTGGCCGCAGAGCAGGGCGCTAGTCGCTGTGCGCTCGAAGTGCGTTCGGCAAATCGGGCTGCGCGAGCGCTCTATTGCAAGGCGGGGTTTCGGATCGTAGGGCGGCGGGTGGCGTACTACAGCGATCCCCCAGACGATGCCGTTTTAATGGAATGCAACATAGAGATTTTGTAATTTATTTATTATACTCTAACTCTTTCTAGCGCAATAACTGCCGAAGCCCATAACAGTAGAAGAGGGATGCGATGGCTGAAGTAATCCTGAAGAATATCCGCAAAGTGTACGACAAAGAAGTGGTAGCGGTGGACGACGCCAATATCGAGATCAAGGACAAAGAATTCGTGGTACTAGTCGGCCCTTCGGGCTGCGGCAAGTCCACGACGTTGCGAATGATCGCCGGGCTTGAGGAAATCACCGCCGGCGAGATTTCGATAGATGGAACGATCGTCAACGACGTGCCCCCCAAGGACCGCGATATCGCCATGGTATTTCAGAATTACGCGCTCTATCCGCACATGAGCGTCTATCAAAACATGGCCTTTGGACTCAAGCTGCGGAAATATGCCAAAGACGAGATTGAGGCGCGGGTGCAAGAAGCAGCCGATATACTCGGCATCCAAGAATTGCTAGAGCGCAAGCCCAAAGCGCTTTCGGGCGGTCAGCGCCAGCGCGTGGCAGTGGGGCGCGCCATTGTCCGCAAGCCCAAGGTATTTCTCTTTGACGAACCGCTCTCCAACCTCGACGCCAAGCTGAGGGTGCAGATGCGCACCGAGATCAGCAAGTTGCACACCCGCTTAGGGGCCACCATGGTGTACGTGACGCACGACCAAGTCGAGGCCATGACCATGGGAGACCGCATCGTGGTCATGCGCGATGGCCTAATCCAGCAAATCGACAAGCCCCTCCATCTCTACAACAAACCCGTCAACCAGTTCGTCGCCGGTTTTATCGGCAGCCCCTCCATGAACTTCATCCGCGGCACGCTGACCTCCAACGGCAGCGGTCTAGTCTTCGACGAAGGCAATGTGCAGCTTTCTCTGCCCGCCGGCCACGGCGACCAGCTAGGCAGCCACTTGGGTCAGGAAGTGACGCTGGGCATCCGCCCGGAAGACATCCACGACCCGGATACTATTGGCCGCAATGTCGAGACCGTCGAAATTGCGGCCAAGGTCGAAGTGGTCGAACCGATGGGCAACGAGGTCTTTCTCAATCTGACCACCGGCAAGACCGCTTTTGTCGCCCGCGTCGATCCGCTGCACATGCCGCAAGTTGACCAAACGGTGCGGTTGGTCGTCGAGATCGACAAAGCCCACTTTTTTGCTCTGGACAACCAAGAGAGCCTGTTGCAGAAATAGGGATTGGCTTGGACAGCACGGGCGGCACCCCGCACTCCGGGGAGTTTAGCGATCTGGCCCGTCGAGATCGGGCTGGGGCCGTGGCCGCAGCGTGGCTCGAATCGGGCCGCATTCCTCATGCGGTTCTCATCTGCGGAGCCGAGGGAACCGGCAAACGACGCTTTGCACTCGCGTGGGCAAAAGCCCTGTTGTGTACAGACAGCGGCCCTGCTGCCTGCAATCGTTGCCCGAGTTGTCGCAAGGTTGCTTCGTTCATACATCCCGACCTCCACACTGCATTGCCACTACCTCCGTGCCGAGGCAAGCAGCGGCTTGCGCTGGCGGACTTGCGCGAGTCCGTAGTGGAGTACGTTCACGGCGCGGGCGCAGCTATCCCCGGCAATGCCAATATCGCGGTGGAGCACCTGCGCCAGTTGCAAAGGGAGTTGGCGTTTGCGCCGACGGAATCCCAGCGCAAAGTCGGCCTAATTTTCGCCGCCGAGCGAATGCACCCGGCAGGTGCCAATTCGCTGCTCAAGCTCTTGGAAGAGCCACCGCCCCGGGCCGTCATCGCGCTGGTTTCGGCGGCACCAGAGCGCGTTTTGCCCACCGTGCTCTCGCGCTGCCAGCGCATGATTTTGAGTCCCTTAGATGCAGCGACCTTGCGGGCGCAGCTCGAACAAGAGGGCGTGACTGGAGAGCGTTTGGAACTGGCCGTGCGCATGGGGGCTGGCTCGTTGCAGCAGGCCAAAGAAGTGGCTGCCGGGGCGTTTGACGGAACGCGGCAGCTAGTTGAGTCGTTTCTCAGTGGTGGCTCGGAGCAGCGGGACGCGATCTATTGGAGCGTCCTCGCGGAGTTGGGGGGGGACCGGGGACAATTAGAGCGTTTTTTGCAAGTCTGTGTCCTCTATCTGCGGGATCTCTTCCTGTTGGCGCACGGCCAAGGCGCGTCCGTCGTCCAAGTAGATCGGCGTCCTTATTTGGAAAACCTACTAGAAAAAATAGACGCGGCCCGAGTCGCCTTGGAGATCGACCGGGTGGCCGAGGCTTTAGGGCACAATGCCAATCCGCAGTTGGTGCTGACCGACCTGTGGCGCGGCTTGCGCCGAGGGGGAACAGCCCGGATGCCGCCACCCGACCCCAGCTTGGTGAGGGCGCGACGTTGGTAAACGCCCACCGCCCGCGGTTGCGCTTTGCCCAGCACTTCCTCGTCGCCCGGGGTGTTATAGAGGCCATTGCTGGGCTAGTGCGCCCGGCCGCTGGCGAGGTGGTGGTCGAGATTGGCCCGGGCCGGGGCGCGTTGACTGAAGCGCTGCTCGCTGCTGTGGATCGCCTAGTGGCCGTGGAAATTGACCGCGACTTGGTGGCCTTGCTGCGCACACGCCAAGATGCGCGTAAGTTGCGCTTGATTGAAGGAGATATTCTGCGAGTCGATCTCGGGGAAGTCTTGCGGGACGCGGGCGGGTGCCGCCTGCTGATCGTCGGCAATCTTCCCTACAACATCACCGCCCCACTGATCTTTCACCTACTCGCTCACGCCGATTGTATCAGCCGCGCCATCGTCATGGTCCAACGCGAAGTAGCTCGGCGCTTGGTCGCCAGCCCCGGTTCAAAGGATTACAGCCTGTTGTCGGTGCTGGTGGCCATGCGCGCCGAAGTGGAGATGCGCTTGCAGGTGGAACGCGATTGCTTCCGGCCCGTGCCGGGCGTGGATTCGTCTGTAGTCGAGTTGCGCTTTGCTCCCAAGCCCCGCTACGCAGTACAGGACGTGGACTGCTTCGACCGCTTGGTGCGCCGAGCCTTTGGCCAACGGCGCAAGATGCTGCGCAATTCGCTCCTCGGTCTCAATCCCGAGGGTGGGCGGCCTTGGCTAGAAACGCTGGGCCAGCAGGCGGGGATCGAACTAACGCGCCGCCCGGAGGAATTGTCGCTAGCGGAATTCATCCGGCTGAGCGACGCCTACGCGCATTTGGGAAAGGATAGGCCGTGAAGCCGGTCTTGTGGCACGCGGGTTGGCTGGTGTTGGTCGCATGGACGGCGGTCGATGCGCAGTACTCGCTTAACTTCAGCCGCTCCAGTTCCCGCACTACTTGGAACCCTTCGTTCCCGAGTTGGAGCTACTCGACGCCCGTGCGGTTTTCGGCGGTGGGGGATTCAACCTCCAAGCTGACGATTAACGCATCGGCGAGAATGGGATTTAGCCTCGACGATCGCAGCACGGGCAAGAGTTGGCAGGACCATGCCTCGGGCAACGCTAGAATCAACTATCCCATTCTCGGCCCCAAAGCCACCATCAGCGTCGGTGCCAACATGAGCACGCGCAATGTAGCGCTGCACAAGCAGAAGACGCGCAGCCAGTCCTTTAACTTTGGATTTAGGTCGAGGCCATTGAGCAGCGGTCCTTTCAAGAGCCTGAATTCCAGCCTGACCCCGAGCTTGGTCACGGCCACCCGCGCCACCCGCGCCAGCCTCGACAGCACCATCAAGGAAACTGGGATTCGCTACAATGCTTCGCTGAGCGTCTCGCCCGACATTGAGATTGCGGACAAGAAGCTGAGCAACACGATTTCGCTGAGCAAAACAGACGATACGCTCGAGCACAACAAAGATCGCAGCGAGCGGCTGAGCGGCAATGTGAGCTATACCTTCCCCGGCGATGTGCGCGTTGGCCTGACTATGTCTGAAAACCGCTCCCAGCGCGGCCTCTCGCGTCCTGCCATCAGCGAGGCTACCGTCGGCGGGGCTGTGGTGCGTGACACGGTAGTTAGCGCCGAGCTAGCGAAAACGCGCGGTACTAGCGTCTCCTCCAACGTGTCGTTTGACCTAGGGCGCTTTAAGATAAAAAACCGCGCCTCGTACAGTCAGAACGAGCACACCAACACCGCCAACGCGGTCCATGATTTAGACAATCGCTACTTTGGCAAGGATCGCCTCGGCGAGAACTTTAGCTGGGACGCGTCCCTTTCGGGCAAACTAATCGAGAAGTTGGTCTTAAACACCAGCGTCCGCTTCAAAGGCAGCGACGTGCGCCGGCTGGCAGTGCGGGTGCCCGATACCAGCGTTTGCGAGAGCCACTTTGTGCGCTCGGCGGACGGAACGTGCCGCGATCCAGGCTCCGACGAGATCAATCGCAATCTCTTCCTCAACGGCTCGCTCAACTGGCCCCTAGCCGATGGGCACTCACTGCGGCTGGCGACCTATGGTGAGATCAAACGCTCGGAAAACCCAGGAGATCGCAAGCAGGATCGCGACACCTTCAACAACAGCGTGAGCCTCAGTTATAACGGCACTCTGCGCTCGGGGGCCAAGCTCAGCGTTGACCTCAAAAACAGCTTTTTGCATCGCGTCAACCTGCACGCTGCTCGCGCCGTGGATAACTCGCGCAACCGCGACATTGCGCTCAATGTCGGCACCAATTACGAGCGTTTGGGCGCGTCCCTTTCTCACCGATTCAGCGTCTCGGCGCGGCGCATCATTTACGATTTTGATCGCCAAGTCAATCGCCGCGAGTCGTCGCGCAACAGCAACATCCGTCGCGGCTGGAGCATGGCGCACTCGCTGCGGCGCAAGGTGCTCGACTACCTTGCGCTCAACGCGCGCTACAACTATTCGGCCAACGATGATGGTGCCTTGATTTTGGAAAACGGCACCCAGATCGTCGAAGAGGAAAACGCCAAATATACCCTGCAATTCGGCATGACCTACTCGCCCGGCACTGACTACTCGGCCGGCGCAACCTACACCTACAGGCACGACCGTCAGTGGGATTACGAATACTCCACGCTCGCTCAGTCGCGTTCTCTCAACCGCCGCAACAAATACCGGACCCTGGCGGCGAATTTTAACTACAATCCGGTCGGCAGCAACAACAAGCTCAGCTTGCGCGGCAGCCGCAGTCTTCAGCGCAGCGGCGCGTTTAATAGCTTGAATGTAACCTATACACGCTCGCTGTAAGTGCTTAACACTGGTAACGGTTTCGCGGTGGTGTTACCTTAATTACTTGCATACTCGCCCAAGGAGATTTTCTACATGCCCCTGCCCAAATGCGATAAAATCTGGTTCAATGGCCAATTGGTCGATTGGGACGACGCCAAAATCCACGTGCTCTCCCATGTAGTACACTACGGCTCGAGCGTCTTTGAAGGCATTCGCTGTTACAAGACCGCGAAAGGCTCGGCCGTATTTCGCCTCGACGAGCACGTCAACAGGTTGTTTGATTCCGCCAAAATCTACCGCATGGACATTCCCTATACACACGAGGAAATCAAAGAAGCCATCCTCGAAACGATCCGCGTCAATCAACTCGCGGCTTGCTACATTCGCCCGGTCGTCTTCCGCGGCTATGAGAACTTGGGAGTTGATCCGATGGGGTGCCCGGTTGACGTAGTGATCGCCGTGTGGGAGTGGGGAGAGTACCTCGGAGAAGCGGCGCTCAAAAACGGCGTTTCGGTTTGTACCTCGTCGTGGAACCGCATGGCCCCGAATACGTTTCCCGCCTTGGCCAAGGCCGGCGGCAACTACCTCAACTCGCAGCTCGTGCGGATCGAAGCCAATGCCAACGGTTATGACGAGGGCATTGTCTTGGGCACGGATGGGTTGGTGAGCGAGGGCAGCGGCGAGAATATCTTTGTCATCAAGAACGGCTCAATCTACACGCCCGAGTCGTGTTTTGCCATCCTGCCGGGCATTACCCGCCACACCGCCATTACCCTGATACGCGATCTGGGCATGCGGGTCGAGCAGCGCGGCATTCCGCGCGAGTTTCTCTACATCGCCGACGAAGTGTTTTTCACCGGCACGGCCGCCGAAATCACGCCGATTCGCGCCATAGACCAAGTGCAGATCGGCTGTGGGAAGTGCGGGCCGATCACCGCGCAGATACAAGACGCCTTTTTCGCCGTGGTCCGCGTCGGAGTTGAGGATCGGCACGGGTGGTTGACCTTCGTGTAATGGATTTGGGATAGCTCGTACAAAGGGAAGAATATGCCTAAAGTCAGAATGTCCATAGTAGCCGCTTGGTTGGGTATCTGCATCGGCGGCCATGCCGCTGCTGAAGAGGAATCATGGGAGGTAGTGCAGGAAATTCTCATGAGTACCAAGGATATCGTCGTACTCGACGGCATTGAGAAGGTGCCGTTGCGCTACGAGAGCGAAGAAAAGCCAACCTATGGCGACTGGATGGTGCGCCACCTGCTGTCCGACCCAGAGAAACTCAACCCGTACACCTCCAACGACGCCGGTGCCAGCACGGTCTTGAGTTACGTATTCGAAAGCCTGCTCGAAGCCGACTCGGACCCGCCCTACGCGTTGCGAGGACTGGTCGCCAAAGGCTACCCGGAGATTTCCGCGGACAAACTCACCTATACGTTTGAGCTGCGCGACGGGGTTTACTTCTCAGACGGCAAGCCGCTGACGGCTGCGGATGTCGTCTTCAGCATGAAGGTCATCCACAATCCCCAAGTGCTAGCGCCGCATCTGCGCAACTACTACGCCGCCGTCAAAGCTGTACAACAGGTAGGGGCGAACAAGGTTAGCTTCCTGTGCGACAAACCCTATTTTCGCAACGATCTGATGTTGGGTGTATTCAGTATTCTACCTAAGCATTTTTACGATCCAGAGGGTTTGCTGGATCCGGTCGAGGTCAAGAGTTTGGTGGATGGTTCTTGGGAAGAAGGGCCGCACAAAGAGCGAGTCGAGCGCTTTGCCGAACAATTTAATCAAAATTTCAACCGCAAGGTACTAGGCTCGGGGCCGTACATAATCGAAGATCCAGAGCGCGACTTGGTCACCCAACAGAAAGTTGTGCTGACGCGGAGTGAAAACTACTGGGGGCGGGATGTGGAAGGGCTACTACCGCCTGGCTTTGTCGATAAGATCGTCTTTAACATCATCAACAATACCGACGCGGCATTCATCGAGTTGACCAACGGCAACCTCGATTACCACGCTCTGCGCCCATTGGAATTTAAGGAAAAGAGTTGGTCGGAAGACTTCAACAGCCGCTTCCTCAAAGGCGTTAGCTACGCCGGTGGATATATGTACATCGGCTGGAACAACAAACATCTAATTTTTGGCGACAAGCGGGTGCGCCAAGCCATGACCCATTTGACCGACCGCGAGGGCATGGTTGAAAACATCATGTTCGGCCTAGCCGAGACGGTGGAGGGGCCGATCCACAAGTTCCGCCCCGAATACAACCACGATCTCGCGTCGTACACCTATGATCCCGACTACGCTCTCGATCTGCTGGCGGAAGCTGGTTGGGAGGACGCCGACGAGGACGGCACTCTCGACAAGACCATCGACGGAGCGCTAGTGCCATTTAGCTTTGAGATTTTGATCAATTCGGGCAACCAGATCCGCAAAGACATCGCCCTAACTTTGCAATACGAGTTGCAGGATATTGGCATTGACTGCCAAGTGCGCGAGTTAGACTGGTCGATTTTTTTGCAAAAGGTCCGCGGCAAGGATTTTGACGCCATGGTACTGGGCTGGACCGGCAATGTGCAGTTCGCGCCCGATGGCTACCAGATCTGGCATTCCTCCCAGACCGCAGAGAACGGCTCCAACGCGATAAGCTTCATCAACGCCGAGGTCGATCAAATTTTGGAGGACTATCGCCGCGAGTTCGATATGGAAAGGCGCATCGTACTCTACCAGCGCTTCCAAGAAATCCTGCACGAGGAACAGCCCTATACCTTCCTGTGGAAGCCGCGCACGGCCCGAGCCTACAGCCGACGCTTCAGTGGCGTCACTTGGTATCCCCCCGGTGCCCGCTTGCAAGACTGGTGGGTCGCGCAGGAAGTGCAGATGTACTAAGGGCACCGTCTGTGTCCTCCGCAGACGCTCTTCGCTGGGAAAGTCACCCCCTGCGCCGGGAGCGGCCGGCCAAATCAGTACTACTAATCGCCCTCATCATCGCTTCTTCAGCGGCGGCCGCTTTTGGCTTTGAGCATTGGTTCTACGGGGTATTTTCACTCGGAGCATTGACCGCCTCGCTGTCGCGCTATTTCTTTCCTACGCGCTACGCGCTCGACGGCGAAGGCGTCAGCAGCCAACATCTCGGTCTTAAACAGCGCCGTTCTTGGGTGGAATTCCGTCGAGCAGATGAACATCGGGACGGTATTTTTTTGCGTCCGTCCGCTCGCCCAAGTCGGCTGGATTCCTTTCGCGGCGTCTTTTTGCGGTTCGATCAAAACCGCGAAGAAGTGACGCATTTCGTCCGGTGCCATGTCCCAAGTCGATAGTTTAAAAGCGCGGTGGCGGCATGCTTTTGCCCTCGAAGACCCAGCGGCAGGTTGGTCTGAGGAAGAGCGTGCGCTGGCCGAGCGGCTGGCCGAGTTTATAGTACGTCGCCGCATGGGAGCGGCTGCGTCTATGGCGTTGGAGGCTTGCCGTCCCCTCAACTTTTTGGGCAGCCAAGCCCTGACCTTTTTGGCCCCGTTTGCCACGCTGGTTTTTTCGCGCGACGAATACCAGCGCTTTACGCGCATGTTGGAGCGACGCCAGTGCGTCGATTTGCTCGCGGAGGCCATTGCTCAGCGCGAAAGCCAAAAGCATGGATGACCTCAATGTAGTTATCGCCACGGACTGCGGTAGTACGACCACCAAGGCGATCCTGATCGAGAAGAAGGACGAAGGGTACCGCCAGACCTTTCGCGGCGAGGCCCCGACTACGGTTGAGGCTCCTTTTGAAGACGTCACCCGGGGGGTGCTCAACGCCATTCAAGAGGTCGAGGAGCTTTCCGGGCGGCAGATCCTCGATGGCGAGCGGATTATCACTCCGACAGACGGCGATGTCGGGGTCGATATCTACATCTCGACGAGCAGTGCGGGCGGTGGGTTGCAGATGGCAGTGGCCGGCGTGGTGCTGGCGATGACCGGCGAAAGTGCGCAGCGCTGCGCCTTGGGTGCCGGGGCAATCGTCATGGACGCGCTCGCTGCCAACGATGGGCGCTTGCCGCACGAAAAAATAGAGCGCATCCGCCAATTGCGCCCCGATATGGTACTGCTGTCGGGCGGCACGGATGGCGGCACTGTCAGCCACGTGGTCGAGTTGGCCGAATTCATCAGCGCGGCCGACCCCAAGCCCCGCTTTGGTGCGGGCTTTCAGTTGCCGGTTATCTTTGCGGGCAATGAGGACGCGCGCGCGGATGTCGAAAAGGCGCTGGGGGGTAAGATGGACCTGACCGTTACTGAGAATATCCGCCCCGTGCTCGAAGAGGAAAATCTGGACCCGGCGCGGCACGTCATTCACGACCTCTTCCTTGAACACGTCATGGCGCAGGCACCTGGCTACCGCAAGCTGATGGACTGGACCAGCGCACCGATTATGCCGACGCCCGGGGCAGTAGGCGAGATCATGCAGACCATTGCCCGTCAGCAAGAGATCAACGTCGTCGGCGTGGATATCGGCGGGGCGACAACCGATGTGTTCAGCGTGTTCGACGGCGTGTTCAACCGCACGGTCAGTGCCAATTTAGGCATGTCCTATAGCGTCTCCAACGTGCTGGCCGAGGCTGGTCTCGACCAAATTATGCGCTGGGTTCCTTTTGACATTGAGGAGGCCGACCTCCGCGACCGGATCAAGAACAAGATGATCCGCCCGACGACCATCCCGCAGCTCATGCAGGAACTGCAAGTCGAGCAAGCCATTGCCCGCGAAGCCCTGCGCTTGGCCTTTGACCAGCACCGGGCGTTGGCAGTGGGGTTGAAGGGGGTGCAGAGCAAGCGCACGCTGGCCGATGTCTTTGAGCAGGGTGCCACCGGCGAGAGTTTAGTCGAGATGATGGCGCTGGACATGCTAGTCGGCAGCGGCGGCGTGCTATCGCACGCGCCCCGCCGCGAGCAGAGTTGCGCCATGCTGATAGATGCCTTCCAGCCCGAAGGCGTCACCCGCTTGGCGGTCGATAGCATCTTTATGATGCCTCACCTAGGGGTGCTCTCGACTGTTGACGAGCGGGCCGCCACCGAGGTTTTCGAGCGCGATTGCCTGATCTACTTGGGCACTTGTGTGGCCCCTGTCGGCGAGGGGAAGGGCGACGAGATTTGCCTCCAGTACGAGATAGACCTGCCTGGGCACCGAACCGGCCAGTTGCAGGTCGGCCAGCTCCAGCGGATCCCCTTAGCCGATAGCGAGGAGGTCGAAGTTTCGCTCCAACCGGCGCGGCGTTGGGATGTGGGTGCTGGCCCAGGGCAAGCCCTAAATGCGCGGGTGCGCGGTGGCGTCGTGGGACTAGTGCTGGACGGTCGCGGCCGGCCCATCCAGATGGCGGCTGACCAAGACCGTCGGCGTCAGATAAGCGACTGGCAGCAGGCGTTAAACCTATACGAGTAGCTCATGGCTCACGCCTATACCCCTGGACTGCGCGTGACGCAACACGCAGTCGTACACAAAGAGCGGCGCTTGCCCCTCAAAGGCGAAGTTGTCGTTGAGCGCGGCCAAGCCGTGCGCCGCGACCAAGTTGTGGCCCGCACCGAACTGCCGGGCGAGGTGGCGACCCTGAACTTGGTAAACCGCTTGGGTATCTCGCCGCAAGAGCTAGCTGGCTATATGCTCAAAAAAGAGGGCGACCGCGTCGAAGCAGGTGAGCCACTCGCCGAGACCAAGCCGTTTATTAGCTGGTTCAAGACCACAGTTGAATCTCCGGTTAGCGGTACCGTCGAGAGCATTTCGCCAGTGACTGGGCAGGTGATACTGCGGCAAGCTCCTAGGCCGGTCGAAGTGCTGGCCTATGTCGATGGGGTCGTAGCGGAAGTTTTTGCCGAGGAGGGCGTGCGCGTCGCAGCGCGAGGTGCTTATATCCAGGGCATTTTCGGCGTGGGGGGCGAGTGCTGGGGCGCGCTGCACTTGGCGGTTGAGGCCCCAGACGCCACAGCCGAGGCGCTGGGCCCGGAAGTGGCGGGCAAAATTGTGGTGGTCGGCAGCCTGATTAGCGCGGAGACCGTGGAACAGGCCCGGCAGGCAGGTGCCGTGGGGTTGATCGGTGGCGGCCTGCGCGACAGCGACTTGCGCGACCTACTCGGCCGCGACTTGGGGGTAGCTATCACCGGGACTGAGCAAATCGGCCTGACGGTAGTAGCGACCGAGGGCTTTGGCCGCGTCGCCATGGCCCGCAAGACCTTTGATATTCTGCAAGCGTGCGCTGGCATGGATGCGTCTATGGCCGGTGCGACGCAGATCCGCGCTGGCGTCTTGCGGCCGGAGATTATCGTCCCCACGGCCGCTGACAAAGAGGAAGAAGAGGTGCGGCCGGGCGCGGAAGGATTGCAGGTGGGCGATTTGTTGCGCGTGATTCGGATGCCCTATTTTGGGAGGATTGGGCGCGTCAGCGACTTGCCGACCGAGTTGTGCGCGGTGGAGTCCGGGGCGCGGGTGCGAGTATTGGCCGTAGAGTTTGAAGACGGGGAGCAGGCGGTAGTGCCACGGGCGAATGTGGAGCTGATTGAGGAATAAAGGCATGAGAGCAAAAAACTGGCTAGCTGCGTTGGTTTTGGCTTGGCCGTTGGCGAGCGCGGCGGAAAATGCGGAACAGGGGATCGACACTTTGCTGATAAATCCGGGGATCGACACTTTGCTGGCAGATCCTCTGCCGCCAATCGAAGAACAGGAACTCGGCGAGTTGCTGGCACAGCCTGAACCGCCGATTGAGATCCAAGCCTTTGACACGCCCAACGACGACGGGGGTAGCATTACGCTGACTTGGCCGCGAGATCCCCAGATCAGCGAAAATGCGAGGTATCAGGTCGCCATCGCCGACTCGCCCAGCGGGCCTTTTCGCGTCGTGGACGAGGTTGCGGCAACGGGGAATTTGATGTCCGAGGCACCGGCGCTCTTTGGTCGTGGGGCCGATCTGGAGAATCGCCACTATGTCAACGTCGAGGAATTCGCTGGCGCGGGTGGCAAGACGCCGCTAGAAGACGGCAAGACGTATTACTTCCACATTGATGTGCGATCGGCCGGGGGCGCAATCCGCGGCAAGGTGATCGTCAACGCCGAGTCCAAAGGCAATTTTTTTAATAACTCCAAGGTCAACAATCTAGTGTTGTGCCTCGTGTTCTCAGGGCTTATCATGGGCTACATTGGGATTGCGCGGCGGCGCGAGCTCAAGATCCGCCGCATCGCCGGGTTAGAGGCACTCGACGAGGCGTTGGGGCGGGCGACCGAGATGGGCAAGCCGGTGCTGTTCATTCACGGCCTGCGCGGCATGGACGCGATCTCGACCATTGCCGCGGTCAATATCTTGGGACGGGTTGCGCGGCGTACGGCCGAATACGACACTGCGCTGCGGGTGGTGGCCCCAGACCCGGTGGTTCTATCTGTGAGTCAAGAGACGATGAAAGCCTCGTATATCGAGGCGGGACGGCCCGATGCCTTCAATCCCGACCACGTCTTCATCGCCGGTACCGATCAGTTTAGCTATGCGGCAGCGGTCGAGGGTATCATGACCCGCGATCGCCCGGCGGCTCATATTATGATGGGTTATTTCTACGCCGAGTCGCTGTTGTTGGCCGAGACGGGTTCGACGACCGGGGCGATCCAGATCGCCGGTACGGACGCCTTTACCCAGCTTCCTTTTTTCGTCACCACCTGTGACTACACCCTGCTTGGCGAAGAACTCTACGCCGCTAGTGCTTATCTATCGGGTGAGCCGCGGATGTTGGGTAGCCTCAAAGGCCAAGACGCGGGCAAGGCCATTCTGCTGGCCGCTCTGGTGTTGGGCACGCTGCTGGAGACCTTCTTGGGATGGCCGCAGTTGACGCACTTTTTTAGCCCCTAGGAGGGCGCGATGATTTTTCTTAGTCGAACGCTACCGCTGGTGATTGCCTTTGCCTTCGGTATGCTCGGCGTTATCGGCTACTACGTACCGCACGGTGACGCGCAGAGTTTGGAGCGGGAGATGGCGCTATGGGTGCGCATAGTCTTTGCGTTTTCTTATTTGCTCGGGCTATACAGCCTGCTCAACCTACACTGGCAGCGGATTCGCCAGCGCGTCGCCGGTTGGGCCTATAGCTTGATCGCCATTTTGAGCTTCGCGGTAATGATGGTCTTCGTCGTGTACAACGATGGTTTAGGCCCCTTCGCCGCGCAGGCTGAGGCCGGAGGCTATAAGTGGCTCTTCGACAACATTCATGTGCCTTGCACCTCGACCATGTTTTCGATCTTAGCCTTCTTCATCGCCTCGGCCGCGTACCGGACCTTTCGCGCCCGTACGCCCGAGGCGGCTGTGCTACTGATTGCGGCGGTCATCGTCATGTTGGGGCGCGTGCCCATCGGAAGAGAGCTTTCCGACCTTTTTCCTATGGCAACCGATTGGCTGTTGAACGTGCCCAACTTGGCGGCCAAACGCGGCATTTTGCTCGGCGTGTCGCTGGGTGCTATTGCCACTTCGCTGCGGATCATTTTTGGGATTGAGCGCTCGTATTTGGGCGGAGGAGCCGAGTAATGCACAAACTACTCGCTATCGACCGTCGCATCATTTTCGCCCTAGTGTTTATCAGCGTGGCAGGGCCGTTGCTGGCCGGAATTTCCCTGCCGATTACGCCGACGGACGAAGTAAAAGCTGCGTATGACCAGTTTGAGAAACTCGACGCGGGTGATATTGTGCTGGTCTCCTTCTCCTACGGTGCCAGTACGCAACCTGAAATGCTGCCGATGTCGCGCGCCATTTTGCACCACGCCTTCCGCCGCGATCTCAAGGTGGTGGCCATCTGCCTATGGCCCGAAGCGCCGGGGCTGGCCCAACAGGTGCTGGAGGAGATGGCGGCTGAATTTGACTTGGAGTACGGGGTGGATTATGCCTTTATGGGCTACAAGCCGGGCAATTTCAGTGTCATCCTCAATATGGGACAGGATTTCCACAGTGCCTTCCCGCAGGACCAATGGGGCGCGGCTACTGGCGATTTGGATTTGACGCGCAGTTTGCGCTCGCTGCGCGATTTCGCCCTCGTCTTAGACTTGGCTGCCGGGGATTCGATTGAGTTCTGGTGGATCCCCTACGGGCAGGAGAAGTACGGCTTTACCTTTGTTGCTGGCTGTACTGCGGTGATGGCTCCCGACCTCTACCCCTTTCTCGACTCAGGACAGCTTGGTGGCCTGCTTGGTGGTCTAGCTGGTGCCGCCGAATACGAGACCCTGATTGACCGTCGCGGCAGTGCCAGCACGGGTATGAGCGCCCAGTCCATGGCTCATTTGGTCATCACGCTCTTTGTAATTATCGGCAATATCGCGTATTTCGCCGCTCGGCGAACTTCATCCGAGCAGAGGAGCTGATATGCGCGATACGTATGTCTTTTTAGGCTTGATCCTGCTGTTTGCTGCGGTCAACATCGGCTTGGTGGCTAGCGGAATCTTGGTGGCCGACTGGACGGGTTTGGGCATCATCGTCGCGGCGGGCATGACCTTGGCGCTCTATAGCTTTCTCTACAAGGACAATCCGATTTTCAAGTTTGCCGAGCACGTTTTTGTCGGCGTGGCAGCGGCTTATGTATTCGGTCAGAATTGGTACCCGACGCTCTACGGCGAGATTATTGCCGAATGGACCGATCCGGGGGAAGGGGAGACGCCCAATTGGTGGCTTTTGGCCCCGACGGTACTTGGGCTTTTGATGTTGACGCGCTTTTCGCTGCGCTTCGGTTGGCTCAGCCGCTATGCTTTTGCATTCTTTGTCGGGCTTGCGGCTGGCTGGACGATTCCCCGCTATATTTCTTCCTTTATTTTAGCCCAAATTGAACCTACATTACAACCACTAACCGGGAGCGGGAGCTTGGAGGGGCTCAATCTGCTGATCGTCTTGGTGGGGGTCATCGGGGTGTTGGTTTATTTCTTTTTTTCCGTCGAGCACACCGGCGCGGCGGGCCATGTCTCCAAGGTCGGGATATGGTTTTTGATGATCTCGTTTGGGGCTTCGTTTGGTTACACTATTATGGCGAGGGTCTCGCTGTTGATCGGGCGCGTGACCTTTCTCTTAGATGACTGGTTACACCTGATGTAAGGGGTTTTGAAAATTACTCCACAAAGGAGGGATATATGACCAAGTTTGCAGGCATTTTTCGCGCCCTGACCGGACTGGGCGTCCTGCTCGCGCTGAGCTTGGCTCCGGCCGAGGCCAGTACGGGCGGCAAGATCGCCGGTGTAGTAAAGGATGCCGCCACCGGCGATGGGCTGCCCCATGCCAATATCGTGGTGGTGGATACCGAGCTAGGAGCTACAGCGGACGAAAAGGGCCGCTTTTTTATTCTCAACGTACCGGTGGGCACTTACACCCTCAAGGCCACGTATATCGGCTACGCGGATTATACCGTTGAGGATGTGCGGGTCTCCGCCGACCTGACTACAAATATCGCCGTTGACCTGACTTCTTCGGATATCCAAGTCGAGGAAGTGGTAATCCGCGCCGAGCGGCCTATCATCGACAAAACCGCCACCAATGCAGTGCGCATTATCGATGCCGAGGATCTCGATATTTTGCCGCTTCGAGGTGTCAGCTCAGTCATATCGCTGCAAACCGGCGTGGTCAATGACGAGGGGACGCTGCACATCCGCGGCTCGCGTGGCGACGAGATCGGCTACTACGTCGAGGGAGCTAGCGTCCGCAATGTGGTCACTGGTGCCAGCGCGGTGGGGCTGATCGACGAGGCATTGGAGGAAATCCAGCTCCAAGCTGGCGGCTTCAACGCCGAGTACGGCGGGGCCAACGCCGGCATTATCCTGCAAGAGTTGCGCACCGGCGGCAGCGCTTGGGACTTTGAGATCATGTCTGAGTCGGACAATTTTACCTCCGACTACGAGCAGCGCTTCGGCACCTATTCCTACGGCTACTTCAATCAGGTGATCACCGCCGGTGGTCCGGTTGCAGGCAATCAGCGGATTCGCGCCTTCTTGGCTGGCCAGCGCAGCGGCATCGGGTCTTGGCCGACCTACTGGTCGGGTTTTACCTTCGAGAATCTTGAAGACACCGGCCTCCGCGGTGGCCGTCGGCACTGGAGCGAGGACGAAGAGGGCAATCTCGTTCCCGACCAGATCGAGCAGCTCGAAATCAAGCCCGGCAACATTCCGCACACGAGCAGTGAAGCGGTCATTTTCAACGGGACCTTGCTGCTTGACTACTACCCTGTTCAGCTCCGCCTCACGAGTCTGTATTCGGACGGGCATAGTGAAATCAACCCGACGCCCATCCGCAATGTTTTTAACACCCGGCGCTTGAATGAGTCGGAATCGTCCTCCAATCTGGTCAACGCCAAGCTCACCCACCTGCTCGACAAGAGCATGTTCTACGAGCTCAACGTGAGCCTCTACAAGCAGAATCGCGAGTCCTATGACCCGCTTTTCAAAGATCGGTGGTGGGTGTACAACGACAGCGTGGCCGTACAGCGCGCCCTCGAAGGCACGGGCGAGTACACGCCCTATACCCAGCAGGGTTCGGGGCCTAGGCCCTACGATCTGGCCGGTTTCCCCTTCAACCGTCCGGGTACGCGTACGACTTCTTACGGTACCTCGTCGGATGGCTATTGGGGGTTGGCTGGTAGCTGGACCAAGCAGACCGACATACATCAGCTCAAGGCCGGTTTCGACTATCAAAATTGGACCTCGCGGCGCTATGGAATCTCGTTGCGTTCAATCCGCTCGGGGATAGCCAATACCTATCCCGAGCTGGACGCGGTGTACGACCGCTACTACAACGACGAGATCAGCGAAGCCGAGATCCTCGACGCGCTGATCGCCAAGGCCGAGACGCTCGACGATGGCGATGGCAGCAAGCAGGATCTGATCCGATTGCTGCGCTCGACCAGCGCCAGCGATTTCTTCGGCCACGACGAGTTTGGGCGCGAGACCGACGGCGATGGGCTAGAGGCTCCGCGCCAGCCGACGGTAGCCGCCGCCTTTATCCAAGATAAGGTCGAGTATAATGACCTGATCATCAACGCCGGTCTGCGCCTCGACTATTTCGACGCCGATAGCTGGCGCTTCAAGGATCCAGCCGCGCCAGTGCGCGACCCGGAAAACTACACCATTGATCTCGCGTCGATGGAAAAGACCCCCACGTACACCGATATTAGCCCGCGTTTGGGAATGTCGTTCCCGGTGTCGGATTTGACGGTTTTTCACGTGCAATATGGGCGCTTTTCGCAAATGCCGGCGATGCGCTCCATGTATGCCGGCGGCGCGCGCCTTGCCCTAGAGTTGGGCGGACAGAACTACATCCGCTATCCGACCGCCTACGACATCGAGCCGATGCGGACTACCCAGTACGAAATCGGCTTTGAGCGTCAGTTCTCCGAGTCCGCCTCCTTTGACGTCACGGGCTTCTACCGCGACATCAAAGGGCAGATACAGTTGCGCAAGCAGCAACTCTCGGCTAGCGCGATTGACGCTGGTGCGTACGTTTTCCTGCAAAACGGCGACTTCGCCACGACCAAGGGCATTGAGTTCCAGTTCAAGCTCAGGCGCGTCAATAACCTACGCACCGAGCTGAACTACACCCTGTCCGATGCACGCGGCACGGGTTCATATACCGGCTCGGCCATTTCCGGGGTTGAGAACGAGACCAACCTGCCGACGATCATCTCGCCGCTCGACTTTAACGAGACGCATCGCGGCTCAATATTTCTAGACTACCGCTACCCGGACAACGAGCCGAACCCCATTCTGCGAAGTTTGGGGGCCAACCTGCTGATGAGCTTCACGAGCGGGCACAGCTTTACTTTGGTCACCGGTTCGATCGGTCAGCGCGGTCCAGAAAACGCCGGCGTACTCGACAGCTTCGACCCGCGCTCGCGCAAGCCGCTCGAGTCGATCAACCGCTCGACGACGCCGTGGACCTTTGAAACCAACCTGCGCATCGACAAGGGTTTCTCGCTACTTGGTCTCAATGCCAAGGTCTATAGCCGCATTATTAATCTCTTCAACCGCAAGAACGTGCTCAACGTGTACAACCGCACCGGCTCCGACAAAGACGACGGCTTCTTGACCAATCCAGAGTTGAGCCAACAGATCGTCGAGGCCAGCGGTGGGCAACAGTACGTGCAACTCTACGAGGCGATCAACTTGGTCAACCGCCAAGCCTACTGGGCCAACGAAGGCGGCGATATTTACGACGCGCCGCGCCAGATTCGCTTCGGTTTGCAGCTCGGTTTCTAGGAAAGAGAGGAAGCTATGAGAAAGTTTGTCTATCTATTTGCGGCGGCGACGCTCTTGCTCCTAGTCGGCACTGTTCAAGCCCGCGAAGAGTGGGGCGCACCGGCCGCCAAACTGGCCCAAGACGATGACGAGGTGTCCACTCAACGGACCCAACTCAACATCAACAATATGGCCATGTGGATCCAAAGCGATGGCTGGTCAGCCCGAGACCCGCTCAGCGGCAATTCGGGTGTGACCTACCCGCGTTCGACCGACCAAGTCATCTTCCAAGACGGCATCATCTGGGGCGGGCGGGTCCAAGACGGCAATGACCAAGAACTGCGCGTCGGCGGCCAAACGTACGAGATTGGCACGGTTCCCGGTGTCATCGAGTCCAAGGGAGTAGCCCAAGACCGCGACACGGCCCGACTCTACCGGATCCGCCGCGACTGGGCGACCGCGGATTTGCGGCTAGACGCCTCCGAGGTCCTCAACATCGGTTTGACCCAGATCACCGACGCCCACGAAGAGGCGGTGCGCGCCCAGTACGAGCGCGATTGGATGGAGTGGCCGGCCGAGTTGGGAGCACCTTTTTACGACAACGACGGAGATGGGCAGTACGATCCTACAGTTGACGAGCCGGGGCTGGCCAACGCCGATCAGGTAATATGGTTTGCTATAAACGATTTGGACCAAGGGGCCACCACCACTCTCTACGGCTCGTTGCCCATCGGCTTGGAGGCTCAGGTCACGCTGTGGGGCTATGCGCGCACCGACGCCTTGGGCGACGTGATCTTCAAGAAGTACAAGGTCATCTACAAGGGCACCGCAGATGCTGCGGACGATGCCGTGATCGAGGACATGTATTTCGCCCAATGGTCCGATCCAGATTTGGGCGACTACGGCGACGACTTTGCTGGTGCCGATGTCGATCTGAGCTTGGGTTATGTGTACAACTCGATTGACGACGATTCGCATTACGTCCCCTTCGGCTTGGCCCCACCGGCTGTTGGTTACGACTTTTTGCAAGGCCCGATCGTGCCGGTTTATCAGCTAGACGAAGACGGCAATATCGCTGTTGACGAGGAGGGAAATAAACTGCTCGACGAGAGTTCGGTGGCCATCTTCAACGAGGGGCTGCGTCCCGGCTACGCGAACTTGCCGATGACGGCCTTCGTGTACTTTGCCGCCGGCAGTGCGATATCCGATCCAGAACTGGGCGAATACGTGGGCACTCAGCAGTGGTACAATCTACTGCGTGGCTTCCAGCCACAGGACGATGTTGCAAACCCCGTGCCCTACACCAACCCCCTGACCAATGCCGACACCAAGTTCACGCTCGACGGCGATCCGACTAGAGCCTCCGGGTGGAACGACGGCGTGCCGCTGCCGGCCGGCGACCGGCGCATCGTGCTGGCCACCGGGCCTTTTGAGATGGCATTGGGCGACACCCAAGAAGTGGTGGTCGCGCTGTTGGGCGGTATTTCTACTGACCGCCTACGCAGCGTCTCCAAGCTGAAGTTCTCCGACCAGTTTGTGCAGGACGCTTACAACAACTTCTTTGAGGTGCCCAAGCCGCCGACTCAGCCCAATGTCCGCATAGCCGAGCTCGACGAGGCGATCATCTTGGATTGGGGTTGGGACGACGAGTCGATTCAGGCCACCGAAGGCGAGGGTTCGCCCGGCTTCGAATTCGAGGGCTACAACCTCTACCAGTTGCCTTCGGCCGAAGCCACGCTTTCGCAGGGCGTCAGGGTCGCGACCTTCGACATCGAGAATGGCGTGACTACGATTCTCGGCATTGCCCTCGACGAGGAGTCGGGTGTGGTGCTCGATGTGCCCTTACAGATCGGCATCGACTTCGGGCTCAGGCGCAATATCCTGATTACTCAGGACCACATCCGCAGCGGCCCGCTGGTCAACGGCCAGCGATACCACTTTGCGGTGACGGCCTACAACCGCGCCACCGCCGAAGGTACCGCTACTACCACGCTGGAGAGTGCGCCGCAGAGCTTGATCTGTGTGCCGCAGGAGCCGCCGCCCGGTACCCGCTATCTGAGTGAGCCTGGCGCTGCGATAACCCCCGATCACACCGCCGGTATCAGCGAGGGAGAAGTTGAGGTCGTGGTAGTCAACCCTACGCTCACTACGGGCCACAACTATCAGGTTCGCTTCGGCGCGGATGAAGAGGGCCACACCGTGTGGAACCTGATAGATGAAACCGATGGTAGCAATATCCTCCTCGCCGACCAGTTTGAGATCGGCCCGGGCGACGAGCGAGCGGCCATCTATCTCCCGGACCACGGTTTTGAACTGATGGTCCTCGGCCCACCGCTGGCGCTCAGTGGTTGGGAGTGGGAGGGATCGGAGCGCTGGCTAACCGGTATCAACTGGGGTGGTAGCGCCCTTGGTGGCGGTGCTGACGTCGGTCCTAATTTCTTCGGCTCCTCGCTTGGTGGTGCCGACCTAAATACCGTTGAGATTCGCTTTAGCCGCACCAACACGCAGAAGGGCTACCGCTATCTGCGCGGCGGCGATCCCAATTACGGTTTTCAAGATTTTGCCGATGTGCCTTTTACTGCTTGGGAAGTGGACAGCGATCCCCCTCGGCAGGTCAATATCGGCTTTGTCGAGAACGTGGGTTCCACTTCGGAGAACGGCGCTTGGGACTTGGCCTCGGAAGACCCGGACCGCGGCCTCGGTGGTCGCGAGTACTTATTTATTTTTGACAGCGACTACAGCGACACGCCACTAGCCCAATACGGCGAAGGCAAAAGCATCTTAGCTGATGCAGTTACCTTCGACATCCATGCGGCCCTATGGCTCACGCTAAGGAGTGGTGACCACGAAATGGATATGCTCGAAGATGGTCAGATTCTGAGGTTGATCCCTTACAGAGTCAACGGCCCTGACGATGTATTTTCCTTTCTCGTCCCAGGGCAAGAGGCGAACGCAGAAAACCTCGAGGAGGACATTGAGAAGATCAACGTCTTCCCCAATCCCTACCTCGGCGTCAACGCGGCCGAGACCAGCCGCTACAGCCACTTCGTGACCTTCAGCCACCTGCCGTCCAAGGCGAATATCCGCATCTTCGACATGAGCGGCACGCTGGTGCGCGCAATTGAGAAGGACGACCCATCGCAGTTTACGCGCTGGGATTTGCAAAACCACAACGCACTGCCAGTGGCCAGCGGCATGTATATCGCCCATATCGAACTGCCGGATCACGGCAAAAGTCGGATCCTCAAGCTGGCCATCATCCAAGAGCAGCAGTTCCTGGAGAACTTCTAGGTGCACGGGATATCAAAGAGAGAAATAGGAGGCCATTCCATGCTTCGACACAGCTTTCGCATCTCGACGATCCTGCTGGTGCTGGTTTTCGCCTCGGCTACGGCCTTTGCCGACGGCTATGATCGCGCTGGTACGGCCGCGGCCCCGGAACTGCTGATTCCGGTTGGCGCGCGCGACATGGCCTTGGGCGGTGCCTCAATCGCCACCAGTTCCGGTCTGGAGGCTCTGCACTGGAACCCGGCAGGCTTGGCCAAGTCCGAATCCAACGCGGGCATCATGTTTTCGACGATGTCCTATCTGGCGGATACCCGCATCAACTATCTGGCCACTGGTGCCAATTTCAAGAGCCTCGGCGCGCTGGCGCTCAACATCAAGGCACTGGATTTTGGCCAAATCCCGGTGACGACTGAGGCCAATCCAGACGGCACCGGCGCGACTTATTCGCCGACCTTTTTCACGCTGGGTTTGACCTTCGCCCGGGAACTAACCGATCGCATCGCCGTTGGGATCACCAGCCATTATATCGTCAACCGCATCCAGCGCGTCGAGGCCACTGCATCCTCGTTTAGCGCCGGTCTGCAATACGCCAATCTGGGCGGGGTTGCCGGCTTGGACTTGGGGGTCGCGCTCAAGCACATCGGCACGCGGATGCAGTTTGGTGGTTCCGGCTTGTTGCGTCGCGGTCAGCTCAACGAGTTACGCCGCGGACCGTCCGATTACAATGTGGAGGCTAGCTCTGCCGACTTGCCCTCAACGTTTGAGCTCGGTCTGAGCTATCGCTATATGGACGCGCTCAACCTGTCCTCGGTCTTCCGGCACAACAATTTCGCCTACGACCAGTACCGGTTGGGTGCTGAATACGTGCTGAGCGATTTCTTTGCTCTGCGCGCTGGCTTCGACTACGCGCCCAATTCGGATGACGACTACATCTACGGCACCAGCTTCGGCTTTGGTCTGAATCTGGATGCCGGGACGATCAAAAATTTGCGCGTTGATTACGCCTACACTACGGTCGAGTATTTCGACGCGCTCAACACCTTTACCTTTCAGTTCGGTTTCTGAGTTCGACCGTTGCGCGGCGCACGTCCTGTGCGCCGCGCAGTTTTTATAGGAGATTGCCAATGAAGTGCGTGGGCTGGCTGGCGGTGTTCGTCGCCGTCGCCGGATTGGGGTGTCAGAGTTCGGCCTTGACGGCGGCCAAGCTCTATATCAAACAGGAGCAGCCGCAAGAGGCTAAAAAACAACTCGCCCTAGTCTTGCAGACCGAGCCGGAGAATTACGAGGCTCATCTGCTCATGGGCCAGCTCTTAGGCGAAGAGGGCCGCTATGGCGAAATGGCCGAGCATCTAGCACACGCCGAGCGCAATCCCAAATTTCAGATCGAGGTTGAACAAACGCGTCGCCAATTTTGGACGCGAGAGTACAATGCCGGCGTCGTCCACGCCCAAGGCGAGGCCCCCAATTACGTCATGGCGCGGCACTCGTTTCACAACGCTACCATCATCGACGAAAGCGCGCTCGATGCTTGGCGCAACCTCGCGTACGTCTATTACCAGATCGACAGCACGGATGCGGCCATTGCCACTTACCAAAAGATCGCGTCGGCGGATCCGGAAGACGAGGACGCCTTTTTCAGCCTAGGGTCGCTCTACTTGGAAAATGACAACCTCGATGAGGCTATTCGCGCCTTGTCGCAGGTGGTCAAGATCAATCCTGAAAACCTCAATGGCCTGACCAATCTCGCCATCGCCCAAGCCCAAGCCGAGGACTACGAGGGAGCCGAGGCCAATTATCGCAGGGTCATAGAGCTGAACCCCGATGACTTCAGGCCCCACTTCAACTTAGGCAATCTCTACTGGCAGCAAGAAAAGTACACCGCAGCTAAGCGAGCCTATGAACAGGTCTTACAACTCGAACCCGGCGATGGGGACGCGCTCTACAATCTCGCCATGGTCCACTTGGCCACAGAGGATATGGATGGCGCGTTGCCGATCTTGGAACAGCTCGCCGAACAAACGCCAGACAATGCGTTGGTATGGCTGCATTTGGGGACGGTTTACGCCCATAAAGAATTGATTGAGCAAAGCGAGGCGGCGTATGCGCGGGCCGAGGAACTAGAGAAGTAAAAAGCGTCCCGCGCTCCCACCATGCTGCAGTACACCATTCAGCGCATTCTGCTGGCCATCCCAACCCTCCTCGGCATCACCCTACTGACTTTCCTGATTATGCGCTTGGCGCCCGGCGACCCGGTTGATCTGTTCTTGGGCGGGGCCGCTGGTGGCGAGGGGATCTCCACCGATCAGCAGACGGACATGGAGAAGACGCGCCGAGATTTGCGCCGCCAGCTCGGGCTGGACCAACCGCTACACATCCAGTATTTGCACTGGCTTTCCAACTTGGTCTTGCGCGTGGAGGACTTGGGCGCATTCGACCGCGGGGCCTTGTTGGCCGACTCCGTGCTCGACGAGCTAGCAGACGCGGAGCGGGCCGAACTGGCCTCGCTTGAGGGCGAGGAACGCAAGGCGCGTTTCTTGGCGCACTTTCGCCGCCTGCGCCCCGAACGCGTTGACGAGCTAGTCGAGTCGCCTTTCTGGCAGAGCCGCCTTTTCTCGCCAACCCAAAACTACGCGTATGGCGGGTCTGGCTTGGAACTGGTGCAGGGGGGTGGGTGGCGTTTGGTGACGCTGAATCTGGGGCGCTCCTTCAAAGACCAACAACCGGTCATTGACCACATCCTCGACCGGCTGCCTATCACGCTGGAAATCAACCTCATCAGCTTAGTCTTTGCCTATCTAGTCGGCGTGCCGCTGGGCATAGTGATCGCGGTCAAGCAAAATACTATTATCGATCGCTTGGTTACCACTGGGACCTTCATGCTGTGGTCGATGCCTTCTTTTTGGGTCGGGATGCTGTTGATCTTGTTTTTCTGCAACAAGGAATTCTTCTACTGGTTTCCGGCCTCCGGGATCCAGTCCTTGGACGTGGGGGAAGACTGGGGATTCTGGCGGCTGCTGACCGACCACGCCCACCACATGGTTTTGCCGATATTAGCTTCGACCTACGCCAGCTTCGCTGCCATCTCGCGCTATATGCGCACCAGCATGCTGGAAAATCTGCGACTGGACTACGTGCGCACCGCCCAAGCCAAGGGCTTGCGCTACCGGGTTGTAGTGCTGCGCCACGTGCTGCGCAATTCTCTGATTCCCATTGTGACGCTGCTGGCGGGGTTGTTGCCGGGAATGATCGCGGGTTCGGTGTTTATCGAGACGATCTTCACCATTCCGGGCATGGGCTTTTTGGCTTTTCAATCGGTCATCGTGCGCGACTACCCCGTGGCTATGGCGCTCTTCACCATTGGTTCGGCCCTATCGCTGGCGGGGATCTTGGTGGCGGATATTTTGCTCAAGGTCGTGGACCCGCGCATCGACTTTGCGAGTGTGTAAATGAGCGCCGAGGCCGTTGCACAAGGGCAGTCCTACGGACAGGTCGTCTGGAAGCAATTTAAGAAAAACAAGCCCGCTCTGCTCAGTCTCTTGGGCATCGTCTTGCTGGGAATTGTGGCCTTAAGCGCCGACTTGCTGGCTGGCGACAAGCCATACTACATGAAATACAAGGGCGAGACCTACTTTCCGGCCTTTCGCCAATACGCAGTCTATCTGGGGATCGTGGATTGGCCAGCGGAATTGAAGCGCCGCCGCAACTTCAAAAAGCTCAAGCTAGAGGAGGCCATCTTCCCGCCGGTGCCTTATGCCCCGGGTGAAGTCCGCTTGCGGGAGAAGTACCAGCCCCCGGGAGCCGAGCACTGGTTGGGCACAGACCGCTTGGGCCGCGACGTGCTCTCGGGATTGATTCACGGCACGCGCTACGCTTTGACCATCGGCCTAGTGGCCGTGGGCATATCGCTGGCCATTGGCTTGGTCTTAGGGGCGTTGGCTGGCTACTTCGGAGGCTGGACCGACTTGGCACTCTCGCGCCTTTTCGAGCTGTGGGCCGCGATCCCTAGCTTCTTTTTGATATTGACGGTCGCGGCGTTTTTCCCGCCGAGTCTGTTCTTCGTCATGGTCATTATCGGTCTTACAAGTTGGGTCAGTATCGCCCGTTTGACTCGCTCGCAATTCTTGCAGGTGCGCAGCTACGATTACGTGGCTGCCGCGCGTAGCCTCGGGTACTCAAACGGACGGATCATGTTCCGCCACATCCTGCCCAACGCCATCGGCCCGATCCTGATCCCGGCGGCTTTCGGAGTCGCAGGTGCCATCCTCGCCGAGTCGGGATTGAGCTTTTTAGGGGTAGGGATCCCGGCAGAAGTGATCACTTGGGGTGCCCTGCTGGCTGGGGCGCGCAGCAACGCGGCGGCTTGGTGGCTGGTGGTCGTGCCGGGCTTGGCCATTTTTGCGACCGTAACCCTGTACAACCTGCTAGGCGACGGATTGCGCGACGCGCTGGATCCGAAGCTGCGCGGCTCAGACGCTGAGGAAAGCAGGTAGAGACTCGTTGGCTAGGACTTGGTCGAGGGTTTGGCGCTGGCGCAGCAGATGGAGTTCGCCGTCTGTGCCGAGCAGCACTTCGCATGCTTCCGGGAAGGAATTGTAGTTTTTGGCGGCCATGCCAGCGCAATAGGCCCCGCTGCCGCCGATAAAGACCGCGTCGCCGATGCGCGGCTCGGTGAGTACGCGAGGTGCCAGTTCTTCGGGGTTGCCGGATGCTGGCGTGAGAATATCCCCGCTTTCACAGCAATGCCCGGCGATTAGGTACTCGCCTTGGTCGCGCTCCTCGGGTGTGGCCGAGACTACGACGATGGGGTGTTGCGCTCCGTACATGCTGGGACGCAATACTTCGGTCATCCCGCTATCGACCTTGATGAAGGAATAGCCCTGCTGGCCGGTATCGACTACATCGACGACGCTACAGACGATGGCACCGGCGTTGCCCACCAAGAAGGTCCCAGGTTCGATTTCTAAATGCAGTTTGCGACCGTGCTCGCGGGCAAAGCGGTTGAATTCGTCGGCGACAGGTTGGCCGGCCTTGTGCAAGTCGGTCGATACTTCGTCGGCCATGCGCCCAATTTTGAAACCGCCGCCCATACTCACGCGCCGGATTTCGGGCAGCTTGGCGGCCACGCCGAGTGTCAGCCGGGCACAGTGCTGCCAGACTTCTGGGTCGCTGCCCGAGCCGATATGGCTGTGCAAGCCAGTGAGTTGCAGGTTGTGTTCGGCGGCTGTTGCGAGCACTTGATCGAGATGCTCGTGCCAGATGCCGAAACTCGACGAAGGGCCGCCCGTATTGGTGCGGTTGCTGTGCCCCGAGCCCAGGCCTGGGTTGATGCGCACGGAGACTTCGCGGCCCGGAAAGAGCCGGCCATAGGCTGCGAGTTGATGCAGAGAACAGGCGTTGAAGAGGACGCCTTGGCGCACTAGGTCTGCTAAATTGTCGGGTAGTTGTTGGGCCGTGAGCTGAATTTGGTCTGCAGGGACGCCAGCGCGCATGGCTCGCAGCGCTTCGTAGCCGCTGCTCGCGTCGATGTGCAGACCAGCGCGGTTGAGAATGCGGATCACACCGGCTGACGGACAGGCTTTCACGGCGTAGCGCACCGTCAGGCCGTGTGCATTGGGGAAGGCCAGGGCCTTTTGGGCTTGGGATTCCAACGCCTTTTGACTATAGACAAAAGTGGGTGTGCCAAATTGGCGCTGGACGGCGCGAACTTGATCTTCAGACAGGAGTGAAAGCCGTTCCATTAAATGACCCTAACTTGATATTTTTCAATAGAATCCGTAGGTTATGAACAACTTTTTAGTATCGCTGCTACACCCCATTTTGTCAAGCTCCTTATGGCCACTTACATCCTCGGCATTTCCGCGTTCTACCACGATAGCGCGGCCTGTTTGGTGCGCGATGGCCAGATCGTCGCTGCGGCGCAGGAGGAGCGATTCACGCGCGTTAAACACGATCCAGATTTTCCCGCTCGCGCCGTCTCCTACTGTCTGCGGGAGGGCGGTATTGAGGCCAAAGACCTGCACTGCGTGGGGTTTTACGACAAACCCCTGCTGACCTTTGAACGCCTGCTAGAGACCCATTTAGGCACGGCACCGTTGGGTCTGCGCCTCTACTGGAAGAGCATGAAGGTATGGTTGGAAAAGAAGCTGTGGATCCCGCAATTAATCCAAGAGCAACTCGGCTGCGATGTACCCGTGCTGTTCAGCGACCACCACGAGTCGCACGCTGCGTCGGCATTCTATCCGTCGCCATATCGAGAAGCGGCGATCGCGACCTTGGACGGAGTCGGCGAGTGGACCACTACCAGCTATGGCTACGGCCGAGATGCCGAAATTCACACGCTGGCCGACATCAAGTTCCCCCACTCGCTGGGTTTGTTCTATTCGGCCTTTACGTATTTTACGGGCTTCAAGGTCAACTCTGGCGAGTACAAGCTAATGGGGCTGGCCCCTTATGGCGAGCCGAAATACGTCGATCTAATGCTCAACGAGATAATCGACCTGAAAGACGACGGTTCCTTCAAGCTCAACACTCGATATTTCAACTACCTATCCGGCCTGACGATGACCAGTCGGGCGATGGACAAGCTCTTCGGGGGACCGCCCCGGCGGCCAGAGACGCCGCTGACTCAGCGCGAGATGGATATTGCGCGCTCGTGTCAGGTAGTAACCGAGGAAGTCATGTTGCGCATTGCCCGCACCGTGCATCGAGAAACCAAGCTCAAAAACTTGTGCTTGGCCGGTGGTGTGGCACTCAATTGCGTCGGCAATGGCCGCATTCTGCGTGAGGGCCCCTTTGAAAACATCTGGATTCAGCCAGCGGCGGGCGATGCCGGCGGAGCCTTGGGGGTTGCGCTGGCAGTGTGGTATAACCACTTGGGCCACGAGCGAGTGGCAGACGGCGAAAACGACGCGATGCAGGGGGCGCTGTTAGGGCCTGAGTACGGAGACGAAGAGATCTACCAGTGCATTGAGGAACAGGCGGGGGTGGCGCACAAACTCGCCGAGGACGAGCTACCAGTGCGCGTGGCCGAACTGTTGGCCGCGGGCAAGGTAGTAGGCTTTTTTCAGGGGCGGATGGAATTTGGGCCACGCGCGCTCGGTGCCCGGTCGATTTTAGGCGACCCGCGCTCCACCCAGATGCAGTCGGTGATGAACCTCAAGATCAAGTTCCGCGAGAGCTTCCGCCCCTTTGCCCCAACGGTCTTGCGCGAATGCGTCCGCGAGTTCTTTGAGCTGGATGCCGACTCGCCCTACATGCTGCAAGTGGCCCCAGTTAAAGCGGAACGGCAGATCCCCATGAGCGAGGACCAGCAGCGGCTGTTCGGCATCGACAAGCTCAACGTGCCGCGCTCGGATATGCCGGCCGTCACCCACGTCGATTACTCGGCGCGGGTGCAGACGTTGCGCCGGCAAGATCATCCGCGCTACTACGATGTGATTCGCGCCTTTCAGAGCCTGACCGGCTATCCAGTGGTGGTCAACACGTCCTTCAACGTGCGCGGCGAACCCATCGTCCAAAGCCCCGAAGACGCCTATCGCTGCTTCATGCGGACCGAGATGGATTTTTTGGTCATAGGCTCTTATATCTTGGACAAGAAAGATCAGCCCCAGTGGCAGGAAGAGCGGGATTGGCAAGAGGAGTTCGAGCTTGACTGAGGTCAAAAGCTACTGGGGGGTTGCGGTTCCCACACGCGGCGATTTGCGCCGCTTCGGAATCGTACTGGCGGCGTTGCTGGCCTTGCTCGGCGGCTATTTGTGGTACGTGGAAGCTGTCGGCATTGCCCAGCTCGTACACGCGGCCTCGCTGGTGTTGCTCGGGACTGGTTTGGTGCTGCCTGTGGCGTTGAAGCCGATCTACTTTCCCTACATGTGGCTGGCGAGAATCGTGGCCTTTGTCAATATCCACCTGCTCTTGGCCCTGGTTTTCTACACGCTTTTTACGCTGATCGGGCTTGGTATGCGCCTTTTGGGCCGCGATCCGCTCGACCGCAAAATCGCGCCCGACGAGGAAAGTTACTGGCAGCGTCGGGCCTCTTCTCTGTTTCCTCGCGACCATTATCGCAAGCGCTTCTGAAGTGCCGCTAAGCCTTGCTCTTGTTTTGGGCAGCCGTTATATTTACACCGCTTAGGAGGCCCCTTAAAAACGGCCTCAAATGGAATCTACGGAAGAACTTAGCTCATTCGCCGAAGACGGTCGTTGGATGCTTGAAGCCCTGCGCGAGGCCGAACGCGCTGGCCGTCGCGGCGAGGTGCCCGTCGGTGCTGTGGTCGTCGGAGCCGGGCGGGTTTTGGGCCGGGCTGGCAACGCGATTGAAGCATCGCAGGATCCCACGGCCCATGCGGAGATGCTGGCCTTGCGCCAAGCCGCAGCGGCGCTGGGGACGCGGCGTTTGTTGGCGACGACGCTCTATGTCACTTTGGAACCTTGCGCTATGTGCGCTGGAGCTGCGGTTTTGGCCCGGGTGCCACGGTTGGTCTTCGGGGCCGCTGATCCCAAAGCCGGTGCTTGTGGTTCGTTGCGCAATGTTGTGGAGGATCCTCGGCTCAATCATCGTTGTCAGGTCCGCGGCGGAGTGCTAGAGCGAGAATGTGCCGAGCTGCTCAAGGGTTTTTTTGCGGCCCTGCGAGCAGCCAAGTAGATTGAGGAGAGGTGCCGGAGTGGTCGAACGGGCCGGTCTCGAAAACCGGTGTGGCTGTATGGTCACCGTGGGTTCGAATCCCACCCTCTCCGCCATTTAAATCCAATGCTTTTGCGGAGAGATGACCGAGTGGTCGAAGGTGCACGACTGGAAATCGTGTGTAGGGCAACCCCCTACCGTGGGTTCGAATCCCACTCTCTCCGCCATAATTGATCCGGACGGGGCAGTAGCTCAGCTGGGAGAGCGCCAGGTTCGCAATCTGGAGGTCGTGGGTTCGATCCCCATCTGCTCCACCATATTTTCCGGATACCCGCTGGTAAAATGCAAATTTAGGTCGTGCTAGATGGGGAGATAGCGGTGCCCTGTACCCGCAATCCGCTATAGCGGGATTGAATTCCCATCCAGAGGTTTTCGCACCTCTTGTTCGACCAGAGCAAAGTGGCGTTGAAAACCGGATTCTGCGCAATCAAGAGCTTCTGAACCCCGTCAGGACCGGAAGGTAGCAGCGGTAGGAATGTCTCTTGGTGTGCCGCAGAGTTGTCCGGTTGGAGCTAACTGGCTCTGGGCAGGCTTGGGGGCGGGATCGAAGATGGGTGCACGGCCTTTTAATTTTTTATTTATTCCCTTCAGCTTGGCTGTATCGAGCAACGAAAATGGCCTATCAGGTAACAGCGCGCAAGTGGCGTCCTCGCCAATTCGACGAAGTCGTCGGGCAGGAGCACATCACTGCCACCTTAAAGAATGCCGTCCATTCCGGCCGCATCGCGCAGTGCTACTTGTTTTGCGGCCCCCGCGGCGTAGGCAAGACCACGACCGCGCGGATTCTCGCCAAGGTCCTCAACTGTACCGACCTCCGCGACGGCAACCCCTGCGAGGCGTGCGATTCCTGCCAGAGCATCGCTGCTTCCACCAGCATGAACGTGCTGGAGATCGACGGGGCCTCCAACAACAGCGTCGATGACGTCCGCGAGTTGCGCGAGGTCGTGCGCTATGCCGCTACCGCAGGCGTCTATAAGATCTACATCATCGACGAAGTTCACATGCTTTCGACCGCGGCGTTCAATGCGCTGTTGAAGACGCTGGAGGAGCCGCCGGAGCACGTGGTCTTCATCTTCGCCACCACGGAAGTGCAGTCGGTTCCCGACACCATTCTCTCGCGTTGTCAGCGCTTCAATTTTCGCCGCATCTCCGCCGGTCAGATCGCCGCTCATCTGGGCATCATTGCCCAAGCCGAGGGCATCGCGGTCGAAGAGGGGGCGCTCCATCTGTTGGCTAGCCGTGCGGACGGTGCCTTGCGCGACGCCGAGAGCCTACTCGATCAAGTGGTCTCATTGGGCGCGGAGGTGTCGCAGCAAGCCGTGGTGCAGGTGTTGGGTCTCGTCGATCGCGGCCTCTACTTTGAATTGCTCGACGCCATGCGCGAAGCGGCCCCCGCACGGGTTTTGGATGTCGTCGCCCAAGCCGTTGACGAAGGGGCCGACATTGAGGAGTTCGTCTATGGTCTAGTCGAGCTTTTGCGCCACCTGCTCTTCGCCAAGACACAGGGAAGAGCCGACGAGCTAGATATGGCCGAAGACGCCCGCCGCCGCTGTGGTGAGCTTGCGGAAGCCATGGCGGTTGAAGATCTGCTGCGCATGATGCAGTCGCTGTTGGATTTAGAAGCGGATCTAAAGCGTTCGCTACAGCCGCGCTTCCGCCTAGAAATCGCCTTGGTTCATCTGGCACTGATGGGCCGGTCTGTCGATGTGGGCGAACTGCTGCGCCGCTTGCAGTCGCTTGAAGGCGCTGCGCCGCGCCCGGCTGCGCCCCCGCGTCCAAGTGGTCGCAGCGAATCGACTCCGCCTCCGCTGCCAAGTGGTGGGAGCGAACCGGTCGCGTCACCACCCCCAAGCAATCGCAACAAACAGACTGCACCTCCTCCCCCGGCCCAGCAACAAGTCGCTGCCCCGGCTGAGTCAAGCAATGCCGATAGTGCTGCCGAACCGAGCTTTGATCAGGTGCGCGCTAATTGGGCTGAGCTAGTTAATGCCGTGGGCACTACCAAGCGGTCGCTGGCCTCTTTTCTCAATGGGGCGACCTTAGACGGTCTAGAAGGCCATGTACTCAAGCTGAGCTTTGATGCCGCCCAGCGCTTTGCCATGACCCAAGTGCTCAAAGAGCGAAAAATCATAGAAGAGATGGCCGAGGCGAAATACGGGTGGCGGCTGCGCTTGGATGTCGTAGCAGAGAAAGGAGAGCAACCGACCCCACAGGCGGCAAGCCAGCCCGAATCCGACCCCACCCTCCGTTCGGTGCTCGACGCTTTTGACGGCGAGTTGGTCTGAGAAATCGCATGGAACCGCTGGCCCTCGAAAATTTGATCGTCGCATTTGCCAAGCTGCCCGGCATCGGCCGCAAGACGGCGCAGCGCTTGGCGCTCTATGTGGTCAAGAGGCCGCGCGAGGAAGCCGAGCTGCTCGCCAAGGCACTCGTTGCCGCCAAAGACCAAATCGAACACTGCGCCACCTGCTACAACTTCACCCAAAAGGGCGAGCCCCTATGCGAAGTCTGTCGAGACACCCGGCGCGACCAGCAGTTCATCTGCGTGGTGGCCGAAGCCAGCGACGTGCTGGCCTTTGAGATGAGTCAGTTTTACTCTGGAGCGTATCACGTGCTCGGCGGGGTGCTCTCCCCGCAGGACGGAGTGCTGCCCGAGGATTTGCACATTAACTCTTTGGTCGAGCGCGTGCGCCAGCAGGGAGTACAGGAAGTAATGCTGGCGCTCAACGCCAACGCCGAGGGCGATGCCACCGCTCACTTTATCGCGCAGCAACTCATGCCGCTGACCAAGGTGTCGAGGCTGGCGCGCGGCCTGCCGGTGGGCGCGGATTTGGACTTGGCCGACAGCGTTACTCTTTCGTTGGCCTTTGCCGGTCGGTCTTCGCTGTGAGGTAGAAATGAATCGGCGCGATATTTTTAACTTGCCCAATGGACTGACCGCGCTCAGGATCGGTTTGACGCCGCTATTTTTGCTGCTGCTGTTCACCGATACTTGGTATTTGAAAAGTCTTGCCTTCGTCGTCTTCAGCGCGGCCTCGCTGACCGATTTCTACGATGGCAAACTAGCGCGCGCTGGCAACCAAGTAACGCCGCTGGGCCGCTTCTTGGATCCGTTGGCCGACAAGATATTGGTAACGTCGGCACTCATTGCCCTAGCGTTGAACAGAATGGTCAATTTTTGGCTGGTGTTGCCCATTGTCGGGCGTGACATCCTGATCACGGGCATGCGCCTCTACGGGATATACCGAGGCCGCCCGATGGTCACTTCGCGCTTGGCTAAGTGGAAGACCGCGGTCCAGCTTTTCACGGTTATCTTTATTCTCTTCGTCATTGGCCTTGAGGAGGCGATGGGGCGCTTTGCCGCAGGCCATCTTTTCTTTCTCGACGAGCAGCTAATCCAGCTTTTGGCCAATGCGCTGTTGGCGGGGGTGCTGTTGCTGACGCTGCTGTCGGGTTTTCACTACCTGTTCCGCGCGACCTCTTCCTACAAGGAACCTTGAGCGCGGCGTAGAGGAACGCGTTTCTTCTGAACCGACTGATCGCCACGCTCTTTTTTGTCGGCTATGCCCCGTGGGCATCCGGTACGGCTGGTACCGCGTTCGTTGCCCTGTTATACTGGCTGTTTGTTCCCGCTTTGGGAGTGCTGGAATGGATCGGAGTGCTTTTAGCTGCTTCGGCCATTGGGGTGTACAGCGCGGGTCGGGCGGCCCCGGAATGGGGCGATGATCCCGGGCAGGTCGTCATTGACGAGGGGGTGGGCTTTCTCTTTGCAGTGGCATTTTTGCCCCCAAGCGCTGGGACGGTTATCGCGGGTTTTTTCGTCTTCCGCGCCTTTGATATTGTCAAGCCGCCCCCAGCGCGGCAGCTAGAAGCCCTGCCCGGGGGGTGGGGCATTGTGGCCGACGACATAGTCGCCGGCCTGTACAGCAACGTGGTCATTCGCTCGTCGTCCTATTTGGTCGAGTGGATGGGCTAGAACGGATACCACACTTTAATTGGAGATATTTTCATGGCGAAAGCGAACGGACACAGCGCCGACGGCAACAAGGCCAGAGCGCTGGAACTGGCGATGTCGCAGATTGAAAAGCAGTACGGCAAGGGATCGATTATGCGCCTTGGCGACGAGGGTGGGGTGCAAGAAGTGGAGGCGATTTCTACCGGGTCGCTGGCTGTGGATGCAGCGCTGGGCATCGGCGGCTTGCCCAAGGGGCGGATCGTCGAAATATCCGGTCCAGAGGGAGCGGGCAAGACCATGCTCTCGCTGCACGCCATCCGCGAGTCGCAAAAGCACAACGGCACTGCGGCTTTTATCGACGCCGAACACGCTCTCGACGTCAGCTTTGCGCGGCGCATTGGCGTCGATGTGGAAAACCTAATCATATCGCAGCCTGATTCGGGCGAGCAGGCCCTTGAGATCGTCGATACCTTGGTGCGTAGCGGTGCCTTCGATATCATCGTGGTGGATTCGGTAGCCGCGCTGGTGCCGCAGGCCGAGTTGGAAGGCGATATGGGCGATTCGCACATGGGGTTGCACGCGCGGCTGATGTCTCAAGCCCTGCGCAAGTTGGCCGGCTCGATCAACCGCTCGAATACGTGTCTGATATTTCTCAACCAGTTGCGCACGAAGATCGGCGTGATGTTTGGCAACCCGGAGACCACCACCGGCGGGCGCGCCCTGCCCTTCTATTCCTCGGTGCGCATCGACATCCGCCGCATCGCCCGCGTCAAAGACGGAGACCTCGACATCGGCAATCGCACTCGGGTCAAAGTAGTGAAAAACAAAGTGGCCCCCCCCTTTCGCGAAGCCGAATTCGACCTGATCTTTCACGGCGACCAGATCGGCATTTCTTGGGAAGGCGATTTGCTCGATATTGGCGTTGACAAAGGGCTTGTTGACAAGAGCGGGGCGTGGTTTTCCTACAATGGCGAGCGCTTGGGGCAGGGCCGAGATAACGCCCGCACCTTTCTGCGCGAAAACGGACCAGTCGCCGCAGAGATCGAGCACAAGCTGCGCGTCGAGTTGGGACTCGAGGTCGCGGTAGGGCAAGACGAGGCCAGCGACGCTGACGAATAAGTGGACGATCAACTGCAAAAGGCCACGGACGCCGCCTATCGCTATCTCAGCTATCGGGCGCGGTCCGTAGCGGAGGTGCGCGACAAGCTAACGGAGAAGGACTTTGCCGCCGAGGTCGTCGCTGAGGTCGTCGCCAACTTGCAGCGCCAGCAGCTTCTCGACGACCGCGAGTTTGCTCGGCGCTGGGTTGAGGCGCGGTTGCCGCGGGCTAATGGTGCGCGTAAACTAGCCGAGGATCTCAGGCACAAAGGCGTGGCCACAGGTGTAATTGACGAAGTCCTCGCCGAGTACGCCGCAGTGCTCGATTCGAGTGAACGGGCGGTCGCGTTGCTGAGCAAGCAGGCTTGGCGCTACCGGGGCTTGGCACCCGACAAGGCTAAGCGCCGGATGCTGGGCTTGTTGGCCCGGCGCGGTTGCGATGCGGAAATGGCCAGAGCAGCGGTCGAACAGGTATGGCAGGAGTTAGCTAATGAAGTCGAGGGAGATTAGGGAGGCGTTCCTCCGTTTTTTTGAGGGTAAGGGCCACGTGCGCGTTCCGAGTGCGCCGGTCGTGCCGCAAGACGATCCCACGCTCTATTTTACCAATGCCGGCATGAACCAGTTCAAGGATGTCTTCTTGGGCTTGGGCCGGCGCGACTACACCCGGGCGGTTGATACGCAAAAGGTCATGCGGGTCTCGGGCAAGCACAACGATCTCGACGAAGTTGGCTACAGCCCTTGGCACCACACCTTCTTTGAGATGCTGGGCAACTGGTCGTTTGGCGACTACTTCAAAAAAGAGGCTATTGAGTGGGGCTGGGAGTTGATTACCGAGCACTTTGGCTTGGAAAAGGAGCGGCTCTGGGCCACCGTCTTTGTGGGCGATGACGCGGTGGAAGCAGACGTGGAGGCTGAGGCGTTTTGGTACGAGTGCACCGACCTGCTGCCGGGCCGCGTCGTGCGCCTACCGGCCAAGGAAAATTTTTGGGAAATGGGCGCGACCGGCCCCTGTGGCCCTTGCTCTGAAATTCACTACTACTTGGGCGATGATCTGGCGGCGCAGGATAGCCGTATGCTCATCGACGACACGGGCGATTTGGTCGAGATCTGGAACTTGGTCTTTATCCAGTACAACCGCGACGAGACCGGGGCGTTGCAACCCCTGCCTGAAAAGCACGTGGATACCGGCATGGGCTTTGAGCGGATGTGCAGCCTCTTGCAGGGAGCCGAGAGCAACTACGAGACCGATGTCTTTCAGCCGCTCATCGGTCGCATCGCCGAGCTGACAGGTAAAGAGTACAGCGGTCAGTACCGCGTCCCCATGCAGGTCATTGCCGATCACGTGCGTGCGCTCAGCTTCACCATGGCCGATGGCGCGATGCCCTCCAATGAGGGCCGGGGGTACGTCCTGCGCCGCATCCTGCGCCGCGCCGCGCGCTATGCCCGCCAGCTCGATCAGCACGATCCTGTTATTCATCAGTTGGTTGGCACGTTGGGCGAAACTATGGGGCATGTCTTCCCGGAGGTGACGGCTAGGCAGGATCACATCGCCCGAGTCATCCACTCCGAGGAAGAGAGTTTTGGCAAGACCCTCGATCGCGGCCTGGACATTTTCGCTCGGTTTGCCGCGAAGGGACAGATTACGGGTGGTGATGCTTTCCAACTTTACGACACCTATGGTTTTCCGCTGGATCTGACGGAGCTGATGGCTCGCGAACAGGGGATCCCGTTGGTTGAGCGGGAGGAATTTGACCACGCGCTTGAAGCTCAGCGGCAGCGGGCGCGTCAGGCCACCCGTGCCCAGTTTAGCGCCACCGAAGGCGTCGGCGATACCTTGGAGGAAGGGCATTCGCTCTTCGTCGGCTACGACGAGTTGGAAATAGACGCTCAGGTGGTGCATGCCGAAGGAGGCGAGGATAGCCGGGTGTGGTTCGTGCTAGACCGGACCCCTTTCTACGCCGAGGCGGGGGGTCAAGTCGGCGACCGAGGGAGAATCGGGGGCAACGGTTTTGCCGTCGAAGTCGAAGATGTGCAGAAGGCGCGTGGTGGCATCGTCCACAGAGGTCGCTTAGTGGAAGGTGAAACCAAAGCGTTGACTGGTGCAGTAGAAGCTCGCGTCGATCGCCAAGCCCGCATAGACGCCGAGCGCAACCACACGGCGACTCATCTGTTGCACGAATCGCTGCGGCGGACGCTCGGCGACCACGTAGGGCAGATGGGTTCGCTGGTCGCGCCGGATCGCTTGCGCTTTGATTTTTCGCATTTTGCCGCGGTAGAGCCTGAGCAGTTGCGCGAAATCGAGGAGCGGGTCAATGAGCAGATTCGCGCCGATCTGGAAGTGAGTGCCTTTCAAGAGGAATTGGAAAAAGCCAAGTCCATGGGGGCGCAGGCGCTCTTTGGCGAAAAATACGACGATCAAGTTCGCGTGGTGCGGATCGGCGACTTTAGTCTTGAACTGTGCGGCGGCACCCATGTGCGCTCGACCGGCGAGATCGGCGCGTTCGATTTGTTTTATGAAAGCGGTATTGCCGCTGGCGTCCGGCGCAGTGAGGCGTTGACCGGCGAGGGAGCCGAGCGGGCCGCGCGCCAACGGCGGCAGGTGTTGGCGGACTTGGGCTCCCGGCTCAATGCCGCGCCCGAAGAACTCGCCGATAAAATCGAAGCGCTCTTGGGGCGCAACCGCCAGTTGGAGCGGTCCCTCGACGAATTGCGGCGTCGGGTTGCGGCGCTAGAGACGAGCGATCTGTCGAATGGATCGCGCGAAGTGGAAGGGGTCCGGGTTGTGGCGCGACGCACTGAGGCAGAGGATGTGCCCAGCCTGCGGGCTATGGCCGACGGATTGCGCGAGAGCTTGGGGTCGGGCGTTGGCGTCTTGGGGGCGGATATCGGCGGCAAGGTTTCCTTTATCGCCGTTGTTACCGATGACTTGATTAAGGGCCGTGGGCTGAAGGCCGGCGATATTGTGCGAGGCGTGGCGCAGCTAGCCGGTGGCTCGGGTGGCGGCAAGCCGCACTTGGCCCAGGCGGGTGGACGCGACCCGAGCAAAATAGACGAGGCGCTAGAGCAAGTGGCGGGCATCGTCGAGCAGCAGCTAAAATAAGCGAGCTGATTTGTGGCTAGCAGTGTACTGCAGCACTTACTAGACATCCGCCACCGCCGTGGCGCAGGCTACTTGCCCTTGCTAGATCCAGATCGGTTGGACCCTGACGAATTGGAGGCTCGCGCCCAGCTCTGCGTTGCGGCTGGGGCCGATGCCATCCTCATCGGCACGAGCCTGATGTTCTCGTCGCGCAACGCGGTCTGTTTCGAGCGCGTCCGAGCCAAGGTCGATGTGCCGGTGATCAGCTTTCCCGGAAGCTCGGGCCAAGTGGTGCCGACGGCTGATGCGATCCTCTTTTTGTCGCTGGTCAGCGGGCGCAACCCCGAGCTCTTGATCGGCGAGCACGTCAAGGCCGCTCCCTTGATCCACGAGTACGGCATTGAGACCATCCCCACCGGGTATATGCTGGTCGAGTCGGGGACCTTGACATCCGTGGAATTTATGAGCGATACTCGGCCCATTCCGCGCGACAAGATCGACATTGCCATGGCCCACGCCTTGGCAGCCGAGTACTTGGGCATGCGGCTTATTTACTTAGAGACCGGCAGCGGTGCGTGCGCGTCTGTGTCCGACGAAATGGTAAGTGCGGTAGCCGATTGCGTTTCGGTACCGGTCATCGTCGGCGGCGGCATCCGCGACCCGGGGGTGGCGCGGGCCAAGGTGGAGGCTGGCGCGGGCTTCGTGGTCACGGGCAGCGTCGTCGAAGACGATCAGCAACGCCTATGCGCCCTGAGCCGAGCAGTACACGCAAAAGAATAATTAGGAGTAGCAATAGGTAATGGTTGAAAAGACGGCCACGATCAACAATCCGCTGGGTATTCACGCTCGTCCGGCCGCGCTCTTGGTGCAGACGGCGGCGCAATTCAAGGCCGAGATTTACCTGTCCAAAGGCGATGTCGATGGGGTCAACGGCAAGAGCATCATGGGCGTGATGATGCTGGCCGCCGAGCAAGGTGCCCAAGTCGCCGTTCGGGCCGAGGGCGAGGATGAGTACGCGGCCGTCGAGGCCATGGTCTCACTGCTAGAGAGCACATTCGAGGGGCAAATTTGACCGCGACCAGTGAACATAGGGTTTTTGATGGTATATGCGTTTCTCCCGGTATTGGCATTGGTCGGGCTTTTGCATATGACAAGCAGGCCCCGGTCATTACTCGCCAGCGCGTTGCGCCGCATCTGGTTGGAAAGGAGATCGAGCGCTTTCGCAACATACTCCACCAAGCTGGGGACGAGATTCGGCGCATTCGCCGCTGGGTCGCCAGCGAGCAGGGCGAGGAGTTAGCGCAGATATTCGACGCCCAGCTAGCCATGCTAGAGGATTCATCCATCCTAGCGCGCACTGAGGCATTGATTCGCGAAAAGCACTATTCGGCCGAGCGGGCGTATGCCGAGGAGCTAGAGAAAGTCAAAGAGGCTTTCGGCAGCATTGAGAACGAATATCTGCGGGCGCGGGTAAGCGACATCGCAGATATCGAAAATCAGGTGTTGATGCGGTTAGCAGGGGGCGAAGTCAAAGCACTCGACTCGCTTCGCGCCAACACGATTGTCCTAGCCCACGACTTGCTGCCCTCGGAGATGGTGCGCCTAGAGCGCCGTCGGATTAAAGGCGTGGTGCTCGATGCCGGCGGTGCGGCTTCGCACGCGGCCATCATCGCCCGCTCGTTGCAGCTACCCACGGTAGTTGGCACTGGCGACTGTTCGCAGCAAGTAGCAGACGGCGACTTGGTGGTCGTCGATGGCAACGAAGGCCAGGTCCACCTGCGGCCCGATGCTCTCGGCGAGCGGCGCTATCGGGCGCGTCGCCGGCGTCAACTGCGGCGCGAGCGCGACCTAGAGCGGCGTCGCACCTTGCCCGCTGTTACTCAAGACGGGCAGGAAATCGCATTGATGGCCAACGTCGATGTTCCGACCGAAATACAAGCGGCGCTCGACAACGGCGCCAGCGGCGTGGGCATGTACCGCACCGAGTTCTTGTATCTCAATTACCGCTTACCCTCCGAGGAGGAGCAGTTCAGGGTCTATTCCGCCCTCGTCGAATCGCTGGTCCCACATCCCGTAGTGATCCGCACCATGGACTTGGGAGGCGACAAGCTGTCCCACGTCTTGGAAGTGCCGCCCGAGGCCAACCCCTTCTTGGGGTGGCGCGGCATCCGCATTTGCCTCGATACTCCAGATCTGTTCAAGACGCAGTTGCGCGCCCTGCTCAGGGCCGGAGTACACGGCGAGGCTCAGATCTTGTTGCCAATGATATCTAGCTTGAACGAGCTGCGGCGCATCCGGGTGCTAGTGGAGGAAGCCAAAGACGAGCTACGGGCGGCGGGGCACCCCTTTGCCGAGCATTGCAAGCTGGGCATCATGGTCGAAGTGCCGTCCGTGGCTTTGATGGCCGATCACTTTGCTGGCGAAGCAGATTTTTTTAGCCTCGGCACCAACGACCTAACCCAGTACGCGTTGGCCGTGGATCGCGGCATGAGCAAGGTGGCTTGGCTCTACGACCCGTTTCACCCGGCGGTCTTGCGCTTGATCAAGATGGTCGCCGACAGCGGCCAGCGCACCAACACGCCCGTGAGCATCTGCGGCGAGATGGCCGGCGATCCCTTGGCCACGACGCTCTTGCTCGGTCTCGGGCTGGATTGTCTGAGTCTAAGCCCTGGTCTCATCCCAGAGGTCAAGGAGGTCATTCGCGCCATTCATGCGGAAAAGGCGCGGGAGATCGCCGACGAATGCTTGGCCTTGGACACTGGAACTGAGGTGCGCGAGTATTTGGGAGATGCCGTCGGCGAGTACGTACCCTTCTGGCGTCAGAGGTATCACTGAAGGAGCTTGAGAATACACTATGTCCAAATACATGTTTACTTCCGAATCCGTGTCCGAAGGGCACCCCGACAAAGTCGCCGACCAGATTTCCGACGCCGTGCTCGACGCCATGCTCGCCGAGGATTCCAACGCACGGGTCGCCTGCGAGACGCTCGTTACCACCGACCAAGTTGTCGTCGCTGGCGAGGTTAGAAGCGAGGCTCACCTAGACATCGAAGCCCTCGTCAGGCAGGTCATCGCCGATATTGGCTACTGCGACGCCGAGCAGGGGTTTGACTTTCGCTCGTGTTCTATCCTCGTGGCCTTGGACCAGCAATCGCCCGATATAGCCCAAGGAGTCAACGCGGGCGAGGGACTGCACAAGGAAGAGGGCGCTGGCGACCAAGGCATGATGTTTGGCTATGCTTGCCGCGAAACTCCCCAGCTTATGCCGCTGCCCATCACCCTCGCGCACGCGCTGATGCAGCACCTGACGCGGCTGCGCAAGGACGAGAAAATTCCCTATCTGCGCCCCGACGCCAAGTCTCAGGTCAGCGTCGAGTACGACGACGGTCAGCCCGTGCGAGTAGGAGCCGTGGTTCTTTCGACCCAACACGCTCCCGAGGCCAGTCACGCGCAGATCGAAAAAGACATGATCGAACAGGTCATACAAGAAGTAATCCCCGTCCACCTGCTCGACGCAGACACCCGATACCACGTCAACCCCACAGGCCGCTTCGTCATCGGGGGGCCGCACGGTGACTGCGGATTGACCGGCCGCAAGATCATCGTCGACACCTACGGGGGCGCGTGTCCGCACGGCGGAGGTGCTTTTTCCGGCAAGGATCCCAGCAAGGTGGACCGCAGTGCCCATTACATGGCGCGCTACGTGGCCAAGAACGTGGTGGCCGCCCGCTTGGCCGCCCGCTGCCAAGTGCAACTGGCCTATGCTATTGGCGTGGCCGCGCCCGTATCTGTGCGGGTCGATACCTTTGGCACGGGCGTTGCGCCCGACGAGGAGATTGCCGCGGCAGTAGAAGAGGTCTTCAGCCTAACTCCCAGGAGCATCATTGAGGTCCTACAACTGAGGCGGCCCATCTACCGGAAAACCACCAACTACGGCCACTTTGGACGCGAAGAGCCGGAGTTCGTCTGGGAGCGGACCGACAAGGTCGAGCCGCTGCGCCAAGCCGTAGGGATCAAATAACGCCTTGAGCGGCTAGCGGATGAATGTCGTGCCGTGCCGATGGTTGGGTGTGCTCCTAGGGGTCGGAGCGTTGACGGGCTGTGAGGTAAACCCTCCCCAAATCCCCAGCACCAATTTCCAGATTAGCATCCCGGTCGCCGCCGACCGGACGACGGTTCAGGACTTGGCCGACGAGCGCACTGGCTTTCTGAAGATCGACGACGCGGGCCTGCTCGCGGTAGATTTTACCGCGGACTTTAACCACCGCGAGGAAATCGGCGACCGCCTTCGCGTCACGCCCGTTTCCGCTGCTTTTGCGGTGCCGATTGGGCCGGCTGACGGTGCGATTGCCAAGACCGAGGCCCTCGTCTTTGCCGACGACCGCATCCAAATCGCGCACGCGGTCATCGCCGAGGGCGGCCTGACCCTTAAGGTGACCAACCAGACTGCGATCCCCTTACAGATCGAGCTGGTTTTGGACGATGTCAAAAGGCCGGACGGCACGGTCCACGCCTTCCTCATCGACGAGCTTGCATCCGGCGAGAGCAAGGCGGTGCCCTTTGACTTGGCTGGCAGCGAATTTACCCCACAGAATCCTCTTGAATTGCGGTTCTCACACCAAGTGCAGGGCGAATTTGCAGAGATCAGCGCCACCAACGAGCTACTGCTAGAAGCTGAGACCGGGGACTTGCTCCTCAGTCGCGTCGAGGGGGTGCTCGACGAAGTCATCCTGCCGGTCGCCCCGGTCGTCCGCGCAGTCGATTTTCCCACGGGCTTAGACCATATCGCCTTCAGCTCGGTTGCCCTAGAAGTCGCCCTGACATCGGGCGTGGGTTTCCGCAGCCGCATTGACCTCCAGATCGAGGGCACCAACGGCCACGGCGAGCGGGATTCCCTGATGATTTCTGAAGCGTTCCAGCGCGGCGATATAGACTACCCGGTATCGCTTGCCTTGTCGCGGACCTCCGCAGAGCTGACTGAGTTTCTCAGCCTGCTGCCGACCGAGGTCGTGGTCGCGCCGACCGTGCGCATTGGCGATGGCGAGTCCGTGGAGGTCATTGACGCTAGTCACTGGGTTCAGATCGACCACGTGCGCTTTGCCTCACAGGGCCATTTTCAAATAGAAGAAGACACCCGCATCGAGTTCGACCCGATCTTTCGCCGCCTACAGGACGAAGATGCCCGCCGCCGCATCCAAGCCAGTCTCGATAGTGCTGTCGTAGTTACTGCGATTGAAAATCACCTGCCCACTACGATCCGCGTCAGCCTGTGGGTCACGCCGAGAGCCGAGGATGTGTACGGTAGCGAAGACCTGTTCACCGACAACGAAGCCAACGGCTATCTGCGGATTCCCAAGGAGGGTTCCTTTGCGGTGGGGGCCGGCGATGTCGGTCCCGAAGGGCAGGTTGTGGCCAGTGCATTCAGCCACCAACGGATCGCGCTCTCGGACGAAGATGTGGAGGTCTTTCTGCGGGAGGAGGGCGTCTATACGGGCATACTGGTCGAGTTGGACAAGACGCCGAGCGAGGTGGTGATGCGGGCGAGTGATTTCGTCGCCGTGGAAGCTGGGGCAGTGATTTTTATGGAATTCAACGAGGACTTGGTCAAGTAGGGTATAAGTGCAAGGCAAGGGATTGATCGTTCTAGCGGCCCTGCTTGTTATCGGGGCCTACAGACAGGTGGCTGCCGTTCCCGGCGACGCCAGGCCGCGAGCCGTGGCGCTGGGCCAAGCTTATACGGCGCTGGCCCGGGGGCCGGAAGCCGTCTTCTGGAACCCGGCGAATTTAGCTCTGTCGGACAGTCGCAAGTTTTCCTGGGACTTGCTCGGCGCGGGCCTTTGCTTGGCTGTCGAAAACAACAGCTTTTCGGTTGCTACGTACAATGCCAACTTCACGGCTGCCAACGAGAAGGTGTCTCCCAATGGTAGCCCGTACTACATTAGCTCAGTGGAGAAAAAAAAGCTGCTCGCCGATATCCCAGACGCGGGCCTGCGCATGAACGGGGATATCGAGCCGACGGTCATTGCGGGCCTCCCGCTCAACGGAGGTGTGGCCTTTGCCGTCGAGGAAGTGCGCTCGGCCATTGCCGTGGGGTTTACCAGTGGGGTCGAGAGCGAGATTCCCAAGGACGTGTTAGAGCTGTTCTTTTTTGGCAACGAGTTTGCGGAGGACCGCTTGGTGGCTGGCAAGAGCGAAGGATACGACATCAGCGACTGGAATGGGTCGGGGTGGGCTGTGGGTACGCTCAATGTCGCCGTTGCAAAACCCGCACTGCCTGCTCGTCTCACGCCCTATCTAAGCGAGTTCACAGTCGGCAGTACGCTCAAGCTCTCGATGGGTAGCTACGGAGAGATTATCGAATCCGGCGGCACCGGGCTGGTAGCCCATGTCGGCGGTGCTGAGGCGGATGCTTGGCTGATTACTCAGCACGCCAAAAGGGGCGTCGGCGTTGGCCTCGACATTGGCATTGCTGGCCGAGCCAAAAATCGCAAGACGACCTTTAGCTTGAGTATGCTCAACTTGCTCGACATGTTCTCTTGGAATGAGGGGGTGCGCCAAGATTCCATTTTTCTCGCGACCAACGAACTGCGCATCTCCCGCTTCTTGGACGCGGATTCGCGGTCCATTGAGGAAGTATTCGACAACCCGGATTTCGACGGCGATGGCGATCCAGACTTTACCAAGCAGATCAGTCAAGAGCCGTTCTCGCGCTCGCTGCCGGCCATGCTGCGGCTCGGGGTGGCCTATCAGGCCAAGCCCCAGCTAACGGTGGTTGGCAATTGGGACCAGGCGTTCAGTTCCAAGTTTGGGATGCGGACTCGGCCGCGGCTGGCCGGCGGAGTCGAGTACTGGCTGGCGGACTGGTTGCCGGCCCGCATTGGCCTGTCGCTGGGCGGGCGGAGCAGCAGTTCGGCGGTCGGTTTTGCCTTCGGCCCGTTTGTGCTGTCATCCATGCAGGTCCGCTTGTTGGAGACCAGCCTAGCCATGCGCGGCGGCCTCTTACCGGGAATAGCTAAAGGCAGTGCCATTTCCGTGATGTTCTTTCGCTTGAGTCTCGTCTGACGGTCTCCCTCGATCTTTTTTGTCCATTCCAACGCCTTGAGTGCCACAATGTCCTATTCGATGGGCGAAATGTGTCAAAAGAGGAACATATCGGCGCTGGTACGGTATTTGCAATTATTTGGATAGGAAAAACCGACTTTTGAAAGGGAACCGACATGAATACTAGCTATGAGGCCCTTGAGCGCTACGGACTCGACTTGGTGGCGCAGGCGCGCACCGGCCGGCTCGACCCGGTGATTGGGCGCGACGAAGAGATCCGCCGTACCATCCGCATCCTCTCGCGCAAGACTAAGAACAACCCAGTGCTCATCGGCGAACCGGGCGTGGGCAAGACCGCGATCGTCGAGGGCTTGGCACAGCGCATCGTGCGCGGCGATGTGCCCGAGTGGATGCAGGATCAGACGATCTTTGCGCTGGACATGGGTGCGCTGATGGCCGGGGCCAAGTACCGGGGCGAATTTGAAGAGCGGCTCAAGGCCGTGCTCGACGAAATCCGCGCCAGCGAGGGACGCATCTTGCTCTTTATCGACGAGTTGCACACCATCGTCGGCGCGGGCAAAACCGAGGGCTCGACCGACGCGGGCAATATGCTCAAGCCCATGCTGGCCCGCGGCGAACTGCACTGCATCGGCGCAACCACGCTCGACGAACATCGCCGGCACATTGAGAAGGACGCTGCGCTTGAGCGGCGCTTCCAGCCGGTGCTAATAGACGCCCCCACAGTAGAGGATTCGATCTCGATCCTGCGTGGCTTGCGCGAGCGGTTCGAGGTACACCACGGCGTGCGCATTCAAGACAATGCCTTGGTGGATGCAGCCGTGCTGTCCAACCGCTACATCTCGGACCGCTTCTTGCCGGACAAGGCCATCGATCTGATCGACGAGGCGTGCGCTACCGTCCGCACGGAGATCGACTCAGTGCCGGCCGAGCTGGACCAAGTGGAGCGCCGGGTCATGCAGCTAGAGATTGAAGAGGCCGCGCTGAAAAAGGAGCAGGACAAAACCAGCGAGGAGCGCCTCGAAAGCCTGCGCAAGGAGCTGGCCGACCTCAAGGTACAGGCCGGTGCCCTGCGGGCCCAATGGGAGGAGGAGCGAGCGTCCCTCGTGGGCGAGCGCGCGTTGCGCGAGGAAATCGAGCAGGTGCGGCATCAAATCGAAGAGGCCGAGCGCCAATACGACTTGAACCGCGCCGCCGAGCTAAAACACGGAAAATTGCCAGAGTTGGAGCGGCAGCTAGCGGCGGCGCAGCAAGCGACCGAGGGCAGTGGCCCGCGACTGCTGCGCGAGGAAGTCACCCAAGAAGAGGTGGCCGAGATTGTCTCGCGTTGGACCGGCATTCCGCTGCAAAGGCTGACCGAGGGCGAGCGCGAGAAATTGGCGCGCCTCGACCAGACCTTGCACCAGCGGGTCGTGGGTCAGGACGAGGCGGTGAGTTTGGTGGCCGACGCTGTGATGCGGGCGCGCGCTGGCATCAAAGACGAGCAAAAGCCGATCGGCTCCTTTGTCTTCTTGGGGCCGACGGGCGTGGGCAAGACCGAGCTGGCCAAGGCTCTGGCGCAAGCCCTCTTCGACGCTGAGGAAAACATGGTGCGCTTAGACATGAGCGAGTACATGGAAAAGCACTCGGTGTCCAAGCTATTGGGCGCACCTCCTGGGTACGTGGGCTACGAGGAGGGCGGCCAGCTAACCGAGTCCGTGCGCCGCAAGCCCTACTCGGTGCTGCTCTTCGACGAGATCGAAAAGGCCCACCCGGACGTTTTTAACGTGCTGTTGCAGCTTTTGGACGATGGGCGGCTCACCGACGCGCAGGGCCGGGTGGTGGATTTTAAGAATGTCGTGGTGATTATGACTTCCAACATTGGCTCCCCGCACTTGGTCGAGGGCCTGACGCCGAAAGGGGAGATCGCCGAGTCCGTGCGCGAGCAGGTCATGGGTGAGTTGCGGGCGTACTTTCGCCCGGAGTTTCTCAACCGGATCGACGACATGGTACTCTTCAAGCCGCTGACCTTGGCGGAGATTGAGGAGATCGTCGAACTGCTGATTGACGAGTTGCGCCAGCGGCTGGCGGCGAAGCGCATCGAGCTGGTGGTCGCTACACCGGCGCGGCGGCACATTGCCCACGCAGGTTTCGACCCGGTCTATGGTGCCCGGCCACTCAAGCGATTTTTGCAGCGCGAGCTCGAAACGCGGATCGCTCGCTTGCTGGTGGCCGGCGACATGCCCAAGGGGGCGCGGGTTGAGGTGGTGCTCGAAGAAGGCCAATTGGCCGTGCGGCACCAGCCGCTAGAAGCGGGAACCGATATTGCACCGCCTGAAGGCGGCGTATAAGCGCTCGGAGCGCACTTGGAATTTTTAGGCGGCTTCTGAAGCGGAATCGCTGCTTCTAAAATGGGAACCGCTGTTGTGCGCTTGTCGTCTCTTTTTGTGGACACTGAGAAATATCCGTATTTTCACACCCTTTTCAGAGAGGAAATACCATGCGGAAGTTGTGTTTTTCCCTGTTCATTTTAAGCCTTGCCGTGGCTAGCAGTGCCCAAGCCAGCGAGAACTTGCAGCTCCTGCGCCAGATGAGCGACGGCTTTGCCGAACTCGCCGCGCAAGTCAAGCCCGGCGTCGTAAAAATCACTACGGAGGGCACCGAGGAGGGGCGCGTATTGGACCTTCCGTGGGGAAGGCCCTTCCGCGTCCCCGAGCAAGAGCGGCGAGGCCAAGGCTCGGGCGTGATCGCTGAATTTGACGGCCAGCAGTACATCATCACCAACAACCACGTGATTAGCCGCGCCGAGGACATCCGCGTAGAAGGGACGGATTCGCGTTTCTTTGAGGCCGAGGTGGTTGGCCGCGATTCGTTGAGCGATGTCGCCGTACTGAAGATCGATGCCGCGGGTCTGCCCACCTTGACATTGGGCGACTCAGACCAGCTACGCGAGGGCGAGTGGGTGATGGCCATAGGCAATCCCTTGGGCTTTTCCCACTCGGTGACGATGGGCACGGTTAGCGCATTGGGGCGGGATCGTTTCGGACCTAGGGAGTACGGCTCTTTCATCCAGACCGACGCAGCCCTCAATAAGGGCAATAGCGGCGGTGCCCTGGTCAACTTGCGCGGGGAACTGGTGGGCATCAACACCGCCATCACTAGCAACGACGGCGGCAATATAGGCATTGGCTTTGCCATTCCGATCAATTTGGTCAAGCACGTGGCCGAGCAGCTTATTGAGCACGGAGAAGTGCGGCGCGGCCTACTCGGCGTACATATCAGGGACTTGGAGCCGCTGTTGGCCGAGGCCATGGGGCTGGACAATACTCAGGGGGTGTTAATTGACCGAGTGAGGTCTGGACAAGCGGCGGATAAGGCCGGTGTCAAAAGAGACGACATCGTGCTGGAAGTCGATGGCCAGCCCGTGCACAACGCAGTTGATCTGAGGAGTCAGATTGGTCGCACAGCCCCCGGCGAGGAGGTCGAGTTGCTGGTATTGCGCGATGGCGAGAGGAAGCGCATTGAGGTCGAGTTGGAGGCCCTTACCGAAGAGGCATTGGCTACGTCTGCCGGTGCTCGCGATTCCAACGAGGCGAGAGGGCCGTTGGGGATAAGGGTAGAGAACCTGAAAGACGAGTGGGCGGAGCGCTTGGGATACGAAGACGAGTCTGGGGTGGTGATCGTGCGCGTGGCCAGAGGCAGCGAAGCGGCGAAGCGGGGTTTGCGCCGAGGGATGCTCATTCAGGAGATCAACGACGAACAGGTGGAAACGGTGGAAGACTACGAGGGGGCGTTAGGAGAAATTGCGCCGGGGGACGCGTTTATGATGCGGGTGCTGGGGCAACGAGGGACGCGGCTGATAGGGATGCGGATGCCCGTAAATTGAGTATGAACTCGCAAGCTATATGGCATCCGGCCGCTCCGGCCGTATATATCCGTCTCGAATTCTACCTGAGCAGCGCAGCAGCCAAAGGGTTGCTGCGCTGTGCTGCGAGTGGGCCGTACGAGGTGTACTTGAACGGCGAGCGAGTGGGTAGGGGATTGGGGCCAGGGGTGGCCGAAGTGCCCATGTGGGAGCAGTTCGCGTTGGATGCTGCGCTGCGGGAGGGCGAAAATGTGCTGTTGGTCTTTGCCATCGGCTGTGGCGCGGCAGACTGGTTCCGCGCCGAGGGGAAAATTGAGCGCAGCGATGGGGTCGAGCAGGTGCTGTACACCGGTGTGCCTTGGCAGGTGCGGCCGGCCGATGCTTGGGGTCCGGCTAGCTATGTGGCCGCGCTGGCACCGGCTGAGTGGGCCAAAGGGCGATTTGCGGGGTGGCGAGAAGCGGCTGTGGTGGCCGGAGCCGCGCCGAGGGAATGGTCGCCGTTGCCCGCGGTGGAAAGCATGGTGTGGGCGCGGGAGGTGATGGCTTTTGGCGAGGTGGCTAGCGAAGGTGCGCTCGAATGGGTCGCTTTCCCCGAGACCATGCAGACTGCCAAATGCGTGCGGCGAGAAGCATTCCTGACAGGCGGTAAAACTCACTCCTTGGTGCAGGCAACAGACGAAACTCGGGCCGCGTATATAGTTTTGGACTTCGGGCGGTTGCTCTGCGGATTTCCCCATCTGCGGCTGCGAGGCCAGTTCGGCGCGGTGATTGACTTAGGTTTTGCGCGCGCGGCGGGCGCGGTGGGATCGCGCTTGCGCTACGTGTGCTGTGACGGGTTGCAGGAGTGGACCGCGCCGCAATTGGCGATGTGCCGCTACCTAGTGATGAGGATCGGGTCGTGTCCAGAGGAGATGGAAATAGACAGCGTCTCGCTGGTGGAGCGGCGCGTAGTTGTCGAGCCGCGTGGGCGCTTTACAACCGTGGGCGAAGATTGGGAGCGGTTGTGGGGGACTGGGGAGCAAACCTTGGCCGCTAGCCGCCAAGAAGTGTACGCCCTCGGTGATCAACAGCTCAACTGGGATCAGCTCTACGTTTGGGCCATGAACGATTTATATGTGACTAGCAGCGTGGATACGGCGCGCGCCGTGCAGGCTAGCAGCGAGACACCTATTGGCGGGGAACAGGCTTGTTTCCACGCGCTGTTCGTCGAACTGGCGCAGCGCTACAGCGGCGACCGATTGACTGCCGAGCGGCTGGCGGACCTAGTAAACAGCTTGCAAACGGCCGAAGCTGAGGTCGCGTCGGCTACGGCTACTATCGCGCTACGGGCTGGAGCTTGGCTAGCAGCTTCGACCTTGTGCCGACGCACGGGCGACCGTCAACAAGCGGTCCAATGCGAGCGCGCTCATCACCGAGCACGTAGGGCACTACAAGCCGCTTGGAGCGAAGAGCAAGGGCTTTTTGCCGATGCTGTCGGGGACGCTGATTGCAGCCGCTGGACGAATGCTCTGGTGCTTTATTTTAATTTGGCCAACCCCAAGCAGCAGGCACGAGTGGCGGAGCACCTATCCGGCGGCTGGGCGTCAGAAAGCGATTTATGGCAGGCGTTTTTTGTCGCTAGGGCGCTGTGGCAGGCGGGTGCAGACGCGGCGGCCCTAACTTACGTACAAAGAAAATGGGGCCGCTTGCTGGCGCACCCGGGCTGGACGTGGGGTGAGAAGGCCGGGTCAGTGGCCGCGCAACCTGGGTCAGAGAGCTTGCTGGCAGCGCACGTGCTAGGAGTTGTGCCCAAGGCCGAGGATATCTTGGAGATTCGGCCGCAGTTGTCCGGGCTCGAACGAGCCGAGGGCGTCGTGCCCACGCCACTCGGCGATGTCGAGATCGCTTGGGGGGCGTATGGTGGCGGCTTCTCCGCGCGCCTTTCCGTGCCGCACGACGGCGAGACGCACCTGTCCGTACCCCGCCGCGACAAGCGCTTCCCCCAAATCGAAATCAACGGCGAAACGGTGTGGCGCAACGAAAAGGCCCATCCCAATTTCCACGTGCAGGAGCTGATCAGCCAAGAAGAGCGGGTGGTGATGGTGTTGCGACGGGCTAGTCAGTACGAAGTTTCGGTAGCGTAGTGGCGAATCCGCAGATGGACGCAGATGGACGCAGATGGACGCAGATGGACGCAGGATAGCCATAGATATTCACGAGATGAATTTTTCAACTCATTCAGCGATATGACCACAGCGTCCCTCTACCACGTCGTCCATAAGTCGCCCGATGCGCCCCCCGAGGGTGCGCCGCTGCTTCTGCTTTTGCATGGCTATGGTGCCAATGAGGAGGATCTGCTGGGCTTGGTGCCGCACTTGGATGCGCGGCTGATTTGCGTCAGTGCCCGTGCGCCCTACGCGCTCGATTTCGGCGGCTTTGCATGGTTTAATGTAGAGATCGTCGCGGAGGGAGTGCGCTTTGCTTTTGCCGAGGCCGAAGAACCCTTAGTGCAGGTCTTGGCCCTGGTGGATGCGTTGAGGCAGGAACATCGACCCGCTCGCGTTTTCATCGCGGGGTTCAGCCAAGGGGCGAGTATGGCGCTGGCGGCCGCGCTAAAGCGGCCTCGGGACTTTGCCGGAGCCATTGCATTGAGCGGGCTGTGCTGTCCAGAGATGTTGCCAGAGAATGTGGCGGCGGTGCAGGGCCTAAAGGTTTTTATGTCGCATGGGCGCTTTGATCCGATCATCCCCATTGCCCAAGCCCGCGCCTCTAGAGACTTGCTCGCTCCCCTCGGGTTGGACTTGCAGTATAAAGAGTACGACATGCCCCACGCGATTGCCGAGCCGTGCTTAGAGGATTTAGACGCTTGGCTGCGGGCGCGTCTGGACACTCCCTAGAAAAATTCAGGAAAGCAGGGTCTCGACCCGCCTTGGCGTGAGCCGGTGGCCGAAAAGTGGCTGCGAGCGGGTGGAGGTTGAGCGCTGCCAAGTGGCGAAAAGTCCTCCGTCCACTTCTGTCAGCACGGACGCGTAGCGCGAGCAACCCGTGCCTTCCGGCGAGACAAAGAGCGGCTGGAGGTGGCTGAGGCGGTGGAGGCGCGGAAACTGGCGATCGAAGCCATACGCCAAGCCGCCCAGTTCCTCGCAGGAGTAACCGCGTGGTCGAGTGATTCCCTTTTCATGCGCTTTGAGTGGGTGCATGGACTCGGCCCCGTCGTAGAAATAGAGCGAGAGCGAGGGCAAACAAGCGAACGCGCCCACCTTGGGCACGGGCAAACGGCAAGTGATGCGCAAGGCAGCCACATCCCAGGTCGGGCCACGGGGAAAGAAGTCGTGGCTGTGGCTTGCGCACGAGTCAGCCGCGAGCGCGGCACGGCCCGAAGTGCTCGCAGACCAAGTGTAAGGATGGGCGCAATAGAGGAGCAGGGGCCGCCGACCCATCCCGAGCGAGAGGTGGGGGTCTTTGAGGTGCAGATAGGCTGGATCGTTGCTGGTCAGCAGCGGGGCAATCGACTTCTGTGGGTCGAGCTGGTCGATGGATCTGGCGGAGAAAGCGTCGATACTCCAGACGCCGGTGCCCGGCTTCTGAAAAGCGGCGACGGGTCGCGGGTAGAGGCGAACTTTCTCGGTCGAGACCAGCACTTGAACACGGCGCTTGTTGAGACGCAGAGCGCTGCCCTCGATGCTGAGCACGGCTGAGCCGCAGTAGAGGTCGGATTTGTCCCAAGTGCGAACCTCGACAAAACTGCGTCCATTGTCGGTCGAGCGAAAGATGGACAGAGCGCGGCCTCGGGTGCCAGCGGTCAGCCCGGTGCGGCTGTCGCCGGCGTCGCGGTAGCGGCCGATGAGATAGAGGCTACCATCGCGGGGATCGCGGACCGAATTGCCGCCGCCAAACCAGAAGCCGTCGCGGTCTTTGGTTGGCTCGACGAGGCGTCGGCCGCGCTTTTGATCGATGAGACGAGTGCCGAGGCGGATGAGTTTGCGTTCGAGCGCGAGGGGTAGCCTGTCCATAGCAATCGCGCTAAGTATGACAAAAAAGTAACAGAAGTGTCAAGCAAATGACACATACCCGTCAGGCATCCCAACCGGCCAGTTCTTGGCGGGCGATGGCTGTCATGGCGTCGAGCCAAGCCGGGTGGTCGTTGAGGCAGGGCACTAAGTGGAACTGTTGGCCGCCTCCGTGGGAAAATTGCTCGGCTCCTTCGCGGCCAATCTCGTCGAGCGTTTCGAGGCAGTCGGCGGTGAATCCAGGGCAGATGGCGACTAAGCGGCGCACGCCCTGCCCCCCGAGGCGCTCCAGGACTTCTTCGGTATAAGGCTCTAGCCAAGGCTCTTTGCCGAAGCGCGACTGGAAGCCGCTGACCCACTCGTCGTCTGCGAGGCCCAGCGCTGCGGCTAGCTGGCGCGCGGTTTCCTCGCACTGGCGGCGGTAGGGGTCGCCTTCATCGACGTAGCGCTGGGGAATGCCGTGGAAAGTGATTAGGCAGCGGTCGGGCGTCCAACTGAGGTGGGCGACTGCTTCGGCGACCGACTGTTTGAGCGCGTTGATGTACGCGGGATGGTCTGCGTAGGGCGGGACGAAGCGCAGCGCCGGCATCTGGCGTTTGCGGGCGAAAAACCAAGGGCAGCGTCGGCCGAAGGCCGCTCGGTTGACCGCGTCGTAGATCGAGCCGGTGGTGGCACAGGAAAACTGCGGGAACATGGGAAAGACGAGGATGCGCTCGATGCCTTCACTTTCTAAGGACTGCATGGCGCGCTCGATGCTCGGCTCGCCGTAGCGCATGCCGAGCACGACCTGATACGACGCACCCAACCGCTCTTGCAAGCCTCGGGTCTGGGCTTGGGAATGGACCATGAGGGGCGAGCCTTCGTCAGTCCAAATATTGGCGTACAGGGCGGCCGAGCGCGCGGGTCGGCGGGTGAGGACAAACAGATAGAGAATGGGATACCACCTGAGCGGGTGGAGGTCGATGACGCGCGGATCGGAGAGAAATTGGCGCAGATAGGGCCGCAGGGCGCGGGCGGTGGGTGCTTGCGGCGTGCCGAGCTGGGCGACGAGGACGCCGATTTTGGAGGAGCTAGCGGGCATAAGCGGGCGTTTGCTGGAGGGTGTGCGGCGACTTACTTTTGAGAATATATCCGAGAACGCCGTCTTGAAAAGCCCAAAGGAGAGCAGATATGCGCAGCATTTTTGCAGGTATTGAATACGCAGGGAAAAGCACACTGGCCACTATGCTTGGGGAATACTATCGGCACCGCCGAGTCCCCATCCACGGCGACGATCACTTCACCCTCCCCGACGCTTCGCTCAGCCCAGAGTCGCGCAAGATCTTGGTCGGCCTGCCCAACGACATAAAGGAGCGCGGGCAGCGGATGCAGATCCACTACCACGTGGACATCATCAAAAAGTACGCCTGTCCGCTGATCGTCGGCTGGCACCTAGAGGAGGCCGTGTACACCAGCTTTTACGGCGACGACCCGAATAGCTTTTACTACCCGAATTTCCACTACGGCTTTCAGCGGCTCTACGAATCGCTGGTGTTAGAGGCCCATCTGCCCGATGTGGTGCTATTCCACGTAACGGCTTCGGACGAGGAGATCGCGCGGCGGATGCAGGACAGCCCGCACGAATATCCGGTCGTGCGCCAAGAACACATTGCCGAGGTCAAAGCGCGCTTTGAGGAAGAAATCGCCGCGTCGCTGTTTAGCCACCAGAACCGCACCATCGTCTTAGACACTACCGGCAAGACGCCCGAGGAGTCGTTCGACGAGCTGCTCTTGAAGTCTGAGCCGATGGTGACGATGGGCGAATTAGCCGTGCGGAATATGGATGTACCGGAGGGCGAGTACGAAGTGGTGTACGAGCGCGGCGTGCGCAAAATGGTGCCCAAGTAGCGGACTTTGTTGAACTTTTGTTTACTGACGTTACGCATTCCGATGGCTCCGACGGCACGAGATGGTCCCCGATGGCTTGCCCTCTAAGGCGGGTCATTGGATATTAAATTCATGCCATCGCATCATTCCTTTTACTCTTAAAGGAACCGCATCATGACCGAAACCACGTTTGACCACGAAGGCCGCTTGTCCCGGCTCGAAGGCATCAACGAACAGATCAACCATCGGCTCGACCAGATGCAGCAGCAAATGAACCAGATGCAGCAGCAGATGAACCAGCAATTTCGCTGGCTAGTGGGCATCCAGTTGACCACTCTGCTGGCCCTCGGCACACTTATCTTGTCGAAACTACCCGGGTAGGGGCATTCGCCTTCAGCCCTAACGGCTATCCGTTGAAAGCAGCGATTTGATCCGTCCCCACGCGACTGAGCTTCGACGCTCGTGCGCTGCTGAAACTTTTTGTTTGGTCAATCGTCAGTCTGAGTACTTGGCCCGTGACCAAGCGATCCAGCGATAATGAAAAGCCTTCGACCTTTAACCACGTCTTTAGTCCTGCTGCTAGCTTTTGCCTGTAGCGGCTTGCAGGTTCTCTGTGCCCCGTGTGCCGCAGAGGCCGCACCCATGCCCTGCCACGTCGCCAATGCCTGTGGCGAGGCGGGCATGCAAGCGGGTTGTTGCTGTCTGCGTGCAGAATCCAACAGCGCGTCTCCTCCGTTTGTTCCCCCAGCCGAGCAGCCATCCGTTTCAACGCCCGCGACTGGAATAGTGGCGACCACTCCGCTGCCACCTCGTTCGGCTGCGCTGCAGTCGCGGACCAGCCGCATCCCCCAGCCGCATCCCCCGCTTTTCCAGCTCTACTGCTCCTTCCTGATCTGATTCTCGCCGCACTGAGTTTGCCCTAAGAAGCTGTCCGAGCTTAGGGCATACCCGGAAATTTCCAGACGCTTCTAAGTCTCACACTCCACTCAATTTGCGGGGGTCTGTACGCGAATCCCGGACCCCCATGCGGCGAGGAGTAATTGCATGGACAAAAATAAAACGGCCCTGCTGCTAGCTGGTTTGCTCGCAGGACCGGTTTGGTCGCAGGAAGAAGCAGCGCTCGACCCCCGCGCCGAACTCGCGGAGTACGTGCGCTATGCCGAACAGCACAACCCTAAGCTCAAGCAGGCTTTGACGCGCTACAAGGCCGCCCTAGCAAAGGTGCCCGCGGCGAGCGCTTGGGTCGATCCGCGCCTGACCTACGGCTATTTTGCGCGTCCGGTAGAGACGCGCACCGGCCCGCAGGAAATGCGCTTTAGCGCGGCGCAAACTTTCCCTTGGAAGGGCAAATTGGATCTCAAAGGGCGGATCGCCCAGCAAGAGGCCGAAGTCGAGGGCCAGCGCTATGAGGCCGTGCGGCGGTCGCTGATTTTTGAGGTCAAGGCCGCGTACTACGACTGCTACTTTTTGGAGCGAGCCATCGCCGTCAGCGAGGGCAACTTGCGCCTGTTGGCTCACTTAGAAGAGGTGGGCCGCACCCGCTATCGCGGCGGCACCGGAGAGCACGCCCCAGTTCTCAAGGCGCAGGTGGAATTGGGGCGCTTAGAGGATCAGTTGCGCAGCTTGCGTCAGCAGCGGCGGCCGACCGCGGCTCGGTTAAATGCGGCGCTCGGTCGCGCGGCGACGGCTCCGATAGCTGTTCCCGATTCGCTGCCTATGGCTGCGTTGGACTTAGACGAAGAGGTGCTAAAGGAGCGCTTGCAGGCCGCGAACCCAAGGCTGCAAATGCGACAGGTGCAAGCGCGGGCGCAGTCCCTAGGCGTCGAGTTGGCCGGCAAGCAGTTCTACCCGGATCTGACCGTGAGCCTCGATTACATCCACATCGGCGACCGGGGCGCGAATCCGCTGATGGCCATGACCTCGCTCAACCTGCCCTTGTGGCGCTCGTCCTACGAGGCCGGAGAACGCGCGGCTAAGCTGAGTCATCAGGCCGCCTTGCAGGGTGTTGCGGACGAGAAGAATAGGCTCGCTGCCGAGCTGGAACTGGCCTTGTACAGGCAGCGCGACGCCCAAAGCCGCAGTGCTCTCTACCGGGACAGCCTGCTGCCCAAGGCCGAACAGGCGCTCAACGTAACGCAGCGCGCCTTTGCCGCCGACCGCAGCGATTTTCTCGCGGTCATCGACGCCCAACGCACCCTGCTGGAGTTCCAGCTAGCATACGAACGGGCGCGGACCGACCAAGCCCTGCATTGGGCCGAGATTGAAAAGCTGGTCGGCGAACCCACGGAGGAAATCCAACCATGAAAGCAACGAAACAAATAATAGCTACCGGCATCGTGGCGGGGATCGTCGGCTTGGCCGTGGGCTGGGGTTTGGGTGGCTCGGATACATCCAGCGGACATGCACCCGCCGCAGTTGCCGAGCAGGATGAAACGTGGACCTGTTCAATGCACCCGCAAATTCGCCAGCCTAAGCCGGGTCAGTGTCCAATATGCGGAATGGACCTAATCCCGGTGGCCGCGCCCGAGGCTGGCGACATTTTGGCCCCGCGTCAGTTGCGTCTCTCGCCGGCCGCGCAGGAGCTTGCCAGCATCCAGACTGCGCCGGTCGAGCGCCGCTTCGCACCGGTGGAGACGCGGATGGTCGGCAAAATTGCGGTAGATGAGACGCAAGTTCGCTCCATCACCGCTTGGGTAGCGGGCCGGATTGATCGGCTGTACGTGGACTACACGGGCGTGCGGGTCGAAAAGGGCGACCACATAGTCTATCTATACAGCCCTGAACTGTTGACCGCCCAAGAGGAGTTGAGCCAGGCCCTGCGCGCCCGCGAGCGATTGGTCGATAGCGGCACGTCCGTTGGGCATACGGCGCAGGCGACGGTCGAGGCTGCGCGCGAAAAGCTGCGCCTGCTCGGGCTGAAGGAGGAGCAAATCGAGCGCGTCGAGCGCGAGCGCCAAGCCTCTGACCATCTGACGATTTACGCGCCAACCGGCGGCGTGGTGATAGAAAAGCACCTCAGCGAGGGCGCGTACGTGCAGACAGGAACGCCGATTTACACCATTGCGGACTTGTCGCGGCTGTGGCTGGAACTGCGAGCCTACGAGTCGGATATGTCTTGGATTCACTACGGCCAAGCCGTTGAATTCTCGGCTGAAGCCTATCCGGGCGAGGTGTTCAGTGGCCAAATATCCTTCGTCGATCCAGTGCTGGACGAGCGCACGCGCACGGTGCGCGTACGGGTCAACGTGGCCAACGAACAAGGTCGGCTGAAGCCGGGAATGTTGGTGTGGGCCGTGGCCCAAGCCGAGGTGGGTGCCCACGGGCGCGCTATGTCGCCCGAGCTCAGGGGCAAGTGGATCAGTCCGATGCACCCAGAGATCGTCCGCGACGCGCCCGGTGCCTGCGACATTTGCGGCATGGCCCTAGTGCGCGCCGAAGAATTGTACGACACTGACGACGAGGCGGAGCGCGAGATGCCGCTGGTGATACCCGTTTCGGCACCGTTGCTGACGGGCAAACGCGCCGTGGTGTACGTCGCGCTCGGCGAGGGCCTGTACGAGGGCCGCGAGGTCGTGCTCGGGCCGCGGGCAGGGGATTACTACCTGGTCCGCGAGGGCCTGCGCGAGGGAGAGCAAGTGGTGGTCAATGGCGCGTTCAAAATTGACAGTGCCCTGCAGATTCGTGCTCAGCCGAGCATGATGAACGCGCCAGCGCGGGCCGACCACCGAGACGACGAGCCAAACGGCCACGCGCATAGCCCGCCGCCCGCGGTCTGGACGGCCTATTTCGCTATACAGCAGGCGTTGAGCGAGGACGATTTGCCGGAGGCGCAGGCCGTCGCTGCCGCGCTAGCGGCCGACCCGGCGTCGCAGGAGGTCGGGGACGCCATCAGCAAAGCCGTTGATCTCGCCGCGGCTCGCCAAGCCTTTGCCGAGCTCTCGATGGTGCTCATTCGGGTGGCGCGGCAGGGGGGCGTCCATGCCGGGCCAGTGCATCTTTTTCACTGTCCAATGGCCTTTGACAACGAGGGGGCGGCTTGGCTGCAACAGGCGATGCAGACCCAAAATCCCTACTTCGGCGGCCAGATGTACCGTTGCGGCAGCCTGCACGAGACCTTCGCCGGCCACGAGTAGGAGGCTACAATGGACCGCTTAATCCGCTTTTTCCTAGTCCACAAAATCGTCGTCGTGCTGATGCTCGCCGTCACCGTTGGTTGGGGCCTCAGCGTCGCCCCTTTTGCGTGGAAGCTCGATTCGCTACCGCGCGACCCGGTGCCGGTGGATGCGATCCCGGACATAGGCGAAAACCAGCAAATCGTCTTTAGCAAATGGGCCGGACGCTCGCCGCAGGACGTGGAAGATCAGGTGACGTATCCGCTGACAGTAGCGCTGTTGGGCGTACCGGGCGTCGAGACGATCCGCAGCTCTTCGATGTTCGGCTTTTCGAGCATCTATGTGATTTTTGCCGAAGAAGTCGATTTCTATTGGTCTCGCTCCCGCATCCTCGAAAAGCTCAACAGTCTGCCAGCCGGCCTGCTGCCCGAAGGTGTACAGCCGGCTTTGGGGCCGGACGCAACGGCTTTGGGGCAGGTATTCTGGTACACGTTGGAAGGCCGCGACGAACAGGGTTCACCCACCGGCGGCTGGGACCTGCACGAGTTGCGTGGCATCCAGGACTGGCAGGTGCGCTATGCCCTGCTGGCGGCCGACGGCGTTAGCGAGGTGGCCTCCGTGGGTGGCTTCGTGCAGGAATACCAAATCGACGTCAACCCGGACGCGATGCGCGCCTATGGGGTGCGGCTCGACGAGGTCTTCCACGCGGTGCACATGTCCAACCGGGACGTGGGGGCGCGCACCGTAGAGCTGAATCGAGCCGAGTACGTCATCCGCGGCATTGGCTTTGTCAAAGGCTTGGCCGACCTCGAAAATGCCGTGATTAAGGCGCGGGATAACGTCCCGATCTACGTCAAAAACGTCGCGCGGGTCGCGCTAGGGCCGGCGCTGCGGCGCGGTGCGTTGGACAAGGAAGGTACGGAGGTGGTCGGCGGCGTGGTGGTGGCGCGCTATGGTGCGAATCCTTTGGCAGCCATTGAAAGCGTCAAGGCCAAGATCGCGGAAATCGCCCCGAGTCTGCCCAAGAAAACCTTGCCCGACGGGCGGGTCAGTCAAGTGCAGGTGATCCCTTTTTACGACCGATCCGGTTTGATTGAGGAGACGCTGGGGACGCTGGAGCGCGCCCTGAGCGAGGAGGTGCTGGTAACGGTGATCGTGGTGCTGGCGCTGGTGATGAATCTGCGCGGAGCCATGTTGGTCTCCGGGCTGTTGCCGCTGGCCGTGCTCGCCTGCTTTGCCGCGATGAAGGTCTTTGGCATTGACGCCAACATAGTCGCCCTTTCCGGCATTGCTATTGCCATCGGCACTATGGTCGATATGGGCATCGTCATCAGCGAGAACATCCTCAAGCACTTGGAGGATGCAGACGCAGAGGACGACCGTTTGGAAGTAGTCTTCCGCGCCACGCGCGAGGTCGGCGGTGCCGTGCTGACGGCCGTGTTGACCACGGTGGTGGGCTTTTTGCCGGTCTTTGCCATGCAAGGGGCCGAGGGCAAGCTCTTTGCGCCGCTGGCCTTTACCAAGACCTTCGCGCTGTTGGCTGCGGTGTGGCTGTCGCTGACGGCTTTGCCGGCCTTGGCGCACTGCGTGTTCGGCACGCGATTGGGGCGTTGGGCACCTGGCCTTTGGGCGGTCTGTGGTCTTGGGGTGGGGCTCGCGCTGTCGTGGTGGGTTGGTCTGCTGCTGGTAGCTATTGGGGCGTATCACTTGCTTGCCGCTCGCGTACCGGAGCGAGTGCGCTTGTGGGTGGCGCGGGGTGTTATAGCTGCTGCGGCTATCGGGGTCGTTGTCGTGTTAGTGGAACACTGGTTGCCCCTTGGGCCGGAAAAGGGCGGATGGCGCAATTTTATCTTTGCTGCTGGATTGATTGGCGGCCTGTTGGCGCTTTTTCGCGCCTTGCAACATGTATTCCCCCGCGTGCTCCGGTGGTGTCTGGATCAGAAGGGTTTGGCCCTGATTTTTCCCTTGTTGCTGCTACTGGCGGGCGCGTCCGCGTGGCTGGGTTTTGCTCGCGTCTTCGGCTTTGTGCCGTCCTCCCTGCGCCATTCAGCGCCCTTTGCGGCCCTTGCCGAGGCTCTGCCTGGGTTGGGCAAGGAGTTTATGCCGCCTCTCGACGAAGGTTCGTTCCTGTGGATGCCGACGACCATGCCGCACGCTTCCATCGGCGAAGTGCTCGACGTCCTGCAGAAACAAAACGCGGCCATTTCGCAGATACCAGAGGTGGAGTCCGCAGTAGGGAAGCTAGGACGGGCGGAGTCGCCGCTGGATCCCGCGCCGATTTCCATGATTGAGACGGTGATCAATTATCGCGCGGAATACCTGACCGACGAGGATGGTCGTCGTCTATTGTTCGCTTTTGACGAGCATGCCACGGACCTGTTCCGCGCGTCCGATGGTACGCCCGCGTTCGCTCCTGATGGCTCGCCTTACAAGGTACAGGGTCGCTATCTGCGCGACGATGCCGGTCGCCTCGTGCCCGACGCCAATGGCCGACCTTTTCGCTTGTGGCGTCCGCCCTTGGATCCCGCGCTCAATCCGGGGCGCGCCGCTTGGCCGGGGATACAGGAACCCGACGATATATGGGCAGAGATCGCCCAAGCTGGCCAGATCCCCGGCTCTACCTCGGCACCGAAGTTGCAGCCGATTGCCGCGCGGCTCGTCATGTTGCAGAGCGGGATGCGCGCCCCCATGGGCGTTGAGATCAAAGGCCCGAGTTTGGAAGCCATCGAACGCGCTGGCTTGGAGATAGAGCGCTTGCTCAAGGAAGTGCCCTCGGTCGAGGCGGCGACTGTCAACGCCGACCGCATCGTCGGCAAGCCCTACTTGGAGATCCACATCGACCGCGAGGCCATTGCCCGCCACGGCATCGCCCTGCAGAAGGTGCAGGACGTAATTGAGATAGCCATCGGGGGCAAGCTGGTTACGACCACGGTAGAAGGTCGCGAGCGCTATCCGGTGCGGGTGCGCTACATGCGCGAATTGCGCGACAGCGTCGAGGAACTGGTGCGCATTCTGGTGCCAGCGCCGGACGGGGCACAAATCCCCTTGGGCGAGTTGGCCGAGATTCGCTATGTGCGCGGCCCCCAGGTCATCAAGAGCGAGGATACGTTTTTGCTAGGCTACGTGCTCTTTGACAAGAAGCCGGGGTACGCGGAAGTCGATGTGGTGGAAGCGTGTCGATATTATTTGGCCAGTAAAAGGGCCAATGGCGATCTCGTGCTAGCTACCGGCGTCAGCTACACCTTCGCCGGTAGCTACGAAAACCAATTGCGAGCGCAGAAGAAGCTCAACGTGCTGCTGCCGCTCGCGCTGGCGATTATTTTCCTCATCCTCTATTTCCAGTTTGGCAACGCCGCTACGGCCCTGATGGTTTTTTCTGGAGTTGCGGTGGCTTGGGCTGGCGGTTTTGCCATGCTGTGGCTCTACGGGCAGGAATGGTTTTTGGATTTCTCTGTCTTCGGCACTCAGATGCGCGACCTCTTCCACGTCCGGCCGCTGAACTTGAGCGTGGCAGTGTGGGTGGGTTTTCTCGCGCTGTTTGGCATTGCCTCGGACAATGGCGTGATCGTGGCGACGTACTTGCGCCAGCTCTTTCGCGAGCAAAAGCCAGAGACTGTCGATGCAATGCGCCGCGCGGCGCTCGCTGCTGGGGTGCGGCGGATCCGCCCCTGTCTGATGACCGCGGCTACCACGATTTTGGCGCTGATTCCCGTGTTGACGGCGAGTGGCCGTGGCGCAGACCTCATGCTGCCGATGGCCATTCCCACCTTCGGCGGCATGATGGCAGTGGTGCTGACCGCGCCGGTTGTGCCGGTGCTCTACTGCGCGGTCGAGGAGTGGAAGCTGCGGGTGGCGGCGTGGCGGTCAGCGGAGTAACGCTCCTCAATCGTCGTCTTCGCGCTCGCTGAGCAGTTCGCCGCGCTGGAGCCGCTCGGCGTTTTCCGTGGCCCAAAGGATGTTCTTCATCACCTTTTGCGCGGTGATGTAGCGGGTCGCCGCTAGCAGGTGGACGCGCTTTTCCTCGGGGTCGTCGCTCAAGTCATAGTGCCGGAACGCGGCTTCGAGCACTTGGAACATGTGCAACTCGGCGTCTTCGCGGAGCATGATGTGGGCCAAGGTGTGGCGGAGCTTGGCGACGTCGCGTCCTTCTTCGAGGTACTGGCTGACGAGGACTTCGGCCTCGAAGACCTTTTGGAAATCGGCCAATTCGCCGAGGCGCTTGAGCATGTCCTCGCTGGAGGCGAAGTGCTCGTCGAGCTTTTGTCCGTGCCGTGGGACGCGGGCGGAGGGCATGTTGAGCCAGCGCAGGTAGGTGAGGAAAACCGCGCCGTGGAAGATGGCGCGCAACAGCTCTTTGCTGGCGGCGTAGTGGAAGGTGCAGTAGAGCGCGTGGGCGTAGGAATAAATGTTGGCCACGTCGTGCCAGTCGCCCTCGTTTTTGAGGTGGAAGCGCAGGGTGCGCAATGCGCTGGCATAGGTCATGGCGCGGCAGAGTTGGGTCGGCGGCACGCCAGTGCGCAGGGCCTCTTCGACGCGGGCGAGGATGGGTTCAAAGTCGTCGCCGAGCATGACTTGGGTGAACTCGGAGACGTCGAGGGTCGCTTCGTGGCGCTGATTGTCCTCCCAGATCTCGTCTAGGCGCGTGAAGATGTTTTCCAAGACTGGCAGGCTGTCGGCCCAGCGCGAGGTCTCTTCGTGGCGGGTGCGGCTCACCAAATCGACGGCGATCGGGCGGAGGATCTCGTGCGCGCCGACCCATTCCACGTAGTCGAGGGCCTCGAACATTTTGTTGGCAAAGTCGAGGGCGTGCCCGTCGCCGGTGAAGTAGAAATCCGTGGCTGCGGTGAAGACGAAATCCGCGAGGGTTTCCTTGCCGCAGTCGCGGTCGTGCAAGGTGAGCAAGATGCGCTCGGCCGCGCCGTGGTGCCGCTGATCGACAAAAGTGCGAAACCAGCGCTTGAGGGTGGCTAGGTCTTGGTCGTCATTGGCGCGGGGAAAGGGGAAGCGCTGGCGGCGCGACGAGCCGGAGGTGCGCCGCGAAATCTGGGTCAAGCCGTGGACGAGAAAGAGGTTTTGGTCGTCCTCGGCAATGTCGTCCCACATGTTCGCCGCGAGGGTTAGGATGGCGACGCCCGAGGACCAGCCTTCGCTGGTTTTGTGTGCGCCGTAATAAAGCCCCTGTTGGATGATTTCTTGCGGGGTGGCACCCGTCTGGCGCAGTGCGGCGACCGCTTTGGCGATGAGGAAGGAACTGCGGTCTTTAAGCCCTTGTTCGAGGGCGCGCTTGCCGCGGGCCACGAGCCGCAGACGGGCCTCTTCCTTCTCGCCGGGTGGGATGCCGACCCACGCGTAGCCATCGTCGCGGACTTCGACGGGAAAGGCTTTTAGGTCGTCGCCCGAAGTCAGTAAGCAGCCGCCGGTCTTTAGGTCGAATTCCCAGTGATGCCAATGGCAGATTAGCACTCCGTCGCGGATGCTGCCTTTGGACATGGGATAGCCCATGTGCGGGCAGCGATTGTCAACGGCGTGAAAGGAGTCTTCGTAGAGAAAGACTGCGAGGTGAATGCCGTCAATGGTAAAAGGCCGGCCCTCGCCGTCGGCAAATTCGCTGGCCGGTGCGAGCCGGTGATAGACGCAAGTCGCTGGATCGACGTCAATCTGCGGCCGCATTTCGCTGAGGTCGAGACGTTGAGCGGTGGACATGAGCGTTGCCTCCTGTGGAATGGACTTTAAATATGCGCGATTTGGCGGTGTGGGGCGAGTGGGTGTGTTGACTTGCAGTGCTAAACGTGATCATGTTCTGAAAGGAAAGACATCATAGCGGCGCATGACGAGAAAAGGAGATTTTCTATGACTTTGAGAGTTTTGTTGGTAGGGGTGCTCTTTTTGGGTGGCCTAGTGGCCGAAGAGGCCGACGCACGCAGTAAGCGCGTACGACAGGTTCCCAACGGTTCCGCGGCTAGCTGTAACACCTGCCACACGGCTGGTGGCGGTTCGCCGCTCAACCCATTTGGCGTGGAGATTGTAACCAATTTCCTCACCGCAGCCGGCCCAGCCGGTGACGTGATTTGGGGGCCAGAGTTAGCGGCCTTGGACTCGGATGGCGACGGAGCGTCTAATGGCGCGGAACTAGGCGACGCCGACGGGGCTTGGGTGGCGGGCGATGCCAATCCAGCAGGAGAAGCGTTTCATCCCGGCGATCCCGAGAGCACCCCGCCGCTGCCACCGCCAGACACGGCGGTTGAGGAAACGACTTGGGGGCAGATTAAGAAGCTGATTGGCGCGCTCGACTGAGACGGAGCGAATGGCTTGTCGCGGTGGTTTTTAATGCCGTCACGGGATTGGGTTTTGCCACCGCGACAAGCGGATTGACAGGCGTGGCCCTATCTATTGCATCCTCTGCGTCACTAGCACCGCCATTTAACAGGCCGAACAAGTCAGTCACCGAAACTCAGCGGCGGGTTGACTGTGATGGAGAAGAACAACGCGGCGGCGGTTCCTATACTGTCTTCCGCCAAGTAGGCGACCGCGACAGCTCCACCGGTGGCGGCTGTGGGTGTACCCGAAATTGTCCGCGTGGCTGCGTCAAACGATAGGCCAGCAGGCAAGCCGAAGACGCGGTACGTTATCTCGCCTTGACCTCCCGTAGCTGCTGGCAGTTTCAACGCGGTAATCGCTGTCTCAGCGGTGTACGCTTGGTTTTCGACCTCTTCGTCGAAATCAAGGTTCATTACCGGGTCGTCGTTTGGAGGGGGTGTGCCGTCGTTAGACGAGGTAGAGGGTGTTCCGTCGTTCGAGTCTGAGGTAGAGGGTGTTCCGTCGTTTGAGTCTGAGGTAGAGGGTGCGCCGTCGTTTGAGGGTGCGCCGTCATTAGACGATGAAGTAGAGGGTGTGCCGTCGTTTGAGGGTGTGCCATCGTTAGACGAAGAGGTAGAGGGTGCTCCGTCGTTTGAGTCTGAGGTAGAGGGTGTGCCGTCATTAGAGGGTGTGCCGTCATTAGAGGGTGCGCCGTCATTAGACGACGAGTTAGAGGGTGTGCCATCGTTAGACGAAGAAGTAGAGGGTGCGCCGTCGTTAGAGGGCGGAGTTGAAGAGGTTCCGTCGTCAGAGTTTGAGTCTGTTCCGTCGTCAGAGTCAGCCCCGTCGTTCGAGTCTGAAGAGGCTCCATCGTCAGCGGATGAGTCAGCCCCGTCGTCAGATGACGATAAACTCGAACTCGAAGATTGGTCTTCGCCTTCACACCCAGATAAATCCCACGACCATGTTTCTTCATCCCAACGACTATACTCATCCGTCTCTGGATCGTAGCTGTCGGCGACACATGGGGGCGTACCGCCTATTGAGTTATCGTCAGTGTAATAATGCCAATGGGAGCTGGTATAATGCGAGAGACTATTTCGCGGATCGTTTACTATCTGTTGCACTTCCTCCGGAGAAATATGCTTTGCTTTTCCATTTTGGATGTCCGGGGTATCGTGTCCGAATGTGGGCAATGCCCAAGTCAGCAAAGCAAAAGTGCAAGTGATGAGCGCAAGTCCCGTATGGACGCGCAAAATTTCTCGCGGCGCGGCCGTGCGGTGGTAAGTACGCATTGTTATTCCTTTCTGTGTTGCAGGATTGTGGAGTAGCTTACCGAATATAGGTTTCCACCCAAGGGTAAGGCAAACGCAAAAGAGGCCCGCCGATCGCGCCTTGGCATCTGATTGTCGCTAAAATTAAACAGGGCTGTTATAATGTAGGGGCGGTGCGGAGCGCGAACTGCCCCTACGGGCATTCATAACGTCAAACAGGCATCCATGACAGCAAACAGTAGAGAACAACATTTTGCCATTGAGGGCATGCACTGCGCTGGCTGCGTGCAGCAGGTAGAGAAGCAGGTGTCCGGCTTGGCTGGCGTTGAAAAGGCTGACGTGAACTTGGCGACCGAGCAGATGGCCGTGCGTTTTGATCCGGCAGCCGTAGATGAGAAAAGCATTGCGGCGGCCGTGGTAAAGGCGGGGTTCGGGGCGCGGGTGCAAACGCCCGAAGCCGAAGGCGCGGCTAGGCGACAAGAACGCAAGCGGGCCGAACTGGCTGAGCAAGCAGGTGCCTTTCGCTGGGCTGTTGTATTTTGGCTGCCGCTCTTTGCGGTGGAGATGGCCGAGCAGATGGCCGCCCCCATTGTTCCGGCGCTGTCATTGGATCAGTATCCGCTGCGGGTGGGCGTTTTGCATCTGCTGTTTGCGCTGCCGGTGATGTGGATTGGTCGCCGGATCTACGTCGAGGGTGGGCAGGCTCTGTGGCGAGGTCGTCCCAACATGTTTTCGCTCATTGCCATTGGCACGGCTGCGGCGTGGATCTACAGTGCTTGGGGCTTGGGGGCCGTCGCCGTGGGTGCGGCTGCGGCGTGGATTTACAGCGTTTGGGGCTTGGGGGCTGTCGCCGTGGGGGTGGTTGCGGCGTTTGACTCCTACTTTCCGACGGTTTCGACAATCCTCACCTTTATGCTGATGGGCCGCTATCTCGAAGCGCGCTCGCGGTTGCGGGCCGAGGAGGCCATAGGGGCGCTGCTGCAGCTCAAACCCGACAAGGCCGCGCTGGTGACTGACGATGGGGAGCGGGAAATTGCGGCTGATGCCATTGCAGTGGGCGACTGCCTGCGCGTGCGTCCAGGCGAGCGCATTCCAGCCGATGGCGAAATCATCGAGGGAAATTCTACGGTGGATGAGTCGCTGCTGACCGGCGAGTCGCTGCCCGTGGTTAAGGCACCGGGCGATGGGGTGACCGGCGGCAGTCTCAACGGCGCGGGTGCGCTCATGGTGCGTGCAACGCGCGTAGGCGGGGATGCGCTGTTGATGCAAATGGTGCGCTTAGTAGAGGCCGCACAGGCAGGTAAAGCGCCGATTGCCCGTTTGGCCGATGTCGTCGCCGGGTATTTCGTGCCGGCTGTACTGGTCCTAGGTGTGGTGGCCGCGGTGGGTTGGCTGTGGGCCGGGGAGAGTTTGAGCTTTGCGTTGCAGGTTTTTGTGGCCGTGTTGATCATCGCCTGCCCGTGCAGCTTGGGCTTGGCCACGCCAGCCGCTATCATGGTAGGCACGGGCCGCGGTGCGCATTTAGGCATTTTGTTCAAAAGCCCCGAGGTGCTGGAAACGGCGCACAAAGTAGATGCTGTGGTGCTGGACAAAACCGGCACGATCACCGAGGGGCGACCGCAGGTTGTGGCGGTAGAGCCGTTAAACGGACGCCGCGCCGACGAAGTGCTGAGCTTGGCCGCGGCTGTGGAGCGCGGCTCGGAGCATCCACTGGCCGCGGCGATTGTGGCTGCCGCAGCAGAGCGGGGCCTTGCCGTGCCAGAGGCTATTGACGTTGTGGCGAGTCCGGGCAAAGGTGCGCAGGCTGAGGTGGGGGGAGAGGATGTAGTGGTGGGCAATCGCGCCATGATGGCGGCGGCGGGAGTTCGCGTAGATGAGGACAATGGCCCGGCGGACGGTGCCACCGTCGCGTGGGTCGTGGTGGCGGGCGCATTGGTTGGCTGCGTGTCGTTGGCCGATCGCCCTCGTCCGCAGAGCAAGGACGACGTGGCTCGGCTGCGCCAAGGCGGCTTGGAGGTGGTGATGCTCACGGGCGACAGCCGTCCGGCTGCTGAGGCTGTGGCACGTCAGGTGGGGATTGAGACTGTGCGCGCCGAGGTCTTGCCCGCAGACAAGGCCGCGGCCGTGCATGCATTGCAGGCCGAGGGCCGCTGCGTGGCCATGGTCGGCGACGGGATCAACGACGCGCCAGCGCTGGCCACCGCCGATGTGGGCATGGCCTTTGCCACCGGGACGGATGTAGCGGCCGCGTCTGCTCCCGTGGTGCTCATGCACAGCCGATTGGCGGATGTGGCGCGGGCTATTGAGTTGAGCCGAGCGGTTGTGCGGACCGTAAAGCAGAATTTGTTCTGGGCGTTTTTTTACAACGCCGCAGGTATTCCGGTGGCTGCGGGCGCACTCTACCTGTTCGGTGGCCCGCTCCTCAATCCAATGCTGGCGAGCTTGGCGATGGCCTTTTCGTCGGTGTCGGTGGTGATGAACGCGCTCCGGTTGCGGCGCTTTGGTTGAAGCGGCCATATTACAGGCTGTCTTATAGCAATCCTACATCATTCCCAAGATAATCCGCAGATGGACGCAGAATAGTAGAAACAAGACGATCCACATCTCGAATCGTTCAAGTAATTCAGGGTTGCTATAGAAGGAGGGCGTTATGGCTACGATTATGATGGTTGGGGCGTTTGACACCAAAGGCGTGGAATACGCCTTCTTGCGCGAGCAGATTTTGGCTCGCGGCCACGAAGTTCTGTCGGTGAACACGGGCGTTATGGGCGAGTGCGAAGCCTTTGCCGTGGATGTGGATGCCAGCGAGGTGGCTGCTGCTGCTGGCGCGTCGCTGGAGTCGCTGCGCGCGGCTGGCGATCGCGGTGCCGCCATGAAGGCTATGGGTGAGGGCGCGGCCAAAGTGGCGGAGCAAGGATACGCCGAGGGCCGGTTTGACGGCATCGTCGGCATGGGCGGGTCCGGCGGTAGCAGCGTGGTGACCGCGGCCATGCGCGCCCTGCCGGTGGGCGTGCCCAAGGTGTGCGTTTCGACTGTGGCGGCCGGCGACACTGGAGCGTACGTGGGCAGCAAGGACGTCGTACTCATTCCGTCGATTGTGGACGTGGCCGGAGTCAATCGGATTTCGCGAGTGATTTTTACGCGAGCTGCTGGCGCGATCTGCGGCATGGTTGAAGCCGAGCCAGAACCGGCTGGCGACGACAAGCCGATCGTCGTCGCGTCGATGTTTGGCAACACCACGGAATGCGTAAATGCGTGCAGCGAGACCCTGACGGCGAGCGGGTACGAGGTCTTGGTCTTTCACGCTACGGGCACTGGCGGCCGCACCATGGAGTCGCTCATCGACGAGGGCTTGGTAGATGCGGTGCTGGACATCACCACTACCGAGTGGGCCGACGAAGTGTGCGGCGGCGTGTTCAGCGCGGGTCCGGAGCGCCTGAGCGCGGCGGGTCGGGCGGGTTTGCCCCAGCTCGTGGTCCCCGGCTGCGTGGATATGGCTAATTTTGGCGGCATGGATACGGTGCCGCAACAGTACAAGGACGGCACGCGGCTCTTTTACGAGTGGAACCCAGAGGTGACCTTGATGCGCACCAATGCCGAGGAGAATGCGCAGATGGGCCGAATATTCGCCGAAAAGCTCAACGCCGCCACAGGCCCGGTCGCCGTGCTTATTCCGCTTGGGGGCGTGTCGATCCTCGACGGCGACGACGAGCTGTTTTGCGACCGCGAAGCCGACCGCGCCTTTAGCGATGCCCTCAAAGCCAATCTGGACGAGGGCATCCTCGTCCGCGAAGTAGATCACAACATCAACGATCCAGCGTTTGCAGCCGCGGCGACCGCGCTGCTACTGGAGCTAATTGCCGAGAAAGCAGGAGAGTAATGAGCGAGAAAAAGACGTTCGTACAATGCGCCGATGTGGAGACCCAAGTCTTTGACTGGGGTCGGTTAAACTGGCTTTCCGAGCCGCTGGTGACCGCGGCTGAGCACTTTAGCTGCGGCGTGGTGGAGTTGGCACCGGGCAAGGGCCACGAGCGCCACAATCATCCGTATAGCGAGGAGATTCTCTACGTGATAGAGGGCACTGGGATCCAGACGGTGGAGTTGGAGTCGGGCATGTTGGAAAAGGAGATTGGCCCAGGGGAACTGGTACACATTCCGACGGCTGTGTATCACTCGACGGTCAACAATGGGGACGGCCCGATGAAGTTGATCGCCATCTACGCGCCGTTTGGGCCGGAGGCCGAGTTGCGGAAGATGGAGGGGGTGCGGATAGAAAAGGCGTTAAACGGATAGGTGGTTATGGCTTTTACAAGAGAAGAGGTACTCGCGAGGCTGCGGCAGAACATCGCCGATGGGATTCCCATTATCGGCGCGGGGGCTGGCACTGGGATCAGCGCCAAGTTCGAGGAGGCCGGTGGGGTTGACTTGATTGTGATTTACAATTCTGGGCGATTTCGCATGGCGGGCCGGGGGTCGCTGGCCGGGACCATGCCGTATGGGGACGCCAATGCGATTGTGATGGATATGGCCGGGGAGGTGTTGACGGTGGTGGAGGATACGCCGGTGCTGGCCGGTGTGTGCGGGACGGATCCGTTCCGGCAGATGGATGTTTTCTTGCGCGAAGTTGAGGCGATTGGGTTTTCTGGCGTGCAGAATTTTCCGACTGTTGGCCTGATTGACGGGTTGTATCGGCAGAACTTGGAGGAAACCGGGATGGGGTATGGGGAAGAGGTGGAGATGATCCGCACGGCGCACGAGATGGGGTTGTTGACGACGCCCTATGCGTTTAATCCCGAAGAGGGCAAGCAGATGGCGGCGGCCGGTGCCGACATTGTGGTGGCGCACGCTGGGCTTACTACCAAGGGCGCGATTGGCGCGACGACCGCGCTGACTTTGGAGGAATCAGTGGGGTTTGTACAGGCGATATGCGACGCGGCGCGAGGCGTGTCCGAAGAGGTGATTGTGCTGTGCCATGGGGGGCCGATTTCAGAGCCGGAGGACGCCGAGTACGTGTTGCAAAACACGCGGGGCGTTGATGGCTTCTACGGCGCGTCGAGCATGGAGCGGTTGCCGGTGGAGGTGGCCATTACCGAGCACGTGAAGAAGTACAAGACCATCCGCTTTTGACGATGCGCCCCTTGCGCAAAGTTGAGGTGAAGCGGCTCTTTGCGGACGCGGCGAGGAGCTATCCGCCCAAGGTGGAGCTAGCCTTTCTGTTGCAGAGCGTCGAAGACCCGCTCAACGTCGGCTCGATGTTTCGCATTGCCGATGCGTGCGGGGCGCGGGAATTGGTTTTTACGGGTGCGACGCCCACGCCGCCGCACGAGGATATTGAGCGCACGGCTCGAGGCCATGAGCGGCGAGTGGCGTGGCGGCGGATCGGGCGCATGGACGAAGCGGCCAATGCACTGCGGGACGAGGGGTATCACTTGGTGGCGTTGGAAATGGTGCAGGGGGCGGTGTGCTATTTGGAATACGATTTCCCCGACAAAGTGTGCTTGGTGCTCGGCAACGAGACCAAGGGCGTCTATCGCCAGACCTTGGCGCTGTGCGATGGCGCGGTCTATATCCCCATGTACGGCAAGGGGCCGTCGATGAATGTGCACGTGGCGGGGGCGTTGGTGGCGTATCAGGCGTTGCTGGGGGGAAGAGGTAATGGGGGATAATTTGCGTTCTATTTCATCCTGCGGCATTGTCTAATTGACGAGCCGATGGTGGCCTACTCAAAAAGCGACGACCATGATCGACAAAACCCAACTCATCTCATCCATCCAAGCTGGCGAAGATACTAAGCTTGAACTCAAGGAGGTTGTATTTCGGGGAGAACGGATTGGGTTTGCCAGAGAAGATGGACGCGCCGCGTCGAGACTCGCCGAGGTATTCGTCAGCATGGCCAATACGGAAGGGGGTATGGTCGTGATGGGAGTCCGGGACTCGGATCGCACCCCGGTTGGCATCCCCTCTGATAAGCGCGACCTCTTAGAGCAATTTATCGTCAATGTGGCGGCCAATAACTGCAATCCAATGATCGTCCCGGCGTTGGATTGGGAATACCTGCCCGGAGAAGGTGGGAGCCCCACACTGTGCTTAATTGTTGAAATTCCCCCGTCCAAGTTCGACGTACACCAGACGAGCGATGGGCGATTTCTCCAGCGCGTCAGCAGCCACCGCCAGTTGATCCCCGCCGAACGACTAGCTCGCATGTTGACGGAGCGTCGCTTGGCTAGCCCGCTTGAGGAACGACCCATGGTCGGCACCAGCCTCGACGATTTGGATAAAACCCGACTTGAACAGTACTTCCGTCGGCGCTTCCCCGATTGGTCCACGCCAGAAGACTGGGCTTCCACGCTGGCGGCGCACAAACTCGCTGCGATCTCGGAGGTGGGAGCCACGCCGACGCACTTGGGCATCCTGCTCTTTGCCGTGCAGCCCGAGCAGTACATTTCCGGCGCGTACATCGATCTGGCCGTGTACCACCACGACATTCCCGACGGCAACACCGTGGATAGCCGACAAATCACCGGGCCCTTACCCGAGCAAATCACCAAGGTCGTGTCGTATTTCCAAGCCTCTCCTTTGACGCCGATCATATCGCGGAAAAGCGGCGACGGTCGGCGAGATTATCCCAGCTATATAGATACCGCACTCCAAGAGGCCGTCGTAAATGCCGTCATTCATCGGGACTACGGAGTCGCTGGATCGCAGATCATCATTCGCATGTTCCCCGATCGCATTGAGTTCCAAAATCCCGGGGCGCTCTACAACACATTGACCATTGAAAACTTGTACGCCGGGTGTCAGCCAGCGCGCCGGAATCAGTTTCTTACCGGCTTCATGCGCTACTACGAAAGCCCAGTTACGGGATCTAGTTTTCTGGAAGCGCGGGGCGAGGGGTTTTTGAATTTGGTCCGCGACAGCTTGCGCCTGTCTGGGCGGCGGCCGGAACTGGAACAGATCGGAGAGGCGACGAAGTTGACGATCTACGCGGCGCAATACCCAGAATTGGCATAGAGGTAATTACCGTTCTCCCTTGGGCAACTATACCGGAAAAACCGATCCTTCAGACCAAAGCGGCATACTCATAAACCGGGGTCTCGATGGTGCGAACAGGACGACAGCGCTCCCACACCGCTTGCTGCAGGCGCTCAACGGTCTCCGGTGAGAAGAGCTTCTCACCTGTCTCAACGTTGACTCGCGCCGGGACATTCTCAATGAGGAAGAGCCGCCCATCGAATTCAATATGGTACGTCACGTTTTTTTCAATCAGCGTCTCGTTCCATGCTCTGTCTTCAGGCATCGTCCTGTCTCCTTACCTTGAAGTCAATCCATCCACGAAGACACATCACCCCTTCATCCCCGTCATCACCAGCCCGCGCTCGAAGTAGCGCTGCCCCATAAAAAAGACCACCAGAATGGGCACGGTCGCTACTACGGAAGCGGCCATGAGCAGATGCCACTGCGTGCCGTACATGCCGGCAAAGGCATTTAGTCCCAGCGCCAGCGTGCGTTTCTCATTGCTGTGCAGGTAGATGAGCGGTCCCATAAAGTCATTCCAGAGACTGAGAAAGCTGAGAATGGCCAGCGTCGCCAGCGTCGGCTTGGCCAGTGGCATGGCTATCGACAGGCAGATGCGCAAATTCGAGCACCCGTCTATGCGCGCGGCGTCGATCAAATCTATTGGCAGGGTCTTAAAAAACTGGCGCAAAAAGAATATCTGGAAGGCGTTGCCCGTACAGGCCGGCACTAAAAAGGGGAGAAATGTATCGACCCAGCCCAGCTTCTGGAAGAGCACAAACGTCGGGATCATGGTCACTGCCGCGGGCAGCATCATGGTCGATAGCACGGCGACGAACAGCACGTCGCGGCCAAAAAAATTCAGCCGGGCAAAGGCATAGGCCACAATGGAGGAAGCAAAAAGACTCGCCCCCGTGCCAAAGACCGTGATGATCGTGCTGTTGAGGAAATAGCGCCCGAAGGGCAACGTCGGCTGATTGAAGATCTCCACGAAGTTGGCCAGCCGCAGCACCGAAGGCAGGAGACGAGAAAAGACCTCATCCGGCGTCTTGACCGAGGTGATGAGCATCCAGGCAAAAGGCACCAGAAACCAAAACGCCAAAAAGGACAGCGCGGCGTAGAGGATGAGCTGGCGTCGCAGCGACAGGGTGTCCCCAGAAGCGCTGCTCATTGGTAGTGTACCCATTTTTTGCCCATCGCCAGTTGGATCAGCGAGACGATCAGCGTGATGATAAAGAGGACCAAGGCCATGGCGCAGGCATAGCCCATCTGGAAGCGCTCGAAGGCCGTTTGAAAGAGATACAGGACGTAGAACAGGGTCGCGTGCGCTGGCCCGCCTTGGGTCATGACATAGGCTTGGTTAAAGATCTGCAGCGAGGCAATTACGCCGACCATCGTTAGGAAAAAAATCGTCGGGGTCAGCAGCGGTAAGGTGACGTATCTAAAGCGCTTCCACGGCCCGGCCCCGTCCAGTTCCGCCGCTTCGATCAACTCGCGGGGAATATTCTGCAGGCCAGCCAGAAAGATCATCATCGATCCACCCAAGCCCCAGATGCTCATAAAGATCATGCCCGGCATGGCACCCGCCCGCGATGAGATCCACTGGGGCCGGCCAATGCCGATCCACTCGAACACCGCCATCAATCCGGTCCAGTCGAGGAACAGGTTGATCAAGCCAAAATTGGGATCAAAGAGCCACTTCCACAGCAGCAGCATCGCGATGCCGGCCACGACATTGGGCAGAAAGAAAGCCGTGCGAAAAAAATTGACCCCGCGCAGGCGGTGGTTAACCAGCATGGCCAGCCCCAGCGCCAGCACGAGCCCCAGCGGCACGGCAAAAACCGTGTAGTAGATTGTATTAAACACCGATTTGTAAAAGAGCGGGTCGTGCGCCAGCTTCTGAAAATTGGCCCATCCCACGTACTCCGGCTCCGTAAAGAGGTTCCAGCGCGTGAACGCCAGACCAAAGCTGGCCAGTATCGGCCCGAGGGCAAAGAGCACCATGCCCAAAATCCACGGCGATATGAAGAGATACCCTTCTAGGTGCTCTCGCAGGTTGAGTTTCATCCGTCCACCTTGGCCTTCTGCAGAGCCATATTGTCGCGAATGGCTTGGTTGATTTTTCTGGCGGCATCCGCTAGCGCCTCGGGCACGCTTTTTTCACCCAGCATGACCAGTTCCCACTCTGGATTAAAGAGCAGATTGTATTCGGCGGGATTGATATAGGGGCTGCGATGAAATAATTCGGTGCGCTCCGCAGCCTTGAGAAAAGTCTGGGTAATCTCCGCATTTAGATTGGGATTTTCGACGAAAATAGGGCTGTACGCGGTTGCCCTGCGGCCGGGAATATTCCAGCCGATCTTGGCAATGGCCTCTTGGCCTTGGGGGCCGACCAGATATTCCATAAAGCGCCACGCCTCTTGCGGGTGTTTGGTATGGGCGTATATGCCATAACCGACCATGCCGCCGGACAGATAAATATCTACTTTGTGGCGCGGAGGCGTTGTGACCCCCCACGCAAAGCTCTTGATGTTTTTGCGGAATTGGGGTACGAACCACTGGCCGTAAAAACACATGGCCACGCGTCCCGTCTCAAACATCATGTTTACCGGACTCTGCGCCTGCTCGGCGTAGCCCGGTGCTACGTGCCAACGAGTAGAAAGATCGGCGGCAAATTGCAGTGCCTCGATCACCTCTGGGCTTTCGAGCAACACGCGCATCCGATCGGCGGAGAAAATGCGCCCGCCCGACTGCCAGATCCACTGCTCTGGGTTGGCGTTGTTGTACACGCCAAACTGCATGATGCGCCCCTGCTCGTCGCGCTTGGTCAAGCGCCGGGCAATTTCTACAAATTCTTCGCGCGTCCAACTGCCGTCTGGATGGGGAATACCCGCCTCGTCAAATAGGTTCTTGTTGTAGAAAATCAGAAAGTCAGGCGACCAGTCTTTGCACAGCCCGTAGATCGGCCCTTGGCCAAAGTGCTTGCCGTCCCAGCGGTACGGCTCGACCGTTTGCGGAAAAAAGTCTTCAACGCCGACGAGTTGGCTCTTTTCCAGATAGGGCTCCAAGTCGAGGAGCACTCCTTTGGACAACATGCTGCCCAAGGTGGTCGGTGCTACGTAAAAGATATCGGGCGAGCGTCCCCCAGCCATCATGGTCAGCAGCACGGTATTGAAATTCTGCTGGATGTGGATGAATTTGACCTTTATATCTGGATTGCCCGCTTCGAAATCGGCCATGAGCTGATTGAGCATGGCCACTTCCTGCGTATTGCCCCAGCCGGCGAGGACGATCTCCGTGCGTCCGATCTCCCTTTGTGCGGACGTGTCGAGCCCCAGTAACAGGGAACGCGCTGCGGGTACGCTGAGCAGGCCCACAACGCCGAGTATGCAAAGGCTATAAAACAGAATAGAGCGGTCCATAATGCATCATCTAACTATCCTGAATTGAGATGCGGATCGTCTTGTGAACACTATCCTGCGTCCATCTGCGGATAATTTTTATACATGACTTAGTGCTCCGGTAATATCGGAAACGACTCGATATCTCCCGCGACGGTCTCCAGCAGGGTCTCGATCTCTCGTTTGTCGCCCTCATCCAGCGTTAGCTTGCCCGCCGGTGCCCGTTCCACCAGTGTGCTGAACACTCCACGGCGCTTGAGGATATAGCGCATAAAGGGATGGTTTTCGAGAATCATCAGCGGCAATAGGCGACGGTGCATTGCGCGCGCCTCCTCCTCCTGCCCAGCCCACCATAGCTCGGTGATTTTGGCCAGCACATCGGCTAGCTCGCAGGCTGGCATATTGCCGTTGGCACCACGGCGCATCTCGTCGGGCAAAAACTTGCCCGCCGCCCCGCCGAAGATGCACTTGACCCGGTCGCCGACCATCTCGGCGACCTCGGCAATGTGCTTAGGGCCGGGCTGTCGCTCTTCCTTGACGTATTCGACCTGCGGGATCTCATCGACCAGTTGCGCCACTTGCTCGCCGCGCAACGGCGCGTACATGTCGGCGTTTTGCACCATGATCGGCCCGTCGAACACCCCAGCCAATCGCCGGTACAGGTCCATTGCCGTGGCCGCGTCGGTGCGCGCCGGTGTCATGGCGATAATCGAATCCGCCCCGGCTTTTTGCGCCGCCCGCGCATAGAGCAGCACCTGCGGCACCGAGATTCCGGAACAGCCGAAGACTACGGGCAGGCGTCCGTTGACTTCCTCCAGCACTGCGTCCAGTCCCTGGATCCGCTCTTCCTCGCCCAAAAACCAAAACTCTCCAACCATCACCGGCCAGACGATGCCGTGCTGGCCGCTCTCGCAGCAGAAGTTGGCTACCTTCTTCAGGTCGTCGATGTGAATCTCGAGGTCTTCTCTGTACGGCGTCGGCAGCAGGCCGAAGATCCCCTTCATGTCGTCAAATCGCGCCATTGTTCATCCTTTTTTAGTAATTACTTGTCCCAGCGGCGGTCGGGCTGCCAGAAGTCGAGTTGGTTAAGTATAGCTACTTGACGACAGTTATATAGGGTTCGATGTCCTTTAGGCGCTGCATATCAATGCCCTTTATGTTGAGCAAGCCTTTTACATTGTGATAGGGGCGGCCCTCAATTATCCTCTGCGCCACTGCCGGCCCTATCCCGGGTAGCGTTTCCAACTGTGCGCGCGAGGCTGTATTAATATCGATGCGCTTTGCTTCGAGCTGAGAGAGTGTCGCACAGCTAGTCCACAGCAGGGCCAGGACTACACAGCCCACAAAATTCCAGCGTTTCATAAGCACCTCCATTGTGGCAATTTCGCGTTTTCCTTTGGCAGATTTTTGGCTCTTGAACCGCGTCACTGGGTGCGCTCTTTTTGCTTGCGCGCGAAAAGGCGTATCTGCTGCTGCGCCGCGAGTGAGTCTCCCACTTCTCGGTAGGCCACGGCCAAACTATAATGGGCACCGACATAGGTGGAATCGGCTCGCAAAACCGCCTTAAAATCGTCGATGGCCTCCCGGGCATTGCCCTCGCGCAGTTTGGCATTACCGAGGCCGTTTATTGCATCGACGTAGTTTTCCTTTATTGCCAAAGCGCGCTCATAGGCAGCACGGGCCTGCACCGGATAGTCTTTCATCAAATAGGCGTTGCCGAGATTAAACCACGCCAGTGCATAGCCCTCATCTAAAGTTAGGGCTTGGCGATAGGCTGTGATGGCATCGTCAACCCGTTGCAGCCGCATATAGGCCGTGCCCAAATTCTGCCAAGCCTGTATCTGGGCGGGGTTGATCTTCAGCGAGGCTTTGTACTCTTGAGCAGCCATTTCAGCAAAACCTAACTTCGCGTAGATCACGCCCAAGTTATAGCGGGCTACGGCATCGTCGGCGTGGCCTTTGAGGCGCAAACGCTGATCGCGAATGGTATCAAAATGTGGATCAAGGCGCTTGAACATCTCGATTTGTCTCTGCCCTTTGTCTGGCTTTCCCAGCTTCATGTACACTTTGGACAGGGTCAAGTGCGCTTCTGGATAGGCCGGATTCAGGGCGATGCTTTGCTCGAGTACAGCGGCCGCTGCGGCCTCTTTGCCTTGGTGGGCGAGCACCATTCCCAGCCCATTGAGCGCCTCTACAGCCGCCGAATCGCGCTCGATGGCCGCGCGAAAGGCCGCCTCCGCTTCTTCGTGGCGATTCAACCGCATATAGATGTGCCCTAATGCCGTGCGGTAGCGGGCGCGCGTAGGTTCTATTTTGACGGCTTTGCTCGCCATGTCCACAGCCCGTTCGCATTGTCCCATCTTGGCACAGTACATATCCGCCAGACTGTAGTACACCAGCGCGTATTCGGGGTCTATTTCCAGTGCTCGCTGCATGTGCTGGGCTGCGGTCTTGTAGTCGTGGTCGCGGGCATGTGCCACACCTAGATTGTAGTGGTCTGGAGCGTGATCGGGTGCCAATTTCAGCGCTTTTGCAAACGTCGCTCGCGCCCTATCATCGTCGTCCGTGCGCAAATAGAGTTGGCCGAGTTGGCGATAGACCGCGGCGCTGTCGGGCGCGAGCGCAATGGCTTTGCGATAGACGGCCAACGCCCGTTCCAGCTCGCCTTGCCGGGTCATGACTTCGCCGGCTCCGAGCAACGCACGTACGTGCAGTGAGTCGATGCGGAAGGTTTCACTGAAATATCGCAGCGCTTCCCCATACACGGCGTGTTTTAAATAAAACGCCCCCAGTTCGTAGTGCGCTGCTACGTCGCTGGAATCGGCGCGAATGCGATCTAAATAACTCAGCTCTATCGCGCGCGGATCTTCCTTTTCCTCTATGATAGGAGTTTCTTCTATCGCGCCACCGCAGCTAAGGGCTGTTATCCATGCCAGCCATAGCATGCCATTAAACCACTTCACGTTCGCCTTGTCCTTTTGGTCCTATAGTTTTTCCGGCTCTCGGACGGTGAGGAACTGGTCAGCCGCCACGTCTTCCAACACCTGCTCAACCCCACTTGGCCAGCGAATCTCCACCCGATCCACCCGCGTGTGGGTCCCCAAGCCAAAGTGCACCCGCAGCGCATTCTGCGACAGATACGAACTGCCCGAACGCACTTCTTCGACTTGGTGTAGGTCGCCGGCTACTACCTGGATGCGCGCGCCGATGCCGTCGCGGTTGCTGTGGGTGCCTATGGTGCGCACCGACAGCCAGTGCTGGCGGTTGCCGCCGTCGTTGCGCAGCAGCAGGCCGCGCTGGTTGTTGTTGCTGACGAACAGGTCAAGGTCGCCGTCGTTGTCGTAGTCGGCGGTCGCTGATCCGCGTCCGACCCAGGCGGTGGCCAAGCCCGGCGAGTCGGTGCTGACGTCGGTAAAGGTGCCGTCGCCGTTGTTGTGAAATAGCTGATCCTGCTGCGCGTAGGAAGGTCCGGCGCGGTCGATAATTTCTATATTTGGTTCGACGTGTCCGTTGGCTAGGAACAGGTCGAGGTCGCCGTCGTTGTCGTAGTCGAGAAAGTCCGTGCCAAAGGTCAATGTCGAGAAGGTCGGTTCGTCTAGTTTGGACTCGTGTATCTGGTCTTTAAACACATCGCCTCGCTCGTTTTTTAACAGGCGACAGTGCTCCCACTGGAAGTTGCAGACGACGATATCGAGGAGTCCGTCTCGGTCGTAGTCGCCAAAATCTGTGCCCATGCCTGCCTCGGGTTTGCCGTCCGGGCTGAAGGCGACGCCGGAATTCAGCCCAATATTGGAAAACCGCGTCCCCCCCTCGTTGCGAAAAAGGAAGTTCGGGGTCATATCATTGGCGACGAACAGATCTGCATCGCCGTCTGCGTCGTAATCGCCAAATACTACGCCGAGTTGGCGACAGCGGTCGTTATAAACGCCTATTTCTTTTGTCACGTCGGCAAACGTTCCATTCCCCTCATTGCGGTACATAATTCCCGACGCACCCTCGTACTGACCGGGACCGCAATAGACGCGTATGGAACCGTGCCTGCACTCTTTGTGGTTTTCGAGGGTAAAATCGGTATTGTTGGAAACGTAGAGGTCGAGATCGCCATCGTTGTCGATGTCGGCAAAGGCCGCGCTCATACTCAAGCGCTCGTCGCCGATGCCAGCGGTCTCTGTCGCATCGGCAAATGAACCGTCGCCGTTATTGCGATACAACACATTGGCCCCGAAGTTCGTGACATAGAGATCCACGTGACCGTCGTTGTCGTAATCTCCCGCGCAGACACCCATGCCATATCCTTCATCGCCGACACCTGCTTCTTCTGTTATTTCCTCGAACTTCCCGTTGCCCTTGTTTCGATACAGGACATTTTTCGGCACGCGCCGCTCCAAAAAACCCGGCAATACGGCCCCATTGACTAAGTATAAGTCTTCGTCACCGTCGCTGTCGTAGTCGATAAAAGCCGCTCCCGAGCCATAGGTCTCCACGTAGTAGAAACGACCGCTACCGCCGTTCACATGTGCAAAATGGATACCGGCATCGGACGTGACATCGACGAATTTCGGCAGTGTATTTCTAGCCAATTTGGGCGCAGTGGCTGCTGTCGATGGCGCGGAAGTTTCATTTGAGCACCCCACGATCAGCGCCATACCCCAGCTAAAGAGAGCCGCAACGATGGGCATATAGAAAGAGCATATATCGCGGGAAGTATGCAGTCGATGCAATTCCATTAACCGGCGCAGACATCAGACTGCACAAAGGCAGATTTGTCAGGCGTTATTGCAATCCGGCAAACATACTCAGAAACAGCACTAGATCCGTCGTCGTCTCGTCGCGGAAATCGCGCCGCTCCCAGCGTCCGCCGATGTTGGTCATCAGGCGATAGCCCAGATAGTCCGAGCGATTGGATAGCTGTGCAGCAATCACAAACTGTTCAAAATCGTCCACATATCCGGCGGGCAGTGGATCAGTCCGTTCGACCATATTCCTGAAAATCTCGTACTCGATGCCGGACTCTAGGCGCATCGTGCTGATCAGTTCCTGTTGCCACACAAAGAAGAAAATTTCCGACAGCTCGTTATTTTCCAGCTCGGTTTTATCCGTGGGCGAGCGCCGCTTGTAGAGCTGTTTCCACCTAGGCCACAGCACGTGTTTACCTATCGGAATGGGCAAATCCGCCTTGGTGATCAGCGCGAGGAGCTTCTCGTCCTGCCAATTTGCTGGTTGCTGGTCTCCGCGCTGGTGATATATCTCGTACTTCAGCTTGGTTTCCAGATTGAGCGGGGCATATTTGCGCGTACGCGCACTCAGAAAGGAGGTGTTGATCAGCGCATCCTGCGCGATCATAGGATCGACGAATGGGCGCATATCGCCCCGCGTGCGCGGACTCTGTACCCATAAAATAATGTCTTCGGGGATATTGTCCTTGACGCGGCGAAGACCGTTGTAGAGCTGCATCTGCAAACCGTGGCGGGGCACCTCGTGCGTCAGCGTCAGCAAACCGTAGAGTGACTGGTTGCGGCGATTGCTGCTCAGCAGCCACTCGCGCAGGCGACCGACCATTATGCGGCTACCCGGCTTGAGTTCGGCACCACCGTAGAAGTTGTAACCTCGGTGGTCGCGCGGATACGGATAGTCTGCTTCCTCATCGTTTTCAAAGCGGTCGATCACGGTATTGTTGTTCATGTCCGTGCCGTAGAGAAACTCCAGCGGGTCGACGTCGTAGCGCACGAAGGGCTCCAAATAGTCCGGCATGCCGTTGTCGTTCTGGTTGAAGTCCGACACTAGGTCGTTGTTCTCGTCGTAGCCGGGAAAGACGGCCACGTCAGCCCGCTGGATCAGCAAGCGCTCCGACGAGGAACTGCTAAAGGTGCGCCTGCGCCAGTCGGGGAAGCGGTCCTGGTCGTCGTTGTCGTCGACGAATTCGTAAACGTTGTTTACAGAACTTTCGTAGTTAATGCGCCCGTTGCTGTCGGGCACGAACATAAATGTCTGATAGCCCGGGTCCATGCTAAAAATTTCGCCATAGGCAAACCACGGGTACACATTGTGCGACGCCGTTGCGTAGTAGCCCTCTGCGCTCTCTTTCCCCAGCGCCTGATTGTAGGTGAAATTCTGGTTGGGGAAGCGGCGGTATTTGCGGTTGACGTTGTATTCGGCGCGTAGGTTAAACCCGCCGAAGAGGTCGTCGATTTCCATGGTGAGACCGGCGACTTCGTTGGCCGTCGGCAAGCCGTAGCTAAAGCGCACCACGCGCTGGTTGGAGCCGTCCTTGATGTTTTTCTCTGCACGGGTGACGGGCAAAAATACAGGTTCGCCTGTGTTGTTGACCTGCATATTGGAAGTGACTTCAACAGCATAGTCATTGGCTAAGACCAATTCGATCTCAATTTTTTTGATTTCCTTGAAGTCGATGATTTCGTCTTCGCCGGGAATAGGCGTAAAGTCGCGCTCGATATCATAGGTAATGATGATGTTGTTGCCGCCGCTGGCCTCCCAGCGTCCCTGCCGCCGGATGCCGCCGTCAACCAGCGCCCGGTCGGAGATTTCAGGATGCTCTACGCCATTTATGTACACGCGGTGCAGAAAGAGCAATGCTCCCCCCTCGCCGTCCTCGGGCGAATCGTCGGACAGACGCACTAGGAGGCGCTGCACGTTGCCCGCCTGCAGGTTGCCGCCGAGCGTGCCCTTGAGAGAGTTGTTGCCGAAGCTCTCCGAGCTATTCCAGTGCCCGGCGTTGACGTAGGTCGTGCCCAGCTTGATAAAGTCGCCGATTTGGGCCGTACCGCGCAGGCCAAGCAAATTGGTGAAGATCGTCCGCACTGTGGCCCCTTGGTCGCGGTTGGTCGCCGTGGCTGCCAGCGCGGGGTTGTCGGTGCGCGAGGCGATTAGCGTCAGGGCGTATTTATCGGAGAGGAAATCCCACTGCACGCCGTTGAACAGTGGCTTGGAAAAGGTCATCGGCGTTAGCGTCGTTCTTAGCTGCTCGCCCACGGTCAATGCCATGTGGTATTGGCCCTGCGACGCCGTTGAAATGACTAGGTTGTTGAACCAGTTATTGAACTCCACAGACTTGTCGATCGCGCTACCCGTTTCCGTGGGGTGCTGCTGCGCCCACTCGTAGATTCTCCAGCCGCGCGTGATGTAATTGCCGTAGATATCGTAAAAGCGCTGGCCCTGTAGTACGATGTCGGTATAGCGCTCGTAGCGATCCCTGGCGTAGTTGGTGTACTCCCAGTTTTTCCATCCGTAGATATCGTAGAGCGTCTGGGGCAGATACCACTTCCGCATAGTCGGCGTGATGGTCTGGGGCGATATCCGCACACCGCTGGTGACATAGGGGTTGAGAAAACCCGATTGCAGGCCTTCGGCTAATAGTCCACCTGCCAAAAGGCAACCCGTTAGCAGGGCACCGAAAAACTTCTGGCCCATTTGTTCCCTCCCTTTTTTACTGCTGTGCAACACGCTGATTATTAATAGGCCAAACTAATGGCGCGATATACCGACTGGTCTCCAGAGTCGGCTTCCATCTGGATACGGCAGATGTACACACCCGGCGGCAAAACCGCTCCCGCAGCGTCCCGGCCATCCCACGCGAAACCCGCGGCACCTAGGTCGAGCGTCCGCAGGTGCGATCCGGTTAGGTCGTAGATAGCCACGTTGGGATTGCCCTCAACCTGGACCACGATAAAGTCGATTTGCGCTTCGTCGTTTACGCCATCGCCGTTGGGCGTAACGACCGGCGTCACCTGCACGTTGCGCAGCAAATTCCCACCGGCCACGTCGGGCACAAAAACGATCATCGAGCGCGGCTCGAAGGGTTCGACGCCTTGGCGCACATTCTGTTGGCTGTCCCCAGCCCAGGCCTCAAAGAGAGTGGCATTGGTCGTTATCTGCGCGGTAAACAGCACTTCCACTGAATCCTCCCGCACCCGCTCCGGTAGTCCGACTTTTAACAGCCCGTCCGCTAGTTCAACGTCCCTCGGCTGCACGTTTTGTCCGCCGACTCGTACACCAACCTCTTGCACCTCGCCCGGCACTTGGATAAAGATCTCGTCAAAGCCTTGGTCGTTGCGCGCAAAGGTCGGTTGCAGCAAATACGTAAAACGCTGTAGTGAATCTAGTCCGACCTCGCGCGGCAATATGCGCGCGGCAATGCCGCCGCTGACGAGGGGATCGTCGAATTCTAGGGTCAGGGAACGCAATACCGGCGTTAGCTGCGGATCGTCGTTGGCCAGTTGAATCTGCAGTTGCAGAAATTGTCTGGGCGTAGGCGAGAGAAATGCCTCCTCGGGAAAATCATAGGGCTGGCTCCAGCCGCTCCAATCCGGCCCCTTGAGCTTGAGGGTGTCGATGCGCCCGCGCACACTTTTGGGCAGCTTGCCAAAACGGGCCGAATCCAGTTCCGTGCCGTTCTTGTGATAGTACTTCTTTTGCAGTTCAAAAGTATTGCCGGTCTGCGAGCGAATTTCGATCTGCGTACCAGCGGGTAAATCGGCGTCCCACGACAGCTTGCGCACGCTCTTCATGGAGCCTAGGTCGATGAAGTCCGACACCATTTCCGTCGCCGCCACGTGTCCTTCGCCGTGGAGTATGTATTCAAAAACCGATTGGCGGATCTGCAGGCGCGTTGGAATGCCGCTGCGGTGGTAGAAGATATGGCGAACTTTCCGCAGCGGGAATGCAAAGTGATACGACTGTTGGTTGGGGAACCTATCGTTGAATACGTCGCTGAGTTCCTGGTAGTCGAAATTGCTGCGAATGCGGTCGCTGGTCAGGCCGCTGGCGGGCGTACCGTCCGAGGTGGTGAGGATAAATAGCTTGGCCCCGTGCCCGTGGGAGCCACGAGACCCTTCGCCGTCTCCGACCGTCAGGTCTAGGTGGGAAAGGTGATCTACCCAGAACGTGGCCCCCAGATCCCATTCAAACCAATCGCCGTCTTCGACGTAGGTCCTGAGATTGCCCTCCTTGGCTTGGTCGCCACCGACGGCAGCTCGCCAGTTGGTATTGACATCCCCATCGAAGATCGTACCTATCTTGTCTCCGCTCCGCCCCGCTCGCACTGACCCGCCCCGTTCCACTGTACCTATGGCGAGATTATCACCCAGTGCATCCACTTCGATCTCAGCTAGCGCTGCGCCTAAGTTTTTTTCTGTGGGGACTAGGCGCACATGGTGGACGAGGTTAAAATCCAGTGTGTCCTGTTCTATGAGGTGCTCGCCGCTGGCCAGACCCAACTCAATTCGTTTCAGATCGACCTCAAAAACGCGCTCTACATTGGGTGTGGTGGTGACGGCGACCGGGTGGTAGGTCACGCCATAACGCGTATCTACACCGTTACTTATGTACGTAGTGAAATTGCGAAAGGGCTTGGCGTCGGGTGTGTCTGGAAAGACAAAGCGCAACTTGCGCGCCAATACCGGCCGTCCGAGGTCGATTTCGATCCACCAATCATCTAGCGGATCGTCGGCAGACGGCTGCCACCAAGTCGATGGATCTTGGTCGATAATGTTAGCCGCGTCTTGGGGGTTTGAGTTGACTGCGCGGATGCCACCAAAAACCTGTTTCTTGCCTTCGCTATGGGAAAACTCTGCAGCATCGGCTACGGCGTTTATGTTGCGGCGCATCCACGCTAGGCTAATGCTGCCGTCGTCGGCAATTTCGAGTGTACCCTTGGGAATGGCCCACGTCTGCCAGTCCGCCGGGCTACTCAGGCGCAGTTCGTCGGCATAGGCCCCTGCTGCACACAGGGTAGCGACGAGCAAAGTACGAATCGCAGTGAATTTTCTCATGGTACATCCTCGTGGTATGTGCAATCCGTTTAGTAGGCCACCGCAATGATGCGCGTGCGCGTGAAATCACCCGCGTCCGTCTCGACGGAAAGTCGGGCGAGGTAGAGGCCCGGAGGCACGCGCCCCGTCCCTTCTCCCCGTCCATCCCACTCTTCGACATACCGCCCTTCGCTTCTATAATCGGTCGATATCGTGCGCACTTTGCGTCCACGCAAATCGTAGATTTCAAATGCCACTTGGCTAGTCTGTACGCCCAGCAGTGAATAGGCTAGTTCAAACGTGTCGTTGCGCTCGTCGCCGTTCGGCGTCACGACGGTTGATCTCACGTCTAATGCGCTCAGCACATCTAACTTTTCGCTCTGTGCCAGCACCTCGATGGAATTAGTCGATACCTCGGCATTGGCATCTCCGGGATCGATAGATTGGGGCTGTCCCTCTCCCCCCACGACAAATATCTCGCCCTGAAACAAAGCGTTAAAGCTGAAGACGCCCGTTTTGAATAGCAGCCGCAGCGGCCTGTTATCTACGGCCGCGATGCGGTTGGACGGAAAATAGACGATCAACTCGCCCTGTTTTTCCGCGATGCTGTCGGGTTCCACAGCGGCTAAGGGGTCGCCCATTTCCAGTCCTATAAATTGGACGCGGCCCGGGGTTTGCAGCCTTAAGGCGTCAAAACCCGCTTTGGTCTCCGACTCAAAGTCGGCCCGCACGTCAAAAGTGAAAATGCGCTCCTCGCCCAAAGGCACTTCCGTTTTGCGCCCGAGCGGCTGTGGTTCGTCCTGTAATGCGACCTCTCCGACGATCTCATCGACCAGCAGAGGCGAGTATTCTACGACCAGCGAATCCATCCGGCCATAGGTGAACAAATCCTCGCTCTTCATCGTGAAGTTGATTTTGAGATATTGCCGATTATCTGGCGAAAGGATCTCTATGCCCTCGCCCGCGGACGCTTCTTGTGGCACCGACCAGAAGCTCCAGTTGTCCACGTCGGGCCGCTCCGGCCCCCGAGCTCTAGGACGCACATAATCGTCGCGCGGCGCTTTGTCCCATTCGGCAAAACTCACTTCGCGTTCGGTCCTCAACTCGGTGTAGATGGTGTAAATCTGTGGCGTATCGTCCCGGCCGGTCTGCGTTTCCAGCGAAAAGGAGATGGGATTTTCTGCCAAAAGCTCGGGTTCGCTGTCTATGCTTTTTTTGACAAACCCGTTGAAATAAGGTATGACCCGCCCGAAATTGACCGGCTCGCCGATGTCGATCACCTTGGAGAGGTATTGCGATTTTTGCACAAAACCCTCGCCGTAAAACTCCATCTCGGCAATGACGCCCAATTCCGGAAAGTTTATGAAAATGAACTGCAAGGACTGGGTGGGAAAACGAGCATTGGCGATGCGCGTGGTCTGGTTGAGATTCTGCTCTAGTAAGAGGTCAAACTGCCCTTGCTTAAAGTGTTCTCCATCAATTGCAGCCCAAACTTCGTACAGCTTGGGGTAGGCGTTTTTGAGTGGTAAACCCGGTGTGATCCGCTTGCGGTCATCGGTCTGGGTGCGTCCTTCCGCTGGAGAAAAAAAGCGGATGCGATTGATGGGCAATTCCCAACCTAGGTTGTAGTAATAATAGCCGGAGACAATAGCCACTGATCGGGTCGTGTCGCCGTCTATTGTATATACGAAGCCGTTGTCTCCCAGGACCTCGGGCTGGCCGGGAATGAGGCGCGCGGCGTGCGGCCCGGCCCGCTCTCCCCCCCAGGGGTTGCCGAAGACATCGTAGCGCGAACTGCCCTTCTTCTCGCCCAGTGCGATATTGATCGCTGGGTCCAATTCGTAGGGCTGTAGGCTGCCGTCCACGACCCACATGCCGCCCATCAACTCGGCTAGTTCTTCCCAGCCGTTATCTCCTGTACCTAGCACCAATCGCTCTACCTGTGCCTCTGCAAAACAAGGGGCCAAGAGCAAAAGAGCTAGTGCCATCAGGTGCTTCATGCTCAGTTCTCCGCGCTAATAGGCCACGTGGATCAGGCTCGTGCGGTTGACTTCGTCAGCAGCCGCCTCTACCGAGGCTCTGGCGATATAGGTCCCCGGAGGCACCAAATCGCCGGCATTGTCTGTTCCGTCCCAGTGCCACTGAGTATAACGTCCGGCAGTCAGCGCATCAGAGAGTACGTTTTTTATCACTCGACCCGAAAGATCATATACGAGTAGTTCGGCCGCGGCAGGTCGCACTAGATGGATGAGCACAAAGGAGAAGGCGGACGAATCGTTTACGCCATCGCCGTTAGGCGTTATAATCGGCGGAAAAACGGCAAAGGACTGCAACACGCTTTCGCCGCTGGCGAGGAAAATTACCTCCTGCGAGTCCGTGCCTACTTCCCGCGTCGCGTCGCCCTCGGCAATGCGCTGGGGAAGGCTGCCGGTCGTATCCAGAAGCTGTCCTATAAACTGGGTGGAAAAGAGCAGAGCCTGCGAGCGAAACGTAATCCGCAGACGCACATCTTCTCCGGTGCTAATGCGCCGGGATGGGAAATAAACGCGCAAGCCCGTATCGTCCACGTGCACGCTGTCCGGCTGTATCTCCTCTAACTCGTGCCCCATTTCCAGTTTGAGAAACTCGGGCTGTATTAGCGTCGAGATGCGCACACCATCAAAGCCGGTTCCCTCGCCCAAGTCGGCCTTTATGTCGTAGGTAAAAACCGTATCTCGACCGGCCGGAACGGACGTGCGTCCACCGGCCGGAAAGGGATCGTCCAGTAGAGCCACTTCGCTCAATGCCAGCGCGGCCAGTGGCGGCGTATGCACGATGGCTAGGCTATCGACCTGCATACTGGCGGAGGTATTGCCCTCAAAGCGTAGGCGTACTTGGAAAAAATCGCGCGGTCCCGGTAGATCCAGCGGAATGGAGTACGCACCGCTAGCGTCGGCGATCAGCGGTTCCGTCCAAGAGGACCAGTGCGTGGCATCCGGGCGAATGCTGCCCTTGAGGACCAACGGCAGTTCTTCGTACTCCTCTTTGCTGACCAGCACTTCCGACCGGGTCTCTACGTCGGCGATCTGGTAGTAGTCGAGAGGCGTTTCGTCAACGCCGTTGCGCATCTGCACGATCACCCGCACTGGCTCATCGGTACCCGCGCTGCTTTCGCCTTCCTCGGCCAGCGAAACTTTGCGCGCGCGAAAAGTCAATGCGCCGTAGTTGACAGGCTGGGCAAACTGGATGAGCTGGGTTTCGTAGAGCCCACGCGGCACAAAGCCTTCGCCGTGGACCTCGATTTCCGCCAGTTCAAAGGGATTGGGTGAAAGCACTCTAAGCTGAATAAATCGCACCAGTTGCGTTGGGAAGCGCACATCCACTCTTGGGTCGCGGTTGATCGTCACTTGGCGAACGGCCTCGTAAACGGGCGAGTCATTGGCGTCGAAAGTGCGCCCGTCATTGAGTGATATTTCGTAGCCAGCGACGAATTCATCCTCTCCTTCACGAGGGTAAAAAACAACTTGGCTAACTGGGAACGAAGCCCCGAGATCCATGAAAAAAATGCGTCCGCGCTGATTGACCCCCACTTCCTTAAAGCTATTTTCCGTGCTGGTCGCACCATTTCCATCCACCAGAACCTCAGACCCCGCAATGCCCCGCGCCGAATTGTTCCACACCCGTCCGTTGCCCTCGGCGATAAAGCTGCTGGGCGCGCCGACTCCCCAGACGATGAACTGAGTTATGTTCTGCTCAAGCGAAAAGCTGGCCGGCCCTAGGGCCTGTCCTTCGCCTACAACTACCCCCGCCATAGTCTGCGCTGGTTCCTCCCAGGCTTGACCACCTAGGCCGACTCCCCAGACATCGGCTCGCAGTTCCGCCGTCCCAATACAGAACGACAGGATCAGCCCGACCGAAGCTGTTCGCCGAAAGGAAGCCATCATTGCTTATTCACCAGTTCGGGCGGTGGTTTAAATCCCTTAAACACCTCGCGCTGAAAGCGAAAGGTTAGATCCTTGGTCTCCACGGGCTCGTCGCGGTAATTGTATCGCAATGCAATGCCCTTGACGTGGATAGAAAACTCCTTCACGTCGGGTGCGAGGCTCGGAAAAACGACAAAACCCTCTGATTCTTGACCGCTGAAGATGATCTGCTCCTGAAACATAGTGCGCTTGAGCATATCTTCGCGTTCGTTAAAACGCCGGTACTCGTTGCCGGCATATCCCTGAATAAACGAATAGTAGTACTCTAGGATCTGTAGCTGTTCTAAGGGCGCGTACTTGCGATATCCATCCTTTGAAACCAGTGCGATCTTGAAGGGATCGACGCCGACTTTGGGATAGGCGTAATTTTTAACTTTTAACAGCCATACGCTGTATTTGGGCGGCATCCACTCTTCACCCATGCGCTTCCAGTTGCCGAAAGTATAGGGATTGGTCGATACGGGACCCTGCGTGGACTGCTGTGGGAATTTGCGGTTCAATTCGGCGTCGGTCATGGGGCGCAGACCGATCTCCAGACGCTCGAACGAATAGGTGATTAAGCCATCGTCTTTAATCACCATATCGGCCTCTTGCTGTCCCTGCGGAGCTGGCTGAATTGGCCCGTCAAAATAACGTCCACATCCTGCCAACATCACTAGGGAACAAAGCCACGCACCGAACCGTACCATCATGTTAACCTCGGGAAGTGTAATTGCAATGCCGGTTATTGGGCGGCGGCAGATGCCGCCGCCCAATAGTGTTCAAAGGACCGTTTGGTTAGTCGTTGAAGGTCGCTTTGATTTTTGCCCAGCTCTTGGATTCCACTGCGGTGCCCTCGCCGCCGTCGGCGCGCTCGTACTCGTCCGCGCCAAGCAGCGTGTATTCCGAGCAGACATCGCAGTTGCCCGAAGCGCCGTCCTCACCGGTTGTTGCTAGCTGGTGGGTGCGGCGATCTTCGGGATTATCCGCTTCGTTCAACTGGTAGGTCAGGCGGATAATCTGCCCAGCCTCGTTTTCGTGGCGGATGCTGTTATCCGCACCGTCCAACGACGCGTAATCCCAGAGGGGAATGCTGTACTCGTAGTTGACCGTGACGTTGGTCGAACCCGTGGTCGCTCCCGGAGGATTGGTCGTCACTCTGGACTCAGCAAACTCATCCATCCAGTGGATTTCTTCGACCACCTGCCAGCGCAACCACCACGAGCCGTCGCCGCCATAGGGCGTTTCATACACGCCGGGGACCGGCAAATGCATGGTAAACTGCTGCCCCTCAGCGCGCGTGCCCGACTCGCCATCGCCGTCGTGCGGACCGCCGCTGGCGTTGGCATCGGTGATGATCTCGAGATCATCGTCGCGCCAGCCGTCGTCAAAGACGTCGGAGGTGACGACTAGCGTGTCGTCGGTGGCGCGCACAAAGCCGTAGAGCCTGTTGTCGCGGTCTGTGCCCGTCCACGCCGTCATAATGGCCACATCGAGATCGCTCTTGTCCAGCACTTCGGCCTTCTGGATTTCGTACATCTCGTCGGGACCAACGGTGAAAATGGGGTCGAACCACGCCCAGTCGCCATCGTCGCCATCAATGGTGATGGTAACATTAGCAGGCACCTCTAAGGCGAAGTAGCCAATGCCGTTGGCATTGGACTGGCCCCAGGCGAAGCTCGCCAGTGCCACGGACAACATTGCTGCTATGAGTGAGTTCCTGCGCATACTTTTCTCCTTATGGATAGAGTTAGAGATATTGCTCTTTTCTGCTGCTGCAGTTGCGAACGTTGTATCCATTCACCTCCTTCCGATTTAGAGTAGGGTCGTCTAGGCGTGAAAACGCAGAGCCGCTACTTCTCTAGGTTAGACAGGACCTGTTCATCGACAACTATCTCGGTCCTATATTTATGTCTCAACTCATCTAGATAGCTATCAAAGTCTTCTGCAATCGCGTGCCGATGGGCGTAGCGCAATTGACGCCATATTCTGGACTGCACCTTGGGTGTAGAAAAAGAGAGGGTCTTTTCCGGGCGCATCGCCAGCACTTCGAGCACGAGATACCCTTTCATATCGCCGCTTAGCTGGATGGGGAGCGGTCCCTTGATGCCGCCAACCGGCACGCCCCGCATGGCCTGGATCATAGTGGAGATAGCGCCTTGGGCCGTCGCCGTGTCAGCCAGCGTGAAGTTAAATATGTCGAACTGGCGCACGCGTCCTTTAAATGCTGGATACTCGCGCATGACCTCGGCCATATCCTCGCCAGCGCGCACGCGTTGGGCGATAGCGCGCGAAGTTGTTTCCGAATCGACCAGTGCACCGGCAAAAAACGTGCGCATTGGCAGGGTGAATTCCCCTGCCAGATCCCTATATAGAGTGCGCTGCTGTTCCTCTGTGACGAAGCGCTTTTCTACTTCCGTTCGCCGCAGCATCTCGACCATGATCTTTTCGCGCTTATCCCGCACGAACTGAATCACGGCTTCCTCGCGGTCCAACCCCCGTTGTTGGGCCAGTTGAGGCAGCAGGATTTTGCGCAGTGCTTCGTCTTGGGCAAACTCGACCACGGCGGTGCTATCTATGGCGTGGGGACGGCGCTTGGGTTCGGCCTCCTCTACCAAAGCCATATACGCGTTCAGGTCGATACTCCCTCCACTATAGCGCAGTAGGATGCGCGCGTGGTCTCCTGCTTCTAGCACAGGCACACCGCCTTCAGCTAATCGCCCTCGCTGCAGCAATACGCCCAATACCTGTGCATCTACTGAAAAATCAAAGTGCGTTTTCTGGTCGGCTAAATATTTGGCCCAGCGCTCTTTTTTATTCTGCTTTTCTAGCGTTTGGCGCAGCTTCTTTTTTTGACTCTCAAAAGTGACGTAGCGCTCTTCATCGGCTCTGATCAGATGGTAAGTTCCCTGCGAGTTGCGGTACGGTTCGGACACTTGGCCGACCTGTAGGCGAAAAAGCTCGGCGACAAACCCGCTGTGCCGTGCTTCTTCCTCCTGCCAGAAACCCATGTCTCCACCTTTGGTCGCCGATGTGCGATCGAGGGATTGCTCACGCGCCAGCTCTGCAAAATCGGCACCTTGCCGTAGCTTCTCTTGCAGGGCTTGGGCTTCTTCGAGACTGCCTACCTGAATATGACTCGCCCGCACTTCCCGCTTTTTGTGCAATCCGCTTTGGTGGAAATGCGACCGCAGTTCCTCTTCCGATATGGAAACGTCTCCCGTGACTTCCCCGTACAGACGTTCGACCAGCCTCCGGTCGCGCACCTGCCGCACGCTTGCGACCACGTCGGGATGCTGATCCAAACCCTTCGCCTTGGCCTCTAAGACCAGCAGCTTGCGATCGATAAAAGGCTGTAGCATTTCCCGAGCATTTTCCGCTGAAAAACGGCGCATATTGCGCTCGGCGCGGAGCAAGTCATCTACCAGAATGACTTCGCTCCCGACTCTGGCCAGCACGGCTGAATTCACAGCCCATGAATCGACGGTCATCAGCCCGATAATCGCCGTCAAAGCCCAACAGGTAGCCATCTGTCGAGCGCAAACCAGTGCTCTTTTTGGCACAGCCAATCCAATGCTCATAAAACAGTACTACAACCTTGTGAATGTCCGTCTTATACAGGTACAGGGGTTGCGACATCGCAAGGTGGTGAAAAATATGATATATAGTTGAAAAAAAGGCCCTGTGTCAAGCGGTGCTCTTCCACATCGATCTACCAAGTCGAGATGTTACTTCGTACGCTATGTGCGTTAATAACAAACCCGTTCGATCAACATTGCGTTTCCAGCACCCATTTTAGACGCCAACGGGCTACGCATATAACTCGATTTTTTTCGTCGTACTGCGCTCTAAGTGTGCAATTGCTCTAAAGCGGCGTACTGGCCAATAAGCTCGTCGTACGCGGCGACAGCTCTTGGCTCTGGCTCAATCGTCGATCCGGCGACCGGCTGCGCGAATGGCTCGACAACTTCTGCCCACGAAGGCGCGTGACCGGCTGTGGATTGGTGAGCGTGAGCAGCGCGCAAGGCAGTGCCTAAAGCTGCTGAATTGGTCGTCTCGAAGCGGTGGACCGGGCAGTTGTGGACGTTGGCGAAGACGCGCAGGATTTCGGCGTTGGCCGATGCGCCGCCGGTGACGTAGAGCGAGGAAATTTCTACTCCCATCCAACGCGCGTGGATGCGCGAGGAAAGGGCTTGGGCTTCGATGACGGCGCGGACATTGGCCGGCGCGTCGGCGGGGTCGAGGTTTTGGCGAACGACGTTGGCCGTGGGGACTTTGGGGACGATTTCTGGCGCGAAGTAAGGGAGCATCAGAGCGCCATTGTTGCCCGGCGGTGTGGCGCGTAGGGCGCTGGTGAACTGATCCCAGTTCATGCCGTATTGGTCGCGCACGGCCTCGCGGGCCAAGCTGCCGTTGAGATAGCAAGTCAGGGCCATGTAGTGCGTGCCGTCGGGAGAGGCAAAAACCGCGCCCTCGCCGGCTGCGGAAGTGCGCGGCTGGTCCATGCAGGCGAACAGAGTGTCCGAGGTGCCCAAGCTCAGGGCGACTTGGCCCGGAGCGACGAGACCGAGGCCGATGAGGCTGCACGGATTGTCGCCGGAAAAGGGCAGCACAAGGCAGTCGTCGGCAAAGCCGTAGCGACCCGCGTAATAAGGGCTGATGGGGCCGACGGGCTGGCCGGAAGGGGCTATGGGCAGGAGTTTGGCGGCTAGGTCGGGAGCGGTAGCGTCGAGCGCGAGCGCACTCCATTGGCGTGCGGCAATGTCCATCATGTTGGTGCCGCTGCCGTCGCCGGGGTCAACACCGATGAGCTGTCCGGCGAGCAGACTGGCGACATAGGAGCTGACCAAGCCGATGTACGTGGTGTCGGCGTAAGCGTCGGGTTCGGTCTGGTAAAACTTGCGGATCTGCGGCCCGCTGAAGCGCTCAAAGGCCGCGTTGCCGGTAAGCGCGAGCAGTGCGTCGCGTCCGCCGACGGTCGCTTCGATCTCGGCGCACTGAACGGTAGTGGAAGTGTCCATCCAGATGGGCGCAGTGGCGCGGGAGAAGATGGTGGCGAGTTGGTCTTTGAGCGGCTGGGTCGGTGAAAGGTTTGCCAAGGCGCTAGCGGCATTGGCGTTGAGATAGACGGTGCCGTGCTGCTGGCCGCTCCCGGAGATTGCCCGCACAGCGCCGAGGTCGTGGCCTTGGTCGGCGAGCGTTTGCAGGAGCAGGTCCAGCGCTTCGGCCCACATCAGGGGCATACTGTGGACCACGCCCGCGCCGAGGTCGAGGACGCCGTTGACGACTCCATACGCAGCTTTGAAGTGCTCGTCGAAGTTGATGGACGCTTCGGCGATGATGGCGCGTTGCTCCGCGTCGATGAGCAGTCCGGTGATGGACTGGGTGCTAGAGTCAATGCCCAAATACTTGCTCATAGAAATGCTCCACCGTAATTTTTGTGAGTTATTCAAACCAAAATTAACAAACGCGCTGGGGAGGACAAAACCAATGGAGGCAGTGGCGGTGCGGCCCGAAATCGCGGGGACGCTGGCGGCAGTGGACCCGGAAGTCGAGGTCATCATTTGCGCTGAAAACAGGCGTCAGCACAACAAAATTCGCCTGATCCCATCTGAAAATTACGCCAGTCAAGCCGTACTCGAAGCCAGCGGCTCGATCCTGACGAATAAGTATTCCGAAGGATATGCCGGGGCGCGCTACTACGAGGGCCAGCGGGAAATCGACAAGATCGAGCGGCTGTGCGTCGAGCGCGCCAAGGGGGTTTTTGGTGCCGAGCACGTCAATGTGCAGCCCTATTCGGGCTCGCCGGCCAATCAGGCTGTGTACGTCGGCCTGTGTGCGCCGGGCGATACGGTCATGGGCTTGGCGCTGGCGCACGGAGGCCATCTGACGCACGGCGACCGAGTCAGCATTTCGGGAATGCACTACAAGTCCGTGCAATACGGGGTGTGTCGAGACTCGGGCGAAATCGACTTCGGCCAAGTCGAAGCACTGGCCAAAAAGCACCGGCCCAAGCTGCTCTTCTGCGGGGGCACGGCCTATCCGCGCGTCGTTGACTTTGTGCGCTTTGCCGAGATCGGGCATTCGGTGGGGGCCATCGTGGTTGCCGACATCGCGCATATTGCCGGGTTAGTGGCCGCCGGGGTGCATCCCAGTCCTGTGCCGTACGTAGATGTGGTAACTACGACTACGCACAAGTCGCTGCGGGGGCCGCGCGGCGGGATGATCTTGTGCAGGGCGCAGTACGCCGAAGCTCTCGATAAGGCGGTGTTCCCAGGCTTGCAGGGCGGGCCGCACAACAGTACCACGGCGGCGATTGCCGTGGCGCTCAAGGAGGCAATGAGCGAGGAGTTCAAGCAGTATGCCCAGCAGATTGTCGCCAACGCTCAGACTTTGGCTACCGCTCTATCGGCGCGCGGTTTTGCCCTCAGCTCGGGCGGCACCGACAACCACCTGATCCTCATGGACGTGACCAACAAGGGCATTACTGGTTATGTGATGGCCAAGGCGCTGGACGCAGCGGGCATCGTCTGCAATTTTAATCGCGTGCCCTTTGATCCGCGGCCGGCGCGCAAGCCCAGCGGTATCCGCATCGGTACGCCGGCGATTACCAGCCGGGGATTTGGTGCCGAGGAGATGCAGCAGTTGGCCGAGTGGATGGACCGAGTGGCTCAGATCCGGGCCAACAAAGCGCTGGAACTCGACGACCGGAAAGCGGAGTACGCCGAGATCGCGGCTGAGGTGCGGGCACTCTGCGCTCGCTTTCCGGCACCTGGCTTACTCTACGACGGCGGGGGGAAGCCGCTCTAAAGTATGGACATATATCGAGAATTAGGCATTGATCCCATTATCAACGCCGTAGGACCGGCGACGCGATTGAGTGGGTCGATTCTGCATCCGGAGGTGGCCGAGGCCATGCGGCAGGCTTCGGAGTGCTGCGTGGATATCGCGCTGTTGCAGGCGCGGGCCGGGGAAGTGATCGCCGAGATCACTGGTGCAGAGGCCGGGTACGTGACGAGCGGGGCGGCGGCGGGCTTGTTGCTGGGGACGGCCGCTTGTGTGACCGGATTGGATCCGGGGAAGATGAACCGCTTGCCAGATACGTCCGGGATGAAGAACGAAGTGATTATGGCGCGTAGCCACCGGAACTTCTACGACCACGCGGTGCGCTCGGTGGGGATTGAGTTGGTGGAAGTGGGGATTGCCGACCGCTTTTCCGGGGCGGGAATACGCGATGCGGAAGGGTGGGAGATTGAGGCGGCGATCAGCGAGCGGACGGCGGCGATTGTGTACGTGGCGTACGCGCACACGCAGCCGTCGCTGGAAGAGGTGGTGGCCGCAGCGCGCAAGGGCGGCGTGCCGGTGATTGTGGATGCGGCTGGGCAGTTGCCGCCGGCGAGCAACTTGCAGCGCTTCATTGCCGCTGGGGCCGATTTGGTCGCCTTTAGCGGTGGCAAGGCCATTGGTGGGCCGCAGGCTTCGGGGATTTTGTGTGGGCGGCGGGATTTGATCGCCGCGGCGGCGCTGCAACATCAGGACCTCGACGTGATGCCCGAGCTGTGGGAGCCGCCGGCGAGTTTGATCGACAAGTCGCAGCTACCCGGTGCCCCGCAGCATGGCATTGGGCGGCCCTGCAAGGTCGGTAAGGAGGAAATCGCGGGATTGGTGAAGGCGTTGCGCCTTTTTGTGGCGGAGGATCCGGCGGAGCGGCGGCAGCGCTGGTATGCGCTGATGGAGGAACTGGTCGCTGCGTGTGGAGTGCTGAAAAACGCCGAGATCGCGGTGGTAGCCGACCGCAAGCGCTCTGAGATTCCGACGGCGCGGCTGGTGCTCGATGAAGAAGCCGCGGGTATGACGGCGCTGGAACTGGTCAAGGCGCTACAGGAAGGGCGACCGCAGATCGCCGCTAACCCGACCGATGTGTACGAGGGGGCGGTGATTTTTGGGCCGATGTGCCTCAAGGAAGGCGAGACGGAGCAGATTGGGCGACGACTCAGGGAGTTGCTCGGCTGAAGCTGTATTTCGAGCGCGATCTAAAGTAATGAAACAAGCCCCGCCGGGACCTTTGCTCGGCGGGGCTTGTCGGTAAAGAGGACGACGCGGATTTTCTTCGGCTCAGCATCAGAGCCGGGAACGAATCGTCCGACGATGGGCACAAAATGTTGCGGGCGACGCAGCCTGACTGCCAGCCAACCACCCCATCTGTGCTGCCTTACTCACAGCTTCCGAGGAGTTCCATCACGTAAATGTCAAGATTGTCGTCATTGCCGGTGCGCCGAGACACAAAGGCTATTTTTTGTCCGTCGGGCGACCAAGCGGGAGAATGGTCGTAATCGCTGTTGTAGGTTAGTCGCTGTAGGTTAGATCCATCGGCGTCCATTAAGTAAATGTACCTATCGGCCCGATCGTCGCTGCCGCGGTTAGACACAAAGGCGATCTGCGTTCCGTCGGGCGACCAAGCGGGATAACCCTCGTAATTATAGGTGTAGGCTAAGGAGCGCAGGTTAGACCCGTCGGCGTCCATCACATAAATGTCCGAATCGCCGTCACGATTAGACTGAAAGGCTATTTTTTGTCCATCGGGCGACCAAGTGGGATTGCCGTCGTAAGCGTCGTTGTTGGTCAGTCTGCGCAGATATTCGTCTTCGCCATCGGCGTCCATCACATAAATGTCCCAATCGTCGCTGCCGCGGTTAGACATAAAGGCGATCTGCGTTCCGTCGGGCGACCAAGTGGGACGAATGTCGAAAGCGTCGTTGTTGGTCAGCCGGCGCAGGTTAGACCCGCCAGCGTCCATCACATAAATGTCCAAATTGCCGGCACGATAAGACGTAAAGGCGATCTGCGTTCCGTCGGGCGACCAAGCGGGATACAGGCCGTCATCATCCCTGAAGATGCTCGACCGGCTCACCCAAGAGCCGTCCGATGACACTAGGTAAACACCCAGATCGTCGTCGATCTCACCATCGAAATAGATATATAATCCGCTGGGCGACCAAACGTTTGAACCGATAGAAGCTCCAGCATCGTTGGTCAGCCGACGGATCGGCCCAGCCACCCAGTTCACTCGCGTTGCCGCTTGCCCGATCCCCGTCGGCAGGGATGCATCTAATGGATTCGTGACATACGTCATAATCGCTAGTAAGTCGGTCAAATTGACTTGCCCATCGTCGGTAACGTCGCCCAAGCCGATATTGCCATTGTTCGGAGCCGTAATAGACGGATCTATATTGAACACCACCACCAGCAGCGCGTCGGCCAAGTCAACCTGCCCGTCGTTGTTCACATCACCCAAAATACCACAGGTCAACGCCTTGCCCCTCGGCAGTTTCTCCACCGATTCAACCACGAACTCCACCGGAGCCATCCCCGCCCGCACCTCAAAGGCCGCATCCACGTAGGGGACCACGCCCGCGCCCGAAACGACGAGGCCATAGGTCCGCTCCGCCGGTTCGGAGGTCGCATCAACCGTCGATCCGAGAGTCTCGCCGACCGATACCGGAAGACCAGTTCCCGCCGTCCCCGCCTGCCCGTCAACGAGCACCATCCGCCGCGTCAACTCCACCCCCGCGCTGTGCAGCCGGTAGATATACACGCCTGCCGCCACGGCCTGACCCGCTGCATCGGTTGCATCCCATACCGTCGTGTGAATACCGGCTGGTCGCTCCCCATCCACCAGCGTCGCAAGATGCTGGCCCAACACGTTGAATACCTCCAGCCGCACATGTGCTGCCGTGGGCAACTGATACGGAATGACGGTGGAAGGATTGAACGGATTGGGATAATTCTGTCCCAGCGCAAACCCCTGTGGCAGGGCTTGGCCGTCCAACGACGCCAGTGGCAGCGCGAAATGCCCGTCCGCATCGGTCGTCGCCTGTGCCACCGGGCCGCGCTGTAGATTCGTCAAATCGAAAACCATCACCTGCGCGGCTACCGCCGCTTCACCGGAAGCAAGGCGAACCCGCCCCTCCACCAGCGGCTCGGTGCCCCCATAGGTCGCCAACACCAGCGCGGCAAACGCGAAGATGGATGCTTTTTTCATCATTAAGACTCCTTGAGATGTAGGGAAAAGTTGAACCGTAACCGCCTTATTTTACGGCGATTTTAGACTGCGAACAAAAAGTAGATTTTTTGTTGACGCCGTTCTACCTCGTCCTGTATGTTCACAGTACACCCCAAACCCGAACGAAAGGAGAGCAACGACGATTATGACTACTGTGCCCCCAACTATTGAGGAACGTCTAGCAAGGCTTGAAGGCGTGTACGATCATCTTGCTTCCAAAGCAGACCTTGCCGAACTAAGAGCGGTCTTAAAGGACGATATTGCTCGGGTTGAGACGGATCTTAAAGCCGATATTGCGCGCGTCGAGAGTGATCTTAGAGCCGATATTGCCGAACTCAAGGGTAGTGTCAAAATTCTGCTTATCGCGATGACTTCCGGTCTAGCTCTGCTCAATATCGTTTTGCGATTCTGGCCTTCGTAAACCCATGCCTAAAACTGCGCCCCCCAATAGGCGGCACCCAGCAGCGCGGTCTTGTCGTTGAGCACGACGTGGACGGGAATCGCCGCGAGAGGCTCGCCCATGCGGCCTTTGTCCATAAAGCCCTCCATAAAGCGGCCGTCGCGCAGCTTGGCGAGGATCTTGGGCGCAATGCCGCCGCCGACGAAAACCCCCCCCGAAGACATCAGCTTGAGCGCTAAATTCCCTGCTTCGCGGCCGTAGAGGAGCGCGAAGAGGTCGAGGGCCGTTACAGCTAGCGCGGAGTGGCTTTCGAGGCCGGCGCGAGCGATGGCGTCGGCGCGGTCGGGCTGTTCTGCCTCGGGGGCCAGAGAGGCGTCGGCGCGGTCGGGATGCCGTTCGCACAGAAAGTCGTAGATCGCGGCCAAGCCTTGGCCCGTGACCACCCGTTCCCAGCTAACGTGGCCGTAGCGCTCGTTGAGGAAACGCCAAAGCTCGATTTCGAGTGCGGAACTTGGCCCAAAGGTCGCGTGTCCTCCCTCAGAGGCGATTGCTGCGTAGCGGCCCTCGACCCAGCACAAGCCTCCCTCACCCAGCCCGGTGCCGGCGGCGATGACGGCGATGTTGCCCTTTGGGTCACGCCGACCTTCGTTGAGCGGACACAGGTCGTCCGACTCCAACACCAAGGTGCCGTAGGAAGTCGCTTGCAGGTCGTTGAGCAGGTGAACGTCAGTGCCGTTGAGTACCGCCGAAATTTCGCTAGGGTCGATGAGCCAAGGCAGATTGACGGCGCGGACGGGAAGCTGATGGACGGGACCGGGGACGCCTAAGACCGTGCGGCTGGGGGTGATCTGCATCTCGTCGGCGAAGGCTTTGAGCAGTGCACCGGCGCTGGGGTAGGACGCAGTTTGGTAGCGCTGCTCGACGAGCGGGTCAAAGCCTTGAGCGGCTGGGTCGAAAGCGGCGAGGTACGTTTTGGTGCCGCCGACATCACCGGCGATGATCACAGGGGTGCCCACTTTCTCCAAGCCTCTCCGAGCAGTTCGTTGGCTTCCTCGGGGTCGAAAAAATAAAAAAGGCCACAGCGTCCGCCATGGCCTCCCACACCGCCTCGTGTGAGTTTTGCAAATATACAAGCACAGGCGAAAATCAACAAGTCGATTGTGCCGCTCAAGGCGTTGTGCGCAGCCGTCTTGCTGTTGATATTAGCGCGGCCAACTTTGATGCGAGGAAATATGAGCCGGTATTTGGTTACGGGTGGAGCGGGATTTATTGGTTCTCATCTGTGTCAGCGCTTGTGTGAAGAAGGACACACAGTACGAGTTCTCGACGACTTGAGCACGGGGCGGCGCGAAAACTTGGCCGACATCTTGGGCGAGATAGAGTTCGTCGAGGGCGATATCCGCGACGCGGCCTTGCTCGCCGAGGTGATGCAGCAGGTCGATTGCGTTCTGCACCACGCAGCCATCGTGTCGGTGCCCGCTTCGGTCGAGCAGCCCCTCGTCGATCAGGAAGTCAACGCCGTGGGAACGCTGCGGCTGTTGGAAGCGGCGCGGCAGGCCGGGGTGCGCCGAGTGGTTTTTCCCAGTTCGGCCGCAGTGTATGGCAACAATCCGCAAATGCCCAAGCGCGAAAATATGCTACCCGAACCCGAGTCGCCCTACGCGGTTTCCAAGGTCATGGCCGAGCACTACGCTCGAGTGTACAGCCAGCTCTACGGCTTGGAGGTGGTTGGCTTGCGCTACTTCAATGTCTTTGGCCCTCGGCAGGTGCCGTCTTCCCCGTACTCGGGCGTCATCTCGATTTTTGTCGCGCGGATGCGGGCGGGCGAGTCGCCAACCGTTTGCGGCGACGGCCACCAATCGCGCGATTTTGTCTATGTCGGCGATGTGGTAGAGGCCAATATGAGGGCCAGTACTGAGCCGGGAGTCGCCGGGCGGATATACAATATCGGCTGCGGCCGCAGCGCGTCGCTGCTGGAATTGATCGCCGCGCTCAACCAGATTTTGGGGACCGAGTTGGAGCCGATGTTCGCACCGCCTCGGGCGGGTGATATCCGCTTTTCTTCCGCCGATATATCGTGCGCCCGGAACGAGTTGGGTTACGGGCCGAGGGTTGGGCTGGCGGAGGGATTGGAGCGGACGATTGCGGCGTGGGAAGACTCCAGCGCCGCGAGCTAATAAAAGGAACCACTCATCGTGGCAACCATAGTCGATGGCAAAAAGCGCATCCCCTTTATGCGCGGAATGCTGGTGCATTACCTGATTGAGCGCGGCTTTAGTCACGAAGACGCCCGCGCTGTGGCCAATGCGGTGCGCGCGTCTTTGGGCAAAGCAGAACTGGTGCGCAAGAAGGAGATGGTGCAGCTCGTACATAGGGCCATTCGCAAGGGGTTCGACACGCACGAGGTCGGCGACCTAATTTTCTGGGAGCGCCAGCCGACCACCATCATCGTCGAGCGCAAGAGCGGGTCGCGGCCTTTTTCCAAGGAGTTGCTGTCGGATTCCATTCAGGCGTCTGGGCTAGCTCCAGACCAGAGCTACGAGATTGCACAGACGATTGAGGCTCGCTTGATCGACCAGCGCCGCCAGCGCATCGCGCATTGGGAGTTGGAGGATTTGGCGGCCGAGCTGATCGAAAAGTCCTTTGACAAGTCCTTTGCCGAGCGCTACCGCTTGTGGCGCGCTTGGGGCGATGTAGATAAACCCCTGATCATCCTCATCGGCGGTGCCAGCGGGGTCGGCAAGACCTCGTTGGCGATTGCGCTGGCCAATTTACTCGATATTCCCCGGGTGGTAGCTACCGACGATTTGCGCCAAGTCATGCGCTTGACGCTTGCACAGGAGTTGGTGCCGGCCCTGCACACCTCCTCGTACACTGCTTGGAAGGTTGTTCCAGAAACTGGTCATCTCGACGTGGTCGTCGCCGGGTTTCGCGAGCAGGCGCGCAGCGTCTGCGTTGGGGTCAAGGCCATCATTAGCCGCTGCATCGAGGAAAACACCAGTGTCATCATCGACGGCGTACACCTAATCAGCGATATGCTGGACTTAGAGGGATACGCTGGCGACGCTTTTATCACACCCATCTGTTTGGAATTGCCTGGTCGCGACGCCTTTGAGGACCGCTTTGCCCAGCGCGCCAGCGAAGCTCCGTCGCGCTCGGCTCATCGCTATATGAAGTACTTGGAAGAGATCCTTAAAATTCAGGACTATCTCATTGAAACGAGTGCCGCCCACGGCATTCCGGTGATTACTACTACCTCGGTCGAGGGTCTGACGAGCGAGGTCGCCATGGTGGTCAGCGAGCGACTGCAGGATCAGGAGGAAATCCGCAAGGCCCTGCGTGCCTCCCGCAAGAAGCGCTCGGCCAATTGATGCGGCGCACCGTTTGTTGATTCGCCCAATGCTGTATTGTATATTCCAAAAATCACGGTTGAGGAGTCGTGGAAACGCGCAACAGTTAGGTATAGAAATGCTGGGTAACAAAAAGAAGGGTACTGCCGTTAGCAACGGACAAGCGCTCAATACGATCATCGGTCGCGGTAGCCACTTTGAAGGCAAGCTGACGGTAGATAACAGCGTCCGAATAGACGGCGAATTCAAGGGCGAACTGACCTGTACGGGGGAGCTAACGATCAGCCAGTCGGGCGAGGTCGATGCTACTTTGCAGTGCAAAGACGCGTACATCGACGGCGTCGTGAATGGCACCGTGCACGCCGATAAGGTGCGGTTGGACTCGCAGTCGCGCTTTACCGGCGACGTGTACACCGACTCGTTCTCGGTCTCCGAGGGTGCGATTTTTCACGGCTCTTGTTCGATGGAAAACCACAAGAAGGAAAGCGAATCGCTGGCAACGGGTGCCTCGGGCGGCGCAGCGGCAAAGCCCGAACCGTTTGGGCCTAGACCCCAAGTTCAAAAAGGTTCCCCAGACGGCGCAGCGGCAAAGCCCCTTACGTCCGAGCCCAGACCCCAAACTCAAAAGAAATAGCACTTTCCTACCTCGTTTTTGCGTAAAAAATCCATCTGCACCGCGCTGCCGATGGATTTTTTTTCTTGTCGATGAGCCAACGCGACCATCCTGAGTCCAAGCGCCGCCGGCACCGCCGCTCGGTTCCAATAGAGGAGATCGCGGTACCTGCGGATGCTCGGCAGCGCCCGGCAAAAGGAGCGTCGCCCGCCCGTGGCTGGCGGCGCTGGCGGCGCGGTGCCCTAGCCAGCTTGGGCGCGTCGCCGGTTTTTCGCGCGTACATCTTCCTCGGCGGCATTGCCGCTATTTTGGCCTTCCTGCTCTACAACGAGTCGATCATCGCCGAATTGCGCGAACACGAAAAGAATCGGGTCGATCTCTATGCGCATTTGATCTCGTTCACACCGCAGGCATCAGAAGGCCAAATTCCCACCCTCTTTACCGAGGTGATCACCAAGGTCGATTTCCCGCGCATTATCACCAATCACCGCGGCGAGATCATCCAGGCCGAGGACATCGATACGTCGAGCTTGTTGGACCACTGGGCCTTTTGGCGCAGCGAAGCGGTGGACGCGCCGGTCGCTTCGACTGCTCAGCTACAAGAGTTGATCGAGGAAATGGACGTCCAGAATCCGCCTATTCCCTTTTATTGGTCGCCAGAGACCTTGGGGCGGCTCTACTGCGAGGGGGGCCGCGTCATCATCGCGGATACGCAAAGAGCCATCGCGGCGTGGCAGGGGACGGACCTGCCAGCGAGCAGCGACACCTCGGCCGCGGCCCTTGCCGAGGTGCAACGGGCGTGGCAGGAGATGGAAGCCGGAGAACCGCTGCTCTTCAGCGTGCCGGCTGCTAGCTTCAGTTATCTGCATTGGGACACGACCAACGCAATCATCACCGACGCCGAGGGCCAATTTAGGGCTTGGGTGGGGGCTGGGCTGCCGCTGGCCAGCGACGATCCCACCCAAGCGGTGCAAGACCAACTCCGGGCCTTTGTCGATAGCTTGGCCAACCAGCATCCACCGCTAGCGTTCCAGATTCCGGCTGAGCACTATATTCACTACGGCGACACGAGTTTGGTCGGCCGCATTTCCCTCGCCCCTTTTGTGCAGATTGGCGTGTTGGTTCTCTTTCTGCTCGTCGGCTATATCGGCTATCGCAACATTAAGCGCAGCCAACAGCGCTCGCTCTGGGTGGGCATGGCCAAGGAGACAGCCCACCAGCTCGGCACCCCACTCTCCTCACTATCGGGGTGGCTAGAACTGCTGCGTGGCGAGGCCGCCGCCGTTCCGAGGTCGGAGCGCGACGAGCGTTGGCAGCGCGTCGATCAGATGATCGGGGAGATACAGCAGGACATGCGTCGCCTCGACCAAATCGCTTCGCGCTTCAGCCAGATCGGTTCGGTACCCGAATTAGAGGAAAAGGACCTAGCAGCCGTGCTGGAGGAGACGATAGAATACTTCCGACGTCGCGTCCCCCAGTTTGGGCGGCAGGAAATTAAACTGGAATGCCTAGGCGAGTTGCCATCGGTGCCGATCAACGCCGAATTGATGAGTTGGGCGTTTGAGAATCTGTGCAAGAACGCCATCGACGCCATGGATGGCCAGACGGGCCGCTTGCACATCCGCATGGAGTTTTTGCCCGCAAGCCGCGCCGTGCAGATCGCGTTTGAGGACGACGGGCGGGGCATTGAACCCGAGCACGTCAAGCGCATCTTTGAGCCGGGGTTTAGCACCAAGAAGCGCGGCTGGGGGTTAGGGCTAGTGTTTGTCAAGCGCATCGTCGAAGAATACCACAAGGGCAAGATCAGCTTGGTGCATAGTGCGCCGGGCGAGGGTACGATCTTTGAGGTGGTTTTGCCCTTGAGTTGAGGAACGGATGTGGGCATAAAGCGTTATTTTAGGAATGGAATCCTACAGCTAAAGGGAACGCATGGAAGGCGACAAGCGAAAGATACTCTGGGCCGACGACGAGATTGACCTATTGCGCGCTCACCGACGCTTTCTCGACGAAAGGGGCTATTCAGTGACGCCGGTAAGTAACGGCAAGGACGCCATCGCCCTGATTGCCCAAGCACCCTTTGACATCGTGCTGCTCGACGAGATGATGCCGGGACTGGACGGACTTTCGACCTTGGAGCAGATCAAGACGGCCGATCCCAACGTGCCGGTGATTATGATCACCAAGAACGAAGAAGAACACCTGATGGACGAGGCCATTGGCCGCCGCATCGACAACTACCTGACAAAGCCGGTCAATCCCAGCCAGATTTTCATGGCTTGCAAACAGCTACTCGACGCGCAGCAGATTCGCCAAAGCCAAGCCGGGCAGCACTACGTCTCGCGGGCCGGCCAGATCCGCGAGCAGATTGCGGGCGCAACTTGGCAGACGTGGATTGACGTACATCGGCAGCTCTGCGAGTGGGATATCGAAGTGGCGCGCTTGGGCGACGAGGGGCTCAGTCAGATGATTGGGGATCAGCGGCGCGAGTGCAATCGCGAGTTCGGGCGCTTTGTCGAGCAGCATTACACGCGCTGGATAGCAGACGAAGAGGATTCGCCGCCATTGTCGGTGGATGTGGTGCCCGAGTTCGTGGTGCCCTATCTCGAACAGGGCCGACAGGTATTCTTTATCGTGGTCGATTGTCTGCGCTTAGATCACTGGATGGTGATGGAGCCTCAGTTAGCTGAGTACTTCAACATCAAACGCTCCTACCACTATTCGATTTTGCCGACGGCCACGCCCTTTGCGCGCAACGCGATCTTCAGCGGGCTTTTTCCCAAAGAGATCGCCGACAAGTACCGCACCCTATGGCACGAGGCCCAAGACAACGAATACAGCCTCAACCGGCACGAGCACCAATTCATCGACGATTTGGTCCGCGACATGGGCGTCGCACTCAAACCGGGTTCGCACTACGTCAAAGTGCTAGACACCAGCGAGGCCCGGAAATTGACCCGCAAGATACCGTCGCTAGGCAAGTGGCCGCTTGTGTCGGTGGTGTACAATTTTCTCGACATGCTGGTACACAGCCAAGCGCAGTCGGATCTGCTCAAGGAGATGGCTCCTAACGAAGCGGCCTTTCGCGCCTTGGTGCAGACGTGGTTTGGCAATGCGTCGCTTTTTGAGACCCTCAAGGGCATTGCCCGCACCGACGCGGTGGTAGTACTGACGACCGACCACGGCTCCATGCGCGGCACGCGCGCTTCGGTGGTGTACGGAGACCGTAGCACGTCTTCGAGTCTGCGCTACAAGTACGGTCAGAATCTCCGCTGCGAGGAAAAGGACGCGCTGCTGATCGCCGATCCACAGGCCTATGGGCTGCCTGCGGCGGGCCTCGGTCATAGCTTCGTCATCGCCCGCGAGGATTTCTACTTCGTCTATCCGACCCAGTTCAACAAGTACCAGCGCCGCTACAAGGGCAGCTTCCAGCACGGCGGTATCTCGTTGGAAGAAATGATTTTGCCCGTGGCGATTATGGAGCCTAAGTAGGGAACGTGAAAAAGGTTTTCACCACCCACTCGGCGGCCCAGACCCACGCGCTGGGCGTTGCGCTAGGCCGCCGCTTGGCACCGGGCGATGTGGTCGCCTTCCGCGGCGACTTGGGCAGCGGCAAGACCTGCATGATTCAAGGTGTGTGCGAGGCTTTGCAAGTGGCCGATTACATCACCAGTCCGACCTTTATCTTAATCAACGAGTACGTCGGGCAATGTAGGGGCCGCGATTTACCCGTCTATCACTTCGATCTTTATAGGCTGGGGGGAGTTGAAGAGCTTGAGGATTTAGGAGCCGAAGAGTACTTTTACGGCCACGGCGTCTGCTTGGTCGAGTGGGCCGAGCGCGCCGATGGCTCGCTGCCCGATAAGTGCTGCCATGTGTGGCTAGAGCACGGGGAGGCTTGCGAGCGGCGCATCACCTTGCAAGGGGATGGGGTAGAAGAAATAGAGTTCTGAGAAATTGGCTACAGGGAGGGGACTTTGCAGCGGCTAATACTGTGTCTTTGCATTGCCGTTGGTCCGGCCGCGGCTGACCGGGCCGAGTTGACGAGCTTGGTCGATAGCCCGACGGCCGGATTGGTCAATAAGGGGCACTATGCGGTGAATGTTCGCCTGTTTGTCGATGGGGGAGCTGTCGGCCGCTTGCATGTGGGAGTGCTCAAGCGGCTGAGCGTGGGCGCGTCTTTTGGCGGCGAGCAACTCATTGGAACCGGTGCGGTCGATTGGTATCCGCGCGTGGCAGTGGCTGCTCGATGCCGGATCATCGAAGAAGGGTACACGTGGCCGGCGCTGCTGTTGGGCTTCGATTCCCAAGGCATCGGGCCGTATCAAGATCAGCGCTACCAAGTCAAATCCAAAGGCATCTATCTGGCACTGAGCAAGAATTACAACTCAATGCTAGGGGAACTCGGCGTCCATGCAGGCGTCAATGTGTCACGCGAAGATGACGACGATGGCGACTGGTCTGCGTGGTTGGGTATCGACAAGAGCTTGCGATTTATGGCCCTATTCGCCGAATACGACTTGGGCCGCAACAACGGCCTACGAGAGCAAGGCGTGGCAGAAGGCTATTTGAACATCGGGGGGGCCTGGACCGTAGCGCCGCAGCTAAGGGTCGGGTATTATCTTAAAAACGCGCTGGAAAGCGATCACTTCGGCTCCCAGTCCATTCGGGAGTTGTCCGTCACGTACAGGAGGAAATTCCGATGAAAATACTGGCTATTGCTTTGCTTTGCGTGTGGGTCCGCGGCGCGGTGGCCCAAGAGGAGCGGGCCATCGACAACTTTGCTGGAGTTGGGGTGCGGGCCATGGGCATGGGCGGGGCCTTTGTTGGGGTGGCCGACGATTTCACGGCCATGTACTGGAATCCGGCGGGCTTGGCCCAGATGCAGCAGCGCGAGATACAGGTGTCTTTACTGCGCAACAGCCGCGCCAACGACTCGGTTTTCAACGGCACGCCGGGGAGCAGCGAGCTGACCAATACGCGCTTTGGCTCGCTGGGCTTTGTCTATCCCTATCCGGTCTATCGCGGCAGCTTGGTCTTGGCGGCTGGCTTTACCCGCATCAAGGACTTCGACTGGAGCCTCAATCAACAAGGTGACTCCGCGGGCCTTGCTACGGACCACACCTTCCAGCACGAGGGCGAGATGGCGCTGGCCGGCGTGTCTGCTGCCATCGACGTGTCGCCGGCTGTTTCACTGGGCGCGACCTTTGGTTTAGTCAGCGGCGAAGACGAGGCCGTCAGTGAATTTGACTGGGCCGATCTGCAGGACGGATTCTACGAGCAGCGCTTTCTCGTGCGCGACACCTTTACAGACGAATATAAGTGGACTCCGTATGCCGTATTGGGCGCGATGCTGCGCACGCCGCGCGACGAGCCGCGCTACAGGTTGGGCGCGACGTTTGCGACTGGAGGGACGCACGAAATTCGCTATGTCTTCCGCGGTCCCTCATCCTATGACAAACCAAACCCTTGCCAACACTTATTCCCAGAAGGTACTCCAGACTCGCCCCTTGCAGATAATTACAGCTCGGTTGAGTGCGACGACGGAACTGTAGGGAATTTCCCGGACGAAGTTGGGCGCAGCACGTACGAACTCGCGCTACCGTTTGAGTTCGGCGTGGGTGCTTCGGCCGAGGCTGTGCCGGGCCTGACGCTGGCGGGCAGCCTGCATTTAGCTGAGTGGTCGCAGAGCGAGTACAAAGGGGCCGATGACTACGGCTTGCGCGCTGATACCTCGTTTGAAACGCAGTACAGAGATGTCTTGCGCTATCACTTAGGTGCCGAGTACCGGGTGCCGGTCGTTGCGCTGGATCTGCGGGCCGGCTATTTCGTGGACCCGATTCCCTTTATCGGTCCGCGCGACCCCAGCTCCGACGATCCGCCCATCCGCATTGAAGAAGACCGTCGTTTTATTACTCTCGGGGCCGGGATATTGGTTGATGAGGCCATGCAAATAGATCTAGCTTGGGTGCGGGGTGCGTTTAAGCAAGTAGAAGAATACTCAGACAATATCCTTAGTGAGGACTACGCGATCAATCGCCTCGTCATCGGCGTGGGCTACAACTTTTAGGATTCTTTTTTGCTTCGGTTGCTGGTTTGTGTATATTCAGGCTGAAGATGAGTTTAACGCTCCTTAAGGAGGAGGTTAATTTATGAAAATGAAGGCTTTTATTTTGTATTCGGCCTTGCCGCTAACTGCGCTGATGGCCAGCGGCTGCTACACAGTGCTCAGTAGTCCCTATGAGGCGGCTAGTCTGCACGACGAGGATCTAGCTCGCGCCAAGAGCCGCGCTGTCGAGGCTCCCACGGTTGGCCAGTTCGACGACCGCGACTACATGGACGATCTCTACCGCTATCCGGGTGTGCGTGGTGGCTATGGCGGCTATGGCGGCTACTACGGCGGCTACGGTGGCTATGGCGGCTATTATCCTACCTCTGGCCACTATCCTTACTACTACGGCGGCTATCCCTCCTATTATGGCGGCTATGGCCCTTATAGTTACGGCTACGATCCGTACTATCGGAGTTCGGGCGGTTACTACGTGCCGCCAGGTTATGAACTGGTCAGCACGCGCCAGCTCGACGATTTGCGCGCGGCGAGTCGGCTGAGCACGACGCCGGCGATTGCCGACCCGGCCGCAGCGACCGAAAGACAGCGCCGCGAAGAAAATGTGTGGCAGCGGCGGGTCGAGCCTCGGGTGCGCAGCACTCCTGCACCTACGTCGCGCTCCTCGGCCAGCAATGCGCCTGCGCCTACATCGCGATCTTCGGTCAGTTCGCCGCCGAGTACGTCGGCGACCAAAGCGCCCGCAGCCACATCGGCACCAGCTTCTAAATCGTCCGCGACAAAGAAATCGGCCAAGCCCAAGAAGCGCCGGCGCTGACTTTTCGCTACTAGAAACACAGAAAAAGCGGGGGGCCTTTTGTTGCCCTCCGCTTTTTTGTGCCTAATCGCCGCTTAGATCGAAGTGGCGGGTCTGTGGTTTGGGTGGCGGGGCGATGCGGAAGAGGAAGCGTTGTAGTGGGCGGGCGAGCGCCATGAGCAGTTGGCGCTCGCCTTGTTTATTGCCGCCGAAAAGCTGTAGTTGCACCGGTTGATAATTGCGCTGCGTGCCGCCCTGCTGCCAGACTTGATTGGTGTTGAGATTGATCAGGCTGACCTTGAGATCTATGGTCAGGTCGATGCCGGGGTTGGGCGACATGCCATAGGGCGTGGGCGACATGGGCATCATCCGCGCCTGTAAGTGCCTCAGCTCGACCAAGACTAAGGCGTCGAGTTCGAGTTTTTCCTTGAGAATGGCCTGTACCGAGTCTTGGTGGACGCTCGTCGAATCGAGGCGAATTCCCTTGAGTTGATAGGTAATTTCGTCTTGGTTCATCACTTCGGTCTTGGGCATATTGCCGAGGCTGCGGACCACGGCATTGGACAGACGCGCCATGACCTTCTCGATGTCTAGCTCCCGAAAGGGTTCGATGTTGGTCGCGCAAACGACGCCGATGTGATCGACTTCCGCTAGGTAGGGGCGCAAGACTGGATCGGGTTGCGACGGGGCGCGAAACTCGACCCGCGTAAAAGCGCTGCGGCCGCCGCAGCCGGCTAGGCCAATGAGCAATATGAGAGTAGCAATCAAAAGCTCTGTCCAAAGCTGAAGTGAAACTTGTAGTCCGAGAAGTTGCCTTGTAGGTCCATCTGTCTAGCGAATTCAAAGTTCATCGGCAGCAAGAAGTACACTAAGAGGCCGAAGCCGACGCTGGCGTGTACCTGCCGTGGGGAGGACGTGAGCGCGGCGTGTGGGTTGCGGAAGGGCCACAGGTCGATTTCGTCATCCTTGTTCCAGGCCATGCCCATATCCATAAACAGGCTGCCATCAACCGCCGGAATCAGGAAGGTGCCGGGCCAGCCAAAGAGGATGCCGCGCACAAAGGGGACGCGCAACTCGACATTGGTCAGCAGGACCCGGCTGCCGGTGAAGGCCGAGAACGGATAGCCGCGCAGTGGGCCGGTATTGAGGTTGAAGCCCGTGTAGAAGGGCAAGTACCAAGTCGGCCCCCCTAGGTTGTATTCAAGGGCGTCGCGGCCCAAAGACCCCACGCTATAGGCTCTCAAGCCCAGCACCGACCAACGCCCTAGCCGCAAGTAGTGGCGGTAGTCGAATTCGAGGTGCGAAAAAGAGCGCGTGGCCGACCCAAGGTTGAGCGTGCGCCCCACCGAGAGGAAGTAGCGCTTCCCAGCGGTAGCACCCAAAAGACCGTAGGTAATGGAGTCGTGGACGTATGCGGTCTTGAACAGATGAGTACTGGTAGCAGTAGAATCTGGCTCGTAGAAAGGACTGACTTGTTCTTCTTGCTCGCCGACATACGTATAGCTCAGGTCGAGGCGGCGGTACAGGTCGAGTGGATAGCTGGCATTGGCCAACGCTCCGCGCTGCTGGAGACGGCTAATGCCCCGAGCCGGGGCGCGGCCTGGGACGAGGAAATTGCGATTGTTGATGAAGTACTGGTTCCAATTGAAAATAGATACGTGGTACGTGGGCCGCTTGCCGTAGTAGCTATAGCTAGCGGCAAAGTTGAAGTCATTGCTGATGTCCTGCGCAGCTACGTAATCCGTGGCCAAAACCAACGAGTGATTGCCCAAAAGATCGCTCATGCTTAGCTGGGCAATCGACGATAAGAACCCATCGAAATAGCCCATCTGCACGGAAATGCCGTCGAATTCGAGCTTGGGGGTATAGCGGCGACGGCGCAGTTCCAATTCGTCGTCGCCGTCGTCGGCGAGAAGCTGGACGGTGGCCTGCGGCTCTTGGGATTCGGTGGGCGACAACGGGCCGCTGGCCCCGGCTAGCAGCACGGCGTCGTCTGGGAGATCTGGGTCCTTCGGGGTCGAGATCTCCCCTAGGCTTGGGGTCCCCCCTTGGTCAGAGAGCACAGCGTCGCCCTCTACCGCGGGCCGCACCGAGGGCATCTCTATGGCTATGGCCTCGGTGGCTGGTGGTTCTGCTTCAGTTGGCGGCTCTGCTTCGACTGGTGGTGCTACTTGGGCTTGCGGCGCTACTTCGGCCACACGGGCTAGTAGCTGGGCGTCTTTGCGTTTGACCTCGGGCCATTCGGGCATGGCCATCCGGTAGAGGTCGTTGCGGCCCTTGAAATAGGTGTTGAACACGATCTGCCGCCCGTCAGGCGAGAGGGCAGGGTTCATAATGCCGCTGAGGCTGCGGGTTAGGCGGAATTCGCGGCCTTCGTCGAGGTGATAGACGAAGAGGTCGTTGATTTTGTCGCGGGTGGAAACAAAGAGCAGCTTGTTGCCTTCGGGCAGCCACTGAGGCCACAAATCGTCGGTGGAACTGGCGATGGCCGCGTGCGCTGTGCCCTCGGCTAGATCGTAAATTTTGATGTCGAACTGGTTGCGGTACTTGCTGCTAAAGGCGATGCGCTGGCCGTCGGGCGACCAGTTCGGATAATCTTCCCGCTCGGGCGTGCCCGTGAGCTGACGCCGCTCGCCGGTCTGTACATCAATGATGTAGAGATCGCTCTGGCCCTGCCCCGTGCCGATAAAGGCGAGGTGGTGGCTGTCGGGGGACCAGGTTAGGCTCTCGACGAGATCCAGATCGGGCATGGTCAGGGTCTGCACCAGCTTCTTGTCGTAGAGGTTCCACAGCAGGATGCGGTCGCGGGGGCCTTCTTTGGCGACGAAGGCGATGGTCTGGCCATCTTGCGCCCAAGCCACAGTGCCGCTGCCGATGCTGAGGTGATCGTAGGCGGCGGCGCGCATGCTCCCGGTGACGCGCTCGACGAGCGAGGCATCGCGCAGGCGGATGATGTCCACGTGCTGTTCGATTCCGTCTGAGGAATGGACGGCGAGCATGTCGCCGCTGAGCGACCAGCAGGGGCTAGAGAAGCTGTGGATATTCTCGTCGTCGCCTATTTCCTCGGCGAATTCAGAGGTGTAGTCGCGCGTCTGTAAGAGGGGCCAATAGGCTTTGCGCATCTGGGCCGACCAGCGCTCGTCGAGGGTTTTCAAGTCCATGCCGATCAGGCGATCCATGAGCTTGTCGGTATCGTGCTGGCTGTCCCACAGGCGGAGGATGCGGCTGATTTTTTCCGGGCCGTAGTGCTCGGCAATGTATTCCATGAGCGCGTGGCTCTGCTTGTAGGCGAGGAATACGTTGCCTTGGCCCCAAGCCGCATTCATGGTTTCGAGGGGGATGAGGCCGTCGGTGAGCACGGCGTCGCGGAGGACCATTTCATCGATGGTGTTGCGGCCCGGGGTGGTGTATTCGGCCATGCCCTCCATCAGCCAAGTGGGTGGCTGGACAATCGGGCTGGTGATGCGGCGAATGGGGCCTTTGTGAACGATGTCGTACTGGAAGATATGAGCCAACTCGTGGACGAGGACATTGCGGAACTCGTCGAGATCGCCGGCAAAGGGGACCACCATGCGGAAGCGCAGCGGCTCGGCAAAGCCAGCGACACCAGGCGGCAGAAAGTCGGGGAAGATATTGGTCTGCTGGAACTGGTAGTGCGACTGATAGATGACGACCGGCGGCCGGTGCGAAAGCTCGTGGTGCAAAATTTGGCTGATGTGATCGTAGCCTTCTTCAAGGTACTCGATCGCCTGCACGGCCAGATTCTGGAATTCAGGCTCAAAGTGGAGCTCTATGTGCTCGCTTTCGAGGATCTCCCACTGGAAGTCGCGGTAGCGGACTTTGTTTTTCCCGAATCCCTGCTGTAGCTGCAAGGTGAGGATATCTTGGGCGCTGAGGTCTGCGGTGCCCCAAACGAGCAGGGCGGCGCAGGCGAGGCTGCGGAATCTCGTTATAGCCTGCACGTTTACTCTCCCGAGGATGTAGGTGAATGGTCCGGGCGTTGGGTTCGCCGGGGCTGGCCATGGTCCAGCCTAAATATATCAAGTGAGCCTGTGGAGTCGCTGTCGGTCTGCTGGTATTGTTGCAAGTGGCGCAAATTGGCTGCATAGGCTTCTTGGGCGGGGTTGAGGGCCCGCGCCCGGCCGTAGAATTCAGCCGCTTTGTCGGGCATGCCGAGCCGCTCGTAGATGACCCCTAAGTTGTTGTGCAAGCTGGCCGACGAGCTGTCTTGCGCTAAGGCGCGTTCCATGTGCGATTGGGCCTCGTTCCACATGGCATTTTCAATGCACCAGAGCGCGTATTTGTTGACCTGCTCGATGTTTTGCAACTGCTGGCGCGAGCGCTTGGGGCGATCTATGACAACTAGCACCGGCGCGGGTTGGACGGTAGCTGCGCTCGTAGCTGTGGTGTCGGCGGCTGGGGCGTACTCGTAGCCGATGGGTTCGCCCGCCGCTGGCCGGCGCACCAGTTCCAGACAGCCGTGCAGACACAGCGCCCCCAAGCCAAAGGCCAGGAGGCGTAAGGAATTTTTCACAGAGTAATTCACGCGCGATTTTTTCTAGGCGCACGGCCATTACACGCCTTGCGCCATTGTTGTAAGTTAGGAATATAACAAACAGAAGCACTTTGAACTATTTTCCGCACTGCTGCCTCCGCGATCCATCTGTTCCCATCCGGCGACGAGCTAGTTCGGTGCCGCATAAGAGCAAGTAAAAAGGCGCGTTACGCGCAGAGCTTGGTTATAAGTTATAGACATCAAAAAGGGACGATTCATTCCTTTTACCGCATAAAATGGCAGAGCTTTAGTATAGACATCGCAAGAGGGCGACTCGTTCCTTTTATCGCTGTCCACTGGCGGACCACTACAAGCTGCGCGGACTGGTAGCACTCCATTTGCTGATTGACCATACTTAACGCGGGCAATGCGGACGGCTACATAGCGCATAAAACCACTTTAGTGAGGGTAGGTCTATGCTGAATCGGGTCCTTAACATTGCGGCGATCTTGGCGTTCGCGTGGGCGTGTCCGAGCGGTGCCCGGCCGGTCCACGAGACAGTCGGCTGGCGCCCGACCGCGATACCGCTGCTGAATTTCAGCTCGGATGACGGCACTGGATACGGGCTGCGGGCCAATCTCTTTGAATACGACGGCCAGAGCGTACCCTATCGCCGCAAATACAGCGCACAAGTATTTATCACAACCAAGGGCAAGTGGATACACCGCATGCTCGTCGATACGCCCGAATTCCGGCCCGGCCAGCGGCTCGAGGTCGAACTGGTTTACGAGAAGGAGGATTTCGCCAATTACTACGGCGGCCTCAGCGACGAGGAGGTCGCCGGGTATTCGCGGGACCAGAAGACGTTCCGGCAAGCCTTCCCGGAGTTCAAGGTCAAGTGGATTCGGACTCTGCGCTTCCCCTGGCGTCTGCGCATCGGGGGGCGTCTGAGCCACAACGATATTGAGCCGAACGCGGCCGATGGCGTTCTCTCCGCGCTCGACCCCCTCGGCGCGGACGGAGGTGCGTTCGCCCAATTCATCGCCTCGCTGCGCTACGACACGCGCGACAACTACAACAACGCGACCTCGGGCGTGCTGGAGGAGTTGCTGGTGGACTTAGGGATTGGCGGCGGCGGAGAGTACCGGGGGGCGACGCTCGGTTTCGACCACCGACACTTCCATGCCTTGGGGCGCGGGCTGGTGGCCGCCAACCGCCTGCGCGTCAACTGGACCATCGGGGATCTACCTTTCTACGAGGAACTGGACATGGGGGGCAGCGACACAGTCCGCGGCTTGGCCCGTGCTAGGGACCGGGGCGAAGCGCGGATAGTGCTCAACGGCGAGCTGCGCTGGCGCGGGCTGCCGGTATGGCGGCGGCAGCATCTGTATCTGGGGCTAGTGGCCTTCGGCGACATCGGGCAGATTTTCGCCCGCGACGCACTGCCGACGAGCGACGGGTGGCGCGGCGGTAGCGGCTTGGGGTTGCGTTGCCACTGGCAGAGCACGATCGTGCGGGCCGACTACGGCACCTCGGGTGGCCGCAGGGCAATCTACATTACCTTTTCACAGGTTTTCTGAGGCATGGAGCTATTTTCGGTGCGCCACCTGTTCTGGATTGGGGTGGCCGCGCTCTTCGCGGCGGGCTGCATCAATATGAGGCGATGGCCGCTGACCGGGCGAGCCCATGCGACTTTTCGGGTCGCGCTGTTCGCCTTGGTGCTGGTCAACGAACTCGGCTGGTTTGCCTATCGGCACTTCGTCGTAGGCATCCCCATCGTCGATAACCTGCCTCTGCATCTGTGCGATCTGTCGGTATTCGTCCTGTTCGCCGGGCTGGCGACCGGCGGGAGGCTGTGGTCCGAGTTGGCGTATTACGCGGGGGTGGTCGGTGCTCTGCTGGCGGTGTGTTTCCCGGAGATCTCGGAGACCGGGTCGATCCGCCTCATCGCCGAGATTCGCTATTTTCTGACCCATATTGCCTTGGTCGGCGCGGGGTTCTATTTCACCTTTGGGTGCCGCTATCGCCCGCCGGCGCGGGCGATCCTGCGCAGTTATATCGCCGTCCACCTCTACGCCTTGATCATTACCCCGCTCAACCTGTATCTCGGCACTAATTATTTTTTTACGCTCTCGGCACCCAAACAGCTCGCCTTTATCCACGCCTACCCGCACTGGCTCTTCCTAGTGGCCATCTCCGCCATCTTTCTCACTGTTTTCGCTCTAATGCACCTGCCCTTTGCGTGGCCGCGGCGGTCTGCTTGCTAATCGTCGCGGCGATTGAGGCGTCTGTAGCAGGCCGTGGCGCCGAGGAGCAAGTAAAAAGGCGCGTATTGCGCCCACAAAACCCACGGCTTTTCGCTCCACACGCCTTCGCTGCCATAGCCGATCTGCACCTCGTAAGCGAGGAAGATCAAGCCGCTGAGGAGCATCCAAGCGGGGCTGAAAAAAAAGGCGAGGAACGGGAGGACCCAAAGCAAGTACCAGGGATGCACGGTCGGCGAGAGCAAAACGTAAGCGCCGAGGGTTGCGAAGGCGGCTCGGTAGGGGTCGCAGTAGCGGAGTTGGACGCCGAGGGCTATTAGTGCGAAAAGGGCGGTGCAGAGCCAGCGAGCGTGTAGAGGTTCCAAGGCAAAGTGAAAGAGCGAGTAGGCCGCCGCGTTGAAGTGCCAGTGTTGCACGTAGGTTAACAAACCCGTCGCGAGTTTTTCTCCAGCGTCGGCAAAAGGCCAAAAGGCCAATAGCCCTAGTGTTGGAAACAGGAGTAGGGCACTTCGCTTGCGGAAGTTGAACCAACCGGCGCGAGGGCGACGCCAAAAAGTGGGCAACAGCGCGAGGGGCACTAGTTTGACGAGAAAGGCCCCGGCGAGGCCGCAGACGGCTGCGGCCCAACGCTGGCTGTGGAGTGCATACAGGGCCGTAAAGAGGAGCAGGACGCCTAGCGCGTCGATGTGGCCGCTGCCAGCGACCTCGACTAGGGGCAGGGGATTCCAAGCGTAGAGCACGACGCGGCGCGGGTCTTGGCCGCGCTGGACGAGGCTGTGTGCCAACAGCAGACAGAGACCCCAATCGCACAGCAGCAGGGCCAATTTGAACGCGGCTGGCGTCGCGCTGAGCGCGCAAATCGCGCGAAAGAAAAGCTGCGCCAGCGGTGGGTAGATCGTGGGAATGTCAGCGTGGTTGACGCTGTGGTAGAGCGCATCGCGCAGGTGCGCCACCTCGGGTGCCGAAGGCGCGTAGAGGTACGGGTTGATGCCGGCTAGCTGGACGCGGCCATCCCAGACATAGCGAAAAATATCGTCCGAGAGCGTCGCCGGGCTCCACCACAGCGTCAGGCGGAAGACGAGGGCGGCTCCGAGAATCAGGTGCGGCCGTCCGGGGAGCGCACCTCGCCGCAGGACGAGATAGGCCGCGAATACATAGCAGAGAAAAGCGGGAAAGACGCCGGCCCACATCTGTGGTATTTGGCGCTGGAGATCGCCGAGGGAGACTAGATAGCAGCAGCAGGCCTCTAGGACACAAGCCAAGAAAAGCAGGTGGAATTGCACCTTAGAGGGCATCTGAACATTCCGAGTGCGCCCAAGCAACCTGTGCTCGCCCTTGTCTCATCTGCGTTCATCTGCGGATTCAAATAGCTGCTTAGCGCTCGACGCGCCGAGCGCCGGCATAGCGGTGGTGAAAATAAGGGTGATTGAGCGAGGTAATGATCGCGCCGGTGCTCTGGCCGACATGGGCAAAGCGTCCCTTGCCGAGGTAGATTCCCATATGTGAGGGGTTGCGCCTAACATCCTCGATGTTAAAGAAGATCAAATCGCCTGCTCTGAGCTGTTGCCGCTGGATGATGACGCGGCCGACCCCGTACATCTGCCTGACAGTGCGGGGCAGTTCTATCCCGTACGTCTCGCGGAAAACGGCGCGGACAAAGGCCGAGCAGTCCATGCCAGCGCGAGTGGTGCCGCCCCACCGGTAGGGTACGCCGAGATACCGATCGACGACGCGAGCAAGGCGGTCCGGACTGGCGCGGCGGCGTTCCTTGAGTTCGCGCACCACGCTCTTGCTGTCCGAATCCTTGGAGTCGGTCGTGTAGCGCGGGGCCGAGCGGATTGAGCAGCTACAGGTGGCCAGCAGGCACAAGAGAATAAAGAGGTGCAACATTGGTGCCCCGTTATCGCGGGTAGGAGAAAAATCCCCGACCCGTCTTGCGGCCCAACGCGCCCTGCGCGACCATCTCGCGCAGCAGGGGACAGGGGCGATATTTGGCGCTGTCCAGACGCTGGGCGAACGATTCGAGGATATCCAAAGTCACGTCGAGTCCAACGTAGTCGGCCAAGGCCAGCGGCCCGATGGGGTGGCTCGCCCCCAGCACCATCACCCGGTCGATGTCTTCGGCGCTGGCCACGCCTTCGGCCAGGGCGTAGATGGCTTCATTGATCATGGGAAAGAGGATGCGGTTGACCGCAAAACCGGGGCTGTTGGCGACCGCGACGGGCGTCTTGCCTAGGTCTTGGGCCAAGGCCATGACCGCGACAAAGGTCTCGTCCGAAGTCGCGGTTGTGCGTACTACTTCAACTAGGGGCATGGCTGGAGGTGGGTTGAAGAAGTGCATGCCAATTACCTTGTCCGGCCGACCGGACGCGGCGGCGAGCGCGTCAATGTCCAAGCCGGAGGTGTTGCTGGCGAGGATGGCCTCTGGCTTGGCAAATTGTCCGAGTTGGGCGAATATCGCGAGCTTGAGGTCTAGGCGTTCGGGCACGGCTTCGACGACCATGTCGGCGGTGTCGATGTCGGCAAGTTGGTCGATCCCCCGCAGCGCGGCGATGGCCGCTTCGCTGGCGGCCGGTTCTAATCGACCTTTGGCGGCTTGTTGGCGCAGGCGTGCGGCGATGGAGGTCAATCCCTGTTCGCAGGCGCTGGGATCCGCGTCGTAGAGCAGGACTTCCCGGCCGGTTTGAGCCAAAACTTGGGCAATGCCGCTCCCCATAGTGCCGGCCCCGATGACGGCAATGCGTTTGAGATTTAGCATGTTATCCAACTAGTCGCGAGTAGGGGGCGGTTTGCAAACCGCCCCCTACTAATATATTGCGGCAGCGCGGAGATCGCCTAGATTGATTGCTCCGCCGCTAAGGGCAAAATAAAAGCAGAGGAGAATTAATGGCAGCAGATCGTGGAAAACTAAGGAGCGCCGACTGGTTTGGACGCGAGGACAAAGGCGGCTTCATTCACCGCAGTTGGATGAAGCGCGGCCTGCCCGAGCACGAATTCGACGGCCGCCCGGTCATCGGCATCTGCAACACGTGGTCCGAACTGACGCCGTGCAATATCCACTTCCGCGACTTGGCCGAAGCCGTCAAGCGCGGCGTGTACGAAGCCGGGGGGTTGCCCGTGGAATTCCCAGTCACCTCGCTGGGCGAGCCTATCATGCGCCCTACTACCATGCTCTTCCGCAACTTGGCGAGCATGGACGTGGAAGAGTGCATTCGCGCCAACCCGGTTGACGGCGTGGTGCTCCTGACCGGATGCGACAAGACCACGCCAGCGTGCTTGATGGGCGCGGCCAGTGTCGATCTGCCGACGATTGTCGTGCCCGGCGGACCCATGCTCAACGGCAAGTATCGCGGCAGCGATATTGGTTCGGGAACGGACGTGTGGAAATTCAGCGAGGATTTTCGCGCTGGGAAGATGACGCGCGAGGAGTTTGGGCTGGCCGAGGACGGCATGACGCGCTCGGATGGGCACTGCATGACGATGGGCACGGCATCGACGATGGCCTGTATGGTCGAGGCGCTCGGCATGACCCTACCCGGCGGCGCGGCGGTCCCGGCCCCGGACTCGCGGCGCAAGGTGCTGGCGCATCTGGCCGGGTCGCGCATCGTCGAGATGGTGGGCGAAGACCTCAAGATGTCCCATATCCTCGGGCGCACGGCCTTTGAGAATGCCATCAAGGTCAACGCGGCCATCGGCGGTTCGACCAACTGCGTCGTCCACTTGCTGGCTCTCGCCGGGCGCGTCGGCGTTGAGTTGTCCTTGGACGATTTCGACCGCCTCGGCAGCGAGCTGCCGCTATTGGTCAATTTGATGCCCGCGGGCAAGTATCTGATGGAGGATTTCTATTACGCTGGCGGCTTGCCGGTGGTGATACAGGAGCTGAAGGACGAATTGCATCTGGACGCTTTGACGGCGACGGGCAAGTCGCTCGGCGAGAATGTCGCCGGGGCGGTCTGCTACAATCGCGACGTGATCGCGCCGCTGGATGCGCCGCTGATCGAGGCCGCGGGCTTGGCCGTGCTGCGGGGCAATGTTTGCGAAGACGGGGCGATCATCAAGCCGTCGGCTGCCTCGCCCGAGTTGATGCAGCACCGGGGTCGAGCGGTGGTGTTCGAGACGATTGAGGACTATCACGAACGGATCGACAGCCCGGATTTGGACGTGGATGAGTCGAGCGTATTGGTGCTGCAAAACGTCGGGCCGGTCGGCTATCCAGGCATGGCCGAGGTCGGCAATATGGGCTTGCCGAAAAAGCTGCTGGAAAAGGGCGTGCGGGACATGGTGCGCATTTCCGATGGCCGCATGAGCGGTACGGCCTACGGCACCGTGATCCTGCACGTGGCCCCCGAAGCGGCCATTGGCGGCTCGCTGGCACTAGTGCGCGACGGCGACGAGATCGAGCTCGATGTGGCGGCCCGGCGGCTGCACCTAGACGTGTCGGACGAGGAACTGGCGCACCGCCGTGCGGCTTGGCAGCCTCCTGTGCCGCACGATACCCGGGGCTACGTCAGCCTCTATATCGACCACGTGATGCAGGCCGACAAAGGAGTTGACTTCGACTTCTTGGTCGGCAAGTCGAGTGCCGTTGTAACGCGCGAGGCCCACTAACGAAAGGACTAGACAGTGAAAATTGCCAAGATCGAACAGTTTTTCCCGCGCCAGCGCATGCGCTTGGTCAAAATTACTACGGACAACGGGATAGTTGGCTGGGGCGAGACGACCCTAGAGGGGAAGCCCAAGAGCACTTGGGCGGCGGTGGAAGAGTTGGCCGAGTACTTCGTCGGCAAGGACCCGCTCCGCATTGAGCACCACTGGCAGCACGTGTATCGCTCGGCCTTTTTTCGCGGCGGCAATGTGCTGATGAGCGCGCTGTCGGGCATTGATCAGGCGCTGTGGGACATCGCTGGCAAGCACTACAATGTCCCCGCCTATATGCTCTTGGGCGGTGCGGTGCGCGACCGGATTCGCGTGTACGCGCACTGGGGCATCCACGGCCAGACCGACGCGGCGCTGGCCGCGGCGCGGGCGCGGCTCGACATGCTGTTGGCCAAAGGCTATACGGCCTTTAAGACGGGGCCGGGTGGCACGTGGCGCGCTCACGAGCCCCCGGCGCGGATCGACGCCTTTGTCAAAGACGCCTATACCATGCGCGAGTGGGTCGGCGACGAAGTAGAGCTGTGCTTTGACTTTCACGGCAAGATGACGCCGGGGCTGGCGATTGAGGTGTGTGGCCAGCTCGCGGGAATGCGGCCGATGTTCGTCGAAGAGCCGATTCCCCAAGAGAATGTCGATGCACTGAAGGAGGTTTCCGACCACGTGCCGTTTCCCATTGCCACGGGCGAGCGCTTGCTGTCGCGCTGGGAGTTCCGGGAGATTTTTGAAAAGCAGGCCGTGTCCTACATCCAACCCGACGGCTCGCACGCGGGTGGGATCACCGAGCTAAAAAAAATCGCCAATATGGCCGAAGTCTATTACATCCACATCATGCCGCATTGCGCCATCGGCCCGGTGGCCTTTTCCGCCTGTATGCAGGTCGATGCGGTGGTGCCCAATTTTCTCGTGCAGGAACAGATTGACGCGGGGTTGGGCGAGGGGTTGTTGGTAGAGCCTTGGCAGGTGGTTGATGGCCACGTCGAACTGCCGACCAAGCCGGGGTTGGGGTTTGATTTGATCGAGTCCGAGGTGGAAAAGACGATTGAGTACTCAGAGGAATTGGGCGGCGAACTCTACTACGAGAACGACGGCAGCGTCGCGGATTGGTAGCGTTGCCGTGCGTTTGAGAAGCTGGTGAAAGTTTTTGATTTTTTGACTTGATTTTTTGTTTTTGATGCGATACTATTCTTGCGCGTCGCTGTGAAGCGCGGAGCGTTTGGCTCCGCCGGTAAAGGACGAATTGGCCATGGTGGGAAACTCAATCTCAGAGAAGATGCTGCCGCCGGAAGCGCAGCTTTTGGCGGTGGCCGGGTTCTGTTGTCCGCGTAGAGATGCCGTTGGTCAAATTGACATAAGTCGTTATAAAACAATAATTTACCCCCCCCCCCCCCCTCAAAATTCATCTAGAGCATTAAGCTCTAAATCCCGTAATTCGCACCAAGAGCCGGATGATCGCGGGAGTATCTGTGTTGTGTGTCAAGCCTTTTTTATCCTGCTTTGGCTTGGTGTTGCACCCAAGGGGTTCGTCGATGGGCAATGGCGTTGAGC
>JAJDUT010000138.1 GCA_022826515.1 Candidatus Latescibacterota bacterium
CCAGTAATCCCGAAGACGAGCAAGGCATACAGACACACTCCAACAAACAGAGAAAAGAGAGGACGGAAACCTAACTTCCATAGAACAGCCAAAAGTAACATAACTCCATGGTAAAATTCAACTTATAATGCGATTGCCCTGCATACTCAGTTTATAGCTATTTCTGGTATCGTTGAGTTTCAAAGCAATGATGCCTCGAAGCTGCCCACGACGACCACAAAAAGAGGAATAGATGCGTCTTCATCTCTCTATTTACAGGTAAAAAATAGAATGAGAGAGGGGATGAGGGTATTTACGAACTTTACAAATCAATGGAAGGGAAAAGGTAATGAATCACAGCAATATATAGATTCGGGAAAAAGATACGACTTCGATAAACTGAAAACAGAATCTAAAAAAATGCGATTGAATTCCGTTAAGTCGGGATTGCAGGGCGAGCAATTCATGCCTAAACTTCCCAAACCCAAGCCAGAACCATCTACAAAAAAACGAATATCATATAGCAAAAATTTAGAGGAAATTGAGATTGTTCAAAGCTATCTTTTCGATGAAAACCATATTACACCTTCTGAAGTAGGCGAAAAATGTTTTGATATGATTTTGAGGGAGGTCCAACAATGAAGCATCCCCCCTACCATTTAAGGGTGAATAAAGCAATTGATCGGTTTCTTCTCATCGAAATTCTCGACATAATGAAAAAATATTGTGATATATCTAATTATACATAATATGGTTTTGGAGGGCCTTTTTTAGAGGATTGTAGGCTCATTCATAATCGTTGTCCAGAAATTAAGACAGTTTCAATTGAAACGAATCAGGAGACTCGCAAAAGACAAGAATTTCATAGATTTTCAAAAAATTTGGATCTTAAATTTGAAAATTTCACAAACTTTCTTGTAAATTTTTCAAGTACTGGTAGAGAAATTTTTTGGCTTGATTATACTGATCTAAAATTTGGACATTTTGAAGATTTTATGAGTATTTTAGGTAAGGTACCTGAGAAAAGTATTGTCAAAATGACCATTCGAGCAGAACTCTATAATAAAGGATGGGAAGAGTTCTACCGAGAGTACGTTCAAATACTTCCGACATCAGTAAAGAAAACTGATATTGAAAGACGGATACCTTTCATAAAATTATTACAGAAAATGACCCAGATTGCATCGCAGCAAGCACTACCTGCATCAGGAAAAAGTATTTTTCAGCTTTTAGACTCATCTTATTATAGCGACCAAACTCATATGTTGAGTATAACAGGTATTGTTTGCAATAAGAGTGAGGTTTCAGAAATTCAGCAATGGTTTAAAAATTGGAATTTTGCAAACCTGAAATGGGATGATACTCGTAGAATCGATGTTCCAATTTTAAGTACCAAAGAAAGATTACATCTTGAAAAATATCTGCCGACTAGGGCAAAAACAGGTCGTTCCCTTTCACGGGCCTTGGGTTACAAGATAGATAATTCACAGAAGGAACATATTGAAAAATTAAAGCAATATGAAGAATTCTATCAGTACTATCCCTACTTCGCACGAATATCTATCTGATTATTGATCTCAGCCAAATCCAAACATGCGAAATAGAAATTGCTGTGCCCAACAGACCCACATCCGAAAAAGCCTTTGAAGACGCCATCGAGGCTCATCTGGCAGAGCAAGGCGGATACACCAAGGCAGACAACCACCAGTTCGACCCCGAACTCGCCCTCGACAAACACACCCTACTCGCCTTTCTCAAAGAAACACAGCCCGACACGCTCGACGCCCTCAAGGCCAGCTATGGCAGCAACCTAGAGGATGCAGTCGTCAAGCGCATCGCCGCCGAGTGCGACAGGCGCGGCTTACTCGACGTGGTACGCAACGGCGTCCGTGATCGTGGGCAACACCTCCACCTATCCTATTTCCGCCCACCGACCAGCCTGAATCCTGAAACAGAACTGCGCTACCGCCAGAACCGCCTCACCGTAATGCGGCAGGTGCGCTACGACCCAGACAGCAAATACACCATTGACCTCCTGCTATCGCTCAACGGCCTACCCATTGCCACCGTCGAACTCAAAAACGCCTTCACCGGCCAGCGCACTGGCCACGCCATTCAGCAATACATTAAAGACCGCGTCCCCACTTCCAAGACGCCGCTGATCCAATTCAAAAAACGCGCCCTCGTGCATTTTGCCATCGATACCGACGAAGCCTACATGACCACCCGCCTGTCCGGCAACAAGACCTTCTTCCTACCCTTCAACACCGGCAACCAAGGCGGCAAAGGCAATCCCGACGGCCACTCGTATCAGACCGGCTACAAAACCGGCTACCTGTGGGAAGCGGTCTGGCAGCACGACAGTTGGCTCGACATAATCCACCGCTTCATCCACCTATACACCGAAAAAAGCACCGATAAGACCACCAAAGAGACCCTTATCTTCCCTCGCTACCACCAACTCACCGCCGTCCGAGCCCTAATCGCCGATACCAAAGACAAAGGCACTGGCCGCAACTACCTCATCCAGCACAGCGCTGGCTCCGGCAAAACCAACACCATCTCCTATCTCGCTCACCAACTCGCCAGCATCCACGATGCTGAGGACCGTCCTATCTTCAACTCGGTCGTCGTCGTATCCGACCGCCGCAATCTCGACAAGCAGTTGCAGGACACCATCTATCAAGTCGAACATAAGCAAGGCGTTGTCGCCAAAATCGACGACGACCGCAACTCCAGCGACCTAGCCGACGAACTCAACAAGGGTACTAAGATAATCATCACGACGCTGCAAAAGTTTTCCTTCCTACTAGACAAAGTCCAAGACCTATCTACGCGGAAGTTCGCCGTAATCGTCGATGAGGCGCATAGCAGTCAGGGAGGACGCACAGCCGGTCATCTTCGCAGTGTGCTAGGCAGTACGCCCCTCGACCAAACCGAAGAGGAAGATCCACCCGACATGGAAGACTTGGTCTTAGCAGAAGCCCAACGTCGAGGCCCGCAGCCCAACATCAACTTCTACGCCTTCACCGCAACCCCCAAACACAAAACCCTCGAAATGTTCGGCGTACCCGACGCCGCAGGCCATCCACACCCCTTCCACCTCTACTCCATGCGTCAAGGCATCGAAGAAGGCTTCATCCACGATGTGCTCAAGCACTACACCGCCTACAGAACCTAATACGAGTTATCGAAAGCAATCGAAGACGACCCAGAGGTAGATGAGAGCAAGGCAAAGAAGGCTATTGCGCGGTTTGTGAGCCTGCATCCCCACAACATCGCGCAGAAGACGGAAATCATGGTCGAGCACTTCCGCACGTACACCGGCCGCAAAATCAATGGCAACGCCAAAGCCATGGTCGTCACCCGCTCGAGGTTACACGCGGTGCGCTACAAACAGGCGTTTGATCGCTACATCGCCGAAAAAGGATACGCCGATCTCAAGACGCTCGTGGCGTTTTCTGGGACCGTTACCGACCCAGATGGCGCGGAAGAGCAACACACGGAAGTGAGCATCAACGGCATCAGCGAGAGCGAACTACCCGCCCGTTTTGCCACTCCCGACTATCAAATCCTGATCGTCGCCGAAAAATACCAGACCGGATTTGACCAGCCGCTTTTGCACACCATGTTCGTCGATAAGCGGCTTGCCGACCTGAAGGCCGTGCAGACCCTATCGCGCCTCAACCGTACAACGACCGGGAAGGTAGATACCTTTGTCCTCGATTTTGCCAACGAAATCGACGAAATAAGGGCGGCGTTCAAGCCCTATTACGAACAAACCGCAATCGACGAACCCAGCGATCCCAATCATCTGTACACCCTTGAAGCCAAACTGCGAGCTACGCCCGTGCTGCTCGACCGAGACATCGACAGATTTTCGCAAGTTTACTTCAAGCCTCATCCCATGCAAACGGGGCGCGACCACGGCAGGCTCAACATATATGATTGATCGTTCCGTCGAACGATTTAAGAGCGAATACGGAGATCCCCCTTCCGAGGCAGGCGAAGCGTTTAAAAGCACTCTGCAGAGCTTTGTGCGGCTCTATGACTTCTTGAGCCAGATCATCAACTGGCAAGACCGCAATCTCGAAAAGCTCTACGCTTATGGCCGCTATTTGCTCACCAAACTGCCTTACCGCGCAGGTGAAGGTCTATTGGACCTCGATGATGAGGTTGCGCTCGCGTACTACCGCAACGATCAGACATTTTCGGGCAGCGGATCATTGGAGTCGGGAGAAATAGATGCCGTCTATGGTGCTGGCGACGTGGGCACTGCACAAGCCAAAGACGCTCAGACGGCCCCGCTATCCACAATCATCGACGTCATCAACGAGCGTTTCGGCACCGACTGGACGGAAGAAGACAAACTATTGTTCGACCAAATATCGGGCGACATGGCACAAAATACCCGTCTCGTCGAACAGGCGCGGGCCAATTCCATTGAGCAGTTTAAGCAGGTCTTTGATCCAGAAGTCATGCGGGCCTTTGTCCAGCGCCTTGGCCGCAACGAAAAGATCGTCAACGCCTTCGTGACCAATGAAGATCTACGCAACACTCTCAGCGACGCCTTGCTCAAGCAGTTCTACCGCATGGCCCGAGATTCGGAGGATCCTTCCTAACCGTCGATCCCCTTTGACGTCCCATCGCTCTTGGCCTACTGTTATGGCCCTTACCCCGACAGGAGCCTTTCGCCATGAGCACCTCGACCCTGCCCCTATTCCGCGACCAAATCCCCGCCGTCGTCGCCGAAGAAACCTCAGCCCAACGGCTAATCGTTGACGACTGGCACACCCATCTCCTCGGCCCCCAAGCCGGCCCCCAGCTTTGCCTCTACGGCATCGACCAACAGCTCACCTATCACTACGTGCGCCGCAAGCTCTTTGCCGCTGGCCACATCGACCCGGCTACCTTTTACTCGTGGAGCCTAGAACAACAAGGCGACTTTACTTGGCAGAAGCTGTTTGCTGACGCCGCTTCCGATCCATTCGACGAAGGTTGTCGCGGCGTGGTCGTCGCGTTGGAAGCCCTCGGCCTCGACCCCAACGACGCTACCCTCGACGAAGCGCGCCAGTTCTACGCGGACACCGCCCCGGAAGAAATCCAACGCCGCTGCATGGAACTGGCCGGCGTGCGCCGCATCGTCGGCACCCAAGACGTATTCAACGACCAAGAGCGCGCCTATTACGAAAGCGGCGAGTGGGACGAATGCTATCTGTCCGGCTACCGCCTCGACGAACTCGTCTTGCACTACCCGCGCACCGCGGTGAAGCTCAACGCCTGGGGCTACGAGGTTGGCAACGACCCCAGCCAGCCAGCCACAGCCCAGGCGATCCGCCGCTTCCTCGCCGACTGGTACGACAAGCTGCACGGCGTCGCGTACGGCGCGTGCTCGTTCCCGCCCCACTGCCAAGTCCACGACCTCAGCGGCCTAGAAGGTGCCGTCCTCCATCACGCGGTGATGCCAGCCCTGCGCGAACTCAACTTGCCCTTCTTTATGATGCCCGGCCCCATCCGCCAACTCAAACCCGAGTGGCGCGACGCCGGCGACGGCGTGGGCCTAGCCGACATGTATCCCTATCAGCAGCTAGTGCGCCGCCATCCCGACAACGCCTTCTTCATCACACCGCTCCACAACGCCAACCAATATGACGCCAGCGTCCTCTCCTGCCACAACGACAACATCATGGTCATTGGCCACTGGTGGTTTAACTACCATCCGGGCTTGGTTGAACAGGACCTGCGGATGCGCTTGGAAATGACCGGCGACCGCTTCATCCCCTTCAACTCAGACGCCCGCGTGCTGGAAAACCTCATCCCCAAGTGGCAGCGCTTCCGCGACATCCTCGCCAACGTCCTAACCGAAAAATACCAAGACCTGCACAACGCGGGCCGGCAAGTAACCCGCGCTGGCATCGCCCAGACTCTACAAACCCTCTTCACGCCCAACCGCTTTTCCCAACTCACCTGAGCAGGCTCCCGTGAAAATCAAAGAAATCCGCGCCGCGCAAATCGCACTCACGCCCCCTCAGAAGACAACCCCGCGCCCCGCCCAACGGCCCAATCATACCCTACACCGGCCGCTCGACCGCTACGACCGCTTCCGCGCCGACCGCACCGGCACCCCACCGTGGTACCGCATCGCCTGCGTGGTCACGGCCGAGGACGGCACTTGGGGCCTCGGGCTGACCGTCCACTCGCCGCCCGTGCTGCCCATCATCAACGATCACTTCGCCTCCCTGCTCGTCGGCGAAAACTGCATGGCCACGGAAAAGCTGTGGGATGTCATGGTGCGCTCCACTGCGCCCTTTGGCGGCCAAGGGCTGGCCAGCTACGCCATCAGCGCCGTGGATACTGCGCTGTGGGATCTCAAGGGCAAGCTGCTGCAAAAACCCGTGTACGAACTGCTCGGCGGCCCGCAAAAGGACAAAATTTTCTGCTATGCTTCTGGGTTTGAACAGGAGTGGTACATGGAGCTAGGCTTTAAGGCGACCAAGCTCTTCACCCCGTGGGGAGCGGCCGACGGCCTCGACGGCCTCCAAAAAATCGAGGAACTCGTGGCCACCACGCGCCAGCTCATCGGCGACGACATCGAACTGTGCCTCGACTGCTGGCTGTCGCAGGATGTGGAGCACCTAGTCCGCCTCGCCGAAATGCTCCGTCCCTATCGCCTGAAGTGGATCGAAGACTACCTACCCGCCGACGATTGGCTCGGCTACGCCCAAGTGCGCCAGCGGCTCCCTTGGCAAACCCTTGCCTCGGGCGAGCACTGGTACTTGCCTCGCTCCTTTGCTCAAGCGCTCGACGGCCGCTTCGTCGATATCCTGCAACCAGACGTGCTGTGGGTCGGGGGCATAACGGCCGGGGTCAAAATCTGCCACCTCGCCGAGGCCGCAGGCGTCTCAGTCATTGCCCACGCTGGCATGAACTACCCCTACGGCCAGCACCTTTCTTTTGCCATGCCCGCCATCGTCTGGGGCGAGCGCTCGGAAAGTGTGTCCCCGCCCGGCGTGCCGCTCCACGAAATGGTCCTCTTGCCCGGCACGCCAGCCATCCAAGACGGCTATCTCGTGCCCAGCGACGCGCCCGGCTTTGGCATTGAGGTGGATTTGCCGTGGCTCGAAGGAGTCGCGGTCTGAGGCTCAGCGCCATTCAGTCCCGTCCTCTTCCACGACCAAATACTGGTTAATCCGCAGGTTCTTCAACACCTGCACGGCCCCGCTCGGCCAGCGCACCCATAGCGAGTCCACCGTCTCAGTCCGGCCCAGACCAAAGTGGGCCCGAGGATCCTCGCTGGAGAGAAAACTGCTACCGCTGATAATGTCGCGGACTTGCACTTGGCCGCCGGCTGCCAAGCGCAGGCGAGCACCAATCCCACCTCGATTGCTCTTCCTACCTACCAACTCGACCCCCAACCAGTTCTGTCTATTCCCCATATCGTTGCGCAAAAGCGTCGGTCGGTCGTCGAGATTGGTGACGAGAAGGTCCAGGTCGCCGTCGTTGTCGTAGTCGGCAATCGCACTCCCCCGACTCACCTTGGCCGGACCTAGGACGTCTTCACCGCTAGGCAAGAGCAACTCAAAGCGGCCGCCGCGATTGTCGAGGACTTGGTTAGGTTGGGCGTACGAGGTGCCGCTGCCCGCGCGCGCTATCTGCGGATAGACGTGGCCGTTGGCCACCAGCAGGTCTAGGTCGCCGTCGTTGTCGCGGTCGAAAAATCCAGTGCCAAAACCCACCAAGTGGAAGCTGGTCCTGCCCAGACCCGCCGCGACGGACACATCGGTAAATAGGCCCGCTCCCTCGTTGCGGTAGAGGGTATTGTAGTCGTCCTCAAAATGCGTCGCGAAAATATCAAGCCGGGCGTCCCCGTCGTAATCACCCCACGCCACGCCCATGCCGGCCTGCGAATGTCCCATCGCCCCGTATGCCACCTGAGCTTGCAGCCCCACCTCGGCGAAGGTGCCATCCCCCTCGTTGCGCCACAGGAAATTGGGCGTGGAGTCATTGGCCACATACAGATCGACGTCGCCATCGTCTTCTACATCGACGAAGAGCACCCCAAAACCGTAGCCCGGCTCGGGATGCGCCAAGCCGGTCTCTTCAGTAACCTCCACAAAGAAGCCGTCCTCGTTGCGGTAGAATGAGTCGGCCTCCGGTGCCAACCCCAGCGGCCCGACGAACACATCGACGCCTTTCCATTGGCTACCCAGTCGCGGAATTTCCCCGGGTTCGAACTCGGCATAGCCGGCCACGTATAGATCGACATCGCCATCCCGGTCGTAGTCCCCAAATGCCGCGCCCGTGCTCCAAGCGTCCCCAGCCGCCCCGGCCTCGCCTCCCACTTCGGCAAAACCCGCATCGCCGTCGTTGCGATAGAGTATATTCGCGCTCAGGTTGGTGACGTAGAGGTCTGCGTCTCCGTCGTTGTCATAGTCGGCGCTGACAGCACCCATGCCCCAGCCCCGGCCCGCTGCGTTTAAGGAACTGGCCACATCGACAAAACCGCTTCCTCCATCGTTGCGGTAGAGCGCATTGCCGCCTCCTTGCACATCGTCTAGCGCGGCTCCGTTCACCCAGTAGAGATCCAAATCCCCGTCGCCGTCAAAGTCCAACCAAGCCACACCCCCTCCTTTGGCCTCGGCGATATAGCCTTTTTCCGCGCTGCCGCCCGTGTGAACTTTCGTCAGACCCATATCCGCAGCCACATCGACAAAGTGGGACTGTGCCATAGGCTCCGAGTCGAGCGGCTGCTCTTCTATGGGTGAGCAAGCCACCAGAAGAAGGAACAAGATGCACGCCTTCATCGCTCTTTATCCAACTGTGCCAATTTTTCCTTGGCCTTGGAATGGTCTGGATCGAGCATTAGGGCTTCCTGTAGGGCCTGTCGCGCCTCGTCTATGGCTCCGCGCTCGGCGTATAATGCGCCTTGCTTGAAATGCCGCTGGGCCGCGCTCAGGCACTGAAAGGTACTCAAGACTTCCGCTCGTTCGTCCGGCTGGCCGCTGAGCAAATACACTTGGCTCAACAGATAGAGCGCATGGGTATTGCGCGGTTCGAGTTCAAGGGCGCTTCTGAGCACTTCGGCGGCCTGCGGGTACTGGCCCTGCTGCATATAGACTTGGCCCAGTTCCCACAGGATGTCGGCGCGGCGGCTGTCTAACTCACTCGCTCGTCTATATCCTTGCTCGGCTTCCTCCGGGCGGTTGCTTGAGGCTAGCAGCCCAGCGCGCAAGAAATGAGCATCTACATGCGTTGAATCCACGCGGATTGCCGCGACAAACGCCTCGAGTGCCTCCTCGACCTCACCTAGGGCTTGGCGGGCTTCCCCGAGGCGGAAATGGTATTCGGCCCGGTCCGGTGCCAAGGCCGTCGCTCGCGCAAAGTGTTCGGCTGCGTCGCGCTGGCGGTGTTCAACCCCCAAGGCAATCCCCAAGGCAAAATGCGCGGCTGGATTTTCCGGCGCTAACTTCACGGCGCGCTCAAAAGCCTCAATAGCTTTTGCGTACTCTTTCAGGTGCGTGTGCGCCACACCCATATTGTAGTGGACTTCCATGCTCGTCGAATCTTTCTCGGCAGCCCGCTGCAACAGGGCCAGCGCTTCCTCGGGCCGACCCTGTTGCAACAACCGAAACCCCTCGGCGCTCTCTTGGCTTATACTGGGACGGTCCGCCGCTTTCTCGCCGCTATCGCAGGCCGCCAGCAACCCGATAATTAGCCAAAACGCTAGACGCATCGGCATTTACTTGACGCTCGATTTAGACAAATCTATTATCCTGATCATAGCCTCTTTCCCACTCTGTAAAAGGTAGTTGCCAATAGCCGTCAAAAGCAAAATTGGGGAGCGATTGCCCGTTGAATTGCCCAACCGCGCCGCATCCTCGACGACCTAGAAGCCGCAGACAACAACTGCTGCCCCAAGTGCGCTTTTGTAATATATTCTATGCTAACCGTATCCCAACGGAGGCTCGCCATGTTTGCACTCGTCCCTATTTTCCTCTCTGTCCTCGCAGCTTCTACAGCTTGGACCGACGGCGAGGTCAAAGCTGTTACTCCGCTCACTACACCTTGGGAAGGCCCAGTCGAGACGGAAGACACCGCGATTATTTCGCCCGCAATCCTCGGCGTGCGATTCTATCTAAATGACGTGGGTGAGGTGACTGACTTACAATTCGAGTTTAGTCTCGTGCCGGATGCTACATACTATCGGATTTGGCGAGAAACCCCGGTCTCTCGCGGCCTAGACGAGAACGGCAACGTGGTGATACTCGAAGAGCCGGCTAGCGAATTTGTTCCCTGGGCGAGGGTGAGAGCTGACGCGATAGCAAACGCCGAGCAGGGCACTGTCATTGTCTCCCCCCTCGATTTAGTACTAACCGACTGGGCCATCTCCGCCACCGTCGAACGCGACGGCGCACTCTATCGCTCGCCGCTAAGTTACTTTGACCTCCCCTCATCGCTGCCAACAGCCGTCGAAAGCAAAAGTTGGGGACAGGTCAAGCATCTCACTATGGACCCCTAACTAAGGATTCCAATGAACGGCTACACCCACCACGAACTCCTGCCCCTTGGCCAGGACCCAACCCCCTATCGCCTACTGACCACGGATTACATTTCCACTGGCGAATTTGAAGGTCGTCCGATCCTCAAGGTCGCGTCCGAGGGCCTGACCCTGCTCGCCGATCAAGCCATCCGCGACTCGGCCCACCTGTTGCGCCCCGGCCATCTAGCTCAACTGCGCCGCATCCTCGACGATCCAGAAGCCTCGGACAACGACCGCTTCGTCGCGCTCGACATGCTCAAAAACGCCAACATCGCCGCCGGTTGGGTCCTGCCAATGTGCCAAGACACCGGCACTGCCATCGTCATGGGAAAAAAAGGGCATCAGGTGTGGACCGAAGGCGACGACGAAGCCGCGATCTCGGCCGGCATTGCCAAAGCCTATCAGGAGACCAACCTCCGCTACAGCCAACTGGCCCCCCTGAGCATGTTCGAGGAGCAAAACACCCGCACCAACCTCCCGGCCCAAATCGAGATTTTCGCCGAGCAGGGCACGGCCTACAAGTTCATGTTCATGGCCAAAGGCGGCGGCTCGGCCAACAAGAGCTTCCTCTTCCAAGAAACCCGGGCTTTGCTGACCCCAGAGCGGCTGCACTCCTTTATCGACGACAAGCTGCGCATGATCGGCACGGCCGCCTGCCCGCCCTACCACCTCGCCTTGGTCATCGGCGGCACCTCAGCCGAGCACACCCTCAAGCTAGCCAAGCTCGCCAGCACCCGCTACCTCGACAGCCTGCCGACCCAAGGCAACGAGTACGGCCAAGCCTTCCGCGACTTGGAGATGGAGTCCGAGGTGCTCAAGCTAAGTCAGGAGATCGGTATTGGGGCACAGTTTGGCGGCAAGTACTTCTGCCACGACGTGAGAGTAGTGCGAATGCCTCGGCATGGAGCCTCTTGCCCGGTCGGTCTAGCCGTTTCCTGCTCGGCCGACCGCCAAATCCTCGCCAAAATCACCGCCGAGGGCCTGTTCCTCGAAGCCTTGGAAACCGAGCCGGTCAAATACCTGCCCGAAATCAGCGATGAGGAACTCGGCGGCGACGTCGTCGATATCGACCTCAACCGGCCGATGGATCAAATCCGCGCCACCCTCAGCCAACATCCGGTCAGCACCCGGCTCTCGTTGACCGGCCCCATGATCGTGGCCCGCGACATTGCCCACGCCAAGCTCAAGGAGCGGCTCGATGCTGGCGAGGGCTTGCCCCAGTACTTCAAGGACCAGTGCGTGTACTACGCCGGTCCAGCCAAGACGCCCGAAGGCTACGTGTCGGGATCGTTCGGGCCGACGACGGCCGGACGCATGGACGGGTACGTCGATGAGTTCCAAGCGGCTGGCGGCAGTATGGTCATGCTGGCCAAGGGCAACCGCTCGCGCCAAGTCACCCAAGCCTGTCAAAAGCACGGCGGCTTCTACCTCGGCTCTATCGGCGGGCCGGCGGCGCGGCTGGCCCAAGACTGCATCCGCAAGGTCGAGGTCTTGGAATACCCAGAGCTGGGCATGGAGGCCATTTGGCAAATCGAGGTCGAGGACTTTCCCGCCTTTATCGTCGTCGATGACAAGGGCAACGACTTCTTCGCCCACTTTATGCGGCCCACTCAGTAGGTGCGCGTGAAACTCGCAAACAAGGTAGCGGTCGTCACTGGTGCCGCGACCGGCCTCGGCCGCGCTACTGCCATCGGCGCGGCGCGCGAAGGAGCGCGGCTCGTCCTCGCCGACATCGATGAGGCTGGCGGCGAAGCTACTGCCCAACTAATCTCCGACGAAGGCGGCACAGCTCACTTCGTGCCCACCGATTTGAGCCGGTCTGCCGACGTGCGCCGCTTGATGGACACCGTTGGCGAGCACTTCGGCCATCTCGACATCCTGATCAATCCAGCGGCCATCCTCGTTGATGCGGGGACGCGCATAGACGAATATTCCGAAGAGTCTTGGCGGCGCGTCATCGACGTCAACCTCACCGGCAGTTTCCTGCTGTTGAAGTACGCCGTTCCCCTGATGCAGAAGGCGGGTGGAGGTGTGGTGCTGCTCGTCATATCCGGTGCTGGAGTATTGGGCGGCAGTTCCTCCCTGCCGTACGGATCGAGCAAAGGGGGCGTCCGCGGGCTGGTCCTAGTGGCCCGCGAACAGCTTCGTCCCCTGAACATCCGCATCCACGCCGTATCTCCGGGAGAGATGGCAACGAACATGAAGCTGGGCGCAATCCGCGAGATGGCCGAGAGAGCAGGCCGCTCCGCCGACGAAGCTGAGCAGGAGTCGCGCCCCGGCCTGTCGCCGCCCGAGGATTCGGCCGTCAAGCTCATCGATCTCGCCTCCGACGCGGGAGCGGCCGCCGGCGACGCTGTGACTATCTTCGACGGCGACTGGGATATCGAGACCCACTCCTTGCGGATTCCGTCCGACCGCAGGTTGCAGTAGAGCTCGACGCCACACCGCACGAGGAAAACAGCATGAAATTCAGCGAGAAACAATTGGAGCAGTACCGCACTGAAGGCTACGTCATCGTCGCCTGCCCGTTCCCCGAAAGTCTCACCGAGGCGTGCAGGGCCGCGGTCGAAAAGGCGGTCCAAGCTCCATCAGAAGGGCCGGCAGACGGCAGCAAGAGGAATCACTTTTACCTGCGGCCTCAACTGGAAGACTCGTACTGGTGCGCCCTCGATCACTCTCTGCCGTTCATGCAGATCATCCTGCATCCCGAGATCATCGAACTCGCCCGCCAACTGGCCGAGGACCGCGATATCTATCTGCGCAACGGCGGCATCAATGAGCAGGCCCCGAACCGATCAGTCGGCTGGCACATCGACGGAGGTCCGGGATGGGCGGAGTTCATGCACTACTTCTCCGGGGCGTCGCGCGCAAACGGGTGTCTGCGCATCGTCCCAGGCAGTCACACCGGACCGCCCACCTCTCTCCAAGAGACGACCGCCCGGCTCAGACTGGTTGGAGCAGATGCCGTAGTATTGGAAGCACTCCTCCACAGACCACTCGTCCTCGCTCTGCGCCTTGAGTGCGTCCAATTCGTCGAAGACTTCTTGGCTTAATCCCAAATGCGCGTAGGCCATGCTCATCCCAGAGGGCTGCCAAAGCGCGAAGCGGCGGCGCGGTGGCCAGTCGGCGGGCACGAGTTGGCGAGCGCGGCGGTGACAGCGCACGCAGGCTTCCATATGGTCGCCGCGTCCGGTGTAATGGGCGTGGTAGTACACGGAGATGGCCATTTTGTACAACGGCACGCTGCGCCGCCAGTCGTCGAGGCGGTCGGAGGCCCTTTCGAGGCATTGGCCGCCTTCTTCGTGGCGGCCATAATGCGAGTAGAGCTGGCCGAGCGCGCGGGCGATCTCCGGGTCGTCGGCACCCAGTTCGCAAACCTTGTGCAAGGCGGCGAAGGTATTGTCGAGCAGGCGACCGTCGCTGAAGTGCCCGTCCTGTCGCAGAGCCTCGCGGGTTTCGCCGTCAAAGGCTAGGGCCAAACCTCGGTGGGCTTCGAGGTGGTCCGGCACGGCGGCGACGATGCGGTTAAAGGCTTTGCGGGCTTCGGGCCACTGGCGCTCCTGTAACAGATGCCGTCCCCGGGCCAGCGCCTCTTGTACTACTTCCTGCGTGAAGTCCTCGGGCAGACGGTGTTCTTGCAGATTTTCCTTGACCATGGTTGTCATCTCCTCTTTTAGGTTGAGGCGCGCCCGGTAGAGCCGCTGCTCGACGGTAGGGACCGCGACGTCGAGAAAGGCGGCGATCCGCTTGAGCGAGAGGCCCTCGAGATAAAAAAGGACCACGGCCTGTTGTTGCGGCCGGCTCAGTCGGGAAACAGCGGCCACAACCCGCTGCCGACGCTCGCGCGAAAGCACTTGATCCGCCGGCGACGGGGCGGGATCGACGACCGCCATTTCTTCGTCGATAGCAACCTGTCGGCGCTGGTACCGGAGCCACATGCGGCACTGATTGGCGGCGATGGTCCGCAGCCAAGGGCCGAATTTTTGCGGCTCGGGCAGGCTTTCCAGCTTCAGGTAGGCAGCGATCAGCGCCTCCTGCGCCGCGTCCTCGGCCGCGTCGAAATCCTTGACATAGCTCAGACACAGCCCGAAGACGGGGTAGCGATAACGATTGACCAGGAGCGCGTAGGCGCGGTGATCCCCCTCCAAGCACGCCTCTACCAGTTGGGCGTCGTTCACGGAAACTCCTTTTTTCGAGTGCACTCGCCCTATAAATGCCCGAGACCAAAAAAAATAACGCATCGCCGCGATATATCCGCTGCACACGACGATCTGTGCGCCGCAGGACCGCCCGGTTCGGGTATGATCCTGCTTGACACCAAAGGTTGCCCTTTGTCACTTTCAAAGGGTGCGCTGGACGGCTGGCGAAGGACTGGAGACAGATATGACCGAATCGTTCACAAAATGGGATGTCACGGAGCATCTGCGCACCCAAGAAGATGTGCGCCTTTACTTAGAAGCATGCGCCGAGGAAGATCCGAGCGACGGGAGTCTTATTTGCGCCGCCCTGAACGACATCGTCCGGGCGGGCGGGGAACATGATTTTCTATAATTGGAGGTGAAGAACATGGCCAGCATGACAATCCGCAACCTCGACGATGACATAAAGCAGCGCCTGCGCGTCCAAGCGGCCGAGCACGGTCGCTCGATGGAGGAGGAAGCGCTGGCAATTCTGCGGATGGCACTTACCGAACCTGCGCCCCCCGCCAATTTAGCCCGCGCCATACGCGCTCGCTTCGCGCCCTTGGGCGGTGTGGAACTGGACATACCACCGCGCGAGCCGATGCGCGAGCCATCTCGGTTCGGTTAAGGTTCGGAAAAGAATGTGACCCGACTCTTGCAGGATCGACTACCCGCCGAGCGATGCCCGCAGGACGATACAGGCCTTACCCAAGTCTTGGCCGACATAGTTTCCGCGATGGGGAACGATTTCGGTAAAACCCAGTCGAGTCCAGAACTGCAAGGCCGGAACATTGGCCAGATAGACGCGCGCCAAGGCGAAACGGAAATCCTCGGCGGCCAGCACCCTCTTGAGGCTTTTGATGAGTGTCGTGCCAACGCCGCTGCGCCGGAATCGCGGCCGGATCGCTAGGATCGAGAGCCAAGCGGCCCCTGCGTTGGGCACATCCTCCATTAGGTGAAAGTATCCAGCCAGCTCTTCATCTGGTCCGACGTGAATGCTCCTCATGCGGAAGCCGCGTTCCTGAGATTCGTCCGTTACCGACTGCTCCACCAACTCACCGACCTCGCTTTCGGGCACCTCGGCAAAAGTGGGATCGAGCGCGACGATATCCACGCATTCCGTAACCGCGGCATGCAGCACCGGAGTCTGAGCTACCTCGACCGCCCGTACGACAATCTGCCCCTCCGACCACGTGCTCGGTAACATGTCCCTATCACTCTCTGAACCGCGTAAAACGCTATTTCTTCGCTTTCCTCAGCGCCCCCTTAAACGCCTTCTCGATCTCACCACGCGCGACGATGGCGTCCTTCCACACATCGGGGAAACAGTCGAGCGCATAGCCCGAACCCTTCGGCCCCAGCTCGACGACAGCCCATAGCTCAGTGGCGCCGCGCTGTCCCTTGACCCAGTTGTAGAGCAAGTGCTTGAGGAAGTTGTCGCGCCAAGTGATAAAATCCGCGTCCAGCACCCCGCGCCCATTGGTGACCGGCGTCTGGCAATGGCTGCCCGTAAAGGTGCGGAAGTGAATCAACTCGCTCATTTTGAGCAAGTCGGGACGGTACTCGGATATACGCTCCCAGAAGTTGGTGGGCCGTAGCTGTTTGATGATCGCCGGATGCGAGTGGTCGAAATTCGTGCGCAGCTTCTCCTTGTAGCGCTTCTCGTACTGCTCGGCCAGTGCCAGTCCCTTCTCCGGGGTCTCAGTACACGTGTCGCGGTGCCACTCAATCGCCGGTTTGAGCTTGAGCTTCTTGCCCGCTTTCATCACCGCCCGCGCCACCGTCACCGCCTTGCGGATCTCGGTATCGTGGTCGCAAAGCTGGACGTTTATGTGCTCGGCACCAGCTTCCTTAAAAGCCGCCAGTTTCGGCCCGGCTTCTTCTACCGTAGCTATATCGACCCCGCCGACGAGCTGTAGCCCGTGCTTGGCGCACGCCTCGGCGATCTCGGGATCGGCCCCGGCGCTGAAGCCATCAAAGCCAGCGTCCTTGGCCGCGCGGACTTTGCGGTCCATCGACCACTGCTTGGCTTCGGACGGGTAATTGGTCAACGTCCATGCCGCGGCGCAGAGTTTGAGCTGCGGTCTTCTAGCCTGCTTTTTCTTAGCCATGATCCCTCTCCTTTAGATGGAAAAATTAAACGACGATGTTGATGCGTCCCCTCAAGCATATTCAAACACATCGACTTCTTCAGAGCGCACCGGTTTGGCCTCCCCGTTCAACATGCGACGTACCTGCTCAGTGGTCTGACGGCTGAAAGTCGGTTCCCCACAGCGCAAGCACACGCTAGCCGGAATGTCCTCGACTAAAATCCGCCTCCCTTGCACCACAAATACTTCACTCACTCTTTCCTCTTTGGCGATGTTCGATCCACACACATGGCAATGGAACATGATGGTTTTACCTCCGTTGAGAGAAATCAATCCATTCGCTCGAGTCAGGTTCATACAACGTAATAATTTTTACCCGCTCAGTATCGGCATAGGATACTTGAAGGTGCAGAGGACGTCCGTCCGCCGAGAATCCGAACAGTAGGCAACTAGGTGAGTATTTATCGTCGAAGTATTGCTCGATAACTCTTGCCTCGGCACCGGCCTGTCGTATTTCCCTATCGGCAATGTTGCGTTCCACCGCTCGTTTGAAAGCATGGCGACTGAACTCAAACTCTCCCATCGCGAGTTGTCGACGCAATGTCTCCAAGGTCTTCATTAGCGGAAGTCAGTTTAAGGTATCGGCTTCAACAACGGTCACGTTCTATCGGCATCCCGGGCTTGTAGAATACTGGACGGACGGACGCGGATTCCGGCCGCTTCCTTGCGCTCGCGAACTTGGTGCAGCCACTCGCCGACCGAGGGACGCGACACTATTCCCAACTCGTCGCGGAGGAATGCCTGCATAGACTGGTGTTGCCGGGTGGAGCGAACGGCCAACGCGTCGCGCACCTCTTCTGGGACATCTCTTATGGTGATTTGTACTGGCATGATAGCGTTATATCCTCGTTGAGTTTCTTCCTACGGGGTGCCGATCTCGCACGGGACGGACGAGGGAAACCCTCCGCTCCTAAACGGCAATTCGCCCTTCTCCGGTATATACATTGAATCCCCGCCCGCGCAAAAAGCCCAACAGCGTCATCCCCGATTCCCGCGCCAGATCCACCGCCAAGCTCGACGGTGCCGATACAGCGGCGACCACCGCGATCCCCGCCATCCGCGCCTTCTGCACAATCTCAAAGCTGGTGCGCCCGCTGACCATCAGCACGCTCTTGGCTGGCACCGGCTCGTTGCGCAGCGCGTAGTGGCCTATGATCTTATCGACTGCGTTGTGCCGGCCCACGTCCTCGCGCAGGACGAGCAAATCGCCCGCCAAATCAAACAAGGCCGCCGCGTGCAGCGAGCCGGTTTGCTCAAATACATCCTGTGCCTCGCGCATACGGTCGCTGAGGCCGTAGAGCATGGCCAGCGGCACGGTAAAATCTGCCGTCAACGCAGGGGCCTCGCAGGTGATGGCTTCGATGCTGGCCTTGCCGCAGACTCCGCAACTCGACGAGGCGTAGAAGTTGCGCTGGAGCCGCTGCCGATCAAACTCCACGCCAGCGGCCAGCTTGACCTCGACGATATTCTCCTCATTGGGCGGCTCCGCAGCCGTGCAATACGAAATCGCGCCCAACTCCCGTGGCGATTTGAGTAGGCCCTCGGTACACAAGAATCCAGCCGTCAACTCAAAGTCGTGGCGCGGGGTACGCATAACTACCGCGATCGGCGTCTCCTCGACGCGGATCTCCAACGGCTCTTCGACCGTTACTTGGTCGTCTTCGGCCGCTTGGTCCGCCTCGCGGAAGCGCCAGATCGGCCGCTGCGTCACCCGCTGCTGCCGTTCCATCACATCGGCCCCACGCGCCGAGGGCCTCGGTCCATCGCCAGCATCGAAGCGTCGAAGCTCCTTTGCATCAGCGCCAACTTGAGCGGCTGCGCTTCCGGCTCGTCCCACATGTTTTCAAACTCACCCGGGTCCTCTTCCAAGTCATACAGCTCGCCCAAATCGTGCCCGTGGTAGAGCACTAACTTATAGCGCTCGTCGCGGTACATAGTGGCAAAGGTGCCATCGGGCGCGGCCAAGGCGTCGTAATACTCGCAGCGGACAAAATCTCGGTGCGGTTGCTCGCTCTCACCGCGAAAAATCGGCACAAGAGAGCGGCCAGTCATCCGCTCCGGCACCTCCAGCCCGGCCAACTCCAAAAGCGTCGGCGCTTTGTCGGTCAGTTCGACTAGATCGTCGCGCACCAAGCCCTGCTCAAAGTGTCCCGGCCAAGAAAAAATCAGCGGCACCCGCACCAAACCCTCGTAGAAGCGGCACCCCTTCTGGATCAGCCCGTGGTCGCCGAGCATTTCGCCGTGGTCGGACGTAAAAATCACCACCGTATTGTCGCGCTGGCCCGTGTCTTCGAGCGCGGCCAACATGTTCCCTACTTGGTCGTCGATTTGTTTGATCATCGCGCAGTACGCGGCCTGCAACACGCGAGCATCGGCCCCAGGCGTTGGGCGATCTTTGTGCAAGGGATCGCGGATATCGAGTTGATCGGGCCGCCGTCCCTTGGATTGGAAATCAATCGCCGCCAGTTTTTCCTGCTGCACCAAATCGCTGTCGGCAAACAGCGGTCCGGGCATAGCCGCAGGGTCAAAGCGGTCGCGGTAGCTCTGTGGCGGATTGAATGGCGGGTGTGGGTCGTAAATGTTGACACTCGCCAGCCAAGGGCCGTCGCGTTTTTGGCTCATAAACTCAATGGTTTTCTTGGCGCACCACGTCGTCTGGTGGAACTCAGCCGGCAATCCGTGGGGATATTGCTTCATCAGTTCGCCTAAGACTTCTCCCTTCTCCCGCACCCAGTCGGCATAGCCGTGCCCCTGCGGCCAGTCGTCGCGGGGCGCGTGGCTGTACTCCCAGTAGCGATACCCGTCATTGACGCGCGGCTCAATGCGGCGATAGGCGCTGGCCAAGTGCAGCTTGCCAATCAGCCCGCAGTCGTACCCAGCCTCGGCCAACGTTCGCGTGACTAGCGGCGGGTGGTCGGGAAAACTGTCGAGGCCATTGCCGTTGATGTGCACGGCGCTGGCGTACTGGCCGGTGAGAAAACTCGCGCGGCTCGGCGTGCAGATCGGGCTTTGGCAATAGGCGTGCGTAAAAGCCACGCCCTCGGCGACCAGCCGATCGACGTGCGGTGTATCGACGTGAGCATAACCGAGCGCACCGATGGTGTCGTAGCGCTGCTGATCCGTGCAGATCCAGAGGATATTGGGAGGCGTCATGGTGGAAGGGCCCTTTGTTGGGGTAAGGGATGATTCAATCAAAGCTGAGCCGCAAGCGACAGAGGTCCAGCGGCATACCCATGAAAGTCGTTGGTGTTGGGAGGTGTCATAGCAGAAGCGTCCTCGTGTGACCTCATCGTGGAACTAGCCGTCAAATCCCAATGCAAATCATTTGTACGGTTTTCATATTTTGGTCTCCGGCATCAATTTCAACAGAATAGCTATTCTCATGGCTATAATGATCCATATTATTCTCTTGTCAACCACACAGTGCCCGTGCGCCCCTCTATGTCCCCCGATCTCGGCACGGAGACGACCGCTATGCGGTGCCTGCAGCGGGAGAGACGGTTTTCAACGGTTGTGGAAGATAGATTCGCAAAGGATAGCGTGTTTGCATGTGCAGTGACGCAAAAATGACTTCGTGACGTTCTACCACACGGCATGCTTAAAGTGTGTTAAAATGGTTTGATCTTTTGTTGCGAGTATATTGCCTTTCAACCCCGCTTGCGCCACGATGATGCGGTCAAACGGATCGCGTGTCCATGAGTACTGTTGAGCACACTGGACAATTTGATAGAAGTTTTTATCACAGACATTAAGCCCTATTGCCTCTGACAAGGCGGAAATAACCGTTTGTGGTTTTGGGATGATGCGTTTGACCTCGAGCAGATATTGCAATTCTAAACTGACGATTGGAGAGATATAAATGTCATTTTCATTAATATATGATCTGACCTTTGCGCTCAATTTTTCGGTCTGACCAGCGTATAACCATACCACAACATGGGTGTCAAGGTAGATCAAGATTCACCTCCTTGTCCCAGGTAATATGAACCAGATCCTCAGGATCGCCTTTAATCACATGTTTCCTTTTCGGCAAGTTCTGAAGTTTATCTGTACTTTCTATCGGTGCGATAATGAGCCCTCGGTCTCCTTTATTGATTTTGACGGGCACACCCGTATTTAAGATCTCATCCAATATCTGGTAGATATTCCCACGCAATTCAGTTGGTGTAATTGTTTTCATGTCACGCTCCCGAGCAAATAGACCACTTCACGACAGACTGTAAAAGTTAAAGTAATCAAAAAAGCGTACGTGTCAATATTTAGCACGTACGCTTTTACCCATTGCAACGCTTGTCCCGATGGTTATCGCAATAGGGTCATCGGATTGAAGGGGTTGGGGACCGCTAAAGCCGCCAAGTCGCCGAGGCCACCGGCCAACTTGCCAGAGGCACCCACCGTCACCGAGGTCGTCGCCGACGGGCCGGCGACCGCGCTGTCGCCCCCGTTCTATCGGCATCCCGGGCTTGTAGAATACTGGACGGACGGACGCGGATCCCGGCCGCTTCCTTGCGCTCGCGAACTTGGTGCAGCCACTCACTGACTGAGGGACGCGACGCGATTCGTTCCAACTCGTCCCGAAGGAATGCCTGCATGGACTGGTGTTGCCGGGTGGCGCGAACGGCCAACGCGTCGCGCACCTCTTCCGGGACATCTCTTATGGTGATTTGTACTGGCATGATAGCGTTATATCCTCTGTTAGGGTTAAATGCTGAATTCGCCCGCTTGAACCGGCTTGCGGGCATATCCCTCGCGGTGTTCTTGCTCCTTTTCTTGTATTTTTGTCCGCCTGAGAGCAGCGTATAAAGCCTCCCGCGCAAACGCCGATCTCGGCACGGAAACAGGCCGCTATCTAGCGATGATCCGCAAGGTCTCAGCGGCCTGCTCAGGTTGGCCGAAGTCAATTGTGGCAATGTCCAATTGGCGAGAAGTCCCCGTAACCTTCCAATCGCGGCTGATAATCCCCGGCCCGCCTATTTCTTTATGCCAAGGATAGAGCAGAATAAGGCGACTGGCGTCGTAAGCCTGTGCATAGGCGAGCATTTGGTAGATGTCGGACTCAGCGACGCCCAGAGTCTTTTCTTCGCGGGTAAGACGTTTCCATTTGGTGTCGAGAATTATGGAGGTCGGTTCTTTTATTACGGCGTCGGGACGCAAATAAAAGAGCCCGCCGTCCGCACTGGTCACAGCGCAGTGCTCTCTAGGCTGAAGGGAGACGGAACGGGTAGCAAGGGCACGTTTCAGACTTTTTCCGATGAATTCCTCAAAGAGTCTGTTCATGGCGAACAGTAAGGTGAAACCCTCTGCACGACCTCCTGTGGTGGTCTGCCAGTCTCCCGCCAGAAAAAGCAGGGCGAGGCGATAAAGATCGTGGAAAGCTGTGTTGGTGCGGTCGAGCTGCACGAGTTCTCGGAGCGGGTTGGGAGTGTCATGCACGAACTCAAAGCGAGCGGTGAGCTCGGCCAGCCGCCGGGTGTTGGCCGCAGATCGGGCAATACTGGAGAGCCGGATTACCGCGGCCTTGAAGACGCGGTTGAGGGGCGTGTCCTCGGACAATTCATCAAAGCGACAGGCGAGACGATCAGGGCGAACGGCCAGATGAGTGAGTTGGCGCTTGGCGTTGAGCTTACCGCGCAATAGCGTAAGGTCCTCCTCATACGCAAGATAACGACGCGGCATTCCTCGTCTCACGGCAGCAAGCAGCCGGTCCGCGAACAGTCGGATGAGAAGTTCCAGTAGGTCATGCCGTTGGGTATCTAAAGAGGCGAGTTCGCCATCGGCAATGGGCAATTCCCGCGTCACAGCGAGCATACGGATGAGTGCCCTACGTACCTCACCCTTGTTCCCGTCAATCTTGGGTAGTATTTCGAGCGTCATCCCCGGAGTGGCGAGGATGCCGACGACCTGCCCGGCCTTCAGGCCCCGATGGGTGCGGGTTAAGACGGCCGTCTCGGGCAATTTCAGCCTATGGGCGGCGCGTTCGGCGAGGGCGTGGAGCCGCTTGGCCTTGGCCTCCAACAGACCCTTCTCACCGATTGGCAGATAATCCCATTCCCGACAGGTACGATTCACAGTAGCAGAGTTCATTCCGCGTCGGTTTGGCCGCTACCGGAGATAAGGCGGTCGTAGGCTCCCTCCTCGAATTTCTCCTGCACCGTCCAGCGGTAACGGTCTTCGCCCGCGTCGTCAATTCCCGGTGGCGGACTAAGCGGTTCTCCCTTCACAAAGTCGTCGGTATTGCCAAGGATGGCGTGAACCTTCTCCCAATCGTCGTAGAAGTACTCAGCGATAAGCGGAATGATCTTGCGCCGCATGACGCGATCCACATCCGCTTTGGTTTGCGCTCCCATCAGCCAAGCGTGGCCGATCAGGTGGTCGCGGTCGATAAGCCACTCCAAGCGATCATTAATGGTGTGGAGCACTGTCGGTAGATCGATTCCCTCTACATCGTCCCTCAGCAGAGGAGGATTGGGCGGCAGTTCTTCGAAATGGAAGCGGCGACGCAGCGCGGTATCAATCAGTGCAATGGACCGATCGGCGGTGTTCATCGTACCGAGAATATAGAGGTTCTTAGGCAGAGTAAACGATTTACCGGAATGGGGTAAAGTTACGGCGATCTCGTGCGGCGCACCTTCCCGCTTGTCCTCTTCGAGAAGCGTAACGAGTTCGCCCATCACCTTTGAGATGTTGGCGCGGTTGATCTCGTCAATGACGAGGACATGAGGCAGGTCGCGCTCCCTTTTGGCATGTTCTGCAATGCGCTTCAGGACGCCATCAGTCGGGACTAGACGGAAGCCAACTCCCGTCGAATCCTCACCCGGGCGCAGTCCCTCGACAAACTCCTCATAGCCGTAGGACTGATGAAACGTGACGAACTCGACCCGCTTCTCTGCAACCAGTTCTCCATAGCGGCGACGAACTTCTTCGTCCGACATATTCTCCGCATTCTCTTTCCCGTCGCAGATTTCGACACATCGCCGGAAGGTGGCGTAGGTCTTGCCGGTCCCCGGCGGGCCGTAGAGGATGATATTCTGCGGTGTAGTCTCCTCGCTAGGTTCTTGGGACCATAGCTGGTATAGCTGGTGTGGCAAAGTCATCCGGCGAACCCATTCTTCAAGGTCGCCCTCGGGTACTGTCCCCAAAGCATCATCCAGCCTTTTGAGAATTTGCCGATGTTTTTCAGGATCTGAGACCTTCGGATCGATTCCTAACGTAGGATATTTTTTGTTGAAGTATGAGATAAACTCGTCGAGTAGTCTGGAAGCAATCAATGAGGTAAAATCACGAGGAAACAGGGCTGCCAATAGCCGGGTTACTGCCGCCGGTCGTCGTTTCCCTCCTCCTGTCAGGTGCTTAACAAGATCAACCGCCTCTCTGAGCCTACTGTCTAGGACTTCGGCTCGTCTCTCAGGATTATCGGGCAGAGGTTCCATATTTGCCAGCCACGAGAGCAACTCATCCGAGCCTACGACTTGGTCTAACTCATTATGACTGAGTTCCCCTTGCTGCATCCTTGCGATGGGATTGTTTTTCCAAATGCGCCTGTTAAACTCCTCACTTCTGCGCTCCTCTGGGGAGGCATTCTCAACATACTTTAACAGATCGAGAATGTCCTCGCGCCACTCGTGATTGGCGCGAGGTTCCGCCTTCTCACAATCTCTCTTCAGCCTTTCCAAATCACGCTTCACTTCCGAATCATTCACAGCTTCCCTCCCTATCTATTAGAAAAACGCCCGGCAGAGTCCCCTCCACCGGGCGCATCCCATAAAATTCAGCATCCCCTACGGCAAAAACTGCTCCACCGCCGCATTCCTCCACTGCATCTGCTGCTCCGTCGTCTCATGCGGCTTAAACGCACACGCCACCTCGGCAATCGGCACACCCCGCACCTCGATCCGCTCCAAGTCGCTCACGCCATAACCCAAAGTGTCGGCGTAGTGCAAAAGGCCCAGTTCCATCGGCTCAAAGCCCATGGCCTTGGCCATGACCGCATCCACGGCAAACACATCAGCCGACGCCGCAGCCGCATCCATAGGCACCGCATCAGTTCCCCCAGGACCATTGCCCTGCAAGCCCACCGTGCCATCGACGATCCCAATGTCCGGCTTGAGATACTGGGCCAAGCGGATCAAGTTCACGTTGAGCACCTCGGCCTCGCTGGGCAACACGCGCTCGGCGTGCGAGGGATAGCCGTGCATCTTGATGCGATCCTCTTTGTGCAGCGTCCCCATGATCATGTTCTTCTGCGCCAACGTAACCACGCACACGTCGTGGGTCTTGGCCACGGCCACCGAAATGGTGCAAGGGCATTCGAGCACCACGCTCGGCATTCTCACGGTCGCCTCGACGCCGCCGGCCATGTGAATTGTGGTCTCTTCCCACCGCGTCTCCTGATGCAGATCGACCAAGCGAATCGGCACCGAGTATTCTTCGACTAGCGCATCATAGCCAAAATTGGCAAACGCCTCGCCCGAATACTTCTCGTTGCCGCCTTCGGCAATGACGATCTCCTCGGGCGGTTGCGCCGTACTCAGCAAAAAGTCGATCGCACCGCGCATGGCGTCGGCATGGGTCGAAGCGAGGGGATTTTCGCTGGACAGGAAATTCGGCTTGAGCATCACTTGGGCGGCTAGCTTCGGCTCGACGTCCTCGCGCACCAAATTTAGCGCTTGATATACGTTGGCTTGCCGCGCACCAGCGCGTGCTAAACCCACTCGGGCTGTGTTCATATCGCATGTCTCCTTGGTTGATAATGCCTTGCCCGCTCTCTGGCCCCAATGTATCATTTCTCTTCCTCGCAATCAATCTATGTCTATGCGTCTGACTTTTGAAGAAGGCACCCTGCTCCTGCGCGACTACGTCGGCCCAGACGCGCCCCCGGCCTTTGTCTGGGACCCGCGCGTCGATCACTGGCGCGCCCAAGCCCACTTCTACCGCGAAAGCGTCGAACACCTCAAACGGTACGAAGTCGAATTCAAGAATACGGCCCCGCGCTACAATACCCTTTCCCTCCAACTGCACACCGCGCCTGAACCGCACCCGCACCAAGCCGAAAGCATCGCCGCTTGGCAACAGCATGGCTGCCGCGGCGTGGTCGTCTTGCCCACGGGGTCGGGCAAGTCGCAAGTCGCGCTCATGGCGATGGTAGAGGTCCAGCGCAGCACCCTCGTCGTCGCTCCCACCATCGACCTGATGAACCAGTGGTACGACCTGCTCACCCGCTCGTTTGCCGTCGAAGTCGGCCTACTCGGCGGCGGCTATCACGAGCTAGCCGACCTGACCGTCGCTACGTACGACAGCGCCTATATGCATATGGACCGCTACGGCAACCGCTTCGGCCTCATCGTATTTGACGAGGTCCACCACCTGCCCGGCGAAATGTATAGCCACGCGGCTGAAATGTGCCTAGCGCCTTACCGCCTAGGACTGACAGCCACACCGGAACGCGCCGACGGTCGCCACGTGCTCCTCGACACCCTCGTCGGCCCCATAGCCTATGAGCGCGGCATCCGCGCCTTGTCCGGCGAGTACTTGGCCGACTATCGCGTCGAGCGCCGCCAAGTGGATATGGTCGCCGAGGAGCGCGTCCAATACGAGGCCGCCCGCGACGAGTACCAAGCCTTCCTCGCCGCCAAAAACATCCGCCTCGGCACCCAAGATGGCTGGCGGCACTTCGTCATGCTCTCGGCCAAAAGCACCAGCGGCCGACGAGCCATGCACGCCTACCGCCGCCACCGCCAACTTGCCCTCGGCGCGACCGCCAAGCTCCGCGTCCTCGAAGACATCCTCAAGGCCCACCCGCGCGACCGCGTGTTGATTTTTACCAACGACAACGAGACCGTCCATCAGATCTCCCGCGCCTTCCTAGTCCCGGCCATTACCCACCGCACCCGCACGCGGGAACGCAAGGCCATCCTCGAAGCCTTCAACAAGGGAGAGTACCTCGCCCTCGTCGCCTCAAAAGTGCTCAACGAGGGCGTCAACATTCCCGAAGCCAACGTCGCGGTAGTCCTCTCCGGCTCGGGGACCATCCGCGAGCACGTCCAGCGCCTCGGGCGCATCCTCCGCCGCCGCCAAGGCAAAGAAGCCGTGCTCTACGAAGTGGTCTCCAAGAACACGGTCGAAGACCGCATCAGCAACCGCCGCCGCCGCCACGAAGCCTACGAATAAACACCGTGCTAACCTCGGACCTCCTGCTGACCCGCTCGCGCGGCCCCTACATCGAACCGCGCTATGTCGATGTCGAGGACCCAGCCCTCATTGACCTAGCCCAAGCGCTCATCGAGATCCACACCGAACACCAAGGCAAAACCCGGCGAGAACTGCAACGCGCCCTCGACTTGCTCGCCGGGGACCGCACCGACTACCGCATCCAGCGCGGCCTAGCCAAACTGCTCTGCGACCACTACTGCGAATTCCACGTCGCCAGTCCCCAGCCCCCCGAAGAATTGCGCCATGCCGTTTTTACGTTGGCCCGCGCCCACCATCCGGTCGTCCGCGAGACCAGCCTCATCTATCCAGTCAAACGCGAAGATCTGCTGGAACAGGTCGCCCTCAAACACCAGATCAGCAGCGAAGACGTACTCGCAGGGCTATACGCCGACCTGCCTGAAAATCACCAGCTTGATACCTTTGCCGCGCCCGCGCCCAACGAGTTGCTGCTGCGCTACAACGTGGCATTGGCCCAAGCCATGCTCTATCGCTGCGAAATCCTGCGCCTAAGCGTGTATCGCAACCTGCCGGTACGCTACAAGCAGCTTTTCAAATTCATCAAGTTCTACCGGCTGATCCACACCATCGAAGGCGATGTCGATGCCGGCTATGAGATTGGGCTCGACGGCCCAGTGAGCATGTTCCGCCACTCGCAGAAATACGGTCTGCAAATGGCAATTTTCCTCCCGGCCCTGTTGCTGTGTACTCGTTGGTCAATGCAGGCCGATATTGTCCGCAAGGACGGCCGCCGCCAGCAGTTTGTCCTCGACGACCAATCGGGTCTCGTGTCGCACTACAAGGATCAGACCCTGTACGATTCGCTGTTGGAGGAGACGTTTGCCGCGCGTTTCACCAAGGCCAAAACCCAATGGCAGCTAGAACGGGAAAGCGAAGTGGTCAACCTCAAAGAAACCGTGATGATCCCGGACTTTACCTTCCGCCATCCCGACGGCCGCATAGCTCTGCTGGAAATCATGGGCTACTGGCGGCCGGAGTATCTACGGCGCAAGCTCGCAAAGCTCCGCCAAGCCCAACGCAAGGACTTGCTCGTAGCCGTCTCGTCCAATCTCAATGTCAGCGAGGATGATTTTAAGAACGTGCCCGGCGGAGTCTTCTTTTTTCGCAATAAGGTTCAGCCCAAAGACGTCATACATTTATTGGACCAGATTGAACCGTCCGCCGCTGGGCAACCTATCGAGTGAGCATTACATTGTGAACCCCCGAAGCGGCGCGTGGAAATGGCAGCCTGCTGCGGGATCGCTCTTCCATTCGGAACCTAGCAACCTTCCACGACAGCTAAACGGTCGTGCAAAGACAGGAGCAACCATGGACGGCATTCACGACATGGGCGGGATGCACGGATTTGGCCCCATTATACGCGAAGAAAACGAACCTTTATTCCACGATCCCTGGGAGGGCCGGGTACTTGCCATGACTGTAGCAACACCTGTACCGATCCCCGGCGGCTCCCGCAACAACATCGAAAACATGGATCCAGCATATTACCTGTCGTCTAGCTATTACGAAAAATGGCTGCACTCCCGCATCAAAGGATTGATTGACGCTGGCGTGCTAACCGAGGAAGAGTTGGAGACGCGGATGGCTCTTTTCCGGGACCATCCCGACGCCGAAATCCCAGTGCATCCCGACCCCGATACCGTCCGCGCGAAACTCAAGCGCGCCCGCCCGGCGAATCCACCTCCACAGCCAATGGATATCCAGCCGCAATTTTCCCACGGCGACCGCGTGCAATCGCGCAATATCCACCCCACAGGTCACACCCGGCTTCCCCGCTACGCCCGGGGCAAACACGGCACAGTCACCAATTTCTACGGCATCTACAATCTCCAAGACGCCGAACTGCCCGCAGGGTGTGCAACTCGCCAACAACCTTTGTACGCCGTGCGCTTTGACGCCGAGGAAGTGTGGGGTAGCGCCGCGGAAACAAAAAGTGCCGTCTATTTGGATATGTGGGAAAGCTACCTAGAACCGGCGTAACCAATTCCCGATTGCAAAAGGATTTTTGTTATGGACAATTCTCGCGAAACCGTCCACACCGAGACAGATGCAGCCTTGCGCACCAAAGCACTCGAATCACTCCTAGTCGAAAAGGGCTTGCTTACAACGGATATCATAGACGAAATCGTGCAGAAATACGAACAAGACGTAGGCCCGCTCAATGGTGCCAAAGTAGTTGCCCGCGCCTGGAGCGACCCGGACTACAAACGCCGGCTACTCGAAGACGGCACCGCGGCGATTGCCGAGCTAGGTTTCGGCGACGCGCACGGCAGCAAAATCGTCGTGCTGGAAAACACATCCACTGTCCACCACGTCGTCGTTTGCACCCTTTGCTCCTGTTATCCCTGGTCCGTACTCGGCCTGCCGCCAAATTGGTACAAATCCTACGCGTACCGCTCTCGGGTGGTGCGGGAGCCGAGAGCGGTCTTGAGGGAATTTGACCTCGATCTACCCGATTCGCTCGAAATCCGCGTATGGGACAGCAACTCAGATCTCCGCTACATGGTGCTGCCCGAACGCCCTGCTGGCACGGAAGACCACACCGAAGAACAACTCGTTGCGCTCGTCACGCGCGACTCGATGATCGGCGTAGCGAAGATCGAAGCACCGGCAAAGTGAAGCTGGGATAATGCAACAAACCGACCGAATGCACCCATTCCTCGCCGCCCTCCACCACCGCCCCTTGCTAGCCGATGGTGCCTTGGGCTCTTATCTGTTCGCGCTTACCGGCCGCGTCTCCGAGCAAAATCACCTCTACGAAGCCTTCAACCTCACCCGCCCAGAACTCGTCCGCCAACTCCACCTTGAATATCTGCAAGCCGGTTCCCAATGCCTGACCAGCAATTCCTTTGCCGCCAACGCGACCTATCCCTCGGCTGAGTCCATCGCCGAGATCAACGCGACGGCCGTGCGCTTGGCGCACGAGGCCATGGACCAATACCGCCAACAGGCCCAGTGCAGCGATCCTTTGTTCGTCCTCGGCTCCCTAGGCCCGCCCTTGTCGGCGGCCCAATCCCCGCGCACGGCTAGCGACCTGTACCGCGCCCAAATCGAGGCCCTCGTCGCCAGCGGCGTCGATGCCCTGTTGTTGGAGACTTTTACCTGCCTCGATCAGGTCACCGCCCTCTTAGAGCTACTCCAAGACCTCGACAACCCCGCGCCAGTCATCGTCCAGATGGCCTTGCACCAGCGCGACGGCACATGGGAGCAAGCCCCCCAAACATATATCCAAACCGCCGCGGCCTTGGGTGCCGATGTCGTGGGCATCAACTGCTGTGCGCTCGCGGAAGCGCGGGCCTTCCTCGACGCAGCGCAAGAATGTGCATCCGTGCGCGACGGCCAAGTCCAACTCGCGGTCATGCCCAACGGCGGCGAGTTCCGGCGCGTGGGCCATCGCTACCTGACGGGCGTCACCCCCGAGTGCATGGGGCGCTTTGCCCGCGAAATGGCGCACCAAGGCGTGCGCCTCATCGGCGGCTGTTGCGAGGTCCATCTCCCCCACATCCACGAGATGCACAACTACCTCCACGGTCTTGCGGCCGGGGAGCGCATCGTCCCGTTGGCAAGGACGCCGGACCAGCCACCAACCGCCGCAGCCGCCAAGCGCCGCAACGGCCCATTCTCGCGCAAGCTCTTCGACGGCCAATTCGCCGTCAGCGTCGAGTTGCTACCCCCGCGCGGCACCGGCGGGCTGAAAGCCCGGCTCGCTTTTATCGCCGAGTTGGCCGCCTCGGGCTTGGCCGATGCCTTGGACATAACCGATGGCTCGCGCGGCATTCCCCTCATGCCACCGGGCGATTTCATCCACCTCATCCGCCGCCGCCTGCATTGGGAGCGCGACCGCCTCGAACTAATTCCCCACTGTACCAGCCGCGACCTCAACGTCATGGGGTTGCAAAGCCGGCTCATCGGCTACTGGGCCAACCGCATCCACAACGTCCTCTTCATCACCGGCGACCCCCCGAAAATGGCCCCGACCTATCCGCGCTCCACCGCTGTTTTCGACCTCGACTCCGCCGCCCTCATTCGCTATACCCACGCCTTTCTCAATGCTGGATTGGACTTTGGCGGCCAACCGCTCGGCTCGCACCGCGACCCCCGCACCCGCTTTACCATTGGCACGGGCTGCGAGCCAGAAGCCCTTGATCGCCAGTGCGAGTGGGAGCGGCTGGCCCGCAAAATTGACGCGGGAGCCGATTACGTAATGACCCAGCCGACCTTTAACCGCAAAGCTCTAGCGGCCCTAGCCCCTTATCGCGCTCAGGTGCCGATCATTGTGGGGGTCATGGTGCTGCGGGGGTTGGAACACGCCCGGCGCATTGCCGAGGTGCCCGGCGTGGTTGTGCCGGAAGCGATTTTTGCCAAGCTAGCCGCGTATGCGGACCCGACCGATCAAGCTAAAGCGGGCGTCGAATTGGCTACCGAGCAAGTGCGTCAAGTCCGTGCGGAAGGCTGGAGCGGACTGTACCTGATGTCGCCGGCCGGGCACCAGCCAGTACTAGCGGTACTCAAGCGAGGGCTGGACTGAACGCACGTTGCACAAACCGCCCGGCGCTCATCTGCGGATCATCTTGTGAATTAGGCCGCCGACACAGCGCAGAATTTGCGCTGCACAAAACGCAGCGCGGCTTGGTAGTTGTCGAGCCGCCCGTCCAACTGGGCATCCTCGACCGCGGCGAGAATTTCCCTAAACAGGGGTCCAGGAGCAAAGCCCAAGGCAATGAGGTCGCTTCCCGTGAGCAACGCCGGTGGGCGCAGATGCTCCTTTTTTAGGGCGGCCAACTGCGCTTGGCAAAACTCGTACAGGTCGAGCTTGCCGTGGCTGGCCAAGCAATCGGCGCGATGCAATTCGAGCAACTCGGGAAAGTGCGGCTCGCGCAAGAGGCGCACCAGCGTGCTCGGGCGCATCTGGCGCACGTGGCTTATCCGCATGTGGTCGGCCACCAGCGTGCCGATGACCCGCCGCGCTTCGTTGGACATCCGCAGCCGCCCGCAGATCGCCGCCGCCATTTTGGCCCCAACCGCGTCGTGCCCGTGGAAGCGGATGCGCTCGGCTCGCACTATAGTCGATGGCTTGCCAATGTCGTGCAGCAACGCGCTCCAAGCCAACTCAGCCGATGGCGCGTCGAGGTGTTCAAACAGAAGCTGGACGTGGGTCCACACGTCGCCTTCGGGATGGAATTCAGCATCTTGCGGCACGCCGCGCATGGCCGCGACTTCTGGCAGCACGGCTTGCAGCAGGCCCGACTGGTCCAACAGGCGCAGGCCGCACCCGGCCCCGCCCTCGGTCAACAGCAGGGTTAGCTCGTCGCGGATGCGCTCAGCACTGACGCTGGCAATGGACTCGACCTGAGCACAAAGCGCGTCCCACGTCGCGGGTTCGATGGTAAAACCGAGCCGGGCGGCAAAGCGCACGGCCCGCAACAAGCGCAGATGGTCTTCGGCAAAGCGCGCGGCCGGATCGCCGATGGCGCGGATGATCTTATCGCGGAGGTCGCGCTGTCCGCCGACGTAATCGAGCAGTTCGCCGCTATCCGGGTCGTAGAACAAGCCGTTGATGGTAAAGTCGCGGCGCGCGGCATCGGCGCGGGCGTCGGCTGGCTCGATGGATGCAGGACGGCGGCTATCGCGGTACGGGCCATCGCTGCGAAAGCGCGCAACTTCGTAGTCGCCCTCGTCGAGCACCACCAATGAGATACCAAACTGCGCACCCACCGGCACCGTGTGCTCAAAGAGCGCAGCCACCTCTTCGGGCCCGGCATCCGTAGCCACATCCCAGTCCTTGGGCACGCGCCCCAACGCCAAGTCGCGCACGCAACCACCGGCTAGCAGCGCTTGGAAGTCGGCCCGGCGCAAGGTCTCGACAACGCGCAGTGCCCCAGCGTCTATATCCGCGTCCATCCTACTCAGCCATCTTAAAACTCTCAACCCGACTCACCGAATTCTCGATCCCCTCGGCGTGCGTACTGGCTACGACCTTCCAGTAGTACACTTGTCCGGGTTCGAGCGCGACCAAGCGCCCATCCTTAATGCGACCGGTAAATACGGCCGTTGTATCGCTCGTCAGCGGTATGTCCGACACTTCGCCACTGATCAGCGAGGTGGTGACAATCACCCGAAATGCGCGCGCCTCGGGCAAGCGATTCCAAGTAAAGGTCAACGGTGCCGCGGCCTCTTGTCCGGCGACCGGGACCAACGGCACCGGCGAGGACAGCGCGACATCGCTTACTTCCTCGGAGGCCCTGCTTTCTTTGCCGCCGAGATCTATCGCCGTAATTCGGTAGTAGTACACCGTGCCGACCTCGATCTCCGCGTCGATGAAGCCCAGCCCCGACACCTGCATGAGCAAATGCTCAAGGGTCGGCGTGAAACCCTGCTCAGTCGAGCGATAGATCCGGTACCCTGCCAGATCGGTCTCCGCATTGTCATCCCAATCGAGGGCGATGTCGAGTTGTCCGAGTACTTCGAGGTGGCGCGCTACAGCACGCACCGAAGTCGGCACCTGCGGAGTCAAGCTGTTGAGGGGCTGGCCGCTGACGGCATTCGAGGGGTCGCTCTCGCCGCCGCCGTTTATCGCGGTTACTCGATAGGTGTACTCCAGTTCGTATCGCAGCCCCTGATCCTTGTATCGGGTCTCAAACGTGGAGTCAATGGCTGCGGCCGCGTCGTCTCCGACCGAGCGATAGACGACGTAGAGCACCTCGCCATCGCCCTCGACAGCCTGCCAATTGAGCCATACCTCGCCGTCGCCGATGCGCTCCACACTCAGCGCACGCGGTGCTGGCGGCGGCTCGGTGGTCGCAACCGGGCTGGTGCCCTTTTCGCCATCGCCGCCGCAGTGCCACAATCCGACGGCGACGGCAATCCATGCAAATTTTAGGCGTTTCATGTTTTCTACCTCCCCAGATAGATTAATCGCCTCTCTGCAAAAGTACCATTAGCCGCCCAAAATGGGCAAGCACTTTTGACAAGTAGCCGCCCCGAACTTATTGTGTCGCTATGGTATCCTTGCTCTATATCGCCCTGTGTGCGCTGGTGCCTTTAGGCGCGGCTGTCGTACTTTTTTTGGTCGAGTACCAAACCCAATACGCGGCCCGCTACATCGGTCAATACCTGATGCAGCAAAACCCCAAGCGCCAGCCGGGCGGGGCGCTTTGGCAGGGCATTCTCGCCAGCCGGCAGACCCGCATGGCCCTGTCCGACTCGCTGGCCCAAGCTCCCCTAGAACCGAGCCAAACCCCGCTGCCGGTCTTGCAAAATCACTACCAACTTCAGTACCACGGCACCCACGCGGCGTTCTTTTCGGTCGTGCGGCGCGACACCGCCCTGCAACCCGATCACCTCAGCCCAGCGATCCGGCGCGAGCTCGCCTATTCCCTACAGATTTACGAGCAGGGTCGCTACCTGCTAACCCAAGCCATCGTCCCCGGTGAGGAATTGCATCTCCACGCCCTCGTCAATGTGCAAATGGCCCTAGAGGACGGCTCGCTCTTCTACCAACTCCACAAGTGGCTGCGAGCAAAAGACGAGCCTGAAGCCTGGACCTTTCTCAAGATGAAAGAGGAAGACATGGCCTACTGGCGCGAGCACCTAGCGCCGATTTTGGGTGCCAATCCCGAGCGGGCGCAAAGCGAAGCCGGACCAATCGTCACCGAAGCCCTAGCGCAGATCGTGCAAGCCCGAGCCGACTCGCTGCGCCAAGGCAAACTCAGGCGCCTGCTGGCGGCCTGGGATCGCGCCGACGGCTTTGAACTGCGCTTGACGCACGCTGGCGACCAATTCGCCGCGTACGCGCTCGTGCCGGGCTATGAGGCCACCGCGCTCTTGCTGCCAGCCCAACTCGTGCAACAACGCCTCGGACTAGAAGAACAATGAGACGCGCCCTGCTCATCGGCGTGGTCCTGACCGTGTTCCTCGTCTTGGCGGGCGGGGCGGGAGTGGGGTACGCCATCTGGCGCATGGCCCCGAACTTGCCCAGCTTGCCCACAGATCCGCACGAATTGGGCATCCGCCCCGGCACCGAGATGTACGCGGCCTCGGGCGAGCGCATCTACACCTTTAACCAGAGCCGCCAATGGGTGCCCCTCGAACGCATCAGCCCCTACGTGGCCCAGGCCCTCATCGCCACCGAGGACGCACGTTTTTACCACCATCGCGGCGTTGACCTGCTGGCTATTGTCGGCGCGGTGCGCGACAACCTGCGCGGCGGCAGCATCACGCGCGGCGGCAGCACCTTGACCCAACAGCTCGTCAAGCGCCTGTTCTTTTCGCCGCAAAAAACCCTTGAACGCAAGCTGTCGGAAGCACTCCTCACCGTGCAATTAGAGGCATTCTTTGCCGCCTCGTACCCAGACACCAACGCTGCCGGCCATCCGGCGTACAAAGATCGTCTCATAGAGTTGTACCTCAACGAGGTCTTCTACGGCACCAACGCCTACGGCATTTACGACGCCGCAATCACCTTCTTCGATACGACCCCCGACTCGTTGAGCCTGCCCCGCGCCGCCATGCTCATCGGCCAGATCAACGCCCCGACCGCGTACAACCCCCTGCGGCATCCCGAACGAGCCACCGAGCGGCTACAACACGTGTTCGACCGCTTAGTCGCCAGCGGCTTCCTCGATCCGGCGACGCGCCGGGAATACGCCGCCCTCCGAGCCGAAGACCTCGTCAATCCCGGCTACCCGCCCCGCAACCCGGTGCCCTATTGGGTCGAAGCCATCAACGCGGAAATCGTCCAGCAGTGGGGGCCGGCCGCTTTGCACTACGGAAGCCTGAAGGTCTATACCACCTTGGACATTGCCATGCAAGAAGCGGCCGAAGAAGCCGTGACCAAGGGGCTGGTCGAGCTGGATGAGCGGCTGGGCTTTAAGCCCTATGCGGAAGCGTCGATGGCCGATCGTCCGGCTTACGTCCAAGGCGCGTTGGTGTGCCTATCGCAGACCGGGAAAGTGCTGGCTATGGTCGGGGGTCGGGACATTTTCGTCAGCTACTACAACCGGGCGCTCACCGCCCGCCGCCAACCCGGCTCCGGCTTTAAGCCGATAGCTTATCTAGCCGCATTGGAAGCGGGCAAAATAAGCCCAGTCACCGTCTTTAACGACCAGCGGCGCACCTATATCGTCAACGGACGAAAGTGGCAACCGCGCAACTTTAAGGACATCTACTTGGGACGGACGACTGCGGCGTGGGCCTTAGTCAAATCAGCCAACGCCACGACCGTCCAAATCTCCGAACTCGTCGGCCCGGAGCGCATCGTCGAGACAGCCCATCGCTTGGGTTTTGCCGGGCCCATAGGAGCGTATAGAAGCATCGCCCTAGGCGTTGCCGAAGTCTCCGTGTTGGAAATGGCCGCGGCGTATGGGACTTTTGCCAACTACGGCTTGCAGGTAACGCCGGCCTTGATAGAGCGGATTGTCGATGCCGAGGGCCAGCCGATCTTTACTCACCAGCCGCAGATCCGCCAAGCCATCGCACCCGACTTAGCCGCGCAGATGGTCCACCTTTTGCGCCAGACCGTGGACCGCGGCACCGGCCACCGAGTACGCGCATCGGGCTTTGCGCGGCCAACCGCCGGCAAGACCGGCACGACCAACGACAATACCGACGCTTGGTTTACGGGCTTCACACCGGACTTAGTAGCCAGCGTCTGGGTGGGGTTCGACGACCGCCGCACCCATAAACTAGTGGATACGCGCAAAGTGCAAATCACCGGCGGCAGCGGTGCCGTGCCCATCTGGGCGGATTTTATGATTGCGGTAAACGAAGGGCGGCCCGAAAAGGATTTTGACGTGCCCGAGGACGTGACAATCTACGACGTGGACCCCAGCACCGGCGCGGTAAGCACCAAGCCCAACAAGGACGGAGCACAGCCGCTGTCTGTAGCCCTGCGCCGAGGCGAGCGGCCCAACTAACCACTATTCAACGGCGGCCAAAACCTCGCGCACCCGCCGCGCCACAATATCTTCCTCACCCGGCTCCATCATATAGGGATTGATCCCAAAGCCGCTCTCGTGGGCGGCGATCTCGATCCGCGGTTGGCCAGCCGATAGCTGGCGCGCCAGCTCGTGGCCGCTGAGCGCTAGCTGGTCTCGATCCCAGCGCACCGCCAAGTTCGGCGCAACATTCGAACGCCCGGGCTGATTGACCTGCGTCGCCACTGAGGGGAACTTTTCCACTGCGTCGGCGATGACCGCCAGCCGCCGCTCCCACTCCCGCCACTCGGCCGCGTGGTCGCGCACCACCCACTGCTCCACCGCGGCCAACAACCCCATGATTTCTTCCTTGCCCGCCTTCATCGGCCTCCCCAGCGCGTGGTGCGGTGCCCCATTGAGGAAAGCGGCCTGCAACAACTCCTTGCGGCCCAAGACCAAGCCCGACGCCTGCGGCCCGCGCAGGCACTTGCCGCCCGAATAGGCTACCGCATCGGCTCCCTGCTCCAGATACCAGTTGGGCACATCCGGTCGCTCGGCCGCGGCATCGACAAACGTCGGCACGCCGTGCCGCTGCCCGACCGCAGCCATATCTGCCACCGAGATCTGGCCGCGCTCAGCCGCATCGCCAAACACCAACAGCATGGCCGTGCGATCCGATAGCGCAGCCTCTAGATCGGCGAGCGTCTCAACCTCGATTATTTCGACGCCGACCATGCGCACGGCGTGATCGTACACGTGGCGGTGGCTCGGCTGGACGAGGACTTGGTTTTTCATGCCCGTAGTGTCGGGCAACCGCGCCATTTTCTCGGGGTCCGTGCCAGCCACGCAAGCGGCCGTAACTTGGCTCAACGCCGCAGCGCAACCATTGGTAACAAGCCCCCACTCGCACTGCATCAACTCGCCGATGCGCGCTCCGACGGCTTCCATCAGCTCGTCGAGGTGGACGTATTGCTTGGAGCCCTCGACCATGGCCTGCCGCACCTCCGGCAAAATTAGCGAGCCGCTGATGATGGTATAAGTGCCCTGGCAGTTGATCAGGGGGCGCACGCCGAGGCTTTCGTAGGTTGGATATGCTAGTTGGCCGCTCATTAGTAGCCTTTCTCCAGAAACGCCGTTAAATCAATCTGTCCACGCTGGGAGAATTCAAGGAAGCTCAAAACAAATCGTCCGCATAGCCCGACAAATAATACTCCAGCGCCGCCATACCCGCGCTAGTATCCACGCTGGCTCCTTCGTGCGCGAGGGCACCACCCAAGGCGTGCAACACGCGGAACAAGTGCGGTGCTCGACACTGCTCGCCCATCTGGCCGATGCGCACGATGTCGAGGCCAAAGGCCCCGGAGATTTCGACGTGAAAGCGATTCGACATATCGGCGCGCACGCGGGCGCTATCTATCCCAGCGGGCACTTGGATTGCCACCACCGAGTTGAGGCGAATGCGACGCGGCGCGTTCAGCACCAGGCCCATCTTCTCGATGCCAGCTTGCAGCGCCAGCGACGAGTGCCGATGCCGCGCAAAGCGGCGCTCCAGCGTCTCCTCGCAGACCAGCCGCAAGGCTTCGTGCAGGGCTAACAACCCCGAGACCGGGGCCGTGTAGTGGTACTGGTGTTGCTGCCAGAAGTTTTCTGCCCGCAGGGCGTCCAAACACCAGTGCGGCTTAGGACCGGGATGCTGCTGCACCTGCTTCCAAGCCTCGTCGGAAAAGGCGATTAGCGCCACGCCCGGCAGCGACGACAGCCCCTTCTGACTGCCGGTGAGGACCACGTCAATGCCCCAAGCATCCTTTTCCAACGGCATGGTGCTCAACGTGCAGACCGCATCGACGACTGCCAGCGCCCCGTGCTCGCGGCACAAGCGGGCAATCGCCGGTAGCTCGGTCGTGCAGACGCCGCTGGAGGTCTCACCCTGCACCATCGTCACCACGTCGTAGTGCTGACTCTTGAGCCGCTCGGCCACGCGCTCGGCGCAGACAGCTTGCCCTTCCGGCACGGCCAGCACCTCGACCTCCGCCCCCACGCCAGCCGCCATCTCGGCAAAGCGCCCGCTAAACCACCCGTTTTGCAGCACCAAGGCGCGGCGGCCTGGCCACAGCAAATTGCCTATCGCCATCTCCATGGCCGCCGACGCCGGCCCCCCAACTCCCAAGATGTGCTTATCAGCCGTCTGAAAGGCGTAGCCAGCCAATTGCTTGATGTGCTCCACTAGCCGGTCCATCGTCGGCCCTAAGTGATTGATGACCATACCGCCCGCCCGCGCGATCTCCGCCGCCACCGGCACCGGCCCAGCCCCCATCAACAGCAACGGCTCAGCCGGCAGGAGCTGGTCCAGCGGTGGAAGCGAGGGGGGCTTTATACCACTCGACTCTACATTCCCCATTCCCAAGTCCTAGTAGTTAATCGCCTCGCCAAAAGCCTGTCCGGCCGCTTCCATCACGGCCTCGGACAGCGTCGGATGGGCGTGCATGGTAGCCAAAAGCTCTTCATACGTGGCTTCGAGTCGGAGCGCCAATGTCAATTCGGCGATCAACTCCGTGGCCTCGGCTCCCAGAATGGCTCCGCCCAACAACTCGCCGTAGCGTGCGTCAAAAATTAGTTTGACCAAGCCCTCGGTTTCCCCAGCCGCTTGCCCCTTGCCGCTAGCTGCAAACGGAAAGCGCCCGACCTTGACGTCGTACCCAGCTTCGCGCGCTTGGCTTTCGCTCAGGCCGACGCTGGCCACCTGCGGCTGGCAATAGATGCAGTTGGGCACTTGGTTCGGGTCTATAGTAGGCCGGTCGCGGCCCGCTATAAACTCGACAGCCGCAATCCCTTCCTGCGCGGCTGCGTGCGCCAACAGCGGCGGGCCAGCCACATCGCCAATCGCGTAGATACCCTTGGCGCTAGTCTGCATCCGCTCATCAACCACAATCGCGCCGTCGCGGGTGCGGATGCCGAGCGCTTCCAGCCCCAGTCCCTCGATATTGCCCTGTACCCCGGTGGCAACCAGCACTCGCTCCACTCTCCGCGTCTTTTGCTCTTCGCTGACCCGGTAGCGCAATGCGACCGCGCGCTTTTGTCTTTTGACCTCCTCGACCCGGGCTTCGGTCACCACTTCGACCCCCTGCTGCGCCAAGCTCTCGGCCAGCCCCGCGGCAATCTCTTCGTCTTCGCGCGGCAAGACCTGGGGCAGGGCTTCCAAAAGCAGCACCTTGCTGCCAAAGGCGCGGTAAAAATAGGCGAACTCCACGCCAATAGCCCCGGCCCCGATGATGGCGAGGGAAGCGGGCTGTTTGGCGACGATCATGGCCTCGCGGCTGGCGATGATCCGCTCGCCGTCGAATTCTACGCCCGGAATGGATTTGGGACGACCGCCGGTGGCCAGCACCACATGCGCGGCCTCCAGCTCGGCCACGACCTCGCCCTCGGCATCCTCAACCGCGACCTGGCGGCTGGGCGTCAACCGGCCTCTGCCGGCGAACACCTCGACTTGGTTCTTCTGCATCAGGTAGGCCACGCCTTTGGATAACTGCTCGGCGACTTGGCGGCTCCGGCTAATGACCGCATCCCAATCCACTGCGGGCTTATCAACGCGCAAGCCGAACTCGTCGGCGCGCAAGAAAAGCTGATACACTTCGGCTTGCTTGAGCAGGGCCTTGGTGGGAATGCAGCCCCAATTGAGACAGGTGCCGCCCAACTCGGCGTCTTCAATCAGCGCGGTTTTTAATCCCAACTGCCGCGCGCGAATGGCGGCTGAATACCCACCTGGGCCGCCGCCGATAACTGCCACATCATACGCTGCCATATTGCATTTTCTTTCTAAGGTTCAGATAAAGGAAGCCTCTAATCTAAAGGCAATTGCTTTAGGCACAAATAGGACTGGCAAAGCCTCGCGAATACCCACCTCGATTGCCCTTACTCCCGACATGTTTTATCGTAGCCAAACTAGCGGCGTACCCTCAACAAAGGCAATTTCAGTGATACAACAGCAAACCAACCTCTCGGACACATTGACCATTTTCACCGACGGAGCCTGTTCGTTCAACCCAGGGCCAGGCGGCTGGGCAGCGCGGCTGCTCTACGGCGATGGCCGCGTCGTGGAGCTAGGCGGGTTTGTCCCGGAGACAACCAACAATCGCATGGAGCTGCAAGCGGCCATCGAAGGGCTAAAAGCCGCCCCGTCCGACGTCGCTATCACGCTCGTTACGGACAGCGAGTACCTGCGCAAGGGCATTACCGAGTGGATTCACGGCTGGAAAAGGCGGGGCTGGCACACGGCCGCCAAAAAACCCGTGCTCAACCAAGACCTGTGGCGCTCCTTGGATCAACTCAATACGCCCGCCGTCCAGTGGCAGTACACCGAAGGCCACGCCGGCGACCCAGACAACGAGCGCTGCGACCAGATCGCCAAGGCTTTCTCCCACGGCGAGACCCCTTCCCTAAGCTGCGATTGACCCAACCACCAAAGCCGAAAGGATTGACCATGCTCTACAGCCTGCTCTTCATCCTCGTCCTCGCTGGCTCCGCCAGCACCCAAGAGTCCACCCGCTTCCAAGCCGTGCCTGCTGAGCTACCCACCTACCAAGTCCTCCGCACCGATCAGGGAATCCAAGTCGATGGTCGCCTCGACGAGGCCGACTGGCAGCGCGCCGCGCCCATCGCCTTTGTCATGCCCTGGAGCGATCTCGAAAAAGAGCAACCGCAATCTACGACCGCCCGCTTGCTCTGGGACGACGACAACCTCTACATCATCTACGAGTGCGTCGATCCGTATCTGCACTCAGAAGTAACCGAGCACGACGGAGCGGTGTACCAAGAAGACGCCGTCGAGATTTTCGCCACCCCCAACATGGCAGTCCCCGGCAACTACTATGGCTATGAGATGAACATCAACGGCACGCTGCTCGACTACATCGCCTTCCGCGGCGGCAAGGAGCGCACCAAGGCCATTCACTCGTCTTGGCAGAGCGAGGGCGTGGTCATTGCCACGACCTACGACGGCACCCTCAACGACCACTCGGACACCGACCAAAGCTGGATTCTCGAAATCGCCATCCCCCATGACAACTTCCGCCACTTGGGTGGGCAGATCCCACCCCAAGACGGCGACCAATGGCGCGCCGGGCTCAACCGCACCAAGGGCTATCGAGGCCAGTTTGGGCTGTGGTCCGATACCGGCACGCCCAAAGCCGACTTCCACCGCGCCAATCGCTTTGGCACCCTCATCTTTTCGGACGCGGTCGTTGGGCACTAAAGCCTAGGTGAGGAGCGGAGAAAGCAGCTTTTTCGTGGTTGCGCAGCACATGCGACGGATGATCTCAAGCCTGAAAGGCAGGCGCGGTAAAAGGCAACGGCTGTGGCTGCGCCTGCTGGGCTATTACCTCGCCTTGGGGCTAGTGCCCGTGTTGCTAGTTGGTATCTTCGTGTTGAACACGGCCCGCGATGCCATAGAAGAGGCCGTGCTGGACAGCCGCCGCGAAATGGCGCACCGCACGGCCGAGGAAATCGCCCACATCTTTTCCCCAATCATCTCCAATTTGAAAAGCCTCGCACGCACGGTGGGAACTGAGCCGCAGGATTGGCACACTTTGCTCAAAGAGGCCGGACTCAAATCCAGCGAAGTGGAGACGCTCTACCTAGTAGACGCCCAAAACCAAATACAGGCCGCGAGCGCGTCGATTGCTCTACCCGCTTCCTACGACTGGAAAGCAACATGGGAGCAGGCCGCAGCAGGCAGCTTATACGTTGCCCTGATCGAAGAATTTAAGGAGACGCCCAAGCTCTTTGTCGCGCTGCCAGTGGAACGAGACGGCCAGCCGCCCCAACAAGCCCTAATAGCTCGACTCGACTTTCATCGCGTCTGGAGCAAGATAAATCTCATCCGCATCGGCCGGACCGGCTACGCGACCTTGCTTCACGCCGACGATGGGCACTATCTGGCGCGGCCCATGCGCCAGTCCTTCTACACGTGGCTACACCACCCGCATATAGAGGCTATGCGCGGTCCGGCAGGAATCCTCTTGTGGCGCGATGTGGGCGGCACCGGGTGGGTCTCGGGGTTTGCTCCTGTACGCGACTGGGACTGGATCGTCGCCATTGAACAGCGCGAGGACGAGGCGTATGCCCCGTACACGGTCGTGCTGTACTCCATCTATGCGATTATCGCGCTTTCTGTCCTAGGGGCGTTGCTTTTGGGCGGGCTGACGCGCAACTCGGTCGTCGCGCCCCTCGTCTTGCTCACACACGCCGTGCGTCGCCGCCGGGACGGCTATCCCCTCATAGGAACGCCTGTTAAGCGCCGAGACGAGATCGGCGAACTAGCCGACGCTTTTGTCGAGATGGACCAAACGCTAGCCGAGCGCCAGCGGGACTTGGAAAGCACCTTGGACTTGCAGCACCATCTGATCGAGGACAACCCTCTCGCCATTGCCGTGCTCGACGCCGAGTACCGCATCGTGCAGAGCAACAAAGCATGGGCCGACTTGCTGCTGCCGGGACGGGACGCCGAACTGAGCGCGACCCACGCCGGTGCCCAAGTACGCGCTTGGCTAAAGGCCCACCCGCATCTGCAAGTAGTTGATGACCTCGCAATCGAGGACGCCGAGGGCGTTATGCGTTACTGGGATCTGCACAAGGCCGAGCTGAGCCAAGGCCATCGCGGCAAGGTCTTGCTAGTCGTCGAGGACCGGACTCAGCAGCACCTGCTCGAACTGCACTACATGCAGGCCGAGAAGCTCTCGGCGCTCGGGGAGGTAGCCGCCGGCGTAGCGCACGAAATCAAAAACCCCCTGGCCATTATGCAAAACACCTGCGACTTGCTACCTCGGCTAGGCCCCGAAGAAGAAAAGGAGCGCGACGAGACTTTGCAGATGATGCGCGAGGCCATCCGCCGCATAGACGAGCGCGTCGGCAGCCTGCTCGACTTTGCACGGCCGTCCCAGCACCTAGTCGAGCAGATAGATGCAGCCGAAGTGTTGGAGCAGTTGCTCGACTTGGAGACCAAACACGCCGAGCACTTAGGCATCTCGATTGAGCGACAGTTTGAGCCGGTGCCAGCCGTACTCATAAACCGCGACATGCTCAAGGACATTTATATCAATATCATCCGCAACGCCTTCCAAGCCATGCCCCAAGGCGGCCGCCTACAAGTGAGTGCCCGCTCCGAGCAGGAAGGCGTCGAAATAAAAATCTGCGACACCGGCACTGGCATTGATCCAACCCAACTCTCCCGCATATTTGAGCCGTTCTTTTCCACCAAAGCTCCGGGGGAGGGCACGGGCTTGGGGCTGGCCATCGCTCAGCGCCAGCTACGGGAAATCGGCGGCCACATAAAGGTGGACAGCCGCGTTGGCAAAGGCACTTGTTTCGCGCTCTTGCTACCTTACAATAAAGAAGAAAAGGCATAGATATGGCCCAATACGACGGCAAAATACTCATGATTGACGACGAGCAGGACCTGCTGAAGCTGTCGAGCAGCATCTTGCGGCGCGAAGGCTTCGCGGTGGAAACCCACTCGGACGCGCGCGAGGCCCTCGTACTCCTACAAGAAGAATCCTTCGACATCATCCTGCTCGACCTGCACATGCCCGCGATGAGCGGCCTTGAATTTCTGCGGCAGCTCAACGTGCGCGAGCGGCCCGAAGAAGTGCTCATCTTAACGGCGTATGCGGATCTGCAAAGCGCGGTAGAGACCGTCAAGCTGGGCGCGTATGGATATTTGGCCAAGCCCTTTAACGCCGAAGAAATCCTCAGCCACATCAGCAATATCCGCGAGTTGCAAAAGCTCCGAGCTGAGAACGAGCGCCTGCGCCAAACACAAGGCACGGGGTTGGGCATGGTCGGTGAGACTGAGCAGATGCGGCAAATCTACCGGCTGGTGCAAGACGTGGCCCCCACCCCCCTATCGGTGCTAATCTGCGGCGAAAGCGGCACCGGCAAGGAGCTCGTGGCCGCGGGCATCCACCGCACCAGCGACCGCGCCGCTGCCCCCTTTGTGCGCTGCAACTGCGCGGCCTTGAACTCAGGCGTATTAGAGAGCGAATTATTCGGGCACGTAAAAGGCGCATTCACCAGCGCAGTGCGCGACCGCAAAGGGCGCTTTATGGAGGCCGACGGCGGCACCCTGTTCCTCGACGAAATCGGCGACATGGAGGTGGGCCTGCAAACCCGGCTGTTGCGCGTGTTGCAGGAAGGGGAGTTCGAGATGGTGGGATCGACCGAGACCCACAAGGTGGATGTGCGCGTTCTTTCCGCGACCAACCGGAACTTGACTAAGGCCGTGGCCGAGGGTCAGTTCCGCGAGGATTTGTTCTACCGTCTCAACGCGGTCACCATCGACGTACCGCCGCTGCGCCAGCGCAAGGCCGACATTCCCTTGTTCTGCCACTTCTTTATCGCCCGCCTAAACGACCGCTTCGAAAAACAGATACAAGGGGTCAGCAAGGAAGCGCTAGAGTATCTGGAAGCCTACGACTGGCCGGGCAATGTGCGCGAAATGGAAAATGCCATCATGCGCGCCATAGCTCTCGCCAAGGGCCGGGAAATCGAGGTGGAGGATTTGCCTACTACTATCGTAGAGAACACTGGCCGTCGGGATGAGCCAGCAGCCGAAGAAGCAGAAGAAGCGGAAGCCACAGAGCCGCCCGACTCGCTCTTTCACGACGCCCGCCAGCGCTTTGAGGAGCAGTTCATTCGCGACGCCCTAGAGAAAACGGGCGGTAACATCAGCCAAGCTGCTCAGCAGATCCAGTTGGGGCGGCGCAACTTGCAGCGCAAGATCAAGCAGTTCAACATCGACGTAAGCCAATACAGCCGCCGGCCTTGAATCATTCCCACTCCTTCGTCATTTGTATGTTGCCAAATCCGTTCAGAAGGGCCAATCTGAACGGATTTGGCAACATACAAATGACGGATTGATTTTCCATTTCCCGTCAGTAAATGACGCAAGTTTTGAGAACGCTTCTTAACAGTCCTCTTCGTTCCGCATCACTAATTCCGACTATTCGCCAGCTAACACTTGCTGTCCGCTGGCGCACCGTAGGGGCGACCGGCCGGTTGCCCTGCCTATGCGATGATTAAGCACATCAACGCGATAATTTGACGCACTTATGCGATATATTATCGCATCTTCATAGGGTCAAGCAGTTGCGGTAAAAGGCTCGACAAAAATTCTCGTTATTTTCACAATTCCTTATATAACAGATAATTAGATCAATTTTAGCGGCCTGTTCTCCGACTGTTGGCCCACGACGGGCACGACATTTGCACATAGTGCTAGCAGAAGCGATACCCTGCACCCTTTGATGAAAGCAGAACGCCATGCTAGCACAACTCAACAAAAAGCTGTGGGATTGGTTGACCGTTTGGAACGTCTTTCTGGCCAAAATGGCGCGGGAGGCGGCCCTCCAGCGCGACCAGCATCGCCTCCTCATCTTCTTTCACGGCTACAGTTTAGCCCACGTGATTCGCCCGCTCGTGGTGGCGCGCGTACTGCGCCAGCGCGGGTACGAGGTCATCTTCGCCGGGAGGGGACCACACGCACAGCGCATTGCGGACGAAGGCTTCCCGCTCTACGACGTCGAAACCATGCCGCAACAGCGCATGGACGAACACCTAGCGCGGGGCGTGTACAACTATTACGACGATGAGTGGATCAGGCGCTGTGTCGAAGCCGAGCAAGCTATCATCCACCAAGTGCAGCCTTCTCTGCTCATCGCCGACTTTCGCCCCACACTACGACTAACAGCCGCCTTGGAGGGCATCGACGTCGCCTTTATAGACGCGGCTTACAACCTCCCCAACTACGCTAGCGCCATTCGCCTGCCTGATTACTTCCCGGTACAAGCCGGTCATTTTGACGAATACCTAACTCAGCACTTCGCCCAGCAGCGGCCCCACCGCAGCGCGTTCCTGATGGCCGATGTGCCTCAATTTCATCCGTCCGCTGGGCCGGTGCCTGCTTCCTATCACTACGTCGGGCCGCTCATCGAAGATGAACCAATAGCCGATGAATCACCTGCGGCTTTAGACGACGAGGGCTGGAACACCTCGCTACCCCTCATCTATTTCAATGCTGGCAGCACGGGCGTAGATGACCGCTTTTTGCCAGCCATCCTGCGAGCCTTGGCCCCCTTGCCCTACCGCCTGCTGGTAACTACGGCAGGTCGCTATGATGTGGAAGCACCTTCGGCCAACGTGCGGATCGTCGATTATCTGCCCGCCCGCTTGGCCATGCGCCAAGCCGCGCTCTTTATCGGCATTGGCGGCATCGGCTCCATCTACCACGCGCTGGCCGAGGGCGTGCCGATTATAGGGGCACCCGAACACCTCGATCAAGAGTACCACCTCAACCGAGTGCGCGACCTCGGGCTGGGCGTGAAGCTGCCGCGCCAGCGCTTTGCCAAAGCAAGCGACATACTCCATCAGGTGCGCTACCTATTCGACCACTACGAAGAATTCAGCACTCGCTGTGCCGCCTTTGCCAGCCACATGTCCGGCTATAAAGGCGGGGAAACCGCAGCCGATGTAATCGACAGGTTGCTCTATCACAACGACTCTTTCGATCAGGACAACATGGTGTCAGAGGACGAATTCATTCGCCATCTCTACCCCCTGACCGGCACTTCTTCCCTACCGACCCTCCGCACCCTGCTCACCGAAGCGCGCCAGCGGGGCATACCTCACATGCAGCGAGGGCGGCTGGTGTGGTACGACAAGCGGACCTCGTGGAACTGGCTCTACGACCACGAGCCGCGCTTCTTCGAGCTGGATTATCGGATGCGGGAACAAATGCGGGCCCCTTTTCTCGCGCATCGCAACGGCAAGTTGGAGGCCCGCCAAGCTAGCCAACGCTACCGATTGACGTACACCTACAAGGCGCATGTAGCATCTTGCGAGACCACTGGACCGGCGCGTCTGTTTTTGCCCTATCCGTTACACCTGCCCCAGCAGCCGGTCGTCGAGCTGATCGCCTGCAATCCTAGCGAATTGTGCCCTTATCTATCACCCCACGCCGGCTTCTTTTACGCCTACCCCTGCTCTATTGAGCCAGCCGCTGAGACGCTAGAATTCTCGTATTCCTGCGAGGTCGAGGTACATAACCTGCCCATGGCCGGGCGCGTTTCCGCACCGCTGACGCCTAGCGAGCACCGCCATTACACCGAGGTAGAAGACTCCTTGGGCCATTCGCGTCAGGTGCGCGATCTCTTCGCCTATTTGCATCTCGACGAATCGAGCCTGAGCGATGTCGATAAGGCCCGCCGCCTGTACGAGCACCTAGTACGCAGCAAGCGCTTCCAGAAAACCAACGAAAAGTGCCAATGCCTAGCATGTAGCACATCCATGACGCTTAACGACGACAGCGGCCACTGCATTACCTTGAGCCGCGCCTATATGGCCCTGTGCCGCCTGTTGGGCATTCCCGCCCGCGAGGTGACCGGCGGCTTAGCCGTAGCACCGCAAGGACCGAACCGCTATGGCATTAGCACCTATGACAACCCCATCTTCGGCCATACTTGGGTGGAGCTATACACGAGCGAGACCGGCTGGTTGCCAGTGGAATTTCACGGAATAGCCTTGGGCAGCCATGCCATGACCTCGGACAACGTCACCAACCCCTTGTTGCGCCAGCGCATTGAGGAGCACAGCGAGGCGTTTCTCGATTACTACTTTGGCCATATAGACTGCCATCGGGTGATGTGCTCCAAGTCGGTCTTGGACATCCCGCAACTCATGGTGCCCAACCCCAACGCCGCTACCAAACCCAACCGGCCGCTGACCATGCCCGAAGGGCTACACTACGAATGCCACTTGACCCTTGAATGCCGGTGATTAACGGTGATTGCAATAATGCTTACAAAGGCGACATGCCGCACTCGTTCGTCCGCAGTGCTAGACTTGCAAAACCTATAGGCGCACTAAGCGCAAACAATGGCAGCAAAGGCAAATCCCAAAGGGGTCCGTCATGATCGCCATCGTGTTTAAAAAAGAGCTGCTCTCGCACCTGCTCAGTCGGCAATTTGCCATCTGCACTACCTTGGCCGTGCTGCTGATGAGCACCAATGGCTTAGTCTCTAGCCAAAACTGGACCTTGAAAAAGGCCAGCTACTAAGCCAAAAAGGCCGTCGAAGTCCAAAAGCCACGCGACATCACTTATTATGGTGCGTTGGCCGCCGACACCCAACGGTCGGATCGGGACAAGCAGCGGATATACAAGACGCGAGTCGCCCCCCGCGCCTTGCGAGCACCGCGCCCCTTAGAGCTGTTTGCCCGAGGCGACGAAGCCCGCCTAGGGCAGGCCGTGCCGGTGTTGCTCTTTGAAGTGCCCTACCTTGCCGAGCAAATTGATCCCCTCACTGCGGACAACCACTTTCTAGCCCTTTTTAACACCTACGACATGGTCTATGTCTTTCAGCTCGTGTTGGGGCTGTTGGCTATCCTCATGGCCAGCGAGACCATCTCCAGCGAAAAGGAAGACGGCACCCTGCGGCTGACCCTGACGACCAATATCAGCCGCGCCCAACTCCTCGCCGGCAAGCTCTTGGGCGGGGTGACTACGCTGGCCATTCCCACCGCCTTGGGCTTTATCATCCTCATGATCATCCTCTTGGGCACGGATGGCGCGGACGTGAGCCTCGCCGAATGGTGGGGCATGGGCGTCCTGTTCCTGCTCTCGCTTTTGTATCTGACAGTGCTCTATCTGATCGGCCTAGTCGTCTCGTGCGCCACGGGCCGCTCGGCAACCAGTTTGGTGTACGCGCTCTTTTTGTGGGCCTTGCTGGTCGTCGTGTTGCCCAACACTATCGCCGCTCTGCTCAACGAGCGAGCCAACATGAACGAGAAAAACGACCAAGCCGACGCGCACACGGCTCAAGTGTGGGACGAGTTAGAACAAACCCTACAAGATCTGGTGCGCACCCACGGCCAGCGGAGATACCCACCCATCAACCTGATCGAGCGAGGTACGCCGAAAGAGTCAGGCTCTGGAGCAGGCACGTTCATAGATTTCGGCTCAAAGCCCGAACTATACATGAACAACATCGCCGATACGCCCGGATTAGCGACCTTCCAAGAAATCATCCGCAGCGGCGAGCTACTGCGCCTGCAATACGCCCAACGCGCGTGGAACGCCCAAGCCCCCTTTGTCGAAACCTTCCCGCGCCGATTGGAACGGCAAAACGCCCTATTCCAACGCCTCTTCCCTGCCGGGGCCTACGCCCAAGCCGCTGGTGCCATTGCCGGCACCAGCCAAGAGGAGTTCTACGGCTTCATTGAGCAAGTGCGCGACTATCGCCGTCAGCTCCTCGGATACCTCAAAGACCGCGACGCCTTTGGCAGCCGCACGTACTTCAACGACGACTCAGGGTGGGAAGCCGACCTCAGCGACATGCCCCGCTTCCAAGAGCAACAGGCCACCTCCTACCAGCGCTTGCGCCAGAGTTTGCCAGCCCTCGCTATCCTGCTGCTGTATGCCGCCGGTCTGTTTGTCCTTGCCAATCGCCTGTTTGCTCGTTACAACGCCGCATGAGGAGAAAACGCCATGTTGACCGCCATTGTAAAACGGGAGTGCCTCGATCATCTCCTTAGCTTGCGCTTCAGCTTCGCCTTAGTGCTGGTGCTGGTGCTGATGGTGCTCAACGCCCTCGGCTTTGCTGGTGGCTCCTATCCGTACAAGCGCGACCGTTACTTCGAAAGAGTACAAGCCCAGCAAGAGACTCTCCGCACCGACGCCGCTAGGCTGTGGCAACTGGCGGTCCGGGGGCCGGGCGATCTGCACAAAAAGCCCAGCCAACTGATGTTTTGCGCGGCCGAGGCCGACCACGCCTTGCCCGACCGCGTCGGGGCGTACAACCCGGCAGAGGCCACATACAAAATCAAAATCTATGGTATGTGGATTCTTTCCTTCTTGGTCTCTCATTCCCTCCAAGATTCGCTGAGGCGCACTGCTCAGCAACTCTTGTCGATCCAAGCCATTGACTGGGTTTTCACAATCGGCGTCGTCCTCAGCTTGGTGGCCCTGCTGTTTACCTTTGAAGCCATCGTCGGCGAAAAAGAACGCGGCACCCTCAAACTGGTCATGGCCCAAAGCCTGCCGCGCCACACCTTGCTGCTGGGCAAGTTCTTGGGGGCCATGCTCGTTCTGAGCTTGGTGTTGGTTTTGGGCGTGATGGTCAATTTGCTACTCGTGCTATCGCTTGCCGAAGCCCATTTGGGCGCCGGCGAGACCGTGAAGTTGGCCGGCATGGTGGGATTAGCCCTGCTCTATTTGAGCATCTTTGTGTCCTTAGGGCTATGGGTATCCGTCCGCAGCAGCAGTGCCCGCGCCAGCTTGGTGAGCGTCCTCCTGCTGTGGACCTGCACGACCCTAATCTGGCCGCAAACCGGCGGCGTTTTGGCAGCCCGCCTGTTGCAAAGTCAGAGTGAGACGCCAGTGATACATAAAAAGGACAAAATGATCATGGAATCGCCGTCCTCGCTTAAAATGCACCAGCTTGCGGGCACATTGAACAGACGCAATCTGAAAAATCCCGCCAAGGTACAGCCACTGGCCGAGGCCATCCGCACCGACCGCCACGCCGCCCAGCAAATCGAGGACGAGATACTGGCCGATCAACTCAACCAAGCTGAATTCACCCGCAACCTCGTGCGCCTGTCGCCCATGGGCTGCTTCCAGTACAGCATGGAGGCCCTCGCTGGCACTGGACTAGCGCGCCACAAGAGTTTTATCGAACAGGTACGCACCTACGCCCAGCTCTACGAGCAGACTATCATCACCCTCGACCGCGCAGACCCCGAAAGCATGCAGTTGTTTCCGGTTCCCCAAGCCATGTCCAAGCGCAAAATCTCCGTCGAGAGCCTCCCGGTCTTCCGCGAAGACTTGTCAATGGCCACCCTCGTCGGCCAAGCCCGCGTTGATGTCATCATCCTGTGCTTTTTGGCGGTCATCACGTATCTGATCGCGTATCGGGCGTGGCTACGCAGCAGCGTACTCTAAGAGGGCAACCACTAAGTGCGCTAATATATCGCACAACTGCGCTAATACATCGCACAACTGTGTTATCTTAGCGCATCCATAGGCTGCAAAACCGCATCTACTACGCAGCCGAGCATCTACTATCGATTCCTCTAACATATTGTTCAACAGCTAGTTAACCAATATCAACGGGCAATTAGCATTCTGTTGGCACACTTATTGCATATCTATCTCCAAAGACAATCCGCTGTAAACGCAGCGAACACCCGACGGCCTCCGGCCATCTATCACAAGGAGAATGCAGATGAAAACGCTCGCAGTTCGCACCCTGTACTTGACCTTTGCTGTAGCTTGGCTGTACTGCCCCGGCAAGGTCGTCGCCGAATACGGCGACTTTTCGCCTGACAGTCTTCAAGTCTTCTACGACTACATTCACGGCCAAGAAATGGTGAAGGTTGAGGCTGGGGGCCCATTGCGGCAAGCCGTGGAGGCCGTGCCCATTGATCTGGGTACGGCTATTGATCTCGAGCAAGAAGCCGGGCTACGCGACTGGCTCTACGACTTCTTGGTGGCCTTTTCAATTTCGGGCAACGATAGTCTAGCTGCCACCTTCTATCTACGTGAAAGAATTAAGCACCCGGACCCTAAGATAAAGAGTGGCATTCCAGAACTATTTGAAAAGGTCAAAGCCGCACATCAGCAAACACTCGCGGATCTAGACTGCGACTACTTTTTTGCCAACATATCTTTCTTTGATAGCGAGTTCAGGGTATTCGCCATGCAGGAACCGTACGATAGCTATCAGTCCTACGCCCAAACCCACGGTATGCTTCCCAAGGGCTACACCGCTATAACGCCCCCAACGCACGAAGAAATCGAAACGCGCTTAGCGGGAGGTGAGCAGATGGTCTTCGCCGACATCATGTTCATCGTCGAAGAGCCAGAGGAGTTCACCGCGTTTGAGACCCCAGGACGAACTCCATCCTTTTTTCGGCTCGTGTGGGACCCAGAACGGGCCGTGTGGCGAATCGTAGAAGCCTTTTTCAGTGTTGGCGTACCACAAATGTTTCTTTTCGGCATGTAAGAAGCCTACCCCAGTATTGACTCCCCAAAGGAGGATCCCATGAGCATCGATATTTCCGTCGTCATTGCCACCCACAACCAGCTAGCGCGCCTGCGCTTGGTGTTGTGCGGCTTGGCTTGCCAGCATTTTCCCCAAAATCGTTTTGAGGTCATCGTCGTCGATGATGGCTGCACCGATGGTACGGACGCTATGCTAGCCGCTGAATATCCAGAGGTACACGTGGTGCCCATGCGGCCCAATGTGGGGCGCTGCCGGGCGCGCAACGCCGGTGTCGAACAGGCGCGAGGCGCGTTGGTGGCCTTTCTCGATGGCGACGCCTTGCCACATCCCGATTGGTTGGAGCATCTGTGGGCGGAATGGGAGCGCGGGGGACGCCAGCGCTATTTGTGCGGCTTTATGTACAGCCTGCCCCTCATCGAGTACCTTCCCGACCCGCAGCAGGCCGTCTTTGACCAAGAGCGCACTCCGAGCGTTTTGGCCGACTTCCTGCTAATCAATCAGGAACAGGTGCTGATTACCGAAGACCAAATCCGCTACAACTTTGCCGGCATCCACGCCCGCGCCCAAGAAGGCGGCTATCCCTTTGACGAACTGAAGGCCATGCAGGATCAGGTCGCGGAACTGTACGCGGCGCATCCCGATTCACCGATCGGCTTTCTCGGCTTTTATCCGCACAACAGCGCGGTGCCGCGCCAAGCCTTCTGCGAGGTGGGCGGCTTTACCGCGGACATTCCGTTTTCCGAGGGGTGGGATCTGGCCTATCGATTGCAGCGCGCCGGCGTCGGCCCGGGCTTTGCCCGCCACGCCCTGACCTATCACTTGTACCACTATCACGAGTTTTCCGACCCGAACAAACTCGCCGACGAGCAGCGCACCCGGGACCAAGCCATCGACTATATGGTGCGGGAAAATCGCGACCCCAAGCTGCGGATGATTGAACTGTGGCGGGCTAGCATCTGGCCCGATCCGCTCATCCCCGCCGAATTAGTCTTGCGCGACCTATTGCACTTTCACGAGCGTTACGGCGAGGTGCAATCCGATGAGATGAACGAGATCGAAGCCCTGCTGCGGCGGCATCCCACTCGAGCGGCCTGAACATCGGGGTGCCATAGCCATTCGCCTTCCACGAATAGGAGCCACGCCATGATAGGCATTGTGTTCAAAAAAGAGATGCTCAGCCATCTGCTGAGTCAACGCTTCGCCGCTTGCACCGCCCTCGCCGTGGTGCTCATCATCGCCAACGGGATGCTCACCAGCCAGACCTATGTGCAGAAAAAGGCCAACTACCTCACCCAGGGCGCCGTTGAAGACAACAAATTTCACGAAATCACCATTTATTCGGCCCTAGGCAAGGACCAGTTTATGTCGGTTGACGGTAAAATCATTGTTGGCAAGGCGGCCCCGCGTGCTCTACGGCCTCCGCGCCCCTTAGAGGTGTTTGCCCAAGGCGTCGAACAAGAAGTGGGGCAAGCCGTCAAGATTCTGCTCTTCAATGTGCCCTACCAAACCGAGGCGATTGCCCCCTTTCAGTCGGGCAACCCCTACCTCGCCATCTTCGCCTCCTTCGACATGGTGTACATCTTCCAACTCGTGCTCGGCCTGCTGGCCATCCTCATTGCCAGCGAGACCGTCTCCGGCGAGAAGGAAGACGGCACACTGCGCTTGATGCTGACGACCAACGTCAGCCGCGCTCAAGTCCTCGTCGGCAAGATCCTCGCTGGCCTGACCACGCTGGCCATTCCAACGACCTTGGGCTTTATCCTACTGATGATCTTGATGTTGGGCACTGAAAATATCGAGGTCGGGATCGGAGAATGGGTGCGGTTGGCGCTG
>JAJDUT010000031.1 GCA_022826515.1 Candidatus Latescibacterota bacterium
ACGGCGCAATATGCGCCCATTGGGCGTCGGTCAATTCGGATGCATGGCGAGACATAAGGGGACTCCTAGGGCCGAAGGAAGACGAGCAGAAGCAAAAAAGAAAAAACAAAACCCCCTATCAAGTTATGAAACCGCTTCTAATCCTTTGGCACGATACTTGGGAAGAAATGCCAAACCCAATCTCACCACGGGCCAGTTACGCCGTTTCTTCAACCACTGCCGCGAGATTGAACGTCGATTGAAAGTTGACGGCGAAAGCTGGCATCAAGTATCTGCTGGCTTCGAGGCGCTCTGTTACCATGCCCAAAACGCAAAATCGGCGGGCAAGATACCTCAAGAATTTCAAAATTTCATCGATGACAATGTGAAGCGGGTAATCTCTACAAAAGAGCCGGAAAGAGCTTTTCTGGACGGTTTTTTGCCACATTTCGAGGCATTGGTCGGCTTTGGGGCCGCTCATCTGAGGAAGGATTCCTGACATGCAAAGAACTACTATTTACGCCATTACTTTTACCGCTCGATGCGAAAGCGGCCTTCATATCGGTGGTTCGCAAGACGAGTTGGCAATTGGCGGCTCCGATAGTCCGGTGATCAAGAATCCGGCAACTCGTCAGCCCTATATCCCCGGTTCCTCCCTGAAGGGAAAGATGCGAGGCGAATTGGAGAGGCAATTGGGCCGATTCGGTGGCCGGGACAATGACCGTCCGTGCGGTTGTGCAAAGGACGAATGCCCCATCTGTCGAATATTTGGAGCGCACATGAACACCAGAAGCAATCTCGGCCCTTCCCGCATCATCGTCCGCGACGGTAGGCCCCTCACGGGTGTTCGCATCGAGAACAAGACGGAAAATGTCATAAACCGCCAAACTGGTGCGGCTCAACATCCGCGATCCAACGAGCGGGTCGTCGAGGGTACGGAGTTCAAGATGCAGATCGTTCTGCAAGTATTCGATCTCGACGGACATTTCTCATACACGGACGTCAACGGCGGCTCGCATCAAGGTGATGAAGCTCTCCAAGCGGTCGTCGCCGATGGTTTGCGCCTAGTTCAGATGACGGGTCTAGGTGGCGGGACGAGCCGGGGTTCGGGGGCGGTGGGTTTTTACGATTTCAAACTGGATGGTAACCCATGGAAACATTGGTCCGCCTGAGGCTGAAGCCTCTCGGGGTTTGGACTACGCCTTGGCAGGCGGATTCGCTGCTTGGCGCGATGGCGTGTACATGGGCGCGTTCTCGGGGGCAGGATGCGCTCCAGCGGGACTTCTTGGAGCCGTGGCTCGCCCATGAGCCGCTGTTTGTCATATCCGACGCTTTTCCCGGCGATTCTTTGCCAGCACCGGCGGGGCTGTCGTTGTGGTGGGATTGGCCCGCAGAGAAACGCAAGAACGTCAAAAAACATCGCTGGATGACTGCAACCGACTTTTGTCGAGTCCAAGAGGGGAAAAAACCCAATCTAGAAGATTCCGGTATCGCCATCCGAGATCGCGTACGGCTGCGCAATACCATCTCCCGCGTTTCCAATACCACGGGTGCTGGCGGTGAACTCTTTGAAGTGCCGTTTTCAAATCTCAGCAAATCAGATGGTGGCTTGACTATTTTTACTCGTGCTGCCGATGGCGGCCTGCAGATTTTGCTGGAAGCCTTGGGAATGCTGGGGCGGACCGGATATGGTGCCGATGCCTCGGTGGGCCACGGCAGCTTTGAGCTAGAAGGAGAGCCAACACCCTGTTCCGAACTGGATAATGTTCCTAGAGCCGACGGATTCATATCTCTCTCAACGTTCCAGCCAGCGGCTACGGACCCAGTGGAAGGTTTCTGGCGGCTCTTCGTCAAGTACGGAAAACTGGCTCCAGAGTTCCACTCGACAGCCGTGTTCAAACGTCCACAGGTCATGCTGTCGGCCGGTGCCTGTTTCCGCACGAAACACCCTCCAAAACCTTTTTACGGTGCCCCTATTGGGCCGGAGCGTTTGCTCAGCAAAAATGCCCGTGAATCGCTTGCCGAACGTGGCGTTCACCCGGTTCAGGCAGCCTTCGGGCTCGCTGTCCCCATGATCTGGCGAGAAGTAAACGACCAGTGAGCCTACGAATGAAGGATTGATGCTTATATGGCACAGTTGCTCATCACCACTGTTGGAACATCTTTGCTCACCAACCGCGATGCCCGCCCATGGGCAGGATGGAATGGGCGGGCTGGCGATCCGTTGCCAGACGCCGCAGTCGTAAATCAGTGGCTGGATCAAGCAGAGGCAGTCACAGCTAGCGCCGAAACCAATACCTTGTACGCCATTGGCGTCCATGCCTCAGATCATATCCTCTTCCTCCACTCCGACACACCAGAAGGGCGCTTTTGTTCAGAGCGGCTGCAACATTTCTACGCTAAGCACTGTCGTCAAGTTGATGGTCGTTCGCTAACGGCCTTGGGATACTCCCACGCTAGCTTCTCTCAAAAGGGGTTGAAAGTCTTGATCGAAGAAGCCATCAAAGCCGTGCGCGAAGCGCGTGAGAAATCCCTCAACCCCGTATTTTGTGCCACCGGTGGATTCAAGGCTGAAATTGCCTTTCTCAACTTATTGGGTGCCTTGCTTGAGGTCGAAGTGTACTACATCCATGAGCAATTTCGAGAGATTGTTCGCCTGCCTCGCTTGCCATTGAATTGGGATGTGCAATGGGTGTTGGAACGCGAGGATTTTTTTCAGTGGATTGATGCCGAACCTCGTCCGAGTACGGAAGTGGAAAACCGATTAAAAGCACGTCCCGAACTTCGACCGCTTATCGAGGATGATGCAGATGGAAACTCATACCTCAATGCCGCGGGCGACTTGCTGTTTCGCGTTGCCAAGGAACGGTTGAGCCTTGAACCTCGCTCGACTTGGCCTGATGCGGTGGCGAGACCGCCTCAAGAAAAAGATCAACTCTCTGGTGTGGAACATCACCGTCCGAAGGGTTGGAAGAATTTTGTCTCTCGCCTTTGTGCGATCGATTGTGTAAGCCAAGTCTCTTATGATAAGGCTGCCTTTGGTGGAGAAGTGGTCAAGATGCTTGATGGTACTAATGGCGTCATTGCGGTGCGATATGGTAAGGGTGACAAGAATTTGCCCTTACGCATTGAGACTTCTGCTCGCGGAACAGAGCAAACGGAGTTGGTTAAAGAATACATTGCACGGTGTCTTCGGAACTGACCACTTTTGCGTGATTCATATCAGGTTTTAAAGACCTAAAGGCTTAGAAGGCATGATTGCTCTACTAGCTGCCTTTAACCATATAGAGAATGCCACCACATGACCCACGACCACCAACTCACCCTTCCCTTGGCTCCGCCGCCAGCCGATGAGGATACGCCGCTCGTCCCGGCTCGCATGGTCAACGAATGGGTCTATTGTCCACGGCTGGCCTATTTGGAATGGGTGGAAGGCGAGTGGGCCGAAAGTGGGGATACAGCCGAGGGGCGTCGCGCTCATGGTCGGGTCGATGAAGGTGGGGGGCGCTTGCCCGCGCCCGATGAACTAGGCGAGGAGATGACTCGCGCCCGATCCGTTACGCTTTCCTCGGAGCGTCTCGGCGTTATCGCCAAGATGGATGTCGTGGAGGCCGACGAGGGCATCGCAATGTCGGTGGACTTCAAGAAAGGCAAGCGGCCCCACGTTGCCGCCGGAGCCTACGAGCCGGAGCGCGTCCAAATCTGCACCCAAGCCATGATCCTCGAAGACAATGGTTACAAAGTCGAGCAAGGTGTGCTTTGGTATGCTGGCTCGCGCGAGCGGGTACAGGTTGTTATCGACGAAGAACTCCGTGCGCGGACGCAGGAGGCGATTGCTGATCTGCGCTGGGCCGCGGCTAGTGGTCGTCGGCCACCGCCGCTCGAAAATAGCCCCAAGTGCCCGCGCTGTTCGCTGGCTGGCATCTGCTTGCCGGACGAGACCAACCTGTTCCGCAAGGGGTATCCGCCGCGTCCGCTGAATCCGTCCAACGATCCGGCGCTGCCGCTCTATGTGCAAACGCCGGGGGCGCGGCTGCGCAAAAGCGGCGAGCGCTTGGTGGTAGAGACCAAAGAAGAGACCGTGGAAGTGCCGCTGATCGACGTTTCCCAAGTTGATCTATTCGGTCCAGTCTCGGTGACCACACCGGCCCTGCACGCGCTGATGAACGCCGAGATTCCCGTTTCGTGGTTTTCTACCGGCGGCTGGTTTCTCGGCCACACCGTGGGGACTGGCAATGGCAATGTGGCCGTGCGCCAAGCCCAGTACCAAGCTTCTTTTGACGAGCCTCGCCGCCTCGCCTTTGCGCGTGACTTGGTGGCGGCTAAGGTGCGTAATACGCGGACGATGCTGCGGCGCAACTGGCGCGTCCACGGAGACGCGGAGGCCAAAAATGAAGTCTTGGTCCGATTACAGCGCATTGTCCAGCGGGTACCCCGCGCCAAAGACGACCGTCAACTGCTGGGCATTGAGGGCGAGGCCGCGGCGACCTATTTCGCCTGTTTTGCGAATATGCTCGCCGAGGGGGCGAAAAAGGATGTGCCGGCGTTTGCTTTTGCAAAGCGCAATCGGCGTCCGCCTACTGATCCGGTGAATGCCATGCTGTCGCTGGCCTACGCCTTGTTGACACGGGTTTTTACGACTGCGATCTCGGCGACTGGTTTGGACCCCTACATGGGCCTCTATCATCGCCCGCGCCACGGTCGCCCGGCACTGGCGCTCGATTTGATGGAGCCGTTCCGGCCCATTGTCGCGGACTCGTGCGTGATTCAGGCGATCAACAACGGCGAGGTCAAACCGGGTGATTTTGTGTTCAATGGCCCGGCGTGCTCGCTAAAAACGGGCGGTCGCAAGGCGTTTATCGCTGCGTTTGAGCGCCGTCTGGAGCAGGAAACCACGCATCCGCTTTTTGGCTATCGGGTCTCTATGCGGCGGCTGATTGAGGTGCAGACTCGGTTGTTTGCCCGGCATTTGCAGGGCGAGATTGTCCCTTATCCACACTATCTCCCCCGGTAGCGAATATGGCCAACGAGCGTCTCTACATCGTCGCTTATGATATAGCCGACCCGAAGCGTTGGCGGCGCGTATTCAAGGTGATGAAAGGCTATGGGCACTGGTTGCAGTTGTCAGTTTTCCAGTGTCGGCTGACGGCTCGGCGACGCACTGAGATGGCGGCGAGGTTGGAAGGTTTGATCAAATTGGCAGAGGATCACATCCTAATTTTGGATTTGGGGCCAGCGGACCAAATTGATCCGCTGGTAGAAAGCTTGGGCAAGACGTATGAAGTGCCGAGTAGGCAGGCGACCATTGTTTAGCGGAATATCCGCCGTGTCCTCTGCGAGTGCTTCGATAGAAGGAAAAGGGCCGGTAGCCCTCGCAATGTGCTTTCTATTTGTGTTACAAGGAGATAGGTCGTATTATGATGTGCATCTGGCGAACAATTTGCGTGTTTGAGAAGACAAAGCGGCGACCGCTCGCAAAATCTGTGGAAAACCCAAGCCGCACAGGGAGTTCCGCAGAGACTATTTCCGGGGTGGAAACGCCCCGGCCTCATTGAAGCTCGCTAGCGAGTGCCTTTTTATAGGCTTCGTCCGCTATTTCCGGGGTGGAAACGCCCCGGCCTCATTGAAGCTTGCGCATCCGCTGCCAGCCCGCTGGTTCCATGAACGATTTCCGGGGTGGAAACGCCCCGGCCTCATTGAAGCGATTGGCCAGCGATCAAGAGCTCACTGACTGGCAGCATTTCCGGGGTGGAAACGCCCCGGCCTCATTGAAGCGACAGCAAGGTGGTGCCCACCACAACCCCTGCAGCGATTTCCGGGGTGGAAACGCCCCGGCCTCATTGAAGCGTCGTCTAAGAACTCGAGCACGTCCTGTCGGGCGTAATTTCCGGGGTGGAAACGCCCCGGCCTCATTGAAGCCACTTCTTGATCTTTATATCCTCCACCCCGAACCACATTTCCGGGGTGGAAACGCCCCGGCCTCATTGAAGCGGGGCCACAAGCCCGAGGGCGTAGAGTT
>JAJDUT010000094.1 GCA_022826515.1 Candidatus Latescibacterota bacterium
TGCTGCTCAACGCCATTGCCCATCGACGAACCCCTTGGGTGCAACACCAAGCCAAAGCAGGATAAAAAAGGCTTGACACACAACACAGATACTCCCGCGCAAGCGGGAATCCAGTCTTGAATGATTTAGGGTTGCTAGATCTATCGCCTGCTTTCCATCTATTGTCATCTTCCGCGACAGCCTGTAGGGGCGGTTCGCGTACCGCCCCGACTTACCGCAGTAACAGCAACCGTCGAACGAACGCGTTCTTGCCAACCAAGAGGCGGGCTACGTAGGCCCCGCTCGCTAGGGGCGCTCCTCTGTCATTTACTCCTGACCAGCGGACCAGATACGCTCCCGCTGGTCGGCCCTCGTCCAGCAGCGTCGCCACGCGCTGACCCGCAATGTTGTAAATACTCAGACGAACGTGCGCTGGAGTTGGGACGCTGTAGCGCAGGGCGGTGGCTGCGTTGAAGGGGTTGGGATAGTTCTCCAGCGAGATCGCGGTGGAAGTGGCATCGCGCTCACCGGCAATCGCCGTCGCCCGTGCCAGTGGTTCAAAGCTGAAAGAGGTGACGACGATCTCGACGTCGCGGCCATCAGCCGGTGCCTCTCCATTCAGGAGCCACAGATTCATCCGCACTTGCTCGGCTCCGGTCTCCGGGACGCGATCGCCATGGAAAGACCAAAGCTGCTCAACAGGCTCGCCGGTTCCACGGGCGATGCTCGCGAAGTCAATGCGGTCTGGTGCCCAAGTAAAGGTATGGATCGATTCGCGGTCTCCGTAGTGGGCATCGAATTGGTAGCGATGCCCCGGGAGCGTGAATGGCTGAACGACGAACTGAGCATTCGGCCCGCCGGCAACTCCCCAATAGGACAGCTCAATGTCGATCTCGCGATAGCTCTGCTGGGACGCCAAGTCGTCCCACGTGAAGAAGCCGAACACTACGCGGGGATCGAACTCCTCGGCGGCGGCGCGGAGCGCAATGCGATAGGTCCCGTAGCCAAAGGTCCTGTCGGAGATGACCTCGGTCGCCTGCCAACCTGCTTCGCGCTGCGCCAGCGTGAGGTGGAGCCCCTCTCCATCGGCCCAAACTGCATCGTCTCCGTCGGTGAAGAGATTGGGACCGGGACCCAAGGGGGCGGAACCGGTCTTTACGTGCCACTGGAGACCAGCAAAATCGATGCGTCGCCGGTAGGTGCGCACCACCTGGACCTCGTCGAGAACGGATTGAGACAGCGCCGCGGGGAACTCCCCCTCCCCTTGCATCAGGGGCGGAGAGTCAGCGGCAGCGATCAGGAACGCGACGATGCGGGTCGCCTCGTGGTCGAGTCCCCCGGTGGTGATATCGCACGTCCAGGTGCCGTCCGGTTCAATGATGGTTGCCGGTTCGGCGAACGTCGGCTTGGTCCACCAACCACCGCCGACGTGGATATAGACGGCCACCCGGTGAGCCGCGGGCTCGACCTCGTGTACTCGCCCTCTGAGCAGAGGCTCCCTGTCTCCCCAGACCGGGATCTCCGTCACCGCAAGCGCCTGCCCCTGCTGAACCCTAAGAGAAGGATGCTCTGGAGGTGCTGGCGCTGCGACGCGAACCAAAGCCAGAACCAGAACGCCAACTTGCAAGACGGCAATGCGCAACAGAGGGTTATAGGCTGTTTTGCGCTTCATATTGTACCGAGTACCGAGGCCGGATTTCGTCAAGCTGGTCCTAACGGCTCCCGTCGGCACCGCGCAGCGCCTCGACGCGCCATGCGAACTCTTCCTCCAGATGGGAGTCGCTGCTCCCTCCCAGTTTGACAAACTGGATATAGCCGTCGCCATCGACAAACCACGTCGTAGGGAAACCATTGACACCGGCCGTTTGCACGTATCCGTCGTCCATTAATACGGTAAAATCGTATTCGTTCTCCACCATGTACTTATCGACCTCGTCGTGCGACTTGTCGTTGCTGATGGAAATTACTTCCACTTCGGGATCCTCAAGATAGTGCGCGTGGAACTTCTGATACTCGGGCAGCTCTGCGACGCAGGGGCCACACCAAGTCCCCCAGAAGTGAACAACGGCGATCTTGCCCTCAAGTTCGGCGGAATCGACCTGCTCTCCGTCGAGCTTGGGGAGGGCGAACGGTTCGTAGGTGCGAGCCGTATCGAGCCGTGATTCCAAAATCCGCTCGCGTCTTCGGGACCGGTCCCGCTCGCTAAATACAGCGAGGTACTCGTCGAGCCCTTCGCGCGAGCCGTGCCGGCGCTCGTACAGGGCTTCTAGCGCCGCTTGGCTGGGATTTTCACCCCAGCTTCGGGCCTCAAAGCCGGCGATATAGGACTCCTCGGCCTTGTCGAGCCAGTTGCTGACTGCCTCGGCTGCATCCCGAGTCTCCTCCTCCGTCCTCAAAACGATGGTCTTGGAGTCTCCCCCTTGAAGAGCCGCCTCGGCTTCGGTCGCCATGTGCTCGAATACTTGGCCTAGGTGGTAGTGAGCACTGGTGTTGCTCTCCGAGAGTTCCAGCGCCTGCTCAAGCTCTTTGCGGCCTTCCTCGGTGCGACCTGCTTTGTAGCTAGCCCACCCGATGGCGTCGTGGACGCGGCTCAAGTAGTAGTTCAGACGACCCTCCTCCCACTCTTCCTCTTCGGCTCTATCCATTATGGCTTGTATGCCGCCTCGAGCGAGTTCGGCCGCCTCTTCGGCGTATGGCGTGTGGTCGATCATCGAGATAAGGGCTGAGTACACTATGTGTGGGTTTAGCTGCTCGTACTGGACATATCCACGAATCGCATCGGCGAGTTCTTCGACCGGAATCGGGTTCATGGCTTCAAGGGATGTGAAGAGCGTTCGGTACGCCCACCCGCGGTAGCTATCGCCGATGTTACCGTCGTAGAGGGGCTTCTCCAATAACCGATAGGCTACGTCGCAGACGAGGCGAAGCTGGTCTTGGTACTGCTGCGAGTCCTCGCCATGCTCGCGCTCGATGCGGTCGAGCTCGGGCTGTAATCGTTGGTGCTCCCGTTGGAATTTCTCTTGGTGGATCCACGACGCATGACGACTCTCGGGAGCCAGCGCCATCAACTTCGCCTCAAACTCCGCCGCTTTCTCTTCGTCCTCTAGTACGCTCCTGTAGGTCGTGGTGAGTAGGGCGAGGCCGCGTACGGTCTCCGGGGCCGCCTTCCGGTACTCGGCGATGCTGGCCTCGATAGCGGTGCGGCGCTCATCGGCGGGGAGCAGGTCCGTCTCGTTGAGGATATTCCAGTGCCAATAGCGCACCTCGGCAGAGCCCGGAGAGAGGCGAATGGCCTCTTCGATCAGCGGGAGCGCCTCCTGCGGCTTGTTGGCCCGGTATAGATATTCCGCAGCCTGAAAGTAGCCGCTGACGTGGTCCGGCCAACGCGCTCGCAGCGTGGCTAAGGTAGCGAGGCTCGTGTCCGCATAGGTGGGATCCTCCAAGGCGTACTGTGCCCAGTGCTCGAGTTCCGCGCGGGCATGGAGAACCTCGGGATGCTGGAGTGTCGCCGCATCCACTGCGTCCAAGAATACCATCCCATCTTCTACGCTTTTGGAGCGAAGCGCCTGAAGGTGCGTCGCGGCCAACTCCGGCTGGGGCAGCAACTTCCAAGCGCGCAGGCTGGGTTCGGTCGCCTCAGAATACTTCCGGTCCGCCAAGAACGCGAGCGCCTGAGCGTAGAGCCCCCACGGGTTATCCGGCTCCCGTGCCAAGATCGCGTCGGCGTGCTCTTGGATCTCTCTAAGCCCGTACAACTGTCCGTGCAACTGACGCGCGTAGAGCGCCCGCAACTCGGCGTCCTCAGGCGCGCGGCTCAACCATTCCTGGCCGAATATGGCTCCTGCCTGGAACGTCCACAGCCGATTGTGCTCGCGCAGCTTCGCTTTCGCCGCTTCCAGCTCTTGGGGCGAGTAGTGCTGCTCGGTTCCGTAGCTAGCACAAACCACGAGAACGGCCAAGGAGCCGGAGATTAAAAGAATTGGAAATCGATACGACATAGAGTACCTCCGTGGGTGAAATTACCGACTCTCCTCTTCACAGACCATTTTCACGGTGCAAAACCCGTTTGCAAAAACGCATTTAAGGTATCCAAATCCATGCTCTCAATGCCCAGTTCGCGCACACTCCGCCCCGTGGCCCACCCATCAGCCCCCATCACCACAGACCCGATATCCACCAACCCGCGCATCAAAGGCGCGTCCACGCCGTATTGCGCGCCCACATCGTGCCAAGTTGAAAGACCGTATGGAATATCCTCGCTGAGCCAACGGCTCTCAAGCGACCCGGGCGCCTTGAGCTGCGTGAGCATTCGGCTGCCGTTAATCGTTGCCCACAAATCCCCCCGAGGGCCAAAACCCGCACGGCAAAACGCTTCATCGGCCGCTATGAGATCGTAACCCAAAGCTGTTGCAATGGCCCGCCGCTCTGCATCCACGGCCATGATCGTCTTTGCCACCGATGGGGATACCCCTTCTTCGTAGAAATAGAACTCACCGTGCGCATATTCGATTCGTCCTGCATTCATCAACACACCCGCAGGATGCACGACCGGATTCATCGCAGACAAACCACAGGCCATCGCGGTGGGATAGGTCTGAATGCCTGGGAACAGCGGCGACAGCCGAGCGCACACGCGATCTGTTGCTGTCGCTGGCAACACCCCCAAGCCCAAGCCCGTCACGGCCCCCCAAATCGTCGCGGTATCCGGCGCTGTTTTCCGACACACATAAGGCGCGGTATCCACCTCTGCAAGAACGGTGTCTGCTACTCCTTGGTCGCGCAATAGGGTCGCCCATTCCAATGCGCCCAATGTGCCCGGCATCAGCACGATCGTATGTTCGGATCTGAGATGGGGGGCGCAGGCAATGGCAAACGGTTTGTGGGCATACGCCGGCACGATTAACAGGATCAAGTCAGACGCATTCAGCGCCGCTTCAATATCCGTGGTCATGCCGTGAATTTTTGCAGCCCCCGTCTCTTCGACCCCCACCAAATGAATCACGCCTTGGGCGCGCACCGGATCGAGCGTGTGCCCAAATTCTGGCAATTCGCAAAGCGTAATAGCAAAACCTTTCAGGGTCAGATTTGCAGCCGTGGCAAATGCCGTATTGCCACCGCCGAGAATGGTAATGTGTTCGGACATGGAAGTATCCTTTTTTTGTTTTAGACGACGCTCTCTGGGGATCGTCATCGGTGGGCCTTTGCTAAGCGCATGGGGGACGTTAGATTGTGCCGCGCAAGGTAGTGAATCTGTCTTTGCCCTTCAAGGAGGAGACGCTATGGGATTTGAAGTGTACGATTGTCGCCGGGATATCCGCAACATTCTGGTGCGGCCGCAGATCCGCGCCCGCTTCTGCCGTTTGGAGCCGGGCACAGGCTCGCTCGACGCTTGGCACACGCACGACTTGGGCGACGAGATTTTCATCATCTTGTCGGGTCGGGTGGAGTTCAAAATCAACGGCGAAGTAAAAGAAGTTGGACCGGGGCAAATGTGCTACGCCTTAACCGACGAGCCGCACTCGGTGCGAGTTATCGGCGACGAGCCAGTCTATATGTACCTCTCGGTGACGCCGCACATCCAGCCGACGCATACATTCTACGACGAAAAGGGCGAGCGCCAGCCGCCCCACTTCAGGCCGTCGAGCGACTACAATACCGAGACGGATTCGACCACGCCGGTGGCCGAGTTGATCGACGGCCACATCGATGCCGTGCGCGCCCTAGCAGCCCAAGCACAGGAGAGCGTGCACATCCAAGAAGAGCGGGGCCGCGAACTTAAGCAGGCCCTAATGGCTGGCGACATGGAAGCGGCCAGCCGCGTGCGCGAGGCCATGTGGGAACCGCTTTTGCAGCTTTTTAAGCAGACGAGCGCCGTGGCGGACGGCTGGAACGGATTGGCACCCCGGGCGGGGTCTGTCGATGCGGCATACTGAGACGCCTCAAAACCACCGCATGAGCAATCGCACCAATAGCCTTGGACAGCCGATCGGCTTCGCACTACCCGATTGGACGCCACCAGCCAGTCCCCCGAGAGAACGCATAGAAGGTCGCCTTTGTCGGCTGGAACCTTTTCTCAAAAACCAAGGAAATAATCAATGAGCCAGATCATCCCCGAACAATACATGTGCTACTGCGCCAAAGAACCCCTCACCATCGACGGCCACCTCACCGAAGCGTCTTGGAAACGCGCCCCTCGCACCCCTTTATTCGTCGATATCGAAGGAGACAAAAAGCCCCTGCCCCGCTTTGCTACCCGGGTCGCCATGCTGTGGGACGACGACTATTTCTACTTTGGCGCTGATATGGAAGAGCCGCACGTATGGGGCACGCTGACCAAGCGCGACTCGGTCATTTGCGAAGACAATGATTTCGAGATCTTCATCGATCCAGACGACGATGGCGAGCACTATATGGAATTTGAGATCAACCCACTCAACGTGGCTTGGGATCTCTATCTGCCCAAGCAATACAACCGAGGCGGCGAGGCCGACTGGGGCTTCGACTTTGAAGGCATCAAACACGCCGTGCAGATCGACGGCACCCTCAATTGCTCGGACGATGTGGATCGGGGCTGGTCGGTGGAGGTGGCCATCCCTTGGAGCAGCATGGAAAAATACGCTGGCACCGCCTGCCCTCCCAATCCCGGCGACCGCTGGCGGGTCAACTTCTCCCGCGTCGAGTGGGAATTCGAGCGCTACAAGGGCGGTTATTTGAAAAGGGAAGGCGTTCCCTGCGACAACTGGGTGTGGTCGCCGATGGGCGTGATCAATATGCACGAGCCCCACATGTGGGGATACGTGCAGTTTTCCGCCGTCACCGTGGGCGAGGGCGAGGACGCATTCTCAGCGACGCCAGCGGCGCGTCCAGCACCGGAAGCGCCGTAGCAATGCGGAGATTGGCATGGCTAGAATCGCGGGAGTATCTGTGTTGTGTGTCAAGCCTTTTTTATCCTGCTTTGGCTTGGTGTTGCACCCAAGGGGTTCGTCGATGGGCAATGGCGTTGAGCAGCAGGAGCAGCTTGCGCATCACCGCGACCACCGCGACCTTGCC
>JAJDUT010000097.1 GCA_022826515.1 Candidatus Latescibacterota bacterium
CCAGATGATATACCAAGGGAAGTGAATGGCGTTGCGTCGAGTCCAGCGCCAGTCAACGCTGCTGGGCGCGATACCGGCCAGATCGCCCAAAATCCGCACCCGATCGACCCAGTACAGGGCACCCAAATCAAAGGTGAATTCCGTGTCGCCCGGCTGGGAAAATCCCCAGTAGCGCCAACTCGACACAATATCGCCGTCAATCAGCGCGTTGCTATTGCCCGTTGACTCGTAGCCTTCGGCCCGCGTGCCGATTTCGTTGAGGATATCGACCTGACCGCCGCGTTCCCGCATCCCCAGCGAGATATTGTCCCCCACGGCCTCCACCGCAATCGAGCTAATCCCCGCTCCCACGGTGGGCAAATCGACTTCAATGCGAATGAATTGCAGCGGTTTAAGGCCGTATTCGATGACCAACTCCCGCTGCTGGTTGAAGCTGTAGCGGACGCGACCACTGTAGCGCACAATACTCGGCAGGGGCAGTCCGGTCGAATCAAAAAAGCGCTCGCCATTGGACAACAGAACCTGAAAAAGCTCCAGCGGTGGCCCATCTTCCCGGAGCCGCAAGATCACTCGCCGTGCGGAAACCACGCGGCCCAGATCGACTTCGACGTACATGTTTTCGGGATCGTCATCCCAATCGGGAGCCCAGAAGCTGCTCAAGCTCCCGTCGATCAGGTTGCCAGCATCGCCACTGTTGGATCCAGCAGCACGGATGCCACCGCCGAAATCCCCAGCATTGGCGACCGCGTCGATATTCCGCCGCACAAATCTGGGGGCAGCTTTCCCACGGCTGATTTCGATGGCATTGCCGGGCCGCTGCCACGCATCCCAATCCGCGTTGGTCCCAATCCGCAGTTCCTCGCCCGCCGTGGGTACATATACCATGCCGCAGAGCAGCAAAGCCCGGAGAACAGCCCCTAATTCGCGGTGATTTTTCACGGTGTACCTCCCCCGCCGAGGTTCAGGGTGCCTACCCCACGCGATACTTCTCCGCAGCTTCCCCAAGTAGTCTCAGGGACGACTCTTTTCGATTGAGGGAATATGCGGCACTGCGGTGACAAACTCTTCGATCTGGGTGATTTTCACCATTACACCTCCTTTAGCCAGTCCTCGGGGATGTCGATCCCAAAGCCGGGGCCTTTGGGTAGCCCGAGTAGGCCGTTTTGCGGCACGTTGGTCCCCGGCGGAATTTTGTAGTGTCGCTGCCCCCACTGCGAAGGCGTCCCGATGTAACACTCCGCCAACGGCACTCCGGGCAGGGAGCCGATGAAAAACTCGATCAGCGGAGTATTGGGCATCGCCGCCGTCCAGTGCTGGCCATACGGGTCGTTGCCTCCGGTGTGCAGACACATCTGGACGCCTTGCGAATCAGCGTAGTGCGCCAGCTTCATCGCCTCGGTAAAACCCCCGATCCAGTAGATATCGGCCTGGATCAAATCGACGAGCCGCTCCTGAACGGCCCTCATGCCGGGATGACGAGTGGACCAGTGCTCGCCGTCGGCCAGCGTCTGCCAAGGCACGCGCTGGCGCAGGGCGCGGTGCCCTTCCCAGTCGTGGGGCATCAGCATTTCCTCCATCCAGCGCATCCGATACGGTTTGAGCGCCTCGCAGATGCGCACGGCAAAGTCGAGGTCAAAGGTCATCCAGCAATCGAGCATCAAATCGGCGTCCCGGCCAATTAACTCGCGGCATTTGGCCATCAGTTCGACCGTGCCGTCAATTCCGGCTTGGCCATCAACGGGTCCGTGCGGACGGGCCAGCTTGAATTTCTTAAAGCCCAATTCCAAGTACCAATCGACGTCGTTGCCGGTGGCATAGACTTCCATCTGGGTGCGCTGCGGGCCTCCGGCCAGCCGATAGACGGGCTGGTTGAGGATTTTGCCCCACAAGTCCCACAGCGCCAGATCGACCCCGGCGACCGCCCGCGCCGTAAGCCCTTCGTTGCCAAAGGAAAGCGTCCCCCGCCACATGCGATCGTTGCACCGGTCAATGGCCCCCACCTCCTGACCGACGACTAGAGGCGCTAGGCACTCGGTGATGATCGGCTGGGTCGCATGGGCCGAATCCGTGCGGCCCAAGCCAAAGGTGCCATCCTCGGCGATGGCCTTGACCCAGATCGCCCCGCCCGGCTTGGGCATGAGCCGTTCCTCGGGCGCGAATTTATCCATTGGCGTGGCCTGCTTAGGAGCCCAAAGCCACGTCTGCTCGCGCAGCGGTCGGGTGCCCTCCTCGCTCGGCAGCGGGGGCGACAGTTCAAAGGTTTGGATAGCAGCTATTTTCTTGGCGCACATTAGGTTGATCTAACCATTTAATTCTTAGAGTTCGAGTTGGCATCCTCGTTCAGCCGCACCGTACGCCGCCTCGACAAAGCGCATAGCCTGCCAAGCATCGTCGCCGTTGGTGATGAAAGTACCCTGCCCACAGCTAGCAGAGACGAAGTCGGCGATAAAACCCAATCCAGCCGCCCCGCCGTACCCGGGGGCCTCGCCGACCGAAAGGTCGAATTGGCGGTACTCGTCCTCGGCCCAGCCCTCGACTTGGCTCTGGACGATGAGCCGGTCGCCGCGCCCGTCCCAATTTTGCATCATCCAAGTCGCATCCCCTACAGTTCCCCTGAAGCACAAGTAGATATCGCCGTAGCGACGCGGCAGGACATAGCCAGCGTGCAAGCTGCCCAGTGCGCCGTTGTCCATGCAGAACGAAGCAGCGAGCACATCCTCGACGTCGATGCCCGTGCCGCTCAGCGTTGCCTTGTGCGCGCTGACACCTTGGTACTCTAAGCCGCTGATATAGCGGATCAAATCGACCGTGTGGATCGCCAGCCAGTGCAGGATGCCCCCGCCCGCCTGTGCGCGGTCAAAGAGCCAGTGTTCCGGATTGCGCTGCTGGACGGTGCTGGTGACCATCCGCCCTTCGATGGAGACGATGCGGCCCAAGACACCAGCGGCGACGAGTTGACGCGCCTTGTCAGCAATCGGATGACAGCGGTTCAAAAAGGCCGTCGCCCACAAGACCTGCTTTGCGGCGGCGATTTCGTTGAGGCGGGCAATGTCAGCAGCCGTACGCGCGACCGGTTTCTCGGCAATGGTCGGCACGCCGGCCTGCAAAAGCTGCGCGATGCGGTCTGGCGCTCGGTCGTTGCGCGTGCATACGATGGCTAATCCCAGCTTCTCGTCCTCCAGCAGCGTGTCTAGGTTGCTATACACCTGATCGACGTCAGTGCATTCTTCGGCCGCACAGACGACTAACCGACCCACCACCTCGCAGTGTTGCAGCGAGGTCAGCCACCCACGGCTGTGGGGATTGTCCAGCCCAACCAAAGCAGCGCATACTTTATCCGTCATGGTAATCCACCACCTTTCCCTCCCGCGCTGAGCGGTAGATGTTTTCCAACAGCGCCACCGTGCGCCGCCCCTCGCGGCCATCCACCCGCAGAGCGGTCCCGTTCTCTAAGGCCGATACCACGTCCTCGACGACGTTGGTCAGCGGATTGTCCATGGCCAGTAGCTTCTCTTCCAGTCCATCACCAAAGACGCGCATCTCGCCCGACAGCACAGCGTCCAGCAACACACCCCCCTCGCTGCCGTGGACCTCGGCGCTAAAGTAGGGGCTTGCTGGGAAGGTCGTCGTGCCTAAAATTCCCCCCTTGGCCCCGCTTTCAAAATTCAAAATGGCTTGGCCAATATCCTCGGTCTCAATGTCGTGGTTCACAATCGCCGTTTCGCCATAGACCGTCTTGGGCACACCCATGAACCACAGCAGGAGATCGATCAGGTGCGACCCTTGGTTGGCCAGCGACCCGCCCCCGTCCATCGCCCAAGTGCCGCGCCAGCCGCCGCCGTGCTCAAAGTACTCCTGCGAGCGAAACCACTTAAAGCGCACCTCTCCGAGTATGGGCTTGCCCAATAGGCCCTGCTTGAGGGCTTCGGCGACGCGATAGTTGTTGTCAACGTAACGGCTTTGGTAATCAACGCCGAGCAAGAGGCCGCCCGCCTCGGCCGCGGCGATCAGCTCGTCGCAGGCTTTGGAGCTGACGTCCATGGGCTTGGTAGTGATTACGTGCTTGCCAGCATTGAGGGCCTCAACGCCGATAGACGCGTGCAGCCCGCTTGGGGTCATCACCAGCACGACATCCACATCGCTCTGCCCCAAAGCGTCTTCGAGGGCCGTACACCACGCGCAGCCCATTTCCTCGCCTACTTGGCGGGCCAAGTCCTCGTTGAGATCGACGACCACGCGCAGTTCAGCCCCTTCGGTCTCAACCACTTGCCGGGCGCGATTGCGCCCCATGCCCAGTCCTACAACAGCAAATCCGATCATTTTACTAGCTCCTTAGCAGATTCTTAAACCAGCTACGTAATAGACTTAGCCCGCGCCCGGCAATCTTCATCTATAGCTGCGTGCCTGAACAATGCCATTCGGTCGCGGCTTAGACCCAGTTTTCACACTTCAATCCCCGAATTCGGCTGAACTCTCTCAGGTTATTGCTCACTAGGATGCACTGCTGACTCAGGGCATGCGCAGCGATTAGCAGGTCCATATTGCCGATGGGCTTGCCCTTTTTTCTAAGCTAGTGCGGATTTTACCGTATTGCCGAGCCGCTTCCACATTCCAAGGCTGCACCTCCAGGTGGGAGACGAAATCGGATAAAATGCGTTGGTTCATTTTTTTTGACGAAGACCGCTCGACCCCATATTGCAGTTCCGCATACGTGATCGTGGAAATACAGAGATCATTGGGAGGAATTGCGTTGAATTTCTCTAGTAAGTTAGCCGGTCGTTTTTTGATGATATAGATGCATATGTCGGTATCCAGCATGTACATCTAAAACAGATCCTCGCGGCTTTGGGGCGGGAGGTCTTCACGAGTCGCCATAAAATCTTCGGAAGGAAGCGGCGTCTCCTTAAAGAAGGCATCCCAAGACGACGGACGGGGCGAGAGGATGATATTCTGACCTTCTTTACTAATCAATACTTCCGACCCTGCAAAACGAAATTCTTTAGGTAGCCGCACGGCTTGACTGCGACCATTCATAAAGAGCTTGGCAATTTTAGGTTGCACGATAAAATCCTCCTTGTCGGCATATATCAAAGGTATATACTATACTATGAACTGGGAAATCAACCTGAGCAGTTGTGAGACCTTGTCGTCCGTCAATCTTCCACCACGTGCAACCGCTGGTTGACGGCCAAGTATTCGAACACTTGCACCCCTCCAGCGGGCCAGTGAATTTCCAGCCGCTCGATGCGCTCGGCTGTTCCCAGGCCAAACACGGGGTCGCGTTGACTAGTCGAAAGAAAACCCGATCCCGCTTTTACCTCCCTGAGCTGCCGACGTCCACCGGCCCATAGATACAGGCGGGCACCGATGCCGTCGCGGTTGCTCTGCCGACCCTCCAGCGCGATCACGAGATAGTTGCCCCGAGGGCCGTCGTTGCGTAGCAAGGCGAAGCGACGGCCATTGTTGACGAGGGCAATGTCCAAGTCGCCATCTTGGTCAATGTCCCCAAAGGAGGAGCCGCGCACCACGTAGAAGGCGGCGAAAGCCGGACCGCTCTCAGCCGTCACTTCGCGGAAGACACCCGCGCCCCCATTGCGAAAGATTTGTGCCTGTTGCGCGTAGGTCACCAATTCGTCGTACTGTTCGATATTGTCGTGGACATGGCCGTTACCCACGAACAAGTCGAGGAACCCGTCGTTGTCCGAGTCGAAGAATCCCGTGCCAAAACCAAGGTAGTTCAGGCTGAGGTCGCCGAGACCGGCCTTGAAGCTGATCTCGGAGTAAAATGAGCCGTCGTTGCGATACAGCCCGTTGTTTTCCAACTGGTAGTTGGTGACGAAGAGGTCGAGATCGCCGTCTTGGTCTATGTCGCCAGCATCGACGCCCATGCCCGCTTGGCTAGCTCCGTCTGCGCTCAGCGCGGTCCCGGCCAGCAAACCGGTCTCGGCAAAGGTGCCGTCGCCTTGGTTGACGTAGTGGAAATTGGGCGTCAAGTCGTTGGCTACGTACAGGTCGGGGTCGCCGTCCCCATCGAAGTCCCCAGCCACTGCGCCCAACCCATTGCCCTCGCCCGCGATACCCGCTTGGCGGCTGACCTCGGAAAAGACGCCGTGGCCCTCATTGCGGTAGAGAATGTCCGCCGTGGACGCAAAGACCCTCGGATCGCAGTAGAAGCGCAGCCCCATATCCTCGCGTCCACACCAAGGCTGCTCCCCTAAGACAAAACGGACGTATTGCGCGGCAAAGAGGTCCAAGTCGCCGTCGAGATCGTAATCGAACGCAACGGCGCTGGTCGTCCATCCGGCGTGGCCGAGATCGACCTCTTCCGTCGCATCGACATAGCGGTCTCCTTCGCACCGGTAGAACTGATCCGGCCCCCACGCCGTCAAGTAGATGTCTGGGTCGCCGTCCCCATCGTAGTCGGCCGCGGCCACCCCCATCCCATAGGAAGAACCGGGCGCACCGGCTGCGCCGTCCACCCGCGCAAAGACGCGCCCGTCGTTGCGAAAGAGCTGGTTAGAAGCTGCACCCCGCCCCCGCTCCATGTCCCCGCTGTTGACCAAGTACAAGTCCCAATCTCCGTCACCGTCGTAGTCGAGAAAAGCACTGCCAGCGCCATTGGTCTCGGGCAGTCGCTTTTGCGGCGAGGCCCCATTGTCGTGGACGAAGTCAATGCCTAATTCGCGGGCAACCTCGACGAAGTGGCTCTGCCCATAGCTAGCTGCCGACAGCAGGAGCACGAGCAGCAGGGCACCCACTGCTATCCCCTGAACAGCGGCTCAATATGGTCTTTGGCGCGCAGCAAACCTTCCTGTTGCAGCTCGGGCGTCTGCCAGAAGTAGTGATCTTCGAGTTCCACCGAGAGCACGCCATCGTAGCCCACGTCTTCGAGCCGGCGTATTACAAAGTTCCAGTCCACCTCACCTTCTCCGGGAATGGTATAGCGCCACCAACCCTCGCCGCACACGTAAGTCGAACTGTATGCCTCACCCAAGTTGCCGGACTCGTAGAGCTTTTCCGGCATGATCTCGGTATCCTTAAGATGAACGTGCCGCACGCGGTCGCCAAACTCGTGCAAGAGCCGCTGATAGTCTATCTGCAGGCGCACGAAGTGGGAGGGATCGTAGCAAATGCCCAACCGTGGCGACGGGCACGCTGCAAAAATCAAGCGCAGGCTCTCCGGCGAGCAGCCCAGATTGGGGTAGTGGGGCCGTCCACCCGGCCAAGGTTCTATGGCGATATTGACGCCCACCTTCTCGGCGTGGGCCACGACCCTAGGATAGACTTTGGCAAAGATCTCAAAGGTCTCGGCTTTGGACATGCTCGGGTCGTCTGGGCCGAGCACGGTAAAGAGCGTGTGGCCACCGTGCCGGGCGATTGCGCTCAAGCTCTTTTTGATCTCGCTCAAGCCCTTGCGGCGCTTGGCCGCATCTCGGGTGAGGACCTGGCCGCCGCCATCCGAAGAGCCGATAGCCAAGTCTAGTCGCTCGCAGGTGCGGGCGATCGGACGAGTCAAAGGCGGAGTATCGACCGCGCCGAAGCCGTTGTCGGCCAACCACGCGGCATAGGCGTCAAAGCCGATATGGCGGGAAAATGGGGGCATGCGGGTGCCGATTTTCATGGTGTGTTCCCTTCTCTTGGATTGAATTAAATGGGTATGCGGCGCTGCTTCTCTGGATTGACCCACTGGGTTACTACCAGCGAGACAAGGGCTATGAGCGCGCCGCTGATAAAAATGATCTCGTAGCCAAAAAAGAGCCAGACGTAGCCGCCGACTAAAGGCGCGGCCACCGCGGCTACGTGGTTCATGGTCACCCCCATGGAGAGCGTGGGTTTGAGTTCGTCTGGGGGTGTAATCTTGTGCGCGTAGGTCGTCAGCGCGATTCCGCCGAAGAAAATGAGGTTGTCGAGACAATAGAGCGCGTACAGACTCGGTCGGTGCTCCACGATTGCGTACCCCAAAAAGACGAAGACCAACACGCTATAACTTAGCGTGAGCATCCGCCGCTCGCCAAAGCGATCGACCAAGCGACCCATCCACGAAGCCGTCAAAGTGATGAGCACTTGGTTGATCAACACTAAGACCATGGTCGTCTCCACCGGCATCCCGTGTACTTTCACGAGGGCGAAAATGGCGAAGGTGATGAACATCTGCTTGCGCAGCCCCTGGAGGAAATTTAGGGCGTAGAAGAGCAGATAACGCCGTTTGAGCACCAAGCGCTTCTCGCCGGCGGGCGCGGCCTGGTTATCGACCCAAAACAAGGCCAAGCCGCCCGCGGCCGTACACACACCGGCCAAGACAAAGACCCCTTCGTAGCGCAAAAACTCCAGCGCCACCATGCACACGCCAATCGCCGCCAGCCAAGCCAAGCTGCTGATGCTGCGCAATTGTCCCAGCCAGCGGCCCTTATCCGCGGTTGGGCCGTAGGCCAAGCCCATACTCTGCTCTAGCGGGAGCCAGCAGTGAAAGCCCAAGCTCCACACCAGCGAGAACGAGGCCAGCATGAAGACCGAGGATACCTCGGCGTACGCGGCCAGCCCGATACCCATCACCACCAGCGCAACCGCGGCAACTTTCGGCGGGGCCCAGCGGACGATCAGCGCCAGAAAGAATGCGTTGAGAAAACCGGGGACTTCGCGCAACGCCTCGACGTAGCCCAATTCGTGTGGCTCAATGCCCAGCCGCTCGACGATGAAGTTGTTGAACAGGGTCAACTGCACCCCGAAGAACACCCCGGTCCCGGCCACGGCTACGGCCAACAGCGCGAAGTTTTTATTCCACTCGGCGAAAGGATTGGAGATGACAGCCCCCTTGTTGATGTAGTGAATTCAAGTGTGCTTTTCCCTCGCAGTCAACCGGGTGCCTAGCCACTTGACGCACGGATGGACAGCCGTTAAGCTACCAGCCCTAACCAACGCAAAGGAGATTGTTACAATGGCTGACGAACGCGTCTTTGTTGGCGACCTGACCCGCAGGGAATTCCGCGAGCGCATCCAAGCGGGTACAATTAAGGCCGCCATAGTGCCCACCGCCGCTACCGAACAGCACAACGAACACCTGCACATGATCCACGACACCTTCCACGCCAGCTATATGGCCGAGCACGCGGCCAAAAAGCTTCTGCCCCACGTGGTGGTAGCCACACCAGTGGGCATCGGCGTTTCCGAGCACTGGATGGAACACATTGGCACCCTGACCGTGCGGCCGGAAATTTTCTGCGAATACGTCTTCGATGTCTGCCATTCGCTCGTGCGGGCTGGCGTTGAAAACATCTTGGTACTCAACGGCCACGGCGGCAATGTCAAGCCCATGATGCGCCGCATCGACGAATACCGGGAAAAACTCGGCGTCAACCTCCGCTTCCAATCCTATTGGGACGTGTACGACCCCGGCTACGTGCAGCAACACATGGAGCGGGGACGCCTGCCTGGACACGCCGACGAATTCGAGACCTCGACGATGCTCTACCTAGCGCCGGAGCGCGTGCAGACCGAGGCCATCGACAACCCGGCCGCGGCCTTGGGCACGCGCGTCAAGGGCGAGGCCCTAGTGGGGCCAGCCGTAAACGGGGTCGCCGCGCTGCTGGAACAAATGATCGCTGGCGAGGAAATCGATCTGCCGCCAGTGACCTTCTATCCAGAGGGCAAGCGCAACCTCGTCACCGGCGAGCCGGTTTAAGCACGACGCCTAACGCCTCGGCCGGCGACTCGACGAGCACATCTACGGCCACGGCGATCTCTTCGAGCGCAAACTCGTGGGTATAGAGCGGTTGGACGCGCAGCTTCCCAGCGGCCATGGCGCGCAGGCACTCGGCTAGGTTGCGCTGCGTCGGCCATTCGACGAAGACCTCGGGATACGCTTGACCGCGCTCGTACGCTAGGTCGTGATAGCCGGGACCGGTGCGCGCCGCACTCCGCACATCCACGTTGCCCAGCGCCGACCCAAAGCCGTGCGTCACCTGCGCTCCTCCCACGAGGACAATGCGCCCCATGCGATGGGTGTCCGGCGCTTGCTTTAGGCTCTGATAGATGGTTTCCAAGGCATCGCTGGCCTCGCCGCCAAAGGCGATGACGCCAAAATCCATGCCATACCCTTGGGTAAACTCCCCGGCCTGCTCGACTACATCCTGCCCGGCCGGATCAGCGACGCGCTCTATGCCCACCTGCCGAGCGATATCCCGACGGCGTGCGAAGCGATCGACGCCCAAGATGTGGCAGCCGCTTAGCTGGGCGAATTGGGCCGTGAACTGGCCGACTAAGCCCAACCCGACCACGATCCCGTTTTCCCCGTACAAAGGAGCTGTGCGGCGCACTGCGTGTAACCCGGTCGCTGCCAGATGCACAGACGCGGCCTCGACAAAGCTAACGCCCTCGGGTATGGCCACGCACAAGTTCTGCGGCACACAGACCCAATCAGCGTGCAGGGCGTATCCGCCCCCCATACAGGCCACTCCCTGCCCTACTTCGAATTGCTCTACGCCAGCCCCAACCTCCTCGACGACCCCGGCGTTGGTATAGCCAAAGGGGCGCGGTGGCCGATCGGGTTGGGGATTTTTCCGCATGGCCCCCACCCTCCCCAGTTCGGTCCCTGGGCTGATCAACGAAGCCTCCACTCGCACCTTTACCTCGCCAGGGCCGAGGGCAGGCATAGTTTCCTCTAGACATACCCCCTGACCGCGGCCATCAATAGCCGCAACTTTCCGCTGCATAAGCACCTCCTTATCATGCTGGTTGCGCCTTCGTAGGCTGCTATATTACTTAGTATATATGGTTTTTAGTTCTCTTGTGCCTATCGCGCCATTCGAGGTCCTGTGAATATCATCATTGCGACCATTTTAGGAGGCGTCGTCTTGGTGTGGGGCGGGTTTTTGGGTCTGCTTCGCATCGCGGACCCCTTCGAGCGCAAACACGTGCTGATTCTCGCTACGTACACCACCGTCGTCGTCGGCTGTGTCATGGGCTTGGTGCTCTTTATCAATCACGATCGCCAAAAGGAACACCGCTATCAGCTAGAGACGCAAATGGAGGACTTCTCCAATCGCCTTTCCGAACTGAGCACCCGGCTCATCGGTCAGCTAGAAGAAAAAGCCAATCTGACCGCCTCTGAATTCGAGATCCGCACCCACTTGCAAAACGAAAAGGAGCACCACGAGCGCACCCGCAACCAACTAGCAACCCAAATAGAGCGCAACAACTCGCTGGAAAGCAAAATGAAATCCGAGCGCACAGAGCGGCTGCGCTACCAAGCTGATACTGACCGCAAGCTCGAAGAACGCTTTCAGCAGGAGGACTTGCGCTACCAAAACCTCGCCGATACCCAAAAGCGATCCTTGGCGAGCGTACAGGCGCAATTTGGCCCCCTGCAAAACAAGCTGACCCGTCTGCAAGAACAAGCCGCGACCTTGCAGCGCAATCAGCAGGCGGTCATAGACAAAATCGCCGCCGCCCGCGAGACTCAAACGCTCTCAGTCCAAAAACTCGACGCGCTCGCCCGCAGCCTGAGTGCCCTGTACAACGACTTGAGCCAAACTATGGCCCAAGTTGATAGCCTATATCGCAGAACATCGCCAACGCCTTAAGGAGCTGACAATGAAACGCACCCTCATCCCTTTCACCATCCTGTTCCTTGTTGCTTGTACTGATAAAGAGCAAGAGATGCTCCTCCTCCAATTGCAAAGCGACATGGTCCGCGCCAACGCCGCCATTGACTCGCTGACCTACTCGCTCGATGACTCCAACCGCTTGCTCGACAACATGCGGGCGCAAGTAGATAGCACCCAACAGGTCAACGACAAGCTCCTCGAAAACGTGCAGAAGCTCAACAAGGAACTGCGGCACTGGAGCAAACTAGCCACCGAGTACAAGCAAAGTAATGAGCAGTTAAAGCGCGAAATCGAGCAGCTACGGCGGGAAAAGCAAGCGGATCGCTACACCATTTCCCAACTGCGCGCCGAAACGGACCGTCTCAATGGCGAACTGCTGGAAACCCACAGCAGCATCCGCCGCCAGAGCGATCACATCCGCCGCTTAGAGCAAGAGTTAGCCCAGACCAAGGCCGAACTGGACGAGGCCAAGAAGGCCGCGCAAAACGCAGTGTTCCTCTATGCTGCCAACGAGACCCAGCTCGTAGAGCAGGGCTATCTCAAAACCCGCCGGCCCTTTGGCAGCGGGTTCCGCAAGCAGTACGAGTTGGTTAAACATATCCGCCGTGACAGCCCGGGCACCCAAGTTGCGCCCATCGGCCAAACCATCGCGCTACCAGGGGAAGTCGAAGCCTTCGTCGATCGCTACGGCAGGCTCAAGAAGGGGGATGACTACGAAATGACGCGCGGCGACGCCGGCGTGCAGGTCGCGTTCCTCAACGAGTTGGCCGGCGGCACGGGCGTCTTGGCGATTCTCAAGGAATAGCTTGGCCCTCACCAAGTGTGGACATAGACCGCCGAGCGCACCTTTTCGCCGGCTTGGTCGGTCGAAAGCAGCGAGTCGGCAAACGATGCGTGTTTGGCCAGCCGCTCGCGGCTACCTCCTTTGAGAAATAAGTGCAAATTAGCTTCGGGTTCGGCGGCGAGGCGGCGCACCATGCGGCGGAAATCCCACTCGCTCAAGGGATTGTCGATGGTGTAACCATCGCGCGATAGCCCCATACCCGTGCTCGTGTACAGTACGACCCGATCCCCAGGCTGGGGGTCGTGGCGATGCACCCGCCAGACCGGTTGCGTCGCATTGAGAATCATAATACCCAAACTCAACATCAGCATCATAATGCCCAAGAAGAGTTCCTTGCTAATATCGTGCTCTTCTAACTCGGCGGCTTGGCGCTTGAGATAGCGGCTCACAATTTTCTATACCTCTCTCTGACCCAAGCGTCCTCCTGCCGGGCCAGCCGCTGGACCAAGTAGTCGGCGATTTTGCGCAGCGGCAAGTAGGCCAAAAGACCGACGAGCGTGGTCTTAAAGGCCAAAACCAACCCCTCGGCCATGGCACTGAGTGCCTTAAAGGTCTGGGTCGCCTCGTCAATCTGACTCAATTCCTGCGCGGTCAGCAGGATACCACAGACCGTACCCAAGTAACCGTACAGGGGAATCCGCGCCAAATCGCGGCGCACGTGCGTCAAAGGGTCGCCGAGAAAGCCCACCAATTCGTCCACCAACTCCTCGTCTCGGCTCTTGAGCTCGCTGTAGTTAGCGGCTTGGCGTTGCAATTCCGCCAGTTTTTCCATTCTCCTGCGGCCCAAGGTATTAGCCCCGGGGCCTCCTTTCCTCTCCCAAGCCCGTTCCTCGCGCCGAAGGTGCGAATTAATGTATGCCAAGCTCAACAAATGACCACCAGCCGCCCAAGCGATCAGCACGTATGAAAAGCGACCAATCCACGCAAAGGCACCGGCTAGCTGCGGATTGATAAAGAGGTAATAAGCCGCCAGTCCCCCGACGATCGCCCCGGTCAGCAAGCCTATAAGGCTGGCTAGGTACTGTAGGCGAGCTACCTTCAGAGAGTACGCTTCGTCCTGTCGGCGCATACGTCGGGCCCGGCGCATGTGTAAACAGCTAACGCTGACGCCGCAGGCCAGCACCAACAGGATGCTGCTGATTAAAACTAACTCGTCATTCAAGATCTCCATCCCCTCGCGCTGAAGAGCTTCCACCACTGCCGACTCACTACCCCCAGATAGAACAGCAGGCCGGTTGCAATCCCCCACAGCTCCCACGGTGCACTACGGATACTGTGGACGCCCTGAGCGGACGATTTCTGTCCGCCCGTTCCCGTAGCGCGGCCCTCGCCTTTGGCTGCGCTGTGCGCAGCCGGGGGTGCGTAATCTCGGCGGCGATCTGCTTCTCCACGCGCTGTGCTGGTCACGGAGTGCTGAGGAACGATGTGGCTCGTGCCTTTGAGGGCCTGTTTTTTCGGAAAGATCAACTCGCGCTGCTCAGCAGGCAGAGCCTCAGTCCAAGCGAGTAGCTTTTTCGCCGCATCTATGCTTTCGACTTCGGCCAATTTGCTGGCTTTGCCGAGGGAAAAAGCCAGCCGCCCGCGAACAAACCCCTGGTAGAGCACATCCTGTGTGGAACTTCGGCGCACGTGGAGCTTTTGCGCCAATTCATCGCGTTGCTTTTGCAGATGCGCCAAACGGCTGACGACCAAATGAGTCTCCATCGGCTGGTGCGCTACGTTGCTGGCTGCACCTCTGAGCGGCCGCCGCCGCGACGCACGGGCCAATTGCGCGGCGTCGAACTGGGCCTCTAATTCGACCTCGCCAAACAGCGCCGTCCCCCAGATGACTTCGGCCCCGGGAATATCGGGCAAGCTGTGGTTGTAAAAACGCGGCTCGGCCCGCTGGCCGGCTACCCACCAGCGGTCATCGCCCGTAGCTAGCACCTTGCGCAAGCGACCGCGACCGTCTTGCAAGTACAAACCAGCCATAAAGCCGCTCTCGACGCGATCAGTATCCCAGCAATGAGCGCGTAGGACATTGGACTCGCGCAGGTACACGACCGGAATTTCGACGCGGATCGGAGTCAAGCGCGTTTCCCCAATCGGGTGTCCATTGAGGAACAACTTGGCTTCGTCGTCAGCCCAGAAAATCAGTACCAGTTTGGAATTGGCCGGCAGTAGCCGACTGTCTGCCTTTCGCCTTGCCAATTCGCGCAGCTTATCGCCCCCATAGAGGCGGACCAAGGTATCGATGCTAGCGGACACCTGGTTGTATTGTTGTCTCAATACCACCACGTCATCGGCTGCGGCGGCCGCAGCCCAGCCAACCCCGCACACCGCCCAAGCCAACCAACACATCGGGACGTTCAAACTAGGTAACTCCCGAGCAACATCATCCCACCTCTGCGCTCATCTGCGTTCATCTGCGGATTAGATATTCGACTTGGATTGCCCCCCATCGACATTGAGGCAGGCACCGGTCACCCATTTCGCCCGGTCGGATGCCAAAAAGGCCACTACATCGGCGACTTCTTCCGGCGTGCCAAAGCGGCCAAAGGGAATATTGGCGTCGATAAAGGCCTGAATTTGCGCTGGATTTTCCTTCATCCGCCGCTCCCAACTCCCCCCGGGAAAGAGAATAGAGCCTGGGGCGACGGTATTGACGCGGATGTTCTTTTTCGCCGCTTCAATGGCTAAGTTGGCTCCTAAGCTGATCAGCGCCGCCTTGGCCGCGTTGTAGGAAACCGGCCCGCCCGACTCGCGGCCAAAAATTGAAGAGATGTGGACGATGCTGCCGCCCCCGCGCGCTTCCATTAAGGGAATAGCCGCCCGGCTTACTCGCACGGCCGAAAGAAAGCTCCAGTTGATGATGTCGTTCCACTCGGCATCGTCGATCTCGACAAAGGGTGTCCACTTCGACCCGCCGACATTGTTGACGAGAATATCGAGCCCACCAAAGCGATTTCTTGCCGCCTCCACCACAGCCATCGCGCCCTCCGGCGTGGTCACATCTTGCGCGATGGCCTCCACCTCTGCGCCTCCATTTGCTAAGTCGGCAGCCACTTCCGCCAGCGCGTGCGCACCGCGTGCGCAGATGCAAAGCTGCGCTCCTTCGGCGGTCAAGGCTGTGGCAATACGCTTGCCAATGCCGCGACTAGCTCCGGTCACTAAGGCGACTTTGTTTTTGAGTCCTAGATCCAAACTACACTCCTTTTTCAATGCCCGGAGCCAGCGCTCCGGGGTTGGTTGCAAAAAGCGCGATCAAATAAGCAATGCACAACACCAACAGCACCAAGCCCTTCCAGCGGTTTAACTCGTAGCCAATGCGCATCAATCCGAGCATCGTCAGTACGATCGCCAGCATCCACGGGAACATAAAATTGACCACATCGGCTGGGACCACCAGCGGATTGGCCAAGGCCGAAGCGCCGGCAATCCAGCAGATATTGAGGATGTCGGCCCCGAGGATATTGCCCACCGCCAAAGCCCCTTGGCCCTTGCGGGCGGCGACAATGCAGGTGGCGACCTCGGGTATCGAAGTACCCAAAGCCACGACCACCAAGCCGATGACGACATCCGGCAGTCCCAATGCCATCGCCACTACCGGCGTCGCCTCAACGATAAAGTGGCTGCTGACGACCACGCCAGCCAAGCCACCGACGAATAGCAAGGCGACCAGCCAAAGGCTGCGCGAGGGAGCTTCCTCTTCGACGGTCTCGGCACGCGGCCGTCGCTTCTGTTCCCAGAACGAGTATATCAGGTATAGGACAAAAAGCCCCACCAACGCGCCGCCTTCCACTCGGGCCAGCGTCCCGTCGATGGCCATGTACCAAGCCACTAGATCTACGGTGATGAGAAAAATCGCTGCCGAGCGCAGCACAATGCGGTCGATGGCAATGGCGGCAGGGGCAAAAAGCGCTGCCATGGGCAGAGCCAAGCCATCGTCGTAAATAACCGACCCCACGGCATTGCCCAGTGCCACTTCGGGGTTGCCTTTGAGGGCGGCGGTCACCGAGACCGCCAGTTCGGGCGCAGTAGTGCCAAGGCCGACGATGACGATGCCGATCAGGATCGGTGGAGCGCGGAGATAGCGCGCAATATCAATGGCTCCCTCCACCAAATAGTCGGCACATTTGGCCAGTAGCGCGAAGGACAAGACCATCAGGACCACCGCCGTCCACAGGCCCATGTCCTCGCCCAAACCTATCATATCCATTCCATCCACCTACGGATTATGTTTGGGAATCGGCCTCGGGTGACACATCTAGGTAGGAAGACAAGAGGCGCTCGGCGTTTTGGTAGGCGATCTTGTCAAAGGCTTTCGCAGGTAGCTCAAGGGTGTGCAGAAAATCCATCAGTTGGGTGTCAAAGTAATCGCGCCCAAAGAGCAATTTGTCTTGAAATTCGAGGAGAAAATCACGCCCGAAGTCCCGGTCCCTTTGCAGCGCGCGCAAACCCGATCCGGCCGACAGATCGGCATATAGATTGCGGTACTGGCGCATCATCGGAGCCAAGCGCCCATTCGGCAACACCGGACCTCTCGGATAGCTCTCCTTGTCATAGCGATCGTCCCCGGAAATATGGGCCCAGAACCCTGGAGCATGGCCGATAAAGACCGTCTGCGGACAGGCTGCAACTGCGCGTTCAAGCGCGTCGAGGCTGCCGCCGTACCACCAGTTTGGACGCGGGTAAGCGCCGCGGCCGTGGTCGATTGGATAGTCGAGATGGATCGTAATGGGCAAGCGCATTACGCCGCAAGCCTCGTACAGGCGCAACGCATCTGGATCGTCAAACGGTAGGCGCACCTTCAACTCAGAGGCGACCTGCACGCCGTGGATTTCGACTGCGGCCTTGAGCCGGTCTATGGCGTCGGGCCGCTTGGGATGCGGCATGTAGCCGAGGACAAAGCGATCGGGCGCTTCCCGGCCGACGGCCAGCACATCTTCAAAGGGAATCCCCCAGCCTGTAGGAGGCAATACCGAGTGATACGAAGGCGAGTATTCATCTGCAGGGACCTCCCACGAGAAAAGCCACATCTGGTCGATGCCCTGCTCGTCCATGTTGCGCAGGATTTTGGCGGCGTTAAACCCGTGCCAATTGGGGTGATTATGCGCGTCAATGAGCATCTGTTAATGATATTCTCGCGGGCGAAAACTGTCAAGATAAAGCGCGGTTTATCTATCGCGGATAGTAATAATTATTCTTGATTAATAATTTTTATTTATTATATTATTTTTTATATCATAAAAGGAGCAACCATGAATATCGCAGATCTAAAGGGCCAGAAGGTCATGCTGGCCGCATCCGGCGGCCTCGATAGCTGTACCATCACCCATTGGCTGCAATCTCAAGGCCTAGAGGTCGTCGCTTATACCGCCGATCTAGGCCAACCCGACGAGGAGCGCATCGAAGACATACGGATCCGGATGCGGGCCTGTGGAGCCACTGAGATGATTCTCGACGACCGCAGAGAGGCTATTTGTCAAGCTGGCATCCAACTCGTCCAAGCTCAGGCCCGCTACGAGGGGGGCTATTGGAACACTACCGGCATCGCCCGGCACGTAACGGTCGCCGGCATGTTGCCCCACATGCAAGAACGCGGGATCCAAGTGATGGCACACGGATGCACTGGGCGCGGCAACGACCAAGTCCGCTTCCAACTAGCAGCGCAGATGCTCGCGCCGCACATCGCGGTGTACGCTCCTTGGCGCGACCCGAATTTCTTGCAAAACTTTGGCGGACGCAGCGAAATGATCGCTTACTGCCAAGGGCGCGGCCTGCCCATAACCGCCACCCCAGACAAGCCCTACTCCACGGATGCCAATATGCTCGGGCTGACGCACGAAGCTGGCCAGCTCGAGGCCTTAGACACCGCGGTTAGCCTAATCGAGCCCGGCATGGGCTGTTTTCCGCAGCAAGCCCCGGATACCGCCGAGACTTTTACCGTGCGCTTTGAACGAGGCATTACAATCGCCATCAACGGCCACGACGTCGGACCGGTCGCAGCTATTGAGCAGAGCAACGCCATCGCTGGGCGGCACGGGATCGGCATTGGCTTACACGCAGTGGAAAACCGCTTCGTTGGCATTAAATCGCGCGGCGTCTATGAGGCACCAGCCATAGAACTGCTCGGCCAGTGCTACGATTACTTGCTCCAGCTCATCCTCGACCGCCGTGCCCGACGGATTTTCACCATTGTCTCCGGGTTTATTGCCGAGCAAATCTACCAAGGCTATTGGTTTGACACGGCGACCCAAGCGAGTTGGAAGGTCATCGAGCACTTTAATCAATTGGCCACCGGGACCATCTCCGTCTCGCTCTACAAGGGCCAAGTCACCTTTTGCGCGGCCAGCGACGCCCCCTACTCGCTCTACAGCGAGGATACTGCTTCCATGGAGGCCATCGGCGACTTCGACCACCGCGACTCCGAGGGCTTTCTCGGCGTTTTGGGCGTCAGCGCCCGTGCCCTTCATCAGGCTGGGCAGATTGCGCAACCCAATGATGATACAGCGGCTTGACCGCGGCGGGCAACCGGTCAAAAACCTCCCGCTCAATCGGCTCCATCTCGTAGTTTTTGCCGCCGGTCTCCACCACCATCGCCTCGTGCTCGGGCCGGCCGATGAGCGTGGGGTTTAGATTCAGCCACCAAGGAGCGTAGCGCACGATAAGGGCAACGCGATCACTTTCGCTTTGGTTGGGAGCTACAGCGTGCCAAAGGCGACTGTCGTACACCAAGACGCTGCCAGCCGCCCCTTCGATCTGGCACTCGGTCGGATAGGGCGCGTCCTGGTCCATTTCGGGCATGTCCCCAGCCGCGGGATTGCGCGGCCAGCGGTGACTGCCCGGCACCACGAAGGTCCCCCCTGTCTCAGGAGCAAACGGCGTCAGCATCCATATCGTCGAAAGATGCAGGACCGCGTTTGAGTACGGCGCGGGGATGTGCGAGGCGTTGGTGGAGTTGTAGGGCCAATCGGCGTGCCAATAGCCCCGCACGTTACCTGGGTGATTGACCACGCAGTCCGTGCAGGAAATCCGCGCCCAAGCCCCGAAAAAAGACTCAATTACCTCTAGAAGCCGGCGATCGGCTAAGTACGGAGCAAAGGATTGCGCCTGATTGATGACTTGTTTGAACTGGGCCACGCCCGGGGTACCGATCCGGTGACCACGGCGGCGAATTTCGGCCAATTTGGCGTCGGAACGCTGGCGATTGCGCTCGACCACAGCCGCTAGTTCGGCGCATATATCCCCGACTACTGCCTCGGGAATCACTTGCTCGATAACGCAAAAGCCGTCGCGCTCAATGCGCTGTTTGTAGGTAGTCATTTTACCCTCGAAAAAGCGGTGCGACACCCGACCAAATGATCTCCAACTCGGTCAACGCATCGTCGTCTAGGATGGGCACGGGCGCCCGGCAAACTGTCGAGCGAATCAACCCGCGTTTTTGCAAAATCCACTTGTAGATCGCAATCCCGTAGAGCCGCTCGTAGTTCATCAGCGGCAGGAGCTGATAGAAGCGTGCCCGCGCCGTCGCCTCGTCTCCCGCTTCGAGGGCATCCCAGATCGCCGCCATGGCGTCGGTCACGTGACAGCCCGGCATGTTGCCACAGGCACCGCGCCGATACTCATCGAGCAAATAAACGCCCCCTTTGCCACCCAATACGCCCTTACAGGCCGCACCTGCCAGCGCCAGCGTGCGGCTGACCTGCCAAGGCTCGGGAACGGTCTCTTCCTTGATGTAATCGACGCCCGCCAACTCGCGGCACATCCGCCCCAACAACTCGCCGCTCATGGGTGTACCGACCGGCGCGTCGAAATTCTGTACGCAGATCGGGATTTCAACTGCGTCTGCCAACTGCTGGTAAAAGGCGTAGCAACCTTCTTGGTCAACGCGCAGTACGTGCGGCGGCATGGACATGATCCCGTCGGCTCCTGCGGCTTGGGCGAACTGAGCGAGGGCTATAGCTGGCAAGGCATGGCCAGAGGTGACGGAGGCCACTACGGGTACTCGGCCAGCGGCCGCAGCGACGACGACCTCGATCCAACGGCGGCGTTCCTCGTCGGAAAGGGTCGAAAATTCGCTGGCATTGGCCGGCCCCACCAAGCCCGTGGCACCCGCTTCAATACTGAAGGCAACCAAGTCCTGTAAGGCCGCTTCATCGAGCGCGTAACTCTCGGTAAAAGGGGTCACTACAATCGGCATAATTCCGCGCCACGTTTCAGTCATGAATATCTCCTTGTAGGCCGAGCAAAGCGGCCACGGCAAAAAGCTCATCCACCACGGTGCATTCGCCCAATTCCAACCGCCGCCGACTCTGATGGCCGGAAGGCAGCAAGACGCAATGAACACCGAGCGCGGCGGCCACCTCAATGTCGTGCAGCGTATCGCCGACGAGCAAGACTTCATCGACTCGGCAGTTGAGGGCTGCAAGGTGCCGATGTCCACGCTCGATTTTCCCCTTCCCCAAGCCATTATCCACCCCGGCGACTGCGGCGAAGTGGGACCGCAACCCGTAGTGAGCGACCATTTCTTCAAGGTCCACTTCGTTAGAGGCCGATAAGAGGGATTGTTCGATCCCGTTGCATCCCAATGCGGCCAGTACTTCGCGCGCTCCCTTGCGCAATCGACACTCGTGGAGGCGTTGGCTGTAGAGGATGTTGAACTCGTCGCCCATGGCCGCAAAGTCCTCGTGCTCTAAGTCAAAGCCTACGCGCTGGTAGTAGGTCCGCAGGGGGAACCCAAAGACCTCGCTGTATTCACTCGGCGTGGTCGGCGCGAGCCCTCGGCGCGTCAAGAGTTCATTGACGATCTCGACGCACAGCCAAGCATCGTCCACCAAGGTGCCGTTCCAGTCCCAAATCACGTGATGTGGATTCATAAATAGGGGTCGTAAACGTATTATCTGATGTTACGCACCGTTGCAGCCTATGGTCTGGCTATTACTCTCTTTGTAGGCGACTACGCGCAGACGCCAGTAGTCGGCGTGCCAGCCCCCTTCATCGTACAATGCCGGGCGGACAGCGTCCTCCACTGCGACAAACAGCTCTTCGCGCATCGCCGGCGGGACGCCCTCTGTAAGCGTCCCGGCGAACATCTCCATCCAGTCGCGCAACCCGCTCTCGCCCGCTAAGGGCGTTGGACGGGAAAAGTGGCTGGCATAAGCAACGCGCAGTCCGACCTGCTCCACGAGCCGTGCGTACTCCCCCAAACTAGGAAAATACCAAGGTGACTGCGGATAAAAACCCCGAGCGGCCAATTGGTCAATCAGTGCCCGACTGATGGTCGCCACGTTCCGCGCACCGCCCAACTCGGCGACGAAACGCCCACCCGGCCTCAGACCAGCGGCAATGCGCTCAAGTACCTCTTCCGGCGGCTTGACCCAGTGCAGGGATGCGTTGGAAAAGACCGCATCGAACGGCTCGGCAAAGGAAAAATCCCGCGCATCGCCGACGGCAAAGGACAGACTCGGGAACTGCTCGCGGGCGGCCTCGATCATCTCAGCCGATAAGTCGATGCCAACAACTTCAGCCCCAGTTGCGGCAATCTGGGCGCTTAGCTGACCGGTGCCGCAGCCCAAGTCGAGGATGCGTTCCCCGACTTGGGGATCCAAAACCTCCACCAAGTCGGCACCTGCGGCAGTGACATAGTGGTGTTTAGCTTGGTAGCTCTTAGGATCTTGGAACATATCAGCCCAAGAGATCGGCGATAACCGCGCGTTCCTCTTTGAGCTCGTCTTTGGTAGCCTTGATCTTTGCACGGGCGAAGTCGCTCAACTCCAAGCCCTGCACGATCTCCCAGCCGCCTTGGCTGTCGCTGCGAATGGGAAAGGAGAACATCAACCCCTCGTCGATCCCGTAGCTGCCGTCCGAATAGACGCCAGCCGAGAAAAAGTCGCCTTCAGGCGTGGCACTCTCAACGCTGATGATGTGATCAAGCGCGGCATTGGCAGCCGATGCGGCCGACGACAAGCCACGGGCATCGATGACCGCCGCGCCCCGTTGCTGGACGATCTGGATAAATTCCTCGCGCAACCAAGCGTGGTGGCCTATGACGTCGTGCGCTGGACGCCCCTCGATGCGCGCGTTCTCGGCATCCGGGTACTGCGTGGCGCTGTGATTGCCCCAGATGGCCGTATTGGTCACCGCCGAGACTTTGACTCCGGCCTTTTGGGCAAGCTGAGCTTGGGCGCGGTTTTGATCCAGCCGGGTCATCGCGTAGAAGCGATCGCGGGGGATGCCAGCCTTCTGGCCGTGGCTCATGGCGATTAAGCCATTAGTGTTGGCCGGATTGCCGACCACCAAGACCCGCACATCCGCGGCGGCTCGGGCGAGCGCCTGACCTTGGCCGACGAATATCGGACCGTTTTCTCGAATTAAGTCGCCCCGCTCCATACCGGGACCACGCGGCTTGGAGCCAATCAGCAGCCCCCAATTAATCCCGTCAAAAGCCACTTCGGCTTGGTCGGTAACCACGATGTCGTCGAGAAGCGGAAAGGCGCAGTCGTCGAGTTCCATAACCACGCCTTCCAAGGCTTTGAGTGCCGGAGTAATCTCCAGCAAGTGCAGCGAAATTCGGACGTCGCGGCCAAAAACCTCGCCCGAGGCTAAACGCGGCAATATAGCGTAGCCGATCTGGCCAGCCGCCCCAGTGACGGCTACTTTCATAGTTCGTGCCATGTATTCCTCCTAAATAAGGCAGTTTTATAGGTAGTGGGTGAGTTTGAAATAAGTGGGTAAAAATGGCCTCCTTGGCACGGTTCTTGCCAAGGAAGAAGTGCTTACAATTTCTCAGCCATCATTCCTCCCATAACAATAAGAACGACCAAAATATAGGTCCACCAAGGCGATTCGAAGACGCTCAATATCCAGAAAATCGGCACACCTATAATCAGCAAGCCTACAAGGACAGATATCCATTCTTTGTTCACTTATATCTCCTTCGTCGTTTGTGTGTTCTGGAGTGGAATGAACTCCCCAAAGGCGATATCTGGGCCTAAAAATCATCGAAGTAGGTGAGATTTCAAGCTGACGCACTACCGATAATTCGGTAATATGGCCTCTCATTTTAGCTAACCTCAGCTAGCCAAGCGAGACCTTCGTCGGTGATCTCCCATGTACTCGTGTCTAAATTATCTTTCAGCCAGCCCTTCCTGACCATTTTTGCACGGCACGCTGTACATGAGTGCTTTTTGAAGCCGATCCCTCTTTTCTCCTCCACTAGTTTGCAGACTTTATCTGCCGTGCCTCGGCCGTCCATCTCCACTAACGCCTCTAAAATCAACACCTCATACGATTTATGTCCCCGCCGCCGTCGTTTCTCTGGTTCATATAGGACACAGGCGGCTAGCAACTCCGCCTGGTGTATCTCGATATCCTCGACGCGTTCGATGCGATGCTCGTTAATAACAGCCCTACCTGCGTTGTCCCTCCTCGTATATATACCTATTCGCTTACTAGACCGGCTGAAATACAGACGGCATATAGTCTTTCTTTTGTTATCGAGAAAAACACCGCACCAACTCGCCGATTCATGCTCCACTATTCGTTCAGAGGAAACCTTCTCAGACACTAACTTTTTAATAAGCTGGACAGCTCTGGCGTAATCAGAGTCATTATCGCTTGCGATGTCGTTGCTTTTTCCATCGCCTTGGGGCGCGATCTGAATAAGTGCCTCTTCAATCTGTTCTTGGATTTCTTCAAAATCTCTTTGGTTCCTTTCAATCGTCCATTTGAGTTTACTAAGTAGAAGTAGCTCTTCGATCTTGGTCATATCCATGATAAATCCTTCTTTTTCTGGTTCATCAAGGCGGCGAACTCGGCTTAATTCTTGTATTCTCGGTGCTTGGTCGCCTCAGCCAGCCGCCGCTTCAGGTCTTCAAGTGTCATGGGAGGATCTACCAAGTGAACAACAGCATGGCAATTTGGACACAGAGGAATCAAATCCGTCTCGACATTGGGAGTGTACTCGTCACTTGTTGACAGGCTTTTCGTGTGGTGGATTTGGATAAAATTATCGGCAATCTCCCCATATCGCTCCGCCATCCGAACATTACAGGCAAGACAAGCGCTCCCATGAAAATCAATGGCGGCTTTTCTATTGCGCCTATCGCGTTCATAGCGATTGACCGTAATTTTCGTCTTTGCCCCTTCAGGAAATCCGCTTAAGTCTTCCACTTCTTCTTTCGGGCGATCTTCGTCGTTATTGCCCATACCCCGTTTCCATACCCCGTCTGCTGGATGTTCCAGTAAGCCTTTCTTGCCCATTGTAGAAAGTGCTTCCCTGCACGAGTGCTTATTCAAGTCGGCCCCTCTTTTCTGCCTGACTAGATCGCAGATTTCGCCTGTCGTGCGTGGAACGCCATCCACAACCTGTAAAATCAACTCGCGATAGGTCTTGTCCGTCATATCCAGCTAAAACCCTTCTTTTTTAATTCATCAAGGCGGCGAACTCGGCTTGCGTCTTTTTACCTTGATGCTATTTCAGAATCCGCGGAGTAGTTGGAAGTTCCACTGGTGGTCGGCATCCTATCCTTAATAATCTGCCCCAAAAAGGCACTCCGTGCAATGCGCCCCCAGCCATTGACCCCACCTCGGTCCGCTAGTTATTCTACCGCTTCGCTTCCAACACACGACCCACGGGCGAAAGGACGGCCATTATGAGCGGCGACTTTGATCTTATCATCCAAGGGGGGCATCTCATTGACCCAAAAAACGACCTCAACGGCCTCGCCGATATTGCCATTAAGGACGGGCTAGTCGCTGCGGTCGCCGACCGAATCGAGTGCATTTCAGCAAAGGTCATCGATGTGTCTGGCCTCTATGTCACCCCAGGCTTAATCGATATCCACGTCCACGTCTATGGAGGATATCAGGGCTGGCTCTTCCCCGACCAGCACGCCCTGCCCTACGGCGTGACTACCGTAGTAGATACAGGCGGGGCTGGATGGAAGGATATGGCCGATTTCAAGCGCACCATCATCGACCCCGCCCAGACCCGCATTTTGGCCTTCGTCAATATCGTCGGCGCCGGCATGATCGGTGCTCCCGAACAAGACGTCAGCGAAATGGATCCCGCGCTCTGCGCCGCGGCGATTGAGCAATACCGCGAGCACGTCGTCGGAGCCAAGTCGGCCCACTTCGGCGGCCCGGGTTGGGAGTCGGCTGGTGGCGCGATCGAGGCGGCACGACAAAGCAATTCCATCGCCATGATCGATTTTGCCCCCCAACCCACTCGTTCGTACGAAGAATTGCTCGAGCGCATGAGCCCAGGGGACATCCACACGCACCTCTACGCCGCCCACATCCCCCTGCTCGACGAGGGCAAAAAAGTCGCAGACTACGTGCGTCGAGCCCGACAGCGCGGCATCATCTTTGACACTGGGCACGGCAACGGCTCCTTCTGGTTTCGCATTGCCGTGCCCGCCATGGCCCAGACCTTCCCCCCGGATACCATCAGCACAGATCTACACAAGTCCAGTCGCATGTTGCCCAACGCCACCATGCCCATAACCATGTCCAAATTCCTGAACCTCGGCATGTCCCTCCAAGAGATCATCTATCGCTCGACGCACAAACCGGCCGAGGTGATCAGGCACCCCCAGCTAGGGCACCTTAGCATTGGAGCCGAAGCCGACCTAGCGGCTTTTGCCCTGCACGAAGGGGATTTTGCCTTTGTCGATTCGGGCCGGGCGCGCATGAAGGGCCGGCAAAAACTCGAATGCGAGCTAACGTTGAGAGCAGGCCAAGTCGTCTGGGACTTAAACGGTCGCAGCCTAATGGATTGGGACGAGGCTGGCGAATACCGCCGCCTTACTTAAGGCCTTGCAAACGACTTGACGCGGCGCTGCTCCTTATGTATAATCAGTTAGTTTCGCCAATACTTATTCTACGCTTACCATGTGTACCGAGATTTCGGTGCGGTGGTGAACGGTAAAGTAGCCCCTTTATACGTCAAAGATGAGAGGCTCTATGCACAATCTGCACGACGAAGAAAACACCCTGAGACTCTATTTCGACGATATTGCTGAGTCCACGCCCCTTTCGAGAGAACGCGAAGTGGAACTGGCCGATCGCATCAAAAATGGCGATATGAACGCTCGCGAAGAAATGATCAGTGCCAATTTGCGGTTTGTCGTCGATGTCGCCAAGAAGTACCAAAACCGCGGGTTGTCTCTATCCGACCTAATTAGCGCCGGCAATCTCGGCCTCATCACGGCGGCCGATCGCTTCGATGGCACCAAGGGCTACAAGTTCATTTCATACGCGGTTTGGTGGATCCGCCAGTCCATTCTCCAAACTCTCGCCGAGCATGTGCGCACCGTGCGCCTTCCTCTCAACAAGGTCAGCTTGCTCAAGGATATTTCCAAAGCCTCGCGCAAATTGGGCCAACATCGCGCCAGCGAGCCTGCCATAGAGGAAATCGCCGCTGAACTTGAAGTCCCGGCCGAAGAGGTTCTAGAGACCATCCTCAGCGCCCGCGCCGTGTGTTCGCTCGACGAGTCCTTTACCGACGACGACGAGCGCAGCTTGCTCAACACCTTGGCCGACAATACGGCCGCAGCCCCGGATGCCGATATCCTAAGCGAATCGGCAAGGGAGCAGCTCGAAACAGCTTTGGAAACCCTCGAGGAGCGCGAATTGCGCATTATCAGGCTCTATTTTGGCCTCGACGGCAACGAAGCTCTGACGCTTGAGGAAATCGGCGACATGATGAATCTCACGCGCGAGCGCATCCGCCAGCTCAAAGAGCGGGCACTCAGCAAGCTGCGCCATCCTTCGCGGCACCAGGTGCTTAAAACGCTAGCTAGCGGCACCTGAAAATTCGCCGGGGGGATACCGAAGCGGTCAAACGGGGCAGACTGTAAATCTGTTGGCTTATGCCTTCGTAGGTTCGAATCCTGCTCCCCCCACCACTAACGCTGAAAAGGCCGTCCCGTTTAGGGGACGGCCTTTTCTTTTGCTGTAAGATCCAAGCGCGTTTATTACCCCTCCTCCACGATCCGGTCCAGTTCTAAGCTCAAGGCGTCAGCTAGCAAAAACCCCGCCCGGGTCAAACGCAATCTCTGTCCTTCAAGCACGACGTATCCAATTTTCTCCAGATCATCAAAGCGCTTACTACCCTGCATGCGGCCGACCTCTTCTTCGGTCAATTCAACCCCCTCTATGGTGCGCAAACCCAGCCACAGACGTTCCCTGCGGGCCGTGTCTGGGGCGATGGTCTCCTCCCCTGCGCACGGTGACCGGCCTTGGTGCATAGCGTCGAGATAGGCATTGAAATCTCGCGTATTCCAAAAACGCTTCCCATCGATGAAGCTATGGGCCCCGAGCCCAACACCTAAGTAAGGAACTCCCGTCCAGTAGCCCCAGTTGTGGCGCGAGCGGTAGCCACGCCGAGCGTAATTTGAAATCTCGTAGTGTTCGTAGCCAGCCGCTACCAACTGCGCATCGGTCCATTCCAAGGTGTGAGCCTGCCTGTCGTCCACGACAGGTTCTAACATCCCCTGACGCTGTCGTTGGGCGAAGATCGTGCCTTCTTCAATGGTAAGGCTATAGACCGAAAGGTGCTCTGGGGCCAAAGCGATAGCCCGCTTGATGTTAAAGTGCCAATCGGCCTCCGATGCTCTAGGTACATTGGCCACCAAGTCTAAGCTCACATTGGTAAAACCAGCCGCTCTGGCTGCTGCATACGCCCTTTCGACATCGGCTGCGCTATGTTGCCGACCTAAGTGATGCAGATCGGTATCGCGAAAAGCCTGCACACCAATGCTGATGCGGTTGAACCCCAGCGCCTTTAGCCTTGCGAATTTATCGCGGTCAACGGTCCCAGGGTTGACTTCAATAGAAATTTCCGCGTCTGGGTGTAGCCCCAAATACCGCTGAGCTGCCTTGAGCATCTGCCCAATGAGTGCCGGCTCAACTTGGCTGGGGGTACCTCCGCCCAAGAACACGGTCTCCACCGGCCCCGACAAATGGGCCCAAGACTCGATTTCGCGGCAGATCGCCTCGGCATATAGACCATGGTGTTCTGCTTGGCCAACGACCGTAGCAAAGGCGCAGTAAGGGCAGCGTTGGGGACAAAACGGCACGTGGATATAGAGGCCCAACGCCATTATTTGCTTTTTCGGGATTAGGGGACGCAAGATCGGCCAGTATGCCTCTTGCACATAAATCAGGCTTCCATCTTGAGCGCGGCCAAAAACGCTTCTTGGGGAATTTCCACCTTCCCAAACTGCTTCATGCGCTTCTTGCCTTCCTTCTGCCTTTCGAGCAATTTGCGTTTGCGGGTCACATCACCGCCGTAGCACTTGGCCGTTACATTTTTGCGGAATGGCTTGACCACTTCGCGAGCGATAATCTTACTTCCTACCGCCCCTTGGATGACCACCTCGAACATCTGCCGTGGAATTAGCTCCTTGAGCTTTGTGCAGAGCTGCCGGCCCCACTCATAGGCCTTGTCGCGATGAATGATCACCGAGAGCGCGTCCATCGGCTCACCATTGATCATAATGTCGAGCCTAGATAGTAACCCGGCCCGCATCGCTAGATGCTCATAATCGAATGACGCATAGCCTCGCGACACTGACTTGAGGCGATCATAAAAGTCAATCACCACTTCAGCCAAAGGCATCTCAAAGCTCAGGATAGCCCGGCTGCCGTCGAGATACTCGGTGTTGCGGTAGCTCCCGCGCCGCTCAGTGCAGATCTTCATCACGGCACCGATATATTCCCTCGGCACCAAGATCTGGACGGCGAGAATCGGTTCGCGCACCTCGTCGATCTCAGTAGCGGGCGGCAACAAAGAGGGATTGTCAACATCGATCAGTTCCCCCTCCTTGGTCAGAATCTCGTAGAGCACATTGGGCAGGGTCGTGATGATCTCGACCTGATACTCGCGGTCGAGGCGTTCCTGGACGATCTCCATGTGCAGCAGGCCTAGGAAGCCGCAGCGAAAACCAAAGCCTAACGCTGGCGAGGTCTCCGGCTCATAGGAGAATGCGGCGTCGTTGAGCTTGAGCCGCTCTAAGGCGTCGCGCAGCACCTCGTATTCCTCTGGGACAACGGGGTAGAGACCACTGAAAACCATAGGTTTGAGCGGCTGGTATCCAGGCAACGGCTCTACTTCCGCCTCCGCATCGACGACCGTATCACCGACGTGAGCCTCGGCTAGCTCTTTGATTCCAGCGATGAAATAGCCGACTTCACCGGTCTCAAGTGCTTGGGCCGGCACTCGGTTTAAGACTAAGTGGCCGACTTCTTCGACTTCGTAGAGCCGTCCAGTAGAGTAGAAGCGAATTTTCTGCCCCTTGTGGATGCGTCCATCAACGACTCGGATAAAGCAAATTACACCTCGGTACTGGTCGTAGAGCGAATCAAAAATCAGTGCTCGCAACGGCTCCTGCTGACGCCCAGCCGGCGGTGGTATGCGATCGACAATCGCCTCCATCACTTCCTCAACCCCAATCCCCTCTTTGGCGCTGATTTGCAAAATATCCTCGACTTCCCCTCCCAGTAGATCAAGCACCTGCTGCTGCACTGCCTCGACCTGAGCTGCGGGCATGTCGATTTTATTGAGCACCGGAATGACGACTAGGTCGCTGTTTAGCGCCAACAGCAAATTACTCACGGTCTGGGCTTCCACGCCCTGTGTGGCATCAACGACCAAGATCGCCCCTTCGCAGGCGGCCAAACTACGCGACACCTCATAGGTAAAATCCACATGCCCCGGCGTGTCGATCAAGTTGAATTGGTAGATCCTATCGTCGGCTGCCTGATAGTGCATTCGCACGGCGTGGGCCTTGATTGTAATACCCCGCTCGCGCTCTAAATCCATGCTGTCGAGGACCTGCTCCTGCATCTGCTTGGCCGTCAGGGTCGCAGTTTTTTCAAGCAGGCGGTCCGCTAGCGTTGATTTGCCGTGATCAATGTGGGCAATAATGGAGAAATTGCGAATCTGCGCGATACTCATACGCTTTGGTCGGTAAGGTTAGTGCGAAGGACTCAGCAAGCAGTCAGGATATACGCTGGCGATACAGGCTCTCGTCTACTACGCTGGCCATTTGCCGCACATCTAAGGGGCGGGCGAGAAAGGTCTTGATCTCGTGGCTCGTGGCAAGCGGGTCGCGCAAGACAGCGGCGTAGTTGACATAGAGAACCTCCATTTGCGGGTGCTCTGCCAGCCACTGTTGCACTGCATTCAAGTGCCGACCGAAGGCGGCGGCCATCTCGACGTCGGAAACCCGATCAGAGGGCTGCCCTCGCCGCGCTAACATCGCCCGCTGCGAAGCCAAAATCTCGTCCATTTTCCGGAGGACGAATACGATTTTGTACGGCTTGTGAAGCGGCAATTGGTCGAGCAATTGGGATATGACCTTAACGACTTTACCCTTCGCCGATTCAAGCCATGTAGTGTCTTTTTCTAGCTGCTTAACCTTCTCGAACTCGTAATATCCCCCGGGATTATCGGCATCGGCCCCGCGAATGCCGTCTGTTAAGGGCGGCAAGCCGCCCGCGGCCAACATCTTCATCAGCATCGAGGTGCCAGAACGAGGCAGACCGGACACAATAGTTATGTATTCGTCCGGCTGTGGAAGTGAGGTGGTATGAGAAAACAAAGTAGAGACAGCATGACACGACACACGCTCCCAAAGCCTAGCTCCGGAAGCGTGCGTCGTGTACTTTGCTACATATATATGAATTAATTAAAAGACCAGACGCCCACGCAACAGAAGTCCATGCGAGGCACCCGCCATGCGCTGCCAGCGCGAACTCTCGAGGCTCACTGACATCGACGAGTCCACCTCAAAGCGCGTACCTAAGCGCAACTGCATGCGCTCTAGTGCTTGCGTCATCCCGCTGTATACAGTGTATACTCCCCGACCACCAAGTGCGGCTAAACCGTAGCCGACCTCGGCTCTGAGCTGGCCTTGCGCATTCCCAGCACCCCGGTCCGCTACCTCGGCTACGCTGCGCTCCCACAGCGTCAAACTGTTCGCCTGCGTACCGTAGGTCGGCATCACCCGCAACGACAACCCCCGACCATTGGTGCCAGCCGAGCGCTGGAGCAGCAGATGTGCCCCCCATTCTTGGTATTCGACCGCGTCGTCGCCATCACTTACCAGACTCCGCGCCATAGCTTCCAGCGTGAAGCCACCGCCCTCATAGCGCAAGCCTCCGCCAACTTCTACGCCGGCCCCGGTCAGTCCGTCGCCGCCATCTTGGCGTAGAGCAACCTCTAACTCGGGTGTCACCTCCCCATCCATACCTGCTTCGTAAGCATGGGAGGCTTTAAGTGCCAGCCTTAAGCGGTTAGCGCTCACCGTCTGTTCGGCGATCCGGTTTCCTTGTCCATTCTCGACTGCTCCCCCCTCGACTTCGACCTGTGCTACAGTAGCAGCAGCCTTGACCCGCAACTGAGTCGGCCCACTGGCGAGCAAGTCACCGCTAGCCCCTACACTTGCAGTCCTCAGCGATGTGTCGCTCGACTGCTGGCCTACGGTTCCCTGTTCGTCGTCAATATCAAGGTTGCCGCGCCCTAAGCCCGCCGTCAACCATACCCCCAACCGCCCTGGCGAGAACCCGACGTACGGATGCAGACTCAACATGCGAGTCTCATAGGTACCGTCGACTCGCTCTTCGCCGAGCAACGGGGCAGTATAATCGAACGATCCTTGGGCCCACGACAGAGCCAAACCGGTTAGCATTTCGGCACCTGGCCGGGCGTCCAAACCAATCTGAGCACGGCTTAGGTTGCCCTCCCAATCCAGTGAACCGTCGTCGCTAGACATTTGGCCGTAATCTCCCCGACCCCAGAACGTAGGACTGCCGGGACAAAGAATACATCCTCTGCCAAAACCAAACGGCGCTGCAAAGGACGAGCCATTCATAACCTGTGCTAGATTGACCGGACGATTCTCAAAGATCCGACCGGACTGGATCATGTCGTGGAGAGTGGACTCAGCGGCGAAGCGAAAAGACCTATTCACATCGCCGGCTCTGTCCATATGCTCAAGGCGATTTTCGATGGCGCGATTCGTTCCATCGGCAATAGCCAATGCGTACTTGGACAAGATCTGTTCGTTGAGTTCCGCAAAACGGTCCGTAGCCGATTCTTCCACTCGAACCTCGAAGCTGAGGATAGCTGCGTCCTCAGCAGTCATATTGTCGTCGGAGTCGTGGGCCGTATACGTCAACGTATACGTTCCGACCTCCGTCGGTGTACCTGAAAGCATCGGCGCCATCGGGTTGGGATCAAACGTCAGACCCGGCGGCACGTTATCTAAGGTATACGTCAACTCGCCGAAATCGACCTCGCCATCCGGATTCAGCGAAAGCAAGTTGCCGCCCGAAGCCAAAGGCAACACCAAGTCTTCAATCGCCTCACCATCTATGTACGTCTGGTTGGTCACATCTCCGCTAAAGCTAGGCGCACCATCTACCGTTATGTGAAAGGTCAACTCAGCCGAATCGCCATCTTGGTCTTCCACCTGATAGATCAAGCGATACACGCCAGTGTGCGTCGGCGTGCCCGAAAGCGTCCGCGCTGCAGCGTCGAAGCTCAGACCCGGCACATTCATATCTAAAGTATATGTCAAGTCGCCGTTGCCGCCCGCAGCCGCAGGGAATTCCCACGAATCCATCGCTTCATTCTGACGCAAGATTCGATCCTCAATGACCGCGTCAAAAAAGGTAGGATTACCGTCGACTGTCAGGAAGAAGCTCAACTCAGCCGAATCGCCATCTTGGTCTTCCACCCGAAACGTCAACTCATATCCCTCGGCGGGATGCGACACATGAAGCTCCGGCGTACCCGAAATCGTCCGCGACGCGGCATCAAACGCCAGACCCGGAGGCAAATTCTCCTCACTCAAGCTATAGGTCAAGTCGCCGTTGCCGCCCAAAGCCGCAGGCAACTCCAACGGGGCCATCTCCTCCCCTTCAGGAACCCACTGATTCGTAATGGCTCCCTCAAAGAAGGGCATGCCATTCACCGCAATCGTGAAGGTCAACGGGGCTGGCTCTTCGCCATCGACATCCGCCACCCGATACGTCAACGCATATGCCTCGGGAGAATATGACACATTAGGCGACAACTCACCCGAAATCGTCCGAGCCGTGGGATTAAACGCCAGACCCGGCGGCAACTCCCCATCCAGGAAATACGTCAACGCTACATTCCCACCGACCGCCTCTGGCAACTCCAAGCTCACCGCCTCGCCCACCGTGTACTGCTGATCTTCTACGACCTGATCGCCGAAGCTAGGTATGCCATTCACCGCAATCGTGAAGCGCAATGTCACAGCATCGCCATCCACATCCGTCACCTGATACGTCAACGCATAGCCCTCGGCAAGATACAAGTAATCGGCTGGCAGCGTACCTGAAATCGTCCGCGCTACGCCATCAAACGACAGATCCGGCGGCAACTCCCCTTCCAACGTATACGTCAACGCGCCATTCCCACCGACCGCCTCTGGCAAACCTAAGCTCACCTCGTTGCCCGCCTCATACAACTGGTCGTCTACAACCTGAGCGTGGAAGCTGGGCATACCATGCACCACGATCAGGAACTCCAAAACGGCCGGCGCATCGCCATCCTGATCCGTCACCTGATACGTCAACGCATACCCCTCGCTCTCAGCAGTATACGTCGCATCCGCCGACAGC
>JAJDUT010000129.1 GCA_022826515.1 Candidatus Latescibacterota bacterium
CGAGTGCTTGCAACCTACCCAGCAATCGGTTATATACCTGTTCGCTGCTGCTCATAAGGCCCTCCTTTGATCTTAGGCGGTTAAAAGAGAGCTATAAACTATGGGCAGCAGCCCTATTTTCAAAAGTGTAAGGGAATCAGAGGTCACCATACGGAAGGCCGTGAACGCCTGTTCGCTGCTACTATCGTCGTGGAATCGCTCCTGAGTGCGTAGGCTGTCCGTCGGATAGAGTTGCTCACGATCATCGCAGCAGCAGACGGTGTCCTCCCGTGGTCTAGAAATTCGATGTTCGCAATCCTCCAACGGGCACTGGAACCTTTTATCCTCACCGGCATGGTCTCTGGTGATGGCAAGAAATGTTTCCAACAGTGATTAATGCCCCGGATCTAATCTAAAATTGAGCTCTTCCCGGATGGTTGAGCGGAAGAATTTTTTAGGGGTGTCCTCTTCTGGCTTTTTTCCTACTACATTAGGGCCGGGTAGGACTGCACTCATTGTGTGGACTTTTTCTAAGTTGCGGAGTTGGCTAGGACTGGGGATGTAGTCACCACCAAATTTACTAAGTTCGTCGGTTTTAATGACGATGACGGCAGCGTTAAACAGTGCGGCTTCGGCTTTAGGAAATCCATTCTTTACTGTTTTGATAACAGTGGAGCCGTCGATGGCTACGATTCTTCTGATGGTTCTCTGCCTGCGTGGGGGAGAGATGAGGGGTGGAAACTCATAGGATTCCTGTTGGTTCCTGATGCGGATAGCACCTCTAAAATTCTGGACACTTTCGTTGTCTTCCAGTCGCCACAGGGAGTCCCCCGTTGCTTTTTCGTTTTTGTATGGCATGGATTGATTGGCTATCTGCTAGAATGGTAGCCCATCTTGTTGCTGCGGACGAGGCTGGCTATTTACTTGGTCATCTTCCTGCGAAGGAGCCGGTGGTGCGGTGAACATATCCATCTGGACGGGGATAGTGTAATAGCTGGAGCGAGTTCTGATTTTGATGAGACCGGCTTCGGCTACGTTGATAATGCTGCTGGTGAAGTCATCGAAATCGTTGAACTTGCGTATCTGATTGGTTTCGTCGGTGTTATTCAGGTGGGCTATGAACCAGTTCTCGGTATTCTTGAGGATGTTGGGCTGGAGCGATGATGGTTCTTGGGTGGAATATACCATCCCGATGTTGAACTTAGCTCCTTCTTTAGCAATTCTAGCCCAGATATTGCTATTGTCGTCTTCGCTGGCTCTCGGTAGCAAGGTATGGGCCTCCTCGGCATAGACAATGACAGGCGGTGGTTCGATTATTTCTCTTGTAGCGTGATCTACTTGTGGCTGACTGAAGGAACGCTGTTGTTCTTGGAACAGCCGACGGACGATGCGTTCGGCGGCTTGGCGATTCATATCGGGGTCGCCCAGCAATTGATCAACGATGACCAGTTTTCCTTGACGGACTTGATCTACGATAGTTTCCGCGTAGTCTGCACTTGAACTCAAATCATGCCAAACACGGGCAGTTTGGGTGATCGAGCGAGCCCGGGTGTCATTGTAGAATCCAAGCAATCCTAGCAGGTGAGTATCACTCCAGTTGCGCCCATCATGGGTCGATGCGTAATCGCTGTCAAACTCCTTGAATGCTTTTTCCTTGACCCAATCGGCCAAGGCTTTGGTAAAATTGCCGGCTACATCCCAAGACATGGAGCCTTTTTCCAACAGGCCCACATATTGCTTCATCTCCTCTGATTTGTTCATCAGTTGGCGCAGTTTCTGGCTGAACAGACTCTTGACATTGGCGGTTCCTTGATATTGAAACCCACTCTCGGCCAATATGCTCCGATATATGAATAGTCGGCGTCGAAATCTTGTATACTCGCCTTGGTCGCTCAGGTCAGTCTCGATCGTCAGTTTTGCATTGCAGAACTCTTTAATGTAACCTGCTTCCTCTTCTGCCAGCGCATTGTTGATAATCTGCTTGCCCTGAAATAAAGTACGAAGAGTCCGATCAAGTTCTTCATTTTTGCTTGGTGGGAAAAGAGGTTCATTATCACCGTAGAAATTGAACTTCGTAATGTGCCGACTTTCGTCATAGGGATGCGAAAATGACCCATAGGTGTGGACTTCGTCGGCAAATTCTGGACTCTCGTACTTCAGGTTGCGGATGCAGCCTTGGTCCTGGGGGTTGTCGTTGGCGTATTCGCCGTTGGGGTCGAAAATCAGTTGACCAACACGTGTTCCGCTTGGGGATTGTCTGAGTTTGAATAAAGCGGCGGCGATGGTCTTGGTGGTGTTGGACTTACCGGTTCGAGTCATTCCGAATAGAGCAGTCCGCTGGGCGATAAAGTCTTCCGCCGTGATTTCAACAGGTGCTGATTCAGGTGTGTTATCCTCTTTTATAGCGGCAGAGTAGCGGAGGCGACCGATGCGCGTAGTCGGAGTTTGTTCTGGACCGTTACTACGATAGTTGACAATTCTTTGCAAGGCGTCGCCGTTTGGCTTGTAAATCTTCATGCCCTGTCCGGCATAAAAATTGTCGATGTCAGCACCGAAATGTAACTGCCATTCGTCATTCTGTTCTGGCTGGTATATCCGAAATGTACCCAAAATGCGGCATTTTACACCGGCGTACCGGAGCAGATTCAAAGTGAATTGGTCTGTCTGCTGAGCGTCGTCATAGTTTTGCCCGGTGTCGTTGGAGCGTTGCACAATCTCGAACCTGGTCTTATCGAGGTCGATATCCGAGTTAAGCTTGGTGCCGCCGGATACTCTAAGCAACAGTAGAGATACACGGCTGTCCTTCAGGTCCGTTATGGGAGGGCCGTCAGGAGTTATCCGGCTTGCGATAAGCAAGCAGCCGTGAGGTACGCCGTTCGCACGGTTTTTATGGCTGTCATGGATGAGTATCTCGGCGGAGTCGTAATCTAGGCTGAGTAGGTCGCCGATGTACTGGTCCGAATTGATGAGGCTGGCAAGTTCTAGTAAGGCCTCGGATTTTTTATCCGCGGCTATGTCATCACTTACTCCCGTAAGAAAACCTGTTTCCCCGTTTTCCGGTATGGTCATGTCTTTACCCTTGCTCAATAGATCAAATAAGGCGGCTTGGTAATCGCTAATCTATGTGGGCTGTGTTGTATCGTCAAACAAGGCTTGGGGTTATCTCATGGGCGAAATGGCCGCGTTGCTGGCCAGAATTAGGCGACGAATTCGAGCCCATACGAGCGCAATCGGTGGGGCTGTACAGACAGGCTAACGCCGTCGAGATAGAAATGAATCGAATGAGCCTTATTAAGTGCTGCGACGATTCACAGGTACCCACTACAGTGAGGGCATTCGGTGATGTCGATGGTGAACACACAGGCAAGTAAGTTGGCGATGCGGAGAGCAATTACCAGCTAAAGATGCGGTTGTCGGTCATGCCGGTACAGGCGTCGATGACCAGCCAGACCCCAGCGCTGGCAAACTGGCCGAGGATCGCCCCCATGAAGAACGGGCGAACGGCGCGGAAACCGCGCGGCCCCCAGTATTTGAGGACGATGGCCTTGCACAGCCACGCCAAAAAAATCGAAAACCAAGAGTGACTCATCAGCCAGAGGCCGGCGATGGGGAAGCCAATGGGGTGTACGGGCCACCACGTCAGGTAGTGTCGGGCCAGCATCAGACCGCTCATAATCGCAGCGCCGACCCCCGTGGAAAACCAGCCTTCCCAACTAGGCCCTGTGGGGTTGAGCAAGAGGCGGGCGACGAAACTCTCGAAGGGAGCGCGGGCACCGCCGCCAAAAAACCAGCGGTTGAGATTGATGCCGCCGTAGCGGTAGGACAAATCGAGGATCGCCCACATCGAACTAACCATGCTGACCAGCACCGCTAGCATCAGCGCCCAGAAGAAGGGACGGTGGCGGCCCTGCTGGCCGTCGAGCAGCTTGAGGGCATGGGCGGCCGAGGCCATTACCACGACGCGCAGTTCAGTGGCCCAAGTAAAGGAAAAGCCGAGCGCAGTAATGCCAGTTTCGCCGACCGCGGTCGTGCCGATCCCCGTGGCGACAAAGCTCTGCGGCATCATCGGCGTGCGCGCTTCGGGCACTCCACTTTCGGCGACAATGCGGGTCAAAGCCACGAAGATAGCAAAGGCGCTGAGCAGGAAGAGCAGGGCGACCAGCGGCGGCATGCCACTCAGATAGAGCCAACCCCCGGCAAAACCCAAGCTCGCCAGCGCGCCGCAGACCGCGACGCGGTAGGAAAGAATCTCGTCGGCGTCATCGACATCCGCAGCATTGAAAAACGCCTTGCGGCACACGTCCTTGAGGTGCCCGCGCCCCACCCACAGCGTCAGAGCGACTAGCGCGATCAGCGCCCCCATTTCCTGATGGGCAATCGCCGGCGGATTGACGCTAAAAGTGTCTAACGCCTCGCCGGAGGTGACGCCGAGCACGCCGTAGAGTCCCTTTTGCACATTGACCAGCACATTGCAAAACCACAAGCTGAAGGCGATCTCAAGGTTGATCAGGTAGGCAAAGCCGAGAACCGGGAAGCTGAGCACCACGGGCAAATGCACGGTGTCGCGGAAGAGGCCAATGCCCGAGGAAAGCTGAATTTGCGGAAAGACGTGGAAGTAGTTGTGGAAGGCATTGGTCGAAGAGATGAGGCAGGGAATGGCAAAGCCGATCCACAAGCTCGCGCTTTTGAAGAACGGCGGCAGCCGGCTCTCGTCACTTTGGCGCACCATGTCGAGCGGCAATTGCGCCAGCGGATAGATGAGCTTTTCGCGCTCGATCCACTGGCGGCGGAGTACCACGGCCACGCAGATCATGGCGAAGTAAACGGCGACAATAAGGGCGCTCCATCCGAGCAAAGGGAGCAACCAAACGTCCCAAGGAATGGACGCGCCCGTGGGCAGCCCCTCGTAGAAGTGCTTGATGGCGCGCGCGTCGTCGGGCACCAAGAAGTCGCGGATGTAGGGATGGAACAGGTCGTCCCAGCGGTTTTCCGGCGTGGCGAAGTAGAGCCAAGACCCCATGACCGGCAAGAGGTATTCAGAGAGGCCGCAGGTGGTAATCGCCGAGGCGATGAGCATCATGCTGTAGATCAGCAGCAGCTCGGCGCGGGCGAGACCGCCGCTGGGGAAGACGCATTTGTACAGCGCGTTGAACACGCCGACTAAAAAGAAAAACAGGAAGAGCGCCCCAGGAGTGGAAAAATCCTGGGTCATGTACGAGCCGCGCAGGACCATGTTGCAGTAGGGGGCACCTGCGGCGAGAAAGGCGGCGCAGAGTGCGCCCAAGAAGAAGGCCCTAAAGGTGTAACCTGAGCGTGGAGGGGGCATGGTGCTTTTTTGTCACCGAACCTTTCGCGCTCTCCGCGATCTAACTTCTGAATCCCATGAATCAATGCGCCATAGCGAGAAACGAGACGAGGACATCGTCCGCGCCAGCGCATAGCGATTGAGGAGACTAGCTCGGCTCAGAAATTAAACCTATAGCTCAATTTCGTCAGCAGTATCCGCTCTGTGGTGTCGGCCCGATGTTCGTTATAGGCGATATAGAATCGGCTGTTGTTCGGGCCGAAGGTGTAGCTAAAAAGCAGGTTGAGATCGACGGTATCCCGGTGGAAGCTGCGCTGAAAAAAGCTGCGGATGAACAGATCCCGGTGCAAAAAGTACGTCGTCCTCACCAGCATGGTGCGCTTCACTTCGTCCAGCTCGCCGGAGGGAAAATACTCCCAGACAGATTCCGTACTAGAGTCCAAAAAGAACCCCTCCCACAAGTCGAACCGCAACGACCCGGATACGCGGCGGATGTCGCCGAGGTATTCGTCGGCAAAGTCGTACTGGTCCCGCAGTTGACCACCGAGACGGAGCCGGTATCTGCGCCCATTGCCAGTGTCAAAACCGGCACTGAATGAGTCGCCGTTATACTTTTTTTGCTGCCATCGCAATTGCCAATTATAGTGGCCGAACCACGCCCGTGAGTCATCCAGCCGCCGGACGTTCACATTGACGTTGCTCCAAAGCCATTCCCACCCCTCTTCGCTGGTCCGCTGCTCGGCGACGAGGTTCTGCCCCAAATATATGTTTCTAATGCCGAGGAAATCGGGACGCCAACCGTAGCTTCCATAGAGACTGAATTCTCGCTCGCCGACGTCGGCGTCGTGCGGGATGAAGCCGATTTGATCCACGTTGAACTTAGGCTCGATCCAAGATCCCCGAATCCCAAATGGGAAGCGGTCGGAATTGTACCTAAAGCTGCCGCTGTACATTTTGTTGTCTTGATCTATGTCTGCACCAAAACTCATGGCCGAATTTAGGAAGAGCTTAGCATTGTCGTCCACGCTCAGAACGAGATCGCTGCCCACCGCCTGCTGCCCGAGAGGACCATCTTTCCCGACCACTAAGGCACCAATCGAGGAATTGACGCCTAGATCGCGCTTGAGGCGCAGGACGCCGAAGTGTGGATGGTCGCCCTCCCCGTCCGCTGGACGGTTCCGCGCTGCGATCATACCGAGGCTGTTCTTGCCGATCTTCCCCGTTATTTTAGCGCCGGCATCGGGGTCGCTAATGCGACGACTGTAAAAGAGATCCATCGCCGTAAAGAGCTGTTGGCCTTCGAGGAAGAAGGGCCTTTTCTCCTCTAGGAAGAGTTCGAACCGCGTCAGATTTATCTGGTTCTCGTCGGCTTCTATGTGGGCGAAATCCGGGTTGAAGGTGGTGTCTAAGGTGAGGTTGGAGGCGATGCTGTATTTCAGGTCGAGCCCAAAATCGCTGGACCAGCCTTCTGCAGACCGACTCCCCACATCGCCGTAGCCTCCGGTTGCATAAGGCAGTACCTCTAGGTGAAGTCCCGGTTTTATGTCTTCAAGTCCATGCAGATGGCCGGCTTTGGACACTTTCAGGAGATACCGGTCGTCTCTCGATATAAACGCCCAGTTGCTGTTCTCTGTATAGGTCCGCTCAATGCGCTGGACGTTTATGCCCCACGTATGCTGATCCAACTCGGGAAACCGCAGCGTCTTGAATGGGATGGCGATCTCGGCACTCCACCCGTGGTCGTGGACATGGGTTTCAGCCTGCCAAATGCCGTCCCAACTCTGATCGATTCCACCCCAGCCGCCGGCCCCGTCGTTTTCAACGCGAAAATCGTTCTGGACGCCGTAGGCGTTTATATAGAACCCGTAGGCATTCTGATGGTCGTGATAGGTGTCTAAGACGAGACCGACGAGATCCAACGGGGCAAACCGGCCATCTCGCTGCATGATGCGACCCTTTATGTTGCCGGGCTCTGCATCCATCATATTGAGGCCGATGTACAGATAATCGGCGTCGTAGAGTACATGTATAAAAGTTTGGTTGGTCGCAGCGACGCCTTCTTCGGGTTCGATCAAGATGAATCCCGTCGCCGGTGTCGCCCGCGCCCAGTCCTCATCGTCTAGGACGCCGTCTATGGTTGGCCGGAGGTGCGTCCTGAAGGCCCAAACTTCCTTTTCGCTAGGCTTTTCGTGAGCTGGGGCAGACGGCGCAACGACGAGCGCAGCCCCTATCATCCAGAGCAGCCATAGGTGTGTACGAATGCGCTGAGTCGGATATGCCGTGCTCATAGATCTCCTTTCAATTGGGCCAAGGTTGAAAAGGGGCTTCCGTTCATAGCAGGCAAATTGCAGGAATCCATCTGCCGCCAGAGAAGGCAATAGAGATTTGTGCCTTCCCCAGACTTACAACGGAAGAGGGGGCGTTTAACAGTGGCAAATATTTCCTTGGTGGATCGGCCTAGCGACGAGCAATCGGCAAGTCGTGATCACTCTTATGGTTGCTTTTATGAAGAAAAAGGTAGCCGAAGTTTTCGCAGTCGTAGCCAAGAAGTTTGAAGTCGCGTAAGATCGGGCGGATGTGATAAGATAAGGAGACTTGACGGATTGTCAATAAGTATTTATTTATAAATGACTTACGTAAATATATCTCTTGACAAAAGCAAAAACAATCATTATTTTATTTATAGTAATTACGACGAGAAGGGAGCCCCGATTCGGTCGGCAGCTCCCTTTTTGCGGCCTAAAAAAATGTTCAACAGTAAGATGATTTCCGGCTATGACCTACCCGGGACCATCGATACGGAGCCAATGCGATGAGTGGTGCCCTAGGAATCCTCACCGAACCCGACGTCCAAATCCCCATGCGCGACGGCGTCCACATGGCGGCGCACGTGTTTCGCCCCGACGCCGACGGCCGGTTCCCCGGAATCCTGCTGCGTACCCCGTACGACCGCCCAAAGTCTGGATTCGAGCGGTACGTGCGCGCTGGGTACGCCGTGGTCTCCATGGACTCGCGCGGCCGCTACGGCTCCGAAGGCGACTGGGTGCCGTTCACCGAAGAGCACACGGGCGACGCCGAGGACGGCTACGACTCCGTGGAGTGGCTGGCGGCACAGCCTTGGTGCGACGGCAGCGTCGGCACTCTTGGGGCCTCGTACAACGCTTGGATGCAGTGGCAGCTAGCCAAGCTGCGCCCTCCGCACTTGGTCGCCATATGCGCGTACACCATTCCGCTAGAATTGACCGAAGTCGATTGGCCGGGCGGCTTCCGGCCGGGACGGCGTATCAAGTGGTGGCTCACCTCCATGGCACCGGACCTGCGCCGTCGCCACGGACTCCCGCCGCCGCATACGCCGGAGCAAGCGCGGCAGGAGTGGGACAAGATCGCCGGTGAAGGGCATTGGATCGGCTACTTGCCATGGCTCGACTTCACCCGCCACCTGCCGCCGGGACTGGCGGAGTACGCAAAGGATTGGCTCGAACACCCGAACCGGCGGGCCTGGAAGTTCGACGAGGTGCACAAGGAAGTAACCGTACCAAACCTCGACTTCAGCGGCTGGTACGACCACTGCAACGGCTCCATGCAGCACCTACAGCTCATGCAGCGCCACGGTCGCACCGAGACGGCGCGGTCGCAGACGAAGCTCATCGCCGGTCCGTGGAATCACCCGAGCCTCGGCAGCCGCATAGTAGCCGGGTTCGACTTCGGCCCACAAGCCGGTCTCGACCTGCCGGACCTAATCATCCGCTGGTTCGACCACTGGCTCAAGGGGATTGACAACGGCGTCGATCGCGAGCCAGCCGTGCGCTACTTCTCAATGGCCGGACGGCAGGGTCAATGGCGCTCGGCCGACACTTGGCCGCCAGCGGACGCGATGCCCTGTGAGTACCTGTTGAGCAGCGACGGCGACGCCAAGTTTGGCGGTTCCGGCCGACTGTCGATCAACGGCGGGCACACCACCGCCGAGGCCGACCGCTTCGACTACGATCCCCACACTCCCGTGCCAACGCTGTGGACGCGGGAGTGGTTCACAGGGCCAGCAGACCGCCGCCGACTAGAAGGACGCGACGACATCCTCTGCTACCGCTCAGAACCGTTGACTGACGCCGTGGAGATCGCCGGTTATCCAGAAGTCGTGCTCTTCGTCAGTTCGTCGGCACCAGACACGGACTTCTTTGCCCGGCTGGTAGATGAACACCCACCCGGCGGCCCAGCGCCAGAGATGTGCTACGGCATGGTGCGCGCCCGCCACCGCAACTCCCTCGACGTCGAAGAATTGCTGACACCCGGAGACGTGGTAGAACTCCGCATCCGCATGGGGCCGACGGCCTGCCGCTTTGAGCCGGGCCACCGCATCCGCATAGAAATCACGTCGAGCGACTTCCCCAACCACGACCGCAATCACAACACCGGCAAGAACGACCTAGCCGACGCCGAGCTAGTCGTGGCGACCAACGCCGTACATCACTCGGCAGCCCATCCCTCGCGGCTCGTGCTGCCCGTGTCCGAAGGATAACCTTCAAGAAGCCTGCAACCGCCGCACTCGCGCCGGGGTGTGGTCCTCGGAGATCTCCGAGGAGAGAATGCCCAACGAGCGGTCCGCTAGCGGCAAATCCACGCGGGCAAAACCGTCGCGATGCGATTGGCGCAGAGCAATGGCCACTTCGAGGGCGGCCCGGCCATCGTCGCCCGAGCAGCGCGGATCCGATCCCGTCTCAATAGCCTGAATCAAATCCTCTACAATGGTCAAACCCATGCCCTGGATGTGCGTCGGATAGGGAAAGGGCACGTACGCGGGCACGCCGCGTCCCCTATTGCCACCCGGAGCCGTGCGGATGTACTCCATTTGGGTGCAATTGGCTATGGATCGGATGCGGCCCTCAGTGCCAATGACGTCGATTTCCCAAGCCGCGACTCCGGTAGGAGTGGCGCGGATAAAGGCGCGGACCCCATTGTCAAAGACGAGATAGCCGTTGCCCTGCGAGTCGGTCTCGCCCTCGGCTGCGGCGTCCGATTCCATTTCGCCAAAAACCCACTCGACCTGCCCCCCGGCCATGTAGCGCACAACGTCGATGAGGTGGCTGCCATTGTGCGACAGGCCGCACTGGGCATAGCCAGTGACTTGGAGGATTTGCCCTAGATCGCCTTTGTCAATCAGGTCGCGGGCCTGACTGAAGAACGGATTCCAGCGGCGGGCGCAGTTGATGGCCAAGGCCGTGCCGTGTTGGCGGCAGGCTTCGACCATGGCATCGGCTTCGGCCAAAGTCAGGGCAATCGGCTTTTCGGCCCATACGGCTTTGACGCCAGCGCGGGCGCAGTCTTGGACGATCTGCGAGCGAATGCGGGCCGTGGTGCAGACGCTGACCAAGTCGAGGTTTTCTCGCTCCAGCATTTGGCGATAGTCGCTGTAGAGATGGTCTTGCTCCAGACCCCAGCGGTCGCCGAAAATGGCGCGTTGCTCGTCGTGCAAGTCGGCTCCAGCCACCAGTTCCGTATGGGGCGAAGCGCAGTACGAAGGGGCGTGGCAATAGGGCAGAAAAATGGACCCTCCTTCGCTCATTTCATCGTCGAACGTGCTGCCCATGCGGCCCAAGCCGATAACGGCGGCGCGATACGTAGTCATGGTCTCCTCCGGCGTTAGTGATCAATGGTCAGTCCCCTCGCCCCCTTCGCCTTCAGACGCGACTAGGGCGCGGGGAATTCGTAATTCCCAATTCGTAATTCCTAATTATCTCATAGATAGGGATAAGTCGCTTCTGGATCGTAGTCCGGCAGCAGCGCGTCATGGGGTTGGCCGGGGATCAAGCGCGTGCCATCCACAAAACCTTCCGGTCGATCTTTGAGGATTTCGCTGAGGTGATCTCTCCAGGGTTGCATCCTATTTTCAGCGTCGGAATCGCGAGACAAGTCGCGCATTTCCTGGGGATCTTCGTCCAAGTCAAAAAGATGCTCCTGACCCGTCTGCGAATACCAGATGTATTTGTGGTGCCCATCGGTGAGAAAGTGGTTGCCGTGGTCGCGGGCGTAACAGCCAGCGTGTTCTCCGTGGAGAAATTCCCGGACGCCGTCGGCATCGCCCTGCATGACGGGCAGAAGGCTTTTGCCTGTGCAGGTATCGGGAATGTCGATGCCAGCCGCATTGAGGATGGTCGGCATGATGTCCTGGATGCCGACGGGACTGTTGCTGATGACTTCTTCGGGATAGTCCCAGTTCTTTGGCGCGCGCATGGAAAACGGAACCCGCGCCGACGCTTCGTAGGGCCAAGTTTTGCGAAAGAGATTGTGGTCGCCCAGCATTTCGCCGTGGTCGGAGGTGAAGATGACTAAGCAGTTGTTGAGACCTCCGGTAAACTGGATGAGGCGGCCGATCTGGTCGTCTATAAAGTTGATCATGCCGTAATAAGCCGCGCGGCAACAGCGCATATCGTGTTCGTTGAGACGAATTTCCCACGCATTGGGATTGAGACCTTTTTCAGGGCCATCGAATGCGGGTGCCCAATCGCCGACGAAGGGATCGGGCAGGCTGCGGGCAATATAGCGGTCGTAATAAGGAGCGGGTGGCGTGAGCGGGGGATGGGGATCGATAAAGGAAACATTGAGAAAAAACGGAGCCGAAGGATCGCGTTTGCGCAAAAAGTCCATAGCCCGATCAACGCACCAAAAAGTATGCATCTGTTCTTCCGGCAAATGGTGCGGGCGACCAATCCAGCCGTTGGCGGAAATCCCGTGGGCCATGCCGGGATCTACTTCATTGCGGCCGTGATACTGCCGCAGCCATTCGACATAGTCGTTGTCAGCACCCCGAGTGGCATCGGCCAGTTGCATGTGGTCAAAGCCGTAGCGCTTGCGATGGGGGGTTAAGTGGAGTTTGCCGATCATCTCCGTTTGATAACCTGCCTTGGACAACTCGCCGGCCAAGGTATGCGGAGGGTCCCACGGAGCACCTCTGAAGCCAACGGCCCCATTAGCCGCGGGTGCCGTACCAGTCATCAAGCTGCGGCGCGCGGGAATGCAACTGGGACATTCGGAGTAGCCGTGGTGAAAGTGCGTACCCGTGCGAGCCAGCCAGTCTAAGTTGGGCGTTTGCAGACACGAGGGACTGTGGGGATCGAGCCCCATGCAGTCGCCGCGCTGCTGATCGGTCATAATGAGCAGGATATTGGGACGAGTGTCTGGCATATCATTCTCCTTGAATTCAATCAACCGTAGGGGCGACCGATCGGTCGCCCCTACGGCAAATGCAGCGTCACCGACTGAACGTGGTCGTATCCCCCCGGCGCGCGGATCGGCTGCCGCTGACTCTCGACATCCACGCTTGCGCCCTGACAAGTAAAGCGGTACGCACCCGCTTCAGGCAACACAAACCACGCCGTACCCGCCAGATCGGCCCGCACGGCATAGGGCAGAACCGCTTGCCCAGCCAGCGGAGTCACCAAAACGCCGGCTCGGGCGACCGGTTGCCCGTCGCGCATCACTCGCACCAGCACCTCCGGCAATCGCTCGTGCGCCAGCGGCCCCACATCCCGCCCGGCGAGTCGGCGGAACAACTCCTGAGACCAAGCCGTCGTCGCCGTCGGACGCGAGACTGGCTGTTGCGGATCGCACCAATTGAGACACAGCCGGTGCTTGCCCCATGCCGCTGGCGTCCCCGCGCCGAAAGGATCAATGCGAGCATCCGCTCCCGACTGCGATGGCCACATGACCTTCACGTCGAGCGGTCCAGCCAACATCCCCGGCACGTGGTCGGTGAAGCCTCGGTAGTCCATGTCGGCGAGGAAAAACGTCTGTAACCCGTGTATATTGCGCTCCGGCATTGAGGTCAAAAATTCCCACCAGCCTTCCGACAGCGGCGGTTCCTCCTGCTCTCCCCAAGAGCCCCCGTCGAAGATGCCCGCCTCACCGACTCGGATCGGCTTCACTGGGAGGCCGCTGCGAATTTCGTCAATGCTCGCCTCAATGTTTTCTAGGCCACTGAACAGCCGATAGCAATCAATCAGTTCAATCATATCGTCCGTGGCCACCGACGGGTCAAAAGTGACTTCGGCAATGCGGCTATCGTCGAGTTCCTTCACCTTGCGCAGCAGGGGTACACAGTACTCGGGATCTCTCGCGTCCGTGATGTCCCAAAACAGAATCGACGGGTGATTGCGGACCGAGCGAATCCAGCAGTCGGCCACCGCTAGCTGGTACTCCCTTACCAGCACCTTCTCCCGCACGTCCATCTCCGGCGTGTACACCTGTCCCGTACCAACGCAGAAGTTGGCCCCCACCACGAACACGCCAAGCTCGTCGGCCACGTCGTAAAACACCGGCGGCGGATCGTAGCGATGGTGCTCGACAATACTGACGTTGGCATCGGCCAGATCGACGAACTTCCGCGTCAACCACTGGCGCTCGTACACGTACGGCACCGTGTGGTCGCCCCAAGGCATGAGCTGAACGCCGTTGAGCAACAGCCGATCCCCCTCGGCCCAGATCTCGCGGAAACCGAAACGAGTCACGGTAGTATGCACGGCGCGACCTGCCGAGTGCAGCGAACTTTCGAGGAAGTACAGAACCGGCTCGCCGTACGGCGGACGTCCCCAGAGCACGGCGTCGCGCCAAGGCGCTGCGGTCTCCAAGCGACGGCTCTCCCCCGGCGCTAAATCGGGCTCGCAGCCTACAAGTTCCAGTTCCGTCTCGCCCGCGCGGCGCACCCGCAGGCGAATGTCGCCGTGAAATCCTTCCTCGGCGTCATTGCAAACCGTCAACCCAACGCGGATTTCGCGCTCCCGCACCGACGTGACGATCTGCACATCTTCGACCCGGACCCGCGACTCCCAGCTCAGCCACACATCCGACTCCATGCCAACGGTGGCGGCGCTCGTGTACCAGAAGCGAGTATCGAGGGCCTTCTCTGCCTCTTCGCTCAACTGCGAGGCGTCGGGATGCGCATAGCGACCGCTACAGTTGTGGGTGAACACGTCGAGCCGATGATCGAACCCCGAATGGATGCTATCAGTCAGGTCAATGCGCCAAGGCAAGCGCATACCGTAGTGTTCACCAATCACTTCACCGTCGAGATAAGCGCGCCCAAAGTGGCGCACCCGCCCAAGGTCGAGCACGATGCGTCCATCTGCATCCCAGCCTTTCGGCAGGCGCAGTTCCGTGCGGTACCAACCGGACTCGGGCGGCCCGTCTTCAAACTCGCGCGAGCGATGCGGCACGCGCACGCGCTCCCAACCATCGGTCGGCGGATCACCATCAGGCCCCTCGACAAACTCCCACTCGCCGTTCAGCAGCAGGCGGACATCGCCAGCCATCGCCAGCGGCTCGATCTCGTTCCGATGCGTCTTGATATCAGTGTCCGCAGTGTCCATAGCTTACCCCTCTCCCCGAGCCATTGCCCCATTATCCACAGGCTCTAACCGGATAAAGGTTTTCAACAACTCCCACTGCCAAGAGTGCGGAAAGCCGTAGGGGTCCTGCTGACTCGGCCAGCCAGTCCAGCGGGTGGTGTTGCAAGGGTAGCGGATGATGAGCTGCGCCAAGAAGATGTCGGGCAACTCCCCCACCCAGATTTCCATCGCCTCGCTGAACAACTCCAACAGTTCCTCGTCGCCGACCTGTAGAGGCGCGATGCGCTCGACAATGCGGTCGAATTCCTCATTGCGCCAGCGCGAAATGGTTGACCACAGCGGCGCCGGCTGCCCGGTGGGCCGGAAGTACTGCGAGGTGTAGTAAGACAACATCAGATAGGGGTCCATGCCGCGCACCCCACTCGGCCCCTTGCAGCCGAGGGAAACCTTCTGCTCTCCCGTCTGCACGAGCGAAGTCAAACCGGGCGAGGTGTCAAAGTTCGCATCAAAACCAGCGTCGCGTAGCTGCTGGGTCAGCGGTGGACCGTAGGCCCGCAACCACTGCGGCACGTACATGGCAATCTCAAGACGCTCGCCCTCTGGGCTGATCCACAAGCCCTCCTCGTCCTTGCGATACCCTTTCCCCTCCATGATCCGGTCCACCTCTTCCAAGTGCGGCTTGGAGTCGTACCCGTGCCGCGCGAGAATCTCTTGCAGGGCCTCGTCAAAAGGCGCGAACCATTCATAGGGCGTGAAGGGATGCAGCGCGACCACGCCCGCTCCCGACTCGGCTAGCTGGACGAGTTTTTCCCGGTCGATGGCCATGCTGATCGCCCGGCGGATCTGCGGATCGTCAAACGGCGGCTCCGAGCAATTCATATTGAGGTCGATGGGACACCAGTCCAAGTAGCCATAGGGCGGCTGCCGATCGGAGAAGGTCACGACCCGCGCATTGCGCTCTAACACGCTTTCGAGAGTCAGCACCTGCATAATAGGTGCCATGTCGAGTTGATCGGTCAGCAGCAGTTGCGCGGCCTGGCTCTCCTCCTGCTGCGGCACGTAGATGATCCGCTGGATTCTCGGCAGCCGCTTAAACCCCTTCTTAGCCCCCCACCAGTCCTGGCGCAAATCGTAGATCTTCTGGTATGGCGAAGCATAGACTAGACGATAGGGCCCTGTGCCCAAAGGCAAGCCGCCGTCGATGTCGTGGAAGGTGAACTCTAGCGGGTCTCGATCTTGCCAAATGTGCTCGGGCAAGACGAAGATGCCGTGGTTGCTGCTCAGCGTAGTCGCCCAAAACGCCGGCCCCGCCTTTTTCAGCACCAGCCGCACGGTGTGGTCGTCGACGACCTCAGTGGAGTCGAAAAACTCGGGCAGGTCGGCCAGATGCACCATGGACGCGGCGTGGTCGCGCAGCATGTCGAAGGTAAAAGCCACGTCGCGCACCGTGAAGGGAACGCCGTCCGCCCATTCAATGCCCTCGCGGATCTTCACGGTGAGCACGGTAAAACTGTCATTGTACGCCCAACTCTCAGCCAGCCAGTTCTCGTATTCCCCGGTGAGCACGTTGTACATAATCAGCGGCTCAAACACCGCAGGCAGCGTGCCCATGTGGAATCCCTGATCGGAGCCGGGGATGTAGGGATTCTGATTGTCGAACAGGGAATACTGGTTCGGCCCGCCATTCATCAAGATCAGGGTGCGGTCCCGAGGGACGTCGTCCAACACCACAGCCGGCCCGCAGCTAGCCAAAATTGCACACGCTGCGAGTAGGAGTAGAGACACCCTTTGTATGTTGAAGATATTGTCTTTCAAAGGAGTAGGATTGGGGACGGCAAGGCTATTGGAGCTTTTCGACTTGGACAAAAACAATCCTTGCCGATGGCCGCGCACTCAGGCCGCCCAGACGGTCAACGAGAGGATTGCGACTCTCTACCTGAAGAATCGCTCTCGCGGGACCGCTGTATCTGGTTGGCGAGCGTCTCGACATCTGGCACAGTAAGCCATTGCTGCCGATCAACCGAGTAATTGCCCTTGCCCGTTTCGTACTGATGGAGAAAACGGATCGTTCCAACCGGGCCGAGTTTCTGCAAAAGTGCCTCAATACCGAGTTCATGGATCTGATTCGCCGTCATCTTTAAGGCGTTCATCTTCAGTTATCTCCTGTAACCATGTAAGCGGGTTTTCGACGCGGATGCCAAGTTGCGAACTGATGCTTTTCGCCTTGTTAAGCATCCGGTCATCCGTTGTTAGCAGGCAATCCGCACGGCCACTTTCGGCGCAGGCAAGATGTAGAGCATCGAACGGCTTAAACCCCAACGATTCAAAATGCTTGCCTCTCGCAGTCTCGGTTGCATCAACGGAAACGGTCTGATGAGCGTACGTTAGCAGAAATTTTACTCGAAAGCGTTGTCTCAAGTCAAGGTTTTGATCGGCTTCAAACATAGAAACTTCGCTGGCGATCCATTGCCATTGCCTAGTGTAAAAGCGCACCATGATCAGCATAATAGCTTCGGTTTCAAGGCGAATTCGATCTTGCGTCTGATCGTCAAAGGGACGGCTCAAACAACAGTTATCGAGATAGATTTTCCAGTCCATTCATCGCCTCTTAAAACCGAAATTAGCTTGATACCGACGCTGCCAACCCGCTCTCCACATCGTTCACCCACCTCCGTATGACAAGCCGGCGACCTGTTCTTTCGACAGCACCGCAGCATCCTCGTAGAGATAGCAAGCAGCGCCCCGACCAGCATCGATCTGCACCAACGACGGACGCTGCTGCCGACAGCGCGGCATGACGTGAGGGCAGCGCTCGGCAAAGGCACAGCCACCAGTAGCGCTCGAAATCTCTGCATCCTCTTCCACTGTCGGCCCGCTAGGCGCAACCTCAACCGAGCCTTCGCCCCAGCGACGTTTTGCGTCCGGCAGCGGAATAGAACTCACAAGTAGCTGCGTGTAAGGGTGCTTCGGTGCCTTGATAACCTGCTCCACATCACCCACCTCGACCACCGCACCCTGGTACATGACGAGAATGGTGTGACTCAGTTGATACGCCGTAGTCAGGTCGTGCGTGATGTACACCAGACTAATGCCGCGCTCCCGGTGGATGCGGGACAGGGTCTCCAAGATGGTCGCGCGCAACGAAGCGTCCACCATCGACACCGGCTCGTCGGCCACAATCACGCGCGGGTCGAGCAACAAGGCCCGCGCCACCATAATGCGCTGGCGCTGACCGCCGCTTAGCTGATGGGGATAACGCCCGAGAGTCTCCTCCGGGCGCAGACCGACCGCTTGCAGCCCCTCCTCGATCCGCTGCCGCCGCTCTTGGCGCGACAGCTCCGGGAAGAACTTGGCAATCGGCACCGTCAGGGAATGATCCACCCGGTAGAACGGATTGAACACCTCAAAGGGATCCTGAAACACAGCCTGCACCTGCCGACGAAACGTCTGTCTCGCCTTGGCGTCGAGATCGCGCAATTCCGTGCCCTGGTAGCGCACCGATCCACCAGTCGGCGGCAAAATGCCTAGCAGCAGACGCGCCAAAGTAGTCTTCCCACTACCGCTTTCCCCGGCAATGGCCACCACCACGGGATCGTCCTCCGGGATCACCAGCGAAGCGTCGGCAACTGCAACAATCCGCTGCCGGTCGAACACGCCGCCACCAAAGGCTCGGCTCGCACCCCGCGCTTCTAACAGTGGCGTGTTCACGAGCCCCCGGCGTGCAGATGACAAGCCACCCGGCGCTCAGCAGCCACCACCTCCAACTCCGGCACGCGATCCGAGCAGCTATCCATCACCTGCGGACAGCGCGGATGAAAAGGACACCCCGGTGGCGGCTCCAGCAGCGAAGGCGGCAGTCCGGGAATCCCGCGAAACACGCCCTTGCGCTCCAGCGACGGCAGGCTTTCTACCAACATGCGCGTGTACGGATGCAGCGGCTCTTCGAGCAGGCTTTGCACCGGCCCCAGTTCAGCCAACCGGCCAGCGTACATCACGCCGATGAGGTCCACGCATTGAGCCATCAGCCCCATGTCGTGGCCCACCAAAATCACCGCGGCGTCGAGTTCCTGCTGCACGCGGAACAAGGTATCCATCACCCGCTTTTGCACGACCACGTCCAAGGCACTAGTCGGCTCGTCAGCGATGATCACCTGCGGTCGCAAGGCCACGGCAATGGCCATGCCCACGCGCTGCTTCATACCGCCGCTGAGTTCGTGGGGGTACATGCGCGCCGTCGCCGGGTCCAGTTCAACCAACGCCAGCAGACTTCTCACCCGCTCCTGCAGAGCTTCGCGGTCCGGCCGCTCCTCGTGCGCCTCAATCGTGTCGGCGATCTGCGCACCCACGCGCATCACCGGATTGAGCGAATTCATCACGCCTTGGGGAATCAGAGAGATCCGCGAAAAGCGCACGCCCCGCATCTCTTCCTCAGCCAGCGACAACAACTCCAGTTCGTCGAGCTTGACCCGTCCCCCTTCAATCCGTCCGGGCGGCCGGATTAGCTGCATCAAAGCCATCGCCGTTGTCGATTTACCCGACCCCGACTCGCCCACCAAGCCCAGCCGCTCTCCCGACCGCAACGCAAAGCCAACGCCCTCTACGGCGCGCACCGGCCCCCTCGGAGTGTGGTAATGAACGCGCAGGTCATGCACCCGCAACACCACGCGGCTCTTGCCCTCGGCACTCACGACGAGACCTTCCATATGCGCGGATTGGCGATGCGATCCAACCCCATGGAGACGAGGAACAAGCCGAGAAAAATCAGCACGATCATCGCAATCGGCGGTGCCCACCACCACCACATTCCCCGTAGCAGCGAGGTGTAGTACAAAGCCCAGTAAATAGTCATCCCAAGCGTAGGCTCGTTCTGCGGCCCCAAGCCCAGCGCCTCTAGACCAATCGAAGCTAACACCGCAGCACCCACAGCACTGACAAAACTAGCCGCCAGATAGGGCAGCAGATTCGGCAGCAACTCGCGGGCAATAATCTCCAAGTCCCTCATGCCAGAAAGCCGCGCCACCTGCACGTACGCGCGCTCGCGCATCGACAACACCTGCGAGCGGATCGTCCGCGTCGGCAGCATCCACGCCAGCGAGGCCACCACGAGAGCCATCATATCGACCGTAACAGCCGTGCGCAGCGAAGTGGCCAGCACCACTAAGAACAACAGGCCGGGCACAGTCAGCAGCACGTCAGCAGCCCCCCGAATCAAGGTATCGACCAAGCCGCCAAAGTACCCAGCGAGAAAGCCAAGGATAATGCCAATACCAAGTCCCACGGCACCAGCGAGGAAGCCGATCCTAAGCGTTAGCGGCGTACCTGCCACCATCACCGCGAGCAAATCCCGCCCCGCCGCGTCAGTACCAAGAAGGTGCTCCAGCGACGGCGACAGATTGGGTTCCGCCGAGCCGACGCGGGCCAGATCCGTATCGACGAACAAGGTCCCCACAGGACCGAAGGCTAACACGACAAAGACGACGATTAAGCCGGCCGCAAGCTGAGGATGGCGGCGCGCCGCCGCGAAGATCGGCGAGAGCGTCATCGGCGGTAGGCAATGCGCGGGTCGAGGAGCGGATAAACCAAGTCGAGAATCAACGTCACCACGGCGATGGCGAGGATGACCATGAGTACGACGCCGTAGATGACGAAGTAGTCAAAAGTCTGTATGGCGCGGTACAGCACCGTGCCCACACCCGGGTACGCGAACACCACCTCCACCAGCACGGCCCCAGACACCACGTAACCCATCGCCAGCGCCAAGGCCGTAGTCTGTGGCAACAGCGCGTTGCGCAGGGCATAGCGGAAGAAAATGTCGCGGCTCTTCAAGCCCCGAGCCTCGGCGTAGTTGACGTAATCCTCGCCTTGGACAGTGACCATCATACCGCGCATCGACAACGCCCAAAACCCCACCGACGACAGCACGATTGACAAGGCGGGGACGATGGAGTGATAGATCACGTCAATGGCAAAGGCCAAGGTCGGCCCAGGCAGCGTTCCCAAGGTAAAACCACCGCCGAGCGGAAAGGCGCGCAGAGTAAAGCCCAAGAGAAAGACGAGAACTAGTCCAAGCAAGTAGTAGGGAATCGCCGACAGCGCCAAGAAAGGCGCGGCAAAGTAGTGCAGAGCACCGGGTGATCGCGGCCAAGCCAGCAGCGCGCCGAGCACCGTGCCGAGGGCAAAGGCAATCAGCGTCGCCGTCGTCAGCAGCCCGAGCGTCCACGGCAGGGCGCGCATGATAATGTCAGAAGCGCGGCTCGGAAAATTGGCGATGGAAACCCCAAAGTCGAGACGCGCCACATCGCCTAAGTAGCGCAGGTATTGCTTCCACAGCGGCTGATCCAGACCGAAGCGGGCCTCGTACGTGGCCACCACCGCCTCCATGTCGGTCTTGCCCGCGCCGCCGAAGGACACCGCCTGCAACAGGCGCTCGCGGATGGGGTTCACCGGAGCCATCCGAGGCATCAAAAAGTTGATGGTAGCCCCTGCCCACACGATCAGCAGAAACACGCCAAATCGTCGAAAGACGTAGTTAAGCGACAAGTTAGCTCTACTCCGCGTCGAAGAAACCGAGGTCCTCGCGCGCCGCGTTGCGCGCCACATCCTCGTCGAGTGTGACTCCGAGGCCGGGAGCCTGCGGCAAGGGGATTCGCCCGTTGACGATCAGGTCGCGCTCCACCGTGAGGCTGTTCCACAACTCATTGTCGAGGTGGTGGAACTCCAACACCTGAAAGTTGGGCGAAGCAGCGCACGGGTGGCACATAGCCACGGTGCCAATCGGGCTGCAAATGTTGTGCGGTGAAATCGGTATGTAATAGATGTCGGCCAAATCGGCGATGCGCCGTCCCTCGGACAGACCACCAGCCTTGGCCAGATCAGGAGAGATAATATCCGTCGCCTGTGTCTCGACCAGCTCGCGGAACCCGTGCCGCGTGTACAGGTTTTCGCCGGTGCAGATCGGCGTGCGCGTCGCGTTCTTCACTTCCTTGAGCGCGGCGACATTTTCAGCCGGAATCGGATCTTCCAACCACATCAAATCCAGCGCTTCCAAAGCATAGGCGACCTTGAGGATGTCGTGCGGCGCGTACGCCCAGTGGGCGTCAATGAGCAAATCCGTATTGGGATGCAGCGCCTCGCGAAGCGCCGTAACCACTTCGATGTGGAAGGCGATGTCGCTGTTGCTCATGGTGCGGTTGTAGTGGTCGCGCCGGTCGGGGCGCGGATCGATGTCGAACTTGATGGCGTCAAAGCCGCGGGCTTCCACTTCCCTAGCCTTGGCTACCCAAGATTCGGGATTGTCGTCCTCGTCGCCAGCATGGCAGTCATTGTACACGCGAATCGAGTCGCGGTACGCGCCGCCCAGCAACTGCCAGATCGGCACGCCAATCGCCTGCCCAGTTATGTCCCACAGCGCCATCTCAATGCCGCTAATCGCGCTCATCACCGCGCCTTGATAGTACCCCGACGCCGACATCGAGCTTTTCATATCGCGGAAGAGCCTATCGACGTTGCGCGGGTCTTGGCCAATGAGGGCGCGTTGGGTGAGGCGTTCATCGACCGCGATGTGGTGGACGCCAGCTCCGTGATATGCCTCGCCAATGCCGGTGATCCCCTCGTCTGTGCGCACCTTCACCAGCACCCACGGCATAGGTTGCAGCAGCACAGCACCCACGGCAACAATTTTCATCGCTACCTCCGCGTATATACGTGCGTCTGTCAGTATCCTCAATCAGCGAGAGGCATTTATAAAGCCATTGAGTAAGGACAGATGCCTTATTAAATTGAACACGACTCCAAAAACGCCGCCAATGTATCGCCTCCCCCAACCCTCGTCAAGCTCTCCGGGAGAACCGACATGATTCGACTCAACCAACAGCAACTCAACTTTTTCGACACCTTCGGCTACCTTGCGCTGCCGGGACTAATGGCCGACTGTATCGACGAAATCATCGACGCCTTCGAGCAAGTCTGGGCCGAGCGCGGCGGCGGCCACTACGGCCAACCGCACGACGGCGAACGGCGCTCCTGCATCGTGCCCTTCATCGATCAACACGAGCGCTTGTGTGCGCTGCTCGACGATCCGCGCATCGAAGGCTTGCTCGCCAGCCTGCTCGGCGACGACTTCAACTACAGCGGTTCCGACGGCAACTACTACGCCGGCGACACCCGGTGGCACTCCGACGGCTACCAGAAGGAAATCCGCCACGTCAAGATCGCCTTCTACCTCGACCACCTGACCCGCGACACCGGCTGCCTGCGCGTGATCCCGGGTAGCCACCGCCGCGGCGACCAGTACGCCGAGACGCTTGAAGCGAACGTCAAGCAATCGCAGGAGCAATGGGGCATCTCCGGCGACCAAGTCCCAGCCGTCGCGCTCGAAATCGTCCCCGGAGATCTAGTCGTCTTCCAGCACAACCTCAAACACGCGGCCTTCGGCGGCAGTGGCCGTCGCCGCATGTTCACCATCAACTGCATGGTGCGCGTGCCCGACGAGCAGATCGACCTCGTCAAACAGGACATCGCAGGACTCGCCCGCTTCTGGGCAGAGCGCGCGTACGGCGAGACCATGCTCGCCACGGCGAGCAAACGCCGCATGGTGCATCTCGAACAGCGCATGGCCAACGACGGCCACCTCAAAGAACTAGCGGCGAAGGCGCGGGCCGAGATGCCCGAACCTTCGCGGGGATAGGAAAATCATGAGCGACCACTACGAATTCAAAATGGGGATGTACCTCGGCGAGCTGCAGCAGCCCTTCGAGCAATCGCTGGCCACGGCGTGTGACCTCGGCGCACACTACGTCTGGTGCGGCACCCACTCCAACAACCGCAACCTCTACGAGCTTGCCGACGCCGAGATAGACCAAGCCGCCGAACAGGTCGCCGCGCACGGTCTCGAGTTTTTCCTGCTCGACGGCGCTGGGTTGTTCAAGACCGTGCATCTCGCCGAGCTTGAGCCGGGCAAAATGCTCGAACACGCCCAATTCAAGGAGCATTTCACCAAGCTGGAACGATCAATGGAAGTTTCAGCCCGTCTGGGGATCGGCGCGGTCGGCTGCAGCAGCTTCGCTTGGCCGGCCGAGTACACCGGCGGCAAGCCGACTTGGCCCATGCGCTGGGCAACGCGCGGCGGCATCATCTCCGACGGCGACATGGCAAAGCTAGTCGAGGCGTTCTCCATGTTCGCCGACCTCGCCGAAAAATACGACGTCGACATCGCCTTCCTGATGATGCAGTGGAACTACGGCAACACCAGCCGCAACTTCCGCCGCATCGTCGAAGCCGTCGGCTCGCGGCGCTTCAAGGCGCTCTGGTGTCCAGCGGACAACTACAACTGCGGCGAAGTCGATAACGCCACCGCTGGTTTCGAAAACCTGCGCCCCTACCTACACGGCGTCCACGCCAAGGACCTGCGCACCATAAACGGTTCCACGCTCGAATTCGAGTACACACCCATCGGCGAGGGTCACGTCGATTACCCGACGATCCTGCGCAACCTGCGCGACAACCGCTGCGACGTCGTCCTGTCGATCGCCACCCATTTCCTGCCAGCAAGCGGCTCGCGGCTCGAAGCCATGCAGACGAACTACGCCAATATCCGCAGACTGATTGGAGAGTTGGCGTAATCTAACAGGAGGGTACGCATGACCGATTCGTCGCAGGGCGACAGCATCGTCATTTTGTTCCGAGGTGGACGCTTGCCCCAGTGGCATCGGCTCGACGAGGCCCAGCGGCGCGACTACGAGCGCCAGCACGTGGACCTAATGCTGTCGGTCGCCGAGCGCCATGGCCTGATCGGCATCCACGGCTACCGCCTGCTGGCACCCCAAAACAGTTGGGAGCGCTTCTGGACCATCGAATTCCCAGACCTAGCCGGTGCCGAGGCCTGGATGGCGGCGGAGACGGAACCTCCGTACGGACACTACGGCTTCTACGACTATTCCCTCGCCAGACGCTGGCAACCAGAGAGCCTTGCTTGGCTACCCCGCAAGCCCGAACCCCCCGTGGCTCCCGACGCGGACCCGCACGTAATCCCACCCCTGACCGTCGATCCCTCCTCGATCGTCGTGCTCGCCTTCGGCGACTGGCGTCGCAGCTCCGATCAAGTGTGCGGCGACGCGGAGCGTCAGCAGCGACTACAAGAGGTAGCCCGGGAGCACGACCTCACCCACGGCGAAACCTTCCGCCTACTCGGGACCAACACCGAAGGCGAATTTGTCTGGATTTTGGAGTTCCCCCAGCTAACCGGTGCCGAAGCCTATATCGAAGCCGAGACAGCTCCGCCCGCCGGGTCCTATCACAAACGCAACTACCACCTCGCCAGACGCTGGGCACCCGAGTACTTCGCTACTTGGCCGCCGAGTACGGGGGACTAATAGACAATCCTCCTCGGTGGACTTTTGCCTCGATTGGTATGGTCCGCATCTGGGCTGCGGACACTCGCCTTGGCTAAAAACCACAGGCCCTTAAAACCGGATGTTGCAAAACGGACGCGACTTCCGTCCAAGCCTGTTGGCTATTCTCTCGCTCAAGGTCTGGGTAAAATCCGAAATCAAGATACACTTTGATCGCGGGAATCCGCCCACTTGAGGTGCCGAGAAAACTGCGCTCGTGGAATCGCTTTAGATACGCCATCGCCACAGACATCATCGGCTTGGCAAGCCCGCGCCCCTGATAGTCCGGGTGAATTGCAACCCAGTGAATCTGGCCCCAATCCTCGCCGTCTAAATCGGGCTGCCACCACGCTGTGATAGTCCCGATCTCTTCGCCAGCATCGGTGGTCAGATAAAAACTTCGGTCCTCCAGTGCCCCAAAATCGCGTTTGAATTCGCGCACAAAAAGCTGGTCGTCAACGTCGAAGTACGGTTCCGCCGCTCGCTGAATCCGCGTCCAGATAGCCCCTTCATCTGGCCGGTAATTCCGCATGACAAACCCTTTGGGGATCGGGAATTGCGGAATATTTTCCATGTGCTCGCGGATCATTCTGACACTGTAGTTTTTCATCGGCACCTGCCATTTTTTTCCATATTATAATGACATTCCTATCGCTAGCCGATATTCTTGCATTTCGAGGGAGGTGAACATGCAAGCAAATCTCGTGACGTTAATCCGAATATTCTTGGTGTTTTTGGTGATTGGGCTGTACAAAGTCAACACCATCGCCTGTGGTATAGCGGTCTTGCTGACCATCGCCACCCTTTACATGGACGCACTCGACGGCATCATTGCCCGCCGCCTCGGCATCGAATCCGATCTGGGCGCGATGTTTGACATCGCCGGAGATCGCATCGTCGAAAACGTCTTTTGGGTCTATTTTGCCTCGATTGGCATGGCCAGCTTCTGGGCTGCGGCCATCGTCGTCGCCCGCAGTTTTCTCATCGACTGGCTGCGGACGCTCGCCTTTATAGAAGCGGGCCAAACCGCATTTGGCAGTAAGACGATGATGCAGAGCCGATGGGCGAAAGCACTCGTGAGCTCTCGCTTCAGTCGGGCGCTCTACGGCTTTACCAAGGCCGTCGTGTTTGTCTATCTGGGTGCTGTGCTGCTGATCCAGTCCGGCCAAGCCGAGTATGGCTGGTCAATCGGCGTATCCACGGAGTTGCTGATGTTGGTCGGAGAGGCCATCGTCTGGTTGACGGTGGTGATGTGCATCGTGCGGGGCGTCCCGGTAATATGGGACAGCCAAGACGTTCTGTTCCGCAAAATGTTTCCCGGCTTGTTGCGCGATTAACTAGTACCGTGAAAGCCGCGATATTCGATCTAGACGGGACGTTGTTGCCCGGTACCAGCGCTGAAAGAGAATTTATCCGCTTTGCGCTGACGACTGGCAAGCTGACCGCCCCAGAGGCGATTCGCACGTTCCTGTCTTGGGCCGTCCGCATCCCTACTCGCGGCATCCAATCCAACAAGACCTACTTCGGCGACATCGAAATGGACCTGCTTGCGGAAACGACAGAAACCTTCTGTCAACAGCAACTAACTCGCCGCATCCCCGATCAGGCCCAGCGTCTGATCACCGCCCATCGCACCGCTGGAGATTGTCTCGGCATCGTATCGGGAGCGCCGGAGATCCTGATCGCACCCTTGAAGGATCTTCTCGATCTGGATTTTGTCGTTGGCACCAAGCTAGCCTGCGAGCAGGGACGCTTGACGGGCGACTTGGACGGCGCGCGCGTATCCGGGCGTGAAAAGGTCCGCCAAGCGGACGAAGTAGCGCGCACATACGAATTCGACCTGCGCGAATCCACGGCCTACGGAAACGCCTTCGACGATCGCTTCTTGCTGGCCGCGGTCTCCCACCCAGTCGTTGTCAATCCAGACATCCGGTTAGCGCGTCTAGCTCGCAAGAAGGGCTGGCCGATCTGTATCTTCTCTTGAAGAACATCCAGTAAGGAGACCACATGACCCCACCATTCGAACACATCCTCTACAAGAAAAAGGGCCGCATCGCCTATGTGACGATAAATCGCCCGCAAGTGATGAACGCCCTGCATCCCCCGGCCCACGCCGAGTTGACTAGGGCCTGGGACGACTTCATCGCCGACGACCAAGTCTGGGTCGCCATTCTCACCGGTGCTGGCGAGCGCGCTTTCTCGGCTGGCACGGACCTGAAATACCGCGTCGAACAAACAGACGACGATCAGCTCCGCAACCCAGTCCACTCCCCGGTCCACATCCTCGACCGCTGCTACAAGCCGATCATCGCCGCAGTCAACGGTTATGCCATCGGCGGCGGCCTGGAACTGGCGCTGCACTGCGACCTGATCGTAGCAGCCGCAAGCGCCCGCTTTGGTTTTCCCGAGGCCCGGCGCGGCCTGCTAGCCGATGCCGGCGGCGTGCTCAAACTACCACGCCGCATCCCCTACCACTTGGCTATGGGCATGCTGCTGACCGGCAAGCTATTCTCGGCCCAGGAAGCCCTAGCCATGGGCTTGGTCAATGAAGTAGCCGACGACGAACCCGTGATGGCCACGGCCGAACGCTGGGCCGCCGAGGTACTAGAGTGCGGCCCCCTCGCCGTCCAAGCCGCCAAGCAGGTGGCGCTGCACACCATCGAGTCCCCCATCTCCCAGGCGCAGTGCCAACTGGAGGACCTGACGGCCGTGCGCCGCCTGCGGCTGTCGGAGGACTACGCCGAAGGGCCGCAGGCATTCGCCGAAAAACGCAACCCACAATGGAAAGGAAAATGATGCAGTGGGTCGTTGTTGCTCAATAATCAAGACCCAATCCGCATCGGCATGAGCACGGCAGCGTGGCGTTCCTCCCTCGACTCAAAATGAAGGGGAGCTTCACTATGGTTAAAATATATCCGTATCTCCTCTCCCGCGTCTTTCAGTGCCTCTACAATCGTCTTGAGAAAGTCGTGATTGAGATCGACGTGGAATGATCCTCCATCCTCGATGTTCGTCACATCAGCAGGGCAACTCACGGAATGTTCCCAGTCCGGGAGGTCGTCGCCGTGCAAATCGTCCGCATTTTCCTCGGTCCGACTAAACCCCTGATCCCGCGTCGTTCGCAGCCCCAGTCTCCCTTCCACACTCGACACCCGCATCTGTACGCGAGGCATGTACTCCCAGCGGCTTTTCACCAGTTCGTGACGCTCTCTGAGGAACGGCTCGATCTCCTCTACGCAGGCCATCAGACGCTCGCTGCGCACGACCGCCAAGATCGGACCGGGAGTGCCAACGGCCTCTTGGTATTTGACGTAAGGTCCGGGAGTTGCCGGGAACGTCATCCTGCGACCATCCGCGGTCTGCAACGTGGCCGATTCCTCTTCGAGAATCAGCGTGGCCGAGTCCGTCTCCGGGATAATCTCAGGATGCAACGAATCGAGAATCATCGGAGCCGGCAGCGACGCGAGCCCCTTACTCGACCAGTTGAGCAGCCGCGAGCCGTCCGTTGCGACAACTCTGCCGCCAGCGTCGAGACAAACGCAGTGCAGAATGGGCCGCTTGGGATCGTCGCTTGTGAAGCGAGCTACGTGACGCAGTCCGGCCAGATCGTCCGGGCCAAGTTTGAATGTTTGGGCAGTGCTGGATTCAGCCATCGCCATGATCTCCTTTTGCAGGCGTTTGCGGGCCTTTTGCAGACGGCTCTTTACCACTCCGGTTTGGAGGTCCAGCAAGATTGCCGTCTGCTGATACGAATAGCCCTTGAGGTAGTGGTGGACGATCACGTCTCGGTGGGGATCACTCAATCGCCCGATCGCCTTTCGCACCAGCGCCCTGATCTCCTGCTTCTCCTGCTCGGGCGGTGCCGCCAAGTCGAGCTGATCCAGCAGATTGAGTTGCGTGATACGACGCCGCTGCCACATGCGCGCTTTGTTATCCGCAATCGAGCACAGCCAAGCGCCGAATCGCTCGGGAGCGCGCAGCTCCGCTAACTGCTGGTACGCGGCAATAAACGCCTCCTGTAGGACGTCCTCTGCCGCCTCTTGCGAGCCCAGCCTGCGGGTGAGCCGCACCAGCAGCCACGGCGTGTGTTCCTCGACGAGCAAACCAAACGCCGCCGAGTCGCCAGCGGCAGCCCTCTGCACGCAGCTTTCTCCATTCCGTTCCATGATCACCCTTATAGTTGCTTCTTAGGCGACAAAGGTATCCGCAAAAAAGAGCCTTCGGAACAAACTTGACAGGATTTTCACAACATGTACAGTAAATAGGTACATATCACAGGAGAATCAAATGACCACCGTTACGACCTATACTCAAGCCAGAACCGCACTCGCATCGCTCTGCGACAAAGTCGCCTCCACCCGCGAGCCCGTGATCATACGACGGCGCAATGCCGAAGACGTCGCGCTGGTTTCAGCCGACGAATTAGCCAGCCTCCTCGAAACCGCTCATCTCCTCAGATCGCCCAAAAACGCCCAACGCCTCCTCACAGCAATCAACCGCGCACAGAGCCAGACGTTGTCTCCTATTTCCGTAGAAGAGCTGCGCCGGGAACTCGGTCTTGTCGAAGAAGAAAATTAAAAGAAAGGACGCCCCCGCCACTCGCGAATGGATAGGAGTATTCCATCCTGAGTTCGTTGAAGATCTGCGTTACTGGGTACAGACCAACCGCAAAATAGCGCTGCGTGCCTTTGATCTGATACAGGCCGTGCTCCGCGACCCATTCTCAGGTATCGGCAAACCAGAACCGCTCAAATACCTCCCATCCGGGACCTGGTCGCGACGCCTTACGGAAGAACATCGCCTAGTGTATATGGTAAGCGAAGGACGTATAGATTTCTTGCAGGCGCGCTATCACTATTGACGAGCCGCATCCTTTGGGCGAGCGCTGAATTTCGCCGCCTGACCGGATGGGCTACGCGCTAGAAATTGTACACCAAGCTCAGATCAACGAAGCTATCGCGTCGGGTCTCGTAGTGAATATCCGCTTGGTCGATATTGAGGAGATGGATCGCCTCTAGGTTCGCGGACCACCGATCAGCGATACGACGCTCCAACGCGACAGCCAGTGCGCGGGTAGAACGGTCCACATCCCCCAACATACTAGCGATAATTTCGCTGCTCTGAACGTCGTTGAGCGCAAGGCGAGCGGTGAAGAAGAGATCGTTTTCGAGCGTATTGGGCGAGCGGCTTGGGGTTGCATTGCGGCCGCGCCCGTCGTAATTCCACTCGCCGAGCAGACTGAGGTCGGCAGCCGAGCCAAAGACGGAATAGAACGTGTATTCGCCGCCAACAACGGAAGCAACGTAATCCTCTTCCCTGCCGGACAGGTTGCGGGCACCGGCGCGCTGAATGGCCTCCAGCTTGAACAACCAAGAGCCGACCGTTAGCTGAGCGTCCAGCCCAAATTGGCGAATTTGCGCGTAGTACTGACCTAAGACCGGTGCGCCGCTAGAGTCCAAGAGTAGCTTCAGAGCAGGCTCCCGGCTAGTGCCCTCGAATGCGCTCACCCCCAGATCGAGAAGCCCAAAACTGTGACTGTAGCGAGCGGCAAAATCCACGTGCCGCTCCTTGGCCGTGCTCTCGTACTCGACATGCTCGTCTTCTACCACGAGCGGCAGGCGCAGGCGACCCGCTCGGCCCGGAAAGGTGCGGACGCGGTGATAAGGCAGACCTAGTATTTCCATCACACCCCAATCGCTAGACCAAGTGAAATACACCATAGGTTGCCCCAACTTGGCCTCTCCGGCCGGATGTTCGACGAAATCGACTTGGTTGACAATATCGACCAAGTGCTGCGATTCGGTAACGCCCCAAAACACCTGATCGACGCCCACGCGCAGCTCCCATTCGCCATCGCCAATTTCGCCGAATAGCAGCAGATAGGCTTCGCGCAGGTCAGCATGGGTGCGGCGTGGGTCTGAGTTGTCGTAGCGAAAGAACGGAGCTAACGTGAGGCTTCTACCCCCGGCGTCTTCCAGATAGAGTTCGGGCACCGCAACAAATCCGCTCGCGAGTGAGCGTTGGCCGGGATGAGCGCCGGATTCGGGGAACCAGCGGCTTTCGACATTTATACGCCCAGAAAACTCGTGCTCAATTTCGGCCCGCGCCCCGACGGCAAAAACCAAGGCCAAAATCCAGACAGCGCGAAGCCGCATCAACGCGCCCGTTTTAGCCCGGTTCGCGTAAAATCGCGCTCGTCTAGGTCTGTCTGGAATTGAAAATCCGTCCAGGTCAGCACGGTGCTTTTCCCAGTCAGATGATTTTCCATCGTCATCTCACCGGCGCGCCAGTAACGCTCCAGGTACTGCTGGTAATTTCCCAAGGTGAGCGTCTTCAAATGGGCATCCTTGCGGTCGTAGTACTCCACTTTCCACACGCGAAGTTCGTCCTCGTCGCGCCAGACCACCTGGCGGCTATAGCCGGATTTCTTATCGACGGGAACGCGTTCGGAGACCGTGCAGGTCAACTCGCCGCAAGCCTCGTCGCGTAGGTAGCGATAGGTGAATTTCTCCACGGCTTCAGCGGTCAGGTCTTCATAGGCAAATTCACTCCCCATGAAGGAGCCGGAGCGGTTCGACGAACTAATGCGCTTGACTCGCTTCAGAGCGGGTAGATAGAGCCATTGATCGTCCGCGCTTTCCCGGTGCGCGTGAATCAGCAGCGCCGTTCCTTGCACATCGCGCGGCTCATCGAACACAAACAAGCTCTTGTCGCCATCGTCGGGGACTTCGAGAACCTTTACCCGAAGCTGGCGTCGGCTCTCTTGTCCGTGCTTGTTGCGCAACACCATGGTTTGTTGGGCCGTAAAGTTGCCAAAGCCTTCCTCACGCGCACGGGAATCTTGGGCGATCTTCAGTCCGATTTCCTCGGGAGTAGGACTTTCGGAGTGAACAGGTGCCGCGCCGAGGCAAAAAATGATGAGACAAAGCGCAAAAAACGGCAGCATGAGTCGCGTGGAAATCATGTCTTTCTCCGGTCGATGGCAATCAGCAGCGTTGGCAGGAGTAAAAAGTCGGCGACAAGCGCAAAGACAATCGTGATCGTGACCAAAAGGCCGAGCGCCCAGCTCACCTCAAATCCCGAGGTGGCAAACACCAGAAAGCCCACCGACAAAACCGCGGTCGTCGTCCATAAAGCGTGCCCCACCATGTGGAAGGTAGAGCGCACAGCCTCGGGTGCTGGCAGCCCCTCCCGCCGGGCCTTCAGATATTTGCTCAGAAAATGAACCGTATCATCTACGACAATGCCGAAGACAACAGCGATGACTACCGAGGACGCAATGCCCACGTGGCCGACGAGATAGCCCCACAGGCCGAAGCTCATAATGGCGGGGATGAAATTGGGCAGCAGACTGAGAAGCCCGACTCGAACGCTCTTGAAAATCCAAATCAGAATGAACGAAATGAGCACCATAGCCGTGATCGTACCGCGCAACATGCTATTGATATTGCGCAGCGACAGATGGGCAAACACGACACTCAGGCCCGATGCTTCTTGGGCAAAAGCGGGGGCATTGGCGCGCAGCCAGACCTGGGCGCGTTTATCGAGTTCGCGTATATCGCGCGACCACGCATTTTTGGTTGTTACGACTAGACGCGTAGCGGATTTGGCGACATCAATGCGGTCGTTGAGGTCACTACCAAACGGCAGCGAAAGCTCGTACAGCAACAGGTACTGCGCCGCAAGGTCCGAGTCTTCGGGCAAGCGGTAAAAGGCAGGATCGTCGCCGTGCATGTTTTTGTTGAGACGCTTCATAATGTCCGAAAACGCCTGAACATGAGTCACTTCGGGTTGCTGTCGGTACCACTCGGCAAACGCATCGACCTTGCGCAAATAGTCGGGATCAGTGATGCCGCCTTCGCGCCCGGCACTCAGCGAGTATTCCAGCTTGTCCAAGCCGGTCAGGTTATCAATGACATAATCCGTATCGCGCCGGAACTCGTAGCGATCATCAAAGTACTGCGCCATGTTGTCGCTTAGCTCAATGCGGGGAATGCCGATTGCTAACACAACAATCACCAAGGACATGGCCACAAGCAGGAATGTACTCCGAGCGATGACAAAGTCGGCGAAGCGGTCAAAGAACGCCGTTCCCTCGGCTTGGACGCGGCGCGCACGCAATGGCAGAATCGACAGCAATGCCGGCAGCAGCGTCATGGTGTATATGAGAGCGCATAATACGCCAAACGCCACGTAATTGCCCAAGACGTGAAACGGTGGCGAATCCGAGGCATTCAGGCTGAGGAAACCAATCGCTGTGGTGACCGAGGTGATAAATACTGGATAGGCATTAATGCGAATCGATTCGACAATCGCCGCATTTCTATCCAGCCCACGCCTCATGCCCAGTAAAACACTCGTGACAATGTGGATCGAATCCGCAATGGCGATCACCATGACAATGATCGGCACGCCAGCGTTGGTGGGGCTGAACACTACGCCATTCCAGCCGGCGAATCCCAAGGTCGTATTGACGACAAATACCAGCACGGCGACAACGGCCAACGTGCTGAGAATCGAGCGCAGGAGAATAATGGTGGCACCTACGATGATGAAAAACACAATAGGTGTCAGGGTCTCCATATCGCTCTTTGTAACATCGGCGAAGGCCCGATTCATGACGACATCGCCGGTCATGTAGTAATCGATATCCGGCTGGCTCGTGCGGGCCTCGGCTAGAAGCGAATGGAGATAATCGGTAATTTCGATCACGGCCTGATCTGGATTTTCAGGCAGGATAAAATTGATAGCCACCCCAGCCGTGCGTCCGTCGTGAGCGACCAAGCGCCCGGCAATTTCAGCCGCGTTCAGCGCGATCTTTTCGATGCGCACCACATCGGTATCGCTCAGTGCAGATGCATCATCAACGAGCGGAGCGACAATCAAATCGTCCTCAAGCGCTTCGCTGTGGGTATAGTTGGTAAGGGAGTTGACGCGACTGGAATAAGGCGCGCGCCACGCGGCTTCGGTCAATTCCTCAATCGCGCCAAGCGCCTCGCGGGTGAACACCGAGCCATCGCGGGGCGCAATGGCAATCAGCGCCGCATTGGAGACGGAATACGTGTTCTCTAAGGCGTCGAACGCGGCCAGTTGCGGATTGTCGGCGCTGAACAGAACGCGATAATCGTTAGTAACAGTGATGAAGCGAGCACCAGCCGTGATGGCGAGCATAACCAGCGTTGCGAGCGCAACGACCAGCCAGCGCCGGCGCAGCACGGCGGCGATGTAGCGTTCCAATTGCATAGATGTTTTCTAAAGCGTCGAATGCGACGAGTTGCGGATAACAGAACGCGGTCTTACCAACTCGATGGGTCTCCGTGTAGCTCGTCGGGCAGCCGGTAACTGATCCTCTCTTCATCGAGCACAGATATGTCGAGCATGGTCATAAAATTTTGCGTGCGCAGACCTTTGGTGCGCTGCCCAGGTCCCCTAAGGGCATCAATAACCTCTTGGATTCTGCGCCGCAGCCGCAAATACACCAACGCCCCGGTCGTCCGACTTTTGGGGAACATGAGTTGATCGGCGAGCTCGTCTCCGAGCAGGGCGCGCGAAAGGCGGTATCCATAGCTAAGAAGGGCCTTGCGCTCGTCTCTATCTTCAATGCCAATCACTAAGGGAGCCGAGTTAATCACCGAGTTGGCCATGGCCACGGCTTCCACGCTGAAGAGCGGCTCGCACATATAGCCCACGCGGAATGTTTCGCAGGCCTCGGCCTCATTGTGGAACAATAGCGCGTCGGGCACCCCCATCAGCCAAGCGGCATAGCGCCAGATTTGCATAAAGCTATCGCGCTCTTCGTCGTTCAGCCGCGCTCCAATCCTCCCGGCGGCCCACAGCATCATTCCAGAAAAGTTACAGGACGCGAGCGCGATGTGGGCAGCACTCAGCGGCATTCCGTGCGCTTCTTGGTCCCACTCTTCAGAAACGAGCAACTGTTGCCTGACCCGCGCGTGTACCAGCCGCAGGCGGACGGACAGTTTCCAGCCCTCGCCATGCCGATCTAGACCGCCTGGCAGCATAATCTCCAAGAGGTGCCGGATATTCTGCCGCAGCCGCCGCACCCCTCGATCGGTCAGCCGCCCGGTGGTGAAGAACGATTGGCTGATTAGGGTCGTGAAACCCCGGACGATGATATCCGTGACAAACGCGGTGAGAAACAGGTCTGAGTAGGCGTGGAATTTGCGGCATCCAGCATACACTACCTGCGGATCAAACCACGCCGGCGGCGTCCCAACCCGATCAAAGAACTCCCTCACTTCCTGCGGTGCCGCGCGCAATGCCTCCGCATCCTCGTCCATCCCAGCCCGGATGAACTCAGCCTGCTGCTCTTGGTCAGCGGCAGCTATTGCATTGACTAGGGCATCGGCTGCGGGATCGCCGATGAGCGTGTGCTCAATGTACGTTTTGGCGAGGTCGGGATCGGACGCACGGGCCTTTTCGTATCCGGGCTGATATGCGATAGGTATTTGCATTCGGCAGGAGCTATTGAACCTTGACGCCTTGTCTCATCTAGGCTAATAAACTGAAAGAATCTTTATTCTCAAAACTTCAACCTATTATACTTACTTGACTTATGGACTGTCAATAACACAAAATCTCTATTAAATTCACCATTCCTACACGAACTTCGGCTCGCCGCTGCCGTCGTTGACCACATGGCTGCGCACGGGAATCGCCGCTTGGTCGGGAATGACTAATTCGAGTGGCGAATCATTCTCAATGACCGTGCCAGCCCCCACGCGCACCCCGGCCCCCAATTTAATCGCGCCGGGCCGCCCAGCCCGCGCGATGATCGTGCCAATAGATACCGACACGCCAATCCGACAATCCGGGCCAATCGCGACGATGCCGTTGATTTCGGTGTTGGCTCCAATCGCCGTGCGGTCGCCCACCTGCACGGAGCCGAAAATCCCGGCGTCTGTGCCAATGAACACGTAATCGCCAATGATGGGATGGCGTTGCTGCACCTTGCCGCTGAGCCCGCCCAAAGTACACGGATAAATGTGGCACCCGCTGCCGATGATACCCGTCTGTCCGGTAGTTATGCCGCGATGGGGATGGTCGAGGAAGTTGGCATCGCCCATCTGCGTTTCGGGATGGATATCCGCTTGGTAATAGCGTCCCCCCAACTCGGCAATGGCCCGTGGCAGCAAGGGTACCGGCCGCCGCGTCAGGCCGGATTCGCCGGCCACCGAGCCGGAGCGCGTTAGGGCGTGGGCAATGTCGTGGTAGAACAGCACCCGCCACCCCGGATAAGTGCTCATCACGAGCTGCATCTGATAGTCGAAAATGGAGTCGCACTCCAGTTTGCTGAGGAAGCGGCGATAGTAGTCGAAGTCGCGGCGGCGAATGGTCTCTTCCAAGGCGGCCCGGAAGTCGATCTTGAGTAGCTGCTCCTGCGTCAACCCACAATTGTCGAGCAAATAGGCGTCCCAAACGGCCGGATCCCTCAGCGCGGCAAAGCGGTTCCAGTGAGCGCGCACCTTGTAGGAGGGCAATTCCCACAGCAAGCAGATGGTGTTCATCAGCGCCTTCTCTTCAACGCCTTCGCTCTCGCCGGCCGCCAACAGCGACTGCGCGATCATCGCGTAGAGTTGGTCGGCAATCTCGCCGATGGCCTCGTCGAGCGACGGGTTTTGATGCCCCGGCCCGAGGGCGTTGTGCGAGCCAGGAGCGACGCATTCGAGCAAGTTGCCCAACACCGTCTCCAGCAAATCGCGATTGACAAACCCGCGCCCAGAGCGCTGCGAGAGAATGTCCCGGTCAACCGCGTCGATGCGCAGCGCGGCGACCTCCTCTGCGGTGTAGATCGGCACCAACTGCTCTAACAGCCGCTCTAGCAATGCCCACTTGCGGCGCTGATACGAAGTGTCAAAAAGCGTAGAATTGTTCATCGGTTGCTCCCCATTCTGCCTCCGCATAACTTTTACCGAAACTCTGATTCCCTTACATTTTTACTTTTTGCTAGGTTTTTTGGTTTTCCTAACGGTTCTGATTCCTGTGGGTGCCAACTGTGCATTGAAGGGGGGCAAGCGTTGGCGTTGGTGGGCGATCCACCGTTTGAGCCATCTCAG
>JAJDUT010000054.1 GCA_022826515.1 Candidatus Latescibacterota bacterium
TCGGCCTAAGCCGGGGCTCCGCGCTGGCATTGAGTACGACCAAGAAAACTGGACGTTCTGGTCTTTTCCGACCACTGAGTCCGATCAACCCCTCAACCTCAACCGAGGGTCGTATTTGCAGGTCAAGGTGGTGCTGCACAGCGAGCGATTCGACGAGTTTGTGCGCCTCGATTCCCTGTGGATAGAGACCTCGCCGATATTGGCTAGCCGCGTCGTGGCCGAAGTGGCCGAGCTCGGCCAGCCTAACCCGGCGCGCGGTGTGGCCGAAGTTCCCTTGGGAGAGATGACGGACTTCGCCTACGACATCAAGGCGGAATTCGCGGCTGGTGAGGGGGGGTTTGACGCCCTGCGGATTAGCACGGGTAGCGCACAAACCGAGTTCAAAGGGCTGGAAGTAGATGGAGTCGCAACCGATCCGGCTGGGATAGAGCTTGTGGACGACGGCTTTGAGGTACAGTTGCCGCAGCGCATAAGCAGTGCATACAACCCGAACTTGCGGGTGACCTTTGCCGCTGAGGTTTTCGACTTTGCGCGCACCTTTGGCGGTGAGGTTTTCAACACCGGTGGCACCGAGTTGCCGCAGCCGGTCGAAAGTGGGGACGTCAGCGATGCGATCGGCACCAATAGCCTGCGGGTCTTGGCTGCGAGCGCGGCCAATCCGCAATTAGTGCAAGATGTGCAGTTTTCCAGCGGCGTGATCACCCCCAACGGCGACGGGGTCAACGACGAGTTGGTCATTTCCTACTCGCTTTTTGCGCTGCCGCAATCGGTGCCAGTGCAATTGCAAGTGTTTTCGCTAGACGGTCGCCGGGTGGCTCAAGTCCAGCGCGGCCAGCAGGGGTCCGGCCCCCAGCAATTGCACTGGGATGGTCGCGACCAGCGCGGTGAGACGCTCGCCCCGGGCCTGTACCTTTTGGGTGTCGGCATTGAAGCCGAAGACAAGAGTGCCCTACAACTGCGCCCCATCAACATCGCTTACTGAGGAAAGCACTCATGTCCAATCGCGCCATCGCCTTAGTGATGATACTCGCCTGCTACGCGCACGCTGAGTTTCTCACCTTTGACAGCCAAGAAGCTTGGGAGGCCAACTGGTCGCTTAAGCCGCAGTTAAACGTCTTCACCCCAGAAGGGCACTTGGGGCTGATCAAGTTCCACAAGGATATCAACGCCGCGCTCGACGCCCATCTCTTCGTCCACCCGACTAATGAGCGCGGGGATGTGGCCGGTGGCATTTGGTCTGCGCTGAGTAACCCGAACGACGCTCCCCGAATCATCGACGGGGATGCCGCCACCTTTTGGCAGCCAGCCGGCAGCGACCCGCTCGACAAGTGGATCGTGCAAATTGACTTGGGCCGCGCGGTATTGGCCAAGGAGATCCGCATCCACTTCCCTGATGAAGAGGAGGCCAAACCCTTCCGCCAGTTCAGCGTTTTCGCTTCTACGGGTGCCCACGTGGCGGCTTTAGAGGATGTATATCGCTTCGCGCCGATTTATCGCACAACTAAGCCCAACTTGGATACGTATGTCAGCTTTGGCTTCAAACCGGCCGTGGAGGATACCACCCGTGCGGTGGAACAACTAAGCGGCGCCGGAGGCAGCGCGGACTTTACCGCTCCGGAGTTTACCGGCGATGCCAATACCGCTACCACAGGAGGCCGCAACAAGGTAGTGGCGACCGGTCAAGTGGATTCGCGGGTGGTCGCCAATTCGAGGTGGCAGATGATCCAGTTCATCCGCTTCCTCGTCGATGAACACCAACTCGACGGCGCGCTCGCCGAAATTGAGGTCATTTCTGTCGGCGACAACATCAGCCTTGGGGTCGAGGCAAAGGGTGGCACGTACATCAATGGCTCGCGGGCGACCGACCCCTTCTTTTGGCTCGACGGCAACCTCAATACGTACGGGGTCATCGAGGTGCATCAGCAGTTTACCGAGTCGCGCGGCACGGCCCTTGAAGGGGGCTTGTGGTGGCAGGTTGATTTGGGGGCGACCTACTGGGTTGACGATGCGTTCGTCTATTGGCAAAAGGCCGGCGAGCGCCTCGCTGACTTCCGCTTGGGTACCAACAACGCCGGCACGGGGTACACCTTTTTCTCTTCTGACGGCACCAAGACCCTGACCGGCGACATCGACTTTGATACGTGGATTTTTGAACCAGAGTGGACGAACAACCGCGAGCGGTACAAGCGGCACTATCGATACTTGTTCAACCCGCGCAAGGTGCGGCACATCTTCTGGCTGGCCCTACACGACTTGGGCTGGCGCGCCCATCCCATGGAGCTACAGATGTTCTCCCCAGGCCACCCGGCCGAAGTCGTGATCCAATCGAACTTTTTGGACCTGAGCGCACTCGCTGGCGATGGGCAGCCCAAGGTGATCAAGGCCATCCACTACGACGCCGACCTGCCGCCCAATACTCAGATCGAACTGCGTTCCCGCTCGGGCAACGAGATGGGCGAGGTGTACACTTTTCACAACAAGATCGGCGAGGTAGTAACTGAGGAGAAGTGGAACAGCTCGCCCAAGGTACTGCGGGGCCGAGTGGATACCTCGGTCGTCGTCGGGGAGGCTTGGAGCGAGTGGAGCAACGTGTACAAGCTGTCGGGCGAGCCTTTTAAGTCGGATTCGCCGCGCAAGTTCGTACAATTAGAGTTGGTTATGAGCACGGAAGACCCCGCAGTGGCTCCCACGGTGCGCTCGGTCGAGCTGGAGTTCGTCGATGCGCTGGTTTACGAGGCGCACGGGTCGATTCTGCCGCGCCAAGCCAAGCCCAACGAGGCTACCCGTTTCACCTATATGCTATGGCCGTCCGTGGTCCCAGAAAATACGGGCTTTGATCGCCTGCGCTTGGTTGTGCCCGACTTGGTGCGGGCCGATGAAGTCGAGGTGACAGTCGCTGGTCAGGTGGTTGCACCGACGGCTATGGACATTGCCGCGGATTCGCTGCTGATTGACTTGCCGCAGGTAGTCCAAGGGGACTCCGTGCAGGTCGCCTTCACCACGAGATTAGTGCGGAACGCCGCAGTCGTAGATGCTGACCTGGGCCTGAGCGATGCGCCCGGCCTGTGGCAGGATGTCGAGCCGGCTGAGCGCCGGTCCAACGTAGTGCTATTGCCCGAACTGGCCGATAGCGACCGCTTGATTGGCGACTTGCAGCTTTCGAGCCGAGTGCTCACGCCCAATGGCGATGGAGTCAACGACGCCGTGGAGTTGAGCTTTGTCGTCTTCAAGGCCCAAGATACGGTGCCCATGGTCGAGGTGCGCGATTTGGTCGGCCGGCCAGTGGTCCAATTGACGCCGGTTGCAGAGGGGCCGACCCGCCGCTTTACGTGGAATGGCCAAGATGCGGGCGGTGCCACCGTGCCTCCGGGCATCTATCTCTGGCGCATAGACGTAAACGCAGACTCAGGCGATGCCATTGAGTTGCGCGTCGTCGAGGTGGCCTACTAACCGGTTAGAGCGGTAGGATGCGGAGAAAACACGGGATTGGCTGCGTGCTCACGGCCCTGTTCATCTGCGGTGCGAGCCGTGCCGAAGAAATCCGCTTCGATACCCCAGCCGAGTGGGCGACTTGGGAAGTTCCAGTCGATATCGTTCAGTTTGCAGACGACGGCTCGCTGGAACTGAGGAAATTCCGCAAGCAGATCAACGCTACTCTCAATGCCCATCTCTTCACCCAGCCCACCCAGACTCGTGGCAAGGTTCAGGGGGGGATTTGGCAGGCTGGCTCCAATCAGACCGCGGCCCGGCGCATTATGGACGGCGATATAGAGACGGTGTGGCGGCCTAGTCAAGCCGACGACTTGGTCGATTGGGTGGTGACCATCGACTTGGGGCGGCCCGTGCTCGCCGAGCGTATTCGCTTGGTGTTTCCCGACCGCGCGGGCGCACGTCCTTGGCGGCAATTCAGCGTTTTTACGGCCAATGGTGCGCGCATTCAGGCTACGGACGACGTCTTCAAGTTCGACCAAGCCTTTCAGACGACCCAGCCCAATCAAGAGCAGATCGTCGATATCGAGCTGGTCGGCGAACGCGACGTAACGCGAGTCATCGACGAAAGCCTCGGGCTGGAACCAGCCGCGCTGAACACCTTCCGCATGGTGCGCTTTGTGCGCATACGCGCCGACGAAAAAAGTGCGGATGCGGCTTTGGCCGAAGTGGAGGTGATTGCCGCGGGCGACAACATAAGTCTCGGAGTCTTGGCGCGCGGCGGCAGCTTTGACAACGGACTTTTGGCGCGCGAGCCGCAGAACATGTTCGATGGCATCACCGACACGTACGGCAATATATTCACCGTTAAGACCAAGGGAGGCTGGCGCGAGAGCGGGGTGTGGTGGTCGGTGGATTTGGGGGCGCTGTTCTGGCTTGACGAGGCATTCATCTACTGGCAGAATCGCGGCGAGGGGCAGTCGAGCTTCCTGTTCGAGGGGTTGCAGGCTGGCACCGGCTACCAAATTCTCTTTTCCGATGGGCGGCGTACCATTGCCGGCGACATCGACTACACGCCGCTGATCTTAGAGCCAGCGCCGGTTAACGGCACTGAGCGGAATTTGCGTCACCATCGCTATGCGTTTGCGCCGCGCAAAATTCGCTACTTATTCTGGCATTCGCTGACCGATACCGGCTGGTTTTCCCACCCCATGGAGTTGATGCTGTTTTCGCCGGGCTACCCTGCACAGGTGGTGTTGCTCTCGGACTTTATCGACTTGGGCCAACTCGCCGGCGATGGTCGCGCCAAGGCCATCAAACGCTTGCGCTGGGAGGCGACCACGCCCGATCAGACGCGGTTGCAGGTGCGCTCGCGGTCGGGTAATACCCTGCAAGAGTTCTACAGGTTCTACGACAAAAAAGGCGAGGAAGTCACCGAGACGCGCTACGGCAGCCTGCCCAAGGTCATTCGAGGCCCCATCGACACCACGGTCGCCGTCGGAGCCGATTGGGGCCCATGGAGCAACTTCTATCAGTTTTCCGGCGAGGCGTTTAAGTCGGAGACGCCGCGCCGCTTTATCCAATTGGAGTTGATTCTTTCCACCGAGGATCCCGATGTCGCACCGGTTTTGCACGCGCTGGCGCTGGATTTTGAGGATGCGTTGGTCGCACAGGCAGCCGGACAGATTGCACCGCGCCACGTCGTACCTAACGAGGCGACGCGGTTTACGTATGTGCTGCGGACGAGTACCACGGAGGGCGACTCAGGGTTTGACCGGCTGCGTTTTTCTACGCCGAGCATTGTGGATGCAGCCGATGTGCGGCTTTGGATCGGTGGTGCGTTGCGCGAGCCGAGCGGAGTGCAGGTGGTGGGGGATTCGCTGCTGTTTGTCGATTTGCCGGAGGTGGTGCGGACGGATTCTGTCGCCGTGGAGTTTACCACGAAGGTGCTGCACAATGCCACGGTCTTTGCCGCCGACTTAGGGCAAGAAGCGCGTCCCGATCTATGGCAGTCGGTCGAGGCGGCTGAGCGGCAAGCGAACTTGGTATTTTTGCCGGACTTACCCGGCAGTGAGCGACTGATCGGCGATTTGCAGGTTGCGCCGTCGGTGTTTTCGCCCAACGGCGATGGGATTAACGACCGCGTGCAGATTCGCTTTGCGCTGTTCAAGGCGGTGGATGCGTCTCCGAGTGTGTGCATTTTCGACTTGGCGGGTCGGGAGGTGGCAGCTCTTGTTTCGTCGGGTGGGGATGTATTGCAGTCGTTTAGCTGGGGTGGGTTGGACGCGTCGGGTGAGCGGGTTGCGCCTGGGGTTTACGTGTGCCGCATTGCTGCGGGTGCCGATGCGGGGCAGGGGGAAATAATACGCACCGTAGCCGTAGCCTATTGAGGCGGATTAGAGCGTATGATGAGGGGAAAATACAGGGTTTGCCATTTGCTCTTGGGGCTGTTCATCTGCGATTCGAGCCGAGCGGAGGAAGTCCGCTTCGACACTCCGGCGGCGTGGGAGACTTGGGATATTCCGGTGGATATCGTCCAGTTTGCCGACGATGGCTCGCTGAAGCTGAAGAAATTTCGCAAGCAGATCAATGCCGTCCTCGACGCCCACCTCTTCACTCACCCTTCTAAGAAGCGCGGCGAGGTCCAAGGCGGAATATGGCGCGTCGGTAGTAATGAGGCGGACGCACCCAAGCTCATGGATGGCGATCCGGCGACCTATTGGCAGCCCGATGCAGCGGACCAACTCGTCGATTGGTCGGTCGATATCGACTTGGGAAGGCCGGTGCTGGCGCGAGAGATCAAGCTGACGTTTCCCGATGAGGCAGGTGCTCAGCCTTTGCGGCAATTTAGCGTCTTTATCACGCAGGGTGCCCGGATTCAAGCCCAAGACGACGTGTTCCGCTATCGCAAGATATTCCAGACGACTAAGCCCAACGTCGAGACTACCATTGCGATTCCGCTGCTGGGCAGTGCGCTGGATACCACGCGGGTGCTCGACGCGGACAGGGACGTTGATTTGAATGCCGAGCAGGACTTCCAAATGGTGCGGCTGATCCGCATCGTCGCCGATGAAAAGAGCCGTGATGCAGCCCTAGCCGAAATCGAGGTCCTTGCCGAGGGGGACAACGTCAGCTTGGGGACTTTGGAACGAGGTGGGCGCTTTGAACACGGCTTGCTGGCGCGCGAGCCGCAGAACATGTTCGACGGCAATATGGACACCTTCGGCAATATACTCACCTCGGGGGGGACCAAGGGCGGCTGGCGCGAGGGCGGGCTGTGGTGGCAGGTGGATTTGGGGGCGCTGTTCTGGATCGATGAGCTATTTATATATTTTAAGACTCGAGGTGAGGGCACGTCGAGTTTCTTGTTTGAACGCCTGCATCACGGGCGCGGCTATAACATCTTGTTCTCGGATGGACGGCTCACTACCGGCGGAGATTTGGACCTGACATTCCTGCTGCGCGAGGACATGGCCATTGACGCGCCGTTAGCATCCGCACGGCAGGTCCGCCACATTCGCTATCTTTTTCAACCGCGCAAGATGCGCTACATCTTCTGGCACGGCCACGAGGACCAAGGTTGGTTTTCGCATCCAATGGAGTTTATGATCTTTTCGCCGGGCTATCCCGCGCAGGTGGTGTTGCGCTCGGACTTTATCGATCTCGGCCAACTCGCTGGCGATGGCCGTGCCAAGGCCATAAAGCGCTTGCGCTGGGAGGCGACTACGCCCGATCAGACGCAGTTGCAGGTGCGCTCGCGGTCGGGCAACGTCCTGCAAGAGCTATACACGTTCTACGACAAGAAGGGCGAGGAAGTCACTGAGACGCGCTACAACAGCTTGCCCAAAGTCATCCGCGGCCCCATCGACACCTTGGTCGTCGTGGGAGCCGATTGGGGTGCGTGGAGCAACTTCTATCAGTTTTCGGGCGAGGCGTTTAAGTCGGAGACGCCGCGCCGTTTTATCCAGTTGGAGTTGATTCTTTCCACCGAGGATCCGGCTGTGGCTCCAGTGCTGCACGCGCTGGCGCTGGATTTTGAGGATGCGTTGGTCGCCCAAGCGGCTGGGCAAGTTATGCCGCGTCACGCCGTGCCCAACGAGACGACGCAGTTCACATACACATTGTGGACGAACGCGGCTGAGGGCGACTCGGGCTTTGATCGGTTGCGTTTTTCCACGCCGAGCGCGGTGGATGTAGCGGACGTGCGGCTGCGGGTCGGTGGTGAGGTGCGAGAACCGCACGCGGTGCGCGTGGTGGGAGACTCGCTATTATTCGTCGATTTGCCGGAGGTGGTGCGGACGGATTCGATAGCCGTGGAGTTTACCACGAAGGTGCTGCGCAATGCCACGGTCTTTGCCGCTGACTTAGGGCAGGAGGAGCGTCCCGATCTGTGGCAGTCGGTCGAGGCGGCCGAGCGGCAAGCGAACTTGGTATTTCTGCCGGACTTACCCGGCAGTGAGCGACTGATCGGCGATTTGCAGGTTGTGCCGTCGGTGTTTTCGCCCAACGGCGATGGGATTAACGACCGCGTGCAGATTCGCTTTGCGCTGTTCAAGGCGGTGGATGCCACTCCGAGCGTGCGCATCTTTGACTTGGCGGGTCGGGAAGTGGCCGCTCTTGTGTCATCTGGTGGGGATGTGTTGCAGTCGTTTAGTTGGGGGGGATTGGATGCGACGGGTGAACGGGTGGTGCCTGGTGTGTACGTGTGCCGCATAGACGCGAGAGCCGATGCAGGGCAGGGAGAAGTAATACGCACCATAGCTGTAGCCTATTGAGGAATGCCATGACTGTCGTCCCAGCTGTGTACCGCGATCAAAAGTGGATCATCTCGCCCTTTGGCGACCTGTTCTTTTTTATTGGTACGCCACTTTTGTGCTTGGTGACCATGCTGCCATTGCGGGCCGTGTTCGATTCGCAGACCATTGCCTTCTACGCGCTGGCGCTGTTTGCCACCGGCCACCACTTGCCCGGCTTTATGCGCGCATACGGCGACCCAGAGCTATTCAGCACCTTCAAGGAGAAGTTTCTCGTCGCGCCTATCGTCGTGCTCATCGTGACGGCGCTGGCGCAATTCAATACCCTGCACGGGCTTTTCCTGATGGTGCTAGTGTGGGAGATCTGGCACTTGTTTATGCAGCACTACGGCATCATGCGGATCTACGATGCCAAAAACAAGATCTTCTCCAAGCTCAATTCCCGGCTCGACTGGCTGTTGACCTTGTGTGCCTTTGCAACGGTGGTCATCTATAGCCCTGAATACTTCCACCGCATCCTCGACCACAACCAGCGGGTCGGCGTGCCCTTCCTGTCGGCCGAATTGACGTTCCTGCTCAAAAAGGGGCTGTTCTATGTTACGATGGCCGTGCTGGCGGCGTACTTGGCCAATATCGTCCGGCGGGCGATTACCGGTCAGAAGATAAGCCTGCCCAAAATCGCGGTGATGGCGACCACGGTATTTATCATCTACTACGGCTGGATACACATCAACGACCTCGTCATCGGGTACGCGGCCTTTGCCGTTTTTCACGATATCCAGTACTTCGCCATCGTCTGGATCTACAACAACAACCTCGTCAAAAGGCAGGAGCGCACCACCAAGCTCCTGCGCACCTTCTTCACCACGCGCACCTTGCCGATACTGGTCGCGTACGTGCTGGTTTGCTTTGCCTACGGCAGCATCAACATGATGGAGGGCTTTCTCAAGTCCGAGCAGGCGATCAAAATGGTCGAGATTTTCGTCATCACCTCGACGCTTTTACACTACTATTTCGATGGGTTCATCTGGAAAATCCGCGACCGCAAAAACCAAGCCAATCTGGGGATCAACGCCGAGGAAGGAGCCAACCGCATTGGATTGCAGACATTGCCGAGTGGTTTGGTCTCATACGTCCGCGAAACTGGCCGACAGTTGGCCTATTTCGCGGTGCCGGTGGTGGCGCTGTCGCTTTTCCAGTTTTACTGGACGGCCGACGAGGCCGAGGCTCGGGAAAAGATGGTCGAATTGTTCCCGGACTTGGCTGGTGCCCACAACAACTTAGGCGTCTTTTATGCGCGGCAGGGCGACTGGGAAAGGGCTGCTGGAGAGTATGAGCGGGCGCTAGAGCTGGACGCGGGGGCCTATGAGGCGCACAAAAATCTCGGCTTACTCTACGCTCGGCAGGGCGATTGGAAAAAGGCGCATATTCACTACCAGCAGGCGATAGACCACAAGCCGCGCTACGTCGAAGCGCTCAACGCACAGGGGTTGGTCTTTTTGCAGCGGGGCGAGTTCGCCAAGGCCGAAGAACGCTTCCGCGAGGCTCTCGACGAGTTCGACTACGCTCCGGCGTACAACAACCTCGGCACGGCCTATTTGCAGATGGAAAACGTGCCGGCCGCGATCAACGCCTATCAAAAAGCCGTCGCGCTCAACCGGGCCGACGCCTCGCACCACTTCAACTTGGGGTTGGCCTTGCAGAAGGCCGGAGAGAACGAGCAGGCGGTCGCCGCGTTTGCCTCGGCGCTCTCTTTAGAGCCGCGCCACGTCAAAGCCTATTTGAGCATGGCGCTTTCCTACCAGCGATTGGGCCACATTGCCGAGGCGCGGCAGGCGTTGCAGCAGTTATTGGCGGTGGACCCGAATCACGCCACGGCGGCGCGGCTATTGGCCCGGCTGTGAGCTAGTGGCGATGCGCCCGCTGACCTTCGGTAGCTAGCGAGAGAGAATCAACGGCCAAACGCTCCAAGGCCGTGGCGTCTTCGCGGACCCGATACACTTCATTGACCGGCACGTTTGTAAAGGTCTGCACTGTGCCCGACGGCCAGTGCAAAGTCAACATGTCGAGTACTTCAGCTTCCCCCAATCCGATCTCCTGTTGTAAGGTCGAGGCCCCAAAACTCGCGCCTGTGCCAGCGAGGACGTGAATCGTCCGCGTCTCCGTGCGAGCTTGAATTCGCGTCCCAATCCCGGCTCGATTCGCTTTGGTTCCCTCTAGTTTGAGAGTGATCCAATGGTTGCCGTGGCCGGGGTTTTCAAAGAGCACATTGGTGTACACATCCCCGGAATAGGCTCCGCCGACCACCGCGTAGATGTCCTGATCGCCGTCGTTGTCGATATCGCCGAAGGCTACGCCGTGCCCTTTTTGCAGGTGCCCGAAGCCGCCGGAGGTAGTTACATCCTCGAAATGCTGCCCTGCGGCGTTGCGAAACATGCGGTTGGGCATTAGCGAACGGTAGTCGGGATCGCCGGTGCCAGCGTAGAAGTCGAGCCAGCCGTCGTTGTCGAGGTCGCCGAAGTTACAGCCCATCGTATAGAGGACTTTGTCGCTGTGGGTCTGTCGGGCCACGTCGGCGAAGGTTCCGTCGCCTTGGTTGCGATAGAGACGAGGCGGCTCACCCTTGTGTGGCAGACTCATGTAGTCGGCGGCGACATCGCCGGCGTCGGCCTTGTAGCCGGAGACGAATAGGTCGAGGAAACCGTCGTTGTCGTAATCCCAAAACCACACTGGGAAGCTGAACGTCGGCTGACTCACGCCAGCGCGGGCGGTTATGTCGGAAAAACGCCAGCGGCCAGCGGCGTCTGGCCCATCGTTGTGGAAGAGGAGATTGGGCTGTCCGAGGCGGGAGATGTAGAGGTCGGGCTGGCGGTCGTTGTCAATGTCGCCCCAAGCCACCCCTTTGACGAAGCCCTCGACGTCCAAGCCGACTTCTGCCGCCACGTCGATAAAGGTACCATCGCCTTGATTGCGGAACAGCTCACAGGGATGATGCTCTTCGGCAGAGGATTCGTTGCCCACGAATAGGTCGAGCCAGCCGTCGTTATCGAAGTCGGCCCAAGCCGCGGTCTGCGTTGGGTGCAACGTGAGCAGCCCAGCCGCCTCGGTTACGTCGGCGAAGGTGCCGTTGCCTTGGTTGCGCAATAGCGAATTGGGGTGGAGTCCGTCGGCACCAAACCAGCCGCCGCGCAGGACTAGCACATCGGCGAAGCCGTCGTTGTCAAAGTCCGTCTGTACGGCGTTGAGGCCGCCAACTAGTCCTGTCAAGCCGGCGGCGGCAGTGCGCTCGGCAAAGGTTCCGTCGCCTTGGTTGCGGAAGTAGCGCAAGGGATCGTCGAGGCCCCAAGAAGTGGCGATGATGTCGAGGAAGCCGTCGTTGTCAAAGTCTTCCATAATGCCGCCTCCGGCCAAGCCGAGAACATTCAACCCTAGGGCGGCAGCCCGGTCGGGGAAGTGGCCAATATCGGCGTCAGCGACGAAGACTTCCGGGGGAATGAGATGGGCGGCTGGTACTTGGTGCGGATATTCGCCTACGGTCATATAGGCGATGTTGAGCAACCAACGCGAGGTCAGGTCGTAGGGCGTCTTTTTTAGAATTGCTCGATAGTAAGCGATGGCTGCACGCGATCCCTCTTGTGCTTTGTGAACTCCCTCGGCCGCGATGGGCAGCAGGCAGGAAGCGAGGTTGTGGTCGTCAATGCAGTTTTGCTGCTCGCCGAGCCGCAAATAGGCGAGGGCGATCATCTCTTCGAGGCTCGGCCGGGTGCGGAAGCGGTGGATGGCAGCTTGCTCGCGCACCTGCTCGAACAGGGCGGCTGCCTCGGCAGATGCGCCAGCGCGCAGCAACTCTTTGGCTAGTTCGACCTGTTGGCTGAGCTGTTGCACGGGGTCGTCTAGTGCGGGCTGACGGCGCAGCCAGTCAACGCGGTGCTGGCTCAAATAGATGTTGTCCTCGGCGTTGGCATCAGCGGCGAGGGCGGCAAGTTGCTCGGCCATCTGCTGAGTGCCGGGAGCTTGGTAGGGATCGGCAGCGCAACCTGCTAAAAAGAGGGCCAAGAGGGAAATGGTGCAGAGATTCATAGCTTGGTGAATTGGGCGTTGATTGGTCGCGTCAGCAGACAGGGGATTAATTGCTCCGCTAGCTTCTATTTTAACAGGGTTAGTTGTTTGCTGTCTAGGAAAGCTCCGGCTCGCAACCTATAGAAGTAGGTGCCGCTGGCGACCGTGCGCCCGGTGTCGTCGCGTCCATCCCACTGAGCGCGGTAGCGTCCAGCAGCGAGATGTAGTGTGACCAAGGTGCGGATCTTTTGGCCTATCGCGTCGTACATGGTCAATTCGACGGCGGCCGGGGTCGCTAGCTGGAATTCGATGGTCGTGGCTGCATTGAAGGGGTTGGGGTAGTTCTGGGTAAGGGCAAAGGCGGCCGGTGTGGTCCCTTTGGCTGCGACGGGGTCTAAACTGGCGACCCATGCAGCTATGAGATCAGCTCCGCGCTCGTCGATGATTGAGGAAGCCAGCGGCGGCATGCGAAAGGTGCCCATCGTCAGCAGCCGCAGGTAGAGCGTGGAAAGCTGCGGTTCTCCAGGGGAGAGGATGAGGGCCTCTGGCTCGCCTATATCGCCGAGTGTGGGGAAAGCTCCGACCGTATTGGTTTCGGTCAAGGGCGTGTCGTAGCGCAGGTCGATGATGGTGCGGCTGACGCTTTCGGGCCGGTGGCACGGGGCGCAGTTGACTTCGAGGTACGAGCGGGCGCGCTGGTCGAGCGGGACGCTGGGGTCGAAGGGGTTGGGCAGGTGAGGCAAGGAAGACAGGTCGGCTGGCAATTCTTCGGTGAAAAGGCCCTGTTGGGCGAGGGTGTGCAACTGGACTTCGGCGAGCTCCGTCGAGTCGTTTTGCTCCGCGCCCGCGTGGAGTTGGGCTGTGTGTACACCGAGGACGTAGCCCGCGCCCTTGGTGTGACAGACCTCGCAGTCTTGGCGCGCGGGAAAGTAGTACTCCTGCAAGAGAAAGCCCACCGGATCTTGGGGGTCGTCAATCACGTATGCAACGGTCGTGCTGTCGGCGAGCAAGGTGGCGTCGGTGCCTGCTTCGTTCCACAGGTAGCTGTAACCATCCCATCCCGGATCATCCACGCGCTTGATGAGGAAGCGCGTTTCAATGATGCGCCGACTGGCCGGATCGCCGCGCACCAAGTCGAGGTAAAAGTTTTTGATCAGGAGGGTCTGGTCGGGAAAATCCCAAGAACCATGGCTGGCAAAGGCAATGCGCTTGCCGGATGGGAGGCGAATGAACCGCGTCTTTGTGGCTCCGTCCGACCAAAACGGCGCATTGACTTCGTACGGCACCACATCGTCCGCGGGCGTTTGCGAGCTTAGGTCGCTGAAAACCTGCGCGTCGGCTAAGCTCGCAGGAGGGAACTCTTCAGCGGGCGGCAGGACGATTTCCCACAGCCCGCGCTTGCCACTCCATTCGATCACATAGAGGCGATTGCCGATGATTTCCGCGTCAATAGGGTTAGAAAATCCGCCGACGATGCGGGTGACTCGCGCCTCGTAGTTGTCGCCGACTTTTGCTAAGTCGAGGTGCAACAGGTCTTGGCTGGGGTCATTAAATGGTCCGTTGACACTGTCCCCGTCGGGGTCGCCCCGGGTCCAACTGAGCGTGAAGCCGTCGCCTTGGAACGGCTCGGCGAGCGCATGGTCCACGTCGAACACTAACCCCAACGGCGAGCGGTGCGCGGTGAAGGTGCCGAAGCGCACGCCTTCTTCGCTGGCGTCTTTGATGCGGCCGTCGGCGGGGTCGCGGTAGGCGTCGGCGTCTGGCCCAAGATTGATCACCGGGTCGGTGAAGTCGCGCGGTGGCGACGGGTACGTGGGATCGTTGTGGTAGTAGCCTTCGCGCACGGCTGTGGAGCGGGGGGAGAGGAGGAAGTCGGTGGCTGGGTCGTAGTTGGGAAATTGTTGTGGGGTGTCGTCGAGTCCCATGCGCCAGGGAAAGCCGTAGTGATGCCCTTGGCGCAGCCAATTGAGTTCCTCGGGCATGTCGCGGCCCGGTCCGTTTTCTGTGGTAAAGAGGTCGCCGTTGGGTGCGAAGGCGAAGTCGTAGGCATTGCGCAAGCCCTCGGCAAAGAGGAATCCTTGGTCGAGCAGGGCATAGCGGCTGTTGGGCAGTACGAGATCGCGGGCATCGGTCGGGACGCGCAAAATTACGGCGGTGAGTGCGGTTTCGCGCAGCCCGGGGAAGTGCCCATCGCCGTCTTGGATCTCGCCGTGATCAGTGCGCGAGCCGCTGTTGATAAAAAGTGTGCGATTGTCGGGGCTGACGATTAACGCGTTGACCTCGTGGTTGTAGATGCAGTCACACCGCTCATAAGGTTCGGTTTCCGCAAGGGTAAACCAGGTGCGCTCGCCGCTGCTTGGATCGACTTCGCCCTTGGTGATGGTGGCGATGTTGTAGATGGACAGGTCGATGCGTTTGAGGACGTAAAAGGTGCCGTCGGCGTCGATAAATAGGGCACTGGGGCGGATGAAACCGTGGTCGGCAGTCGTGTACGCCGTGCCCTCAGGCAAGAGGGTGATGTCGCCGTTGGTCTTGAGGACATAGCGGTTGGCGGTCGTGGGATCGCGGCCAAAGATGGAGGCGGCGAGGATGTCGTCGATGGGAACGTCGGCGGGTAGGTTGTTCGGGTCGAGCTGTTCCCACTGCCGCTCGCCGGTGTCGGCGTCGAGCAAAGTGCCTCGGGCGAGGGCAAACTGGCCGCTGTTGCGGGGGCCGTGGCGATTGGACGCCAAGTAAAACGAGCCATCCGGCCCGATGGCAAAGCCCGTGAAGCCACTGCTGACGCCGTGGTCGCGGTGGGAGTATGTTGGGACGCGCCTAGCCGCTGTTAGGTCTATGTGTTCGATTGCGCCGTCCTGCCGCAAGATATAGAGCGCGTCGTCGCGCGGATCTTTGGCGATGCGGATGGTGCCTTGGGAGACGCTGAGGATACGGCTAATTTCAATGTCGGAGCGGGTCGCTTGCGGATCGGCGTACGCGGTGGAGCAAAAGGCTGCGAGCGCGACAAGCGAGAGGCAACGGACCAGCATGGAGTTCCTTAGTGCAGCTCACTTGAGTAGCATGAGTTGCCGGGTGGCGACAAAGTCGCCGGCCGATAGCTGGTATAGATACGCGCCGCTGGCCACTGGCTCGCCGCGCTCGTTGTGGCCGTCCCATTGCAGGCGGTGATGTCCGGCGGGCAGGGAATCGTTGATGAGGGTTCGCACGCGCTGGCCACTGATGCTGTAAATGGATAATTCGACTTGGGACGGAAGGGCGAGTTGTAAGGTAATAGTGGTGCTTGCATTAAAGGGGTTGGGGAAGTTCTGCGCCAGCGCAAACTCCTCGGGTACAATGCTTTCGGCCTCGGCAACTGACGTTTCGATTGCAGCCTGTGGTAAGACGATTTCCCACAGCCCGCGCCCGCCGCTCCATTCGATGACATAAATGCGATTGCCGATGATTTCCGCGTCAATGGGGTTGGAAAACCCGCCGACGATGCGGGTGACGCGCGCTTCGTAGTTGTCGCCGACTTTGGCTAAGTCGAGGTGTAACAGGTCTTCACTGGGGTCGTTGAACGGACCGGCAACATTATCGCCGTCGGGATCGCCCTCGGTCCAGCTAAGCACGAAGCCGTCGCCTTGGAACGGCTCGGCGAGCGCATTATCCGCGTCGAAGATCAACCCCAAGGGGGAGCGGTGCGCAGTGAAGGTGCCGAAGCGTACGCCCTCTTCGCTGGCATCCTTGAGGCGGCCATCGGCTGGGTCGCGGTAAGCGTCGGCGTCCGGTCCGAGGTTGATCACCGGCTCGGTGAAGTCGCGCGGTGGTGGAGGGTACGTGGGATCATTGTGATAGTAGCCTTCGCGCACAGCCGTGAATCGGGCGGGAAGGAGGAAGTCGGTGGCTGGGTCGTAGTCGGAAAATTGCTGCGGGGTGTCTTCAAGACCCATGCGCCACGGAAAGCCGTAGTGATGGCCTTCGCGCAGCCAGTTGAGTTCCTCGGCCATGTCGCGGTCGGGTCCGTTTTCCGTAGCGAAGAGGTCGCCGTTGGGGGCGAAGGCGAGGTCGTAGGCATTGCGCAGGCCCTCGGCAAAGAGGAAGCCTTGGGCGCACAGGGCGTCGCGGTCGTTGGGCAGCACGAGGTCGCGGGCGTCGGTTGGGACGCGCAAGACGATAGCCGTGAGCGCAGTTTCGCGCAGATCGGGAAACTGCCTGTTGCCATCTTGTATTTCGCCGTGATCGGTGCGCGAGCCGCTGTTGATAAAGAGCGAGCGATTATCTGGGCTGACGACTAGCCCGTTGACCTCGTGGTTAAAGATGCAGTCGCACCGCTCATAGGGTGCGGTTTCAGCGAGGGTGAAAAAGGTGCGATTGCCACTGCTCGGATCGACTTCGCCCTTGGTGATGGTGGCGATGTTGTAGCTGGATAGGTCGATGCGTTTGAGAACGTAAAAGGTACCGTCGGCGTCGATAAACAGGGCACTGGGGCGGCTGAAGCCGTGGTCGGCGGCCGTGTACACTGTGCCCGACGGCACGAGGGTGATGTCTCCGTTGGTCTTGAGTGCGTAGCGGGTGTCGGTCGTGGGATCGCGGCCGAGGCTGGTGGCTGCGAGGATGTCGGAGATGGGAACGTCGGCGGGCAGGTTGTCCGAGTCGAGTTGTTCCCATTGCCGTTCGCCGGTGTCGGCGTCGAGCAAAATGCCTCGGGCGAGGGCAAATTGGCCGCTGTCGCGCGGGCCGCGGCGATTGGACGCAAGGTAAAACGAGCCATCTGGCCCGATGGCAAAGCCCGTGAAGCCGCTGCGGATGCCGTGATCGTCTCTGGAGTATGCGGACGTGTGTTCGGCCGCCGCTAGGTCGATGCGAGTAATTGAACCGTCTTGCCGCAAGGTGTAGAGCGCGTTAGTACGCGGATCCTTGGCGATGCGGAGCGTGCCTCGGGGGGCGTTGAGGATGTGGCTGATTTCGATGTCGGAGCGGGTGGCTTGTGGGTCGGCATAGGCGGTGGAGCAAAGGACTACGAGGACGGCGAATGAAAAGCAACGGGCGAACATGGGGTCCTTTCGGAGAGGGAGAATGGGTAAGTAAGAATGAACGCAATTAATACACAGCGTCGTCGATGCGGTCGCCAAAGAGGGTGTGCGAGGTGGTGCGGGCGATGCGAACGGCTACGAGTTCGTTGCTCGCTGCTGGTTGCGAGAAAATCGCCGTCTTGCCCTGCGGGGTGCGGCCGTAGTAGCGGGGCTGGCCATCGGGGGCTGGTCGCTTGGAGAGGCCCTCGACGAGGACCTCGACCGTGCGACCGATTTGCCGCTGGTTGATCTGGCGCGAGATCCCCTCTTGCAGAGCGATGATGTGCTGGAGGCGCTCGCCCTTGACTGCTTCGGGGATGTCGTCGGGCAGCTTCTTGTGGGCGTACGTGCCCTCGCGCTCCGAATACTTGAACATGAAAGCCGAGTCGTAGCGGATCTCTTCCATTAGATCGCAAGTCTGGCGGAAGTCTGCGTCGGTCTCGCCGCAAAAGCCGGTGATGATGTCGGTCGTCAGGGCGAGGTCCGGTAGGGCGGTGTGCAGCTTGTGCACGAGCTGTCGGTATTGATCGACGGTGTACCCGCGACGCATGCGGGCGAGCTGTTCGTCTGAGCCGCTTTGGAGCGGCAGGTGCAGGCTCGGGCACACCGGGCCGACCTCGGCCATGGCATCGATCACGCGATCGGTAAAGTCAACCGGATAGGGCGAGGTGAAACGCACTCGCTCAATGCCTTCGACTTGGCCGACCTGCCGCAAGAGATCGGCGAAATCCACGTTGCCGGCGCGGTAGGAATTAACGGTCTGGCCGAGTAAGGTAACTTCTTTAAACCCCTCGGCGGCAATGTATTGGACTTGGCGTATGATCTCATCGGCAGCCACGCTGCGCTCCCGGCCGCGCACAAAGGGCACAATGCAGAACGTGCAGAACTTGTCGCACCCGCGGATGATGGTCACCCAAGCATTGGTGCCGGTTGTGCGCTGGGGATGGACGCCGCTGTAGTTTTCGGAGCGGTCGAGCCGCACGTCTAAGAGCGCGTCGTCGCTGGATTGGGCGAGAAGCTGGGGCAGGCGGCGGTAGGAATCCGGCCCCATGACCAAATCGACGAAAGGAGCGCGGTCCGGCAGGGTCTTGCTCAGGTGCTGGGCCATGCAGCCGAGGATGCCCAAGGTGAGGTTGGGCCGGTGGGCGCGGAGGCCGTTGAGCTGGCTGACGCGGCCAATGACTCGCTCTTCGGCGTGCTCGCGCACCGCGCAGGTGTTGAGCAGGATGATGTCGGCCTGCTCAGCGCGTTCCGTAATCTGGAATCCGGCGTCGGCGAGGATGCTGGCCACCAACTCGCTGTCGGCCACGTTCATCTGGCAGCCGTAGGTCTCGATGTACACGCGGCGGCCCGCCGGACCGGGCCGCGTAGCCACGGGCTGGTATTCGGCCGTCTCGAGGAGGGGCAAGTTCATCGGCGCACTCCAAAAGCTAGCTCTTCGCGGGCTTGCTCGATTTGCACTTCTACAAACTCGTTGGGCGCAGCCGGACCGGCGAAGAGGACCTTGACGTAGTTATCGCTCAAGCCGACTTGCAGGCCGGTGGCTGAGTCTGAACGCCCTTCGGCGAGAACTTGGAGCGAGTGGCCGACAAAGCGCTGGTGGAAGGCGAATCGCTTGGCCGCACTGAGGGCGATAAGCGCTTGGGAGCGCTCCTTTTTGACCGCGGCTTCTTGGTGCTCGGGTAGGCGCTCGGCCGGGGTGTTTTCGCGCTGGGAGTACGGAAAGACGTGGAGATACGTCAACGGCAGGTCGGCTAACAGGGCGCGGGTCTGGGCAAAATGCGCGTCGGTTTCCCCGGGGAAGCCGACCATGACGTCGGCACCGATGGCGCAATCGGGGATGCGGCTGGCGATTCGCTCGATCCTCTCGGCGTAATAGGCGCGGGTGTAGCGCCTCCCCATGCGCTTGAGAATGTGGTCGTCGCCGCTTTGCAAAGGCACGTGAAAGTGGCGGCAGATCGCCGAAGAAGCTGCGGCTTGGTCAATCAGCGCATCGGTGACGTAACCCGGCTCAATGGAGTTGAGGCGAATACGCTCCAAACCGTCGATTTGCTCCAGCGCGGCGAGCAGCTCGACGAGGGCCTCGGGCTGGCCTTGGTCGAATCCGTAGCGGCCCGTGTGGACGCCAGTCAGGGCAAGCTCGCGGTAGCCGGTTGCGACCATGCGCTGGGCTTGGGCTACTACTTCGGCGGCCGGGCGGCTGGCGCTGTGCCCGCGCACTGCTGGGATGATGCAATAGGTGCAGTGTTCGTCGCAGCCGTCTTGGATTTGCAGGCTGCCGCGCGTGCGGCCCTGGGGCACTGCGCCGTCAATGGCGAGAAATTGCTCGGTGCGCGGCCTCGTCGCTGAGGGCGCGGGGATTTCAGCACCCGCTAGATGCCCTTCGAGTAGCTCGACGAGTTGGGCCTTCTGGCCGTTGCCCACGACCAAGTCGGCACCGGCCGCGGTGAGGTCTGCTGGCCGCCGCTGGGCATAGCAGCCAGTGGCGACGATTTCGGCGCTTGGATTGCGCCGCCGGGCGCGGCGCACGGCCTTGCGCGAGTCCGCATCGCCCGCGCCAGTGACCGTGCAGGTATTGACCACGTACACGTCGGCCTCAGCGCCGAAGGGCACGACTGAATAGCCGCGTTCGGTCAGGTGGTGGGCGAGGGCTTCTACTTCGTAGGCATTGAGCTTGCAGCCCACGTTTTGCAGGGCCACGCGTGCATTTGCATTTGCGGATGTTGGAGTGCCCATAAGTCCGTCAAGGAAAACGAGATAGACTATAAAACTTAAAGGTTGGCCCTCTCTGGGGCAATGGGCGGTTCAGGCGGGTTCGAGCTGGGCGTACGCAACGGCGATGCGTTTGATCCGCGCCCCAAAGCGGATGGAGAGTTTCATCTTTTCGCCCTGCCCTTCGCGGCTGACGATCTGTCCGCGCCCCCACTGGGGGTGGCGCACCCACTGGCCAACGGCGAGGAAGTCGTCTTGATCGACAAACTCGTCGAAGCCAGACGACTGCTCGGAGTCCCACTCGTAGTGGACGCCTTGGGCAGCCGGAGGCTTTTTGCGGCGCGGTGGTTCGACGCGCTGCCGCGAGCGGTCAAAGCCGCGGTCCAATTCGTAATTTTGGGTTGTCAACTCGGCGGGGACTTCGCTTAAAAACCGCGAGGGTTCGGTTGAGAGCAGCGAGCCGTACGCATAGCGGCGCAGGGCATAGGTGAGGCTGAGCTGTTCTTGCGCACGGGTCATGCCCACGTAGCAGAGCCGACGCTCCTCTTCGATGGCTTGGGGATCGCCGACGGCTCTCGCCGTGGGAAAGAGGTTTTCTTCGAGACCGCAGACAAAGACCAAGGGGAACTCTAAACCCTTGGCACCGTGCAGGGTCATCAAGGTAATGGCGTTGCCATCGTTGTCGCTTTCGTCCGCCGAGGTCAGCAGGGACTTTTCTTCGAGATAAGTCGCTAACGTCGAGTCTGGGTTCTCGTCGGCGTATTCGGTCATTTCGGCTAGTAACTGGTCGAGGTTCTGTAAACGAGCCTCGGCTTCTGGAGTGTTTTCGGTCGCGAGCATGGCGCGGTATCCACTCTTTTCGACGACGGCAAAGCCCAGTTCGGGCAGGGAGAGTGCATCAGTGGCTGTCGTTAGCTCGCCGATTAGGTCTGCGAAGGCTGTGAGGCTCTTTTGCGCGCGGCCGCTGAGGTTGGGTACGTCGTCGAGGTGCTCAAGTGCAGTGGAGAGGCCCCAGCCTTGGGCTTGGGCAAAAGCTTGCAGGCGATTGAGGGAGGTGTCGCCAATGCCGCGACGGGGCGTATTGATGATGCGGCGCAGGGCAATGTCGTCGGCCGGGTTGACCAACAGGCGCAAATAGGATAGCACATCGCGGATTTCGCGGCGGTCGTAAAAGCGGATGCCTCCGACGATTACATAGGGCAAGCGGGCGCGTTGCAACTCTTCTTCAAAGGGCCGCGATTGGGCGTTGGTGCGGTAGAGCACCGCGGCGTCCCCGAGGCCGTAGCGTCCCAAGCGGTCGTAGCGGCGGATGGTATCGACGACGTGGCGGGCCTCGCGGCGGTCCGAGTCGCATTCGACGACCGCGACCGGGTCGCCCTCGGGGCCGTTGGTCCACAGTTCTTTACCTTTGCGGCCTTGGTTGTGGCTGATGACGGCGTTGGCTGCGGCGAGAATGCGGCCGGTGGAGCGGTAGTTTTGCTCTAACCGCACTAGGCGGGCATCTGGATAGTCGCGTTCAAAGTCGAGGATATTGCGGATGTCGGCACCGCGAAATTGGTAGATCGACTGGTCGTCGTCTCCGACCACGCAGATGTTGCGGTGGTGAGTTGCTAGCTGGCGGCAGAGCAAGTATTGGGGCCGGTTCGTGTCTTGGTATTCATCGACGAGCAGGTGCTCAAAGCGCTCTTGGTAGGTTTGCAGAATGTCCGAGTGGCGCTCGAACTGACGCACGACCTCGATGAGCAAGTCGTCGAAATCAAGGGCTTGGTTGCGCCGTAGCTCGCGCTCGTAGTCGGCGTAGAGTTCGGCGATTTGCCGTTGGTGTTCGTTCGCCTGGTGCGCGAATTCCAACGGGTCGAGCATGGCGTTCTTGGCGCGGCTGATCTGGCTGACGACCGCGCGCGGAGCGAGGTCGCGCTCGTCGATCTGGTGGGCGTCGAGGACGCGGCGGATGGTGGCGCGGCGGTCGTCTTCGTCGTAGATGGAGAAGTTGGGATCTAAACCAAAGCTCTCGGCTTGGCGGCGCAGGATGCGCGCACAGATCGAGTGGAAGGTGCCGATCCATAGCTCGTTGGCCTCCGAGCCGACGAGTTGCTCGATGCGCTCGCGCATTTCGCCGGCAGCCTTGTTGGTAAAGGTCGCGGCGAGGATGCGCCACGGAGGCACGCCGACTTCTTTGATGAGGAAAGCGATGCGATGGGTTAGGACGCGGGTCTTGCCCGAGCCGGCTCCAGCGAGGATCAACAGCGGGCCGCCCGCGGCCTCGGCAGCGCGGCGTTGCGCTGGATTGAGGGCGTCTAGTATGGACATCCTCAGTTCGTCTGCATGCGCTGGGATCGCTTGACTTGGCGCTTGGCGCGCTCGTGTTCCCTGTTGGTGCGGCTGAAGATGTGGGTGCCGTCGCCGCGAGCGACGAAGTAGAGATACTCGGTTTCCGCGGGGTAGAGTACGGCGAAGAGGGCCGTGCGGCCGGGATTGCTGATGGGGCTGGGGGGCAGGCCGTGGTGGCGATACGTGTTAAAGGGCGAGTTCACCTCCAAGTCGGCATAGGTCAGCCGCTTCTTGTTGGTGCCGAGAGCGTAGTTGATGGTCGCGCAGGATTCGAGGCGGCGGTTGAGCTTGAGGCGGCGCTGGAAGACGCCGGAGATAATGGGCTGCTCTTCGACGGCCACTGCTTCGCGCTCGACGATCGAGGCCAGCGTCACAGCTTCGTGCAGCGAAAGGCCGAGTTCATTGAGTCGCTGGCGTAGGGAGTCGGCGAATACGCGGTGGAATTGGTCAACCATGAGAGAAGCGATGGTGCGTTCGTCAATGTCTAAGTCGAAGAAGTACGTCTCGGGGAAGAGGTAGCCTTCGAGATTAGAAGCGGCCACGCCGAGTTGGCGGATGAACTGCAGGTCTTCGGTGGCGGCGATAAAGCGAGCTGAATCCGCTACGCCTGCGGCCTGTAGATGGCCTGCGATCTGGTGGCGATTCAGCCCCTCGGGGATCGTCGCGGGCTGGGTTTGGATGGGGGCCTTGAGCAGGGATTGGGCAATGGCGGCTGTCGTGCCGGTGCCGTCGAGTTGATAGGTGCCGGCCTTGAGCTGATGACCGAGGCCCTTGAGCCGGACGGTCCAAGCAAAGACGTGGGCGTTGTGGATCAAATTTTCCCGCTCTAGTAACTGGCCGATCCAGCGGGCGCTCGCACCTTGGGGGATGTGGATTGTGCGCGCTGGGTGTTCGTAAGTCGGTTGATTCAAATACCACAACGCCCCAAGCGGCAACGCCACTCCCACCAGTGCAATAGCCGCGACGAGTAAGAGTGCGCGGTACCAGCGTGCAGACTTGGCTTGAGTTGGCATACTGTCGGCCTTACCTAAAGTGATGCGGGTGTGTCGAGTTGCACACCCGTCCATCGGAAAATGGGCTGCGAACTAAGGCTAGCGCAAAAGTATGAATCGGGATTTTTTTACGACCAAGGCTGAGGTAAAAAATGTATAAGAAAAGACAACCTGTGTCAATCTTCTTCGCTTTCTTGACGCTAACAGGGAATCCGGTTAATTTCCCAACTTTTTGTCTTGTCACCTCAGCGTGCCCGACTTTTCGGCGCAGGAGATTTCCGTTGGATCCCCAAGTGCTCATCAGCATTTCGCAGCTTTCCCACGTCTATGCGGATACGCGTAAGAAAGCGGGCCATCGCGCGCTCCACGAGATCAATATCGACATCCATGCTGGGGAGACGATGGCCCTGTTGGGGCCTAATGGCAGTGGTAAATCCACCCTCCTGCGCGTGCTGACCACCGCGCTGGTGCCCACCTCGGGAGCGGTACGAGTCGGTGGCGTGCTTTTAGGGCAAGATCCGTCGGCCGTGCGCCGCCAGTTGGGGGTCGTCTTTCAGAATCCCGCGCTCGATGGGAAAATGACGGTCGGCGAAAACTTGCGGATGGCGGGTTTGCTCTACGGCATGGGCCGTCGCGCCGTGCGCCAGCGCAGTGAGCAGTTGCTGGAGGTTGTCGGCTTGTGGGAACGACGCAACGAACGGGTGGAGAAGCTATCTGGAGGCATGCGGCGGCGCGTCGAATTGGCCAAGGCGCTGCTGCCAACGCCAACTATTCTCGTGCTCGACGAGCCGACGACCGGGTTGGATCCAGTGGCGCGCCAAGATTTCTGGCACCAAGTGGAGGAACTCAAAGCGGACGAACAACTCACGGTCGTGGTCTCGACCCACCTCTTGGACGAAGCCGAGTGCGCGGACCAAGTCGCCATTTTGCACCAAGGACAGCTACTCGTCTGTGGTCCCCCAAGGGTCTTGCAGCGCCAATTGGGGCGCGAAATCCTCACGCTGCGCAGCGACGATGCAGCCGCGCTGCAAGCTGCATTGCGCAGCGACATGGGGCTAGAGGGCCTAGTCGTCGATCAGGACTTGCGCGTCCCGCTCAACAGCGACATCAGCCTCGACGAGGTATTCCAGTGCTTCGGCTCCCAGATCCGCTCGCTGTCTTTGGCTCCTCCCTCGCTCGACGATGTGTTCGTGCGCCACACTGGCCAACACCTCGAGGAAGGGGACGCTGCTTGAACGGCGCGTGGATTCTGGCCCAGCGCGAAGTGCTGCGCTTTTTTCGCCAGCCTTCGCGGCTTTTGGGGAGCTTGGTGCAGCCGCTGATGCTGTGGTTTTTCATGGGCTCGGGTTTTGCCGACAGCTTCATCAGCGGGGGCAGCGCGTTGAGCTACAGCGAGTTTTTCTATCCGGGCATCGTGCTGATGCTACTACTTTTCGCGGCGATCTTTTCCACCATCACCCTCATCGAAGACCGCAACGCTGGCTTTTTGCAAGGCGTACTGGTAGCCCCGGTGCCGCGCCTGAGTATAGCGCTAGGCAAGCTGGTCGGCGGTACGCTTATCGCCTTATTGCAGGTGCTTGTGTTTTTGTTGCTGGCACCGGTGGCTGGCATTGGCTTATCTGTGGAGATGATCTTAGTGCTCTTAGCCCTTTGCGCGCTGATCGGCATGGGCTTCACGGGTTTGGGCTTTATAGTCGCGTGGCAGTTGGATTCAGTGGCTGGCTACCACGCAGTAATGAGCGTCGTGCTCATCCCCTTGTGGTTTCTTTCCGGTGCACTCTTTCCCATTGAAGGGGCTGCCCCGTGGCTCGAGTGGGTGATGCAGTGCAATCCCGTGACCTATGCGCTGGTCGTTTTGCGCAAGGCGTTCTATTTGGTGCCGACGCAACTGATAGCCGATGTGGCGTTTGTACGCGCCCTGCTGATCACCGGCGGCTGGACGGTGCTGACGACCGCTGGGGCCGCTTGGATGGTGGCCCGCAGCCGCAGTTCCTGATTTCAGAGTTGGTAGAGCATCAGATAGACCACCACGCCGCTAACCGAGACAAATATCCACACCGGCCAGACCCAGCGGGCCAACCGACGATGGCGGGCGAAATCTTGGTTGTAAGCGCGCCAGACGACGACAGCTACAAAAGGGGCCATTATTGCCGCGAGGATGATGTGGGGTATGAGCACGGCGAAGTATAGGGGGCGAGTCCAGTCGTAGTGGGGATAGGGCACCGAGCCTACCTGAACGTGATAAACCAGATACGAACAGAGAAAGAGCGCGGAGCAGGTGAGGGCGGCTAGCATGGACTTTTGGTGGGCTTGGTGCGCGCCGCGACGAATCTGCAGGTAGCCGCGCACGAGCAGGAATATGCACAAGATGTTGAGGCAGGCGTTTAGCGTGGGGAGATCTGTAATAGACACAGGCTGAACGGGAAGGGGGGGACCAATGTAAACGCGAGCTGGCGACTAGCGCACAAGCCCGCGTTGTGTCGTGGAGCCGCCACCCGGACTCGAACCGGGGACCTACTCATTACGAGTGAGTTGCTCTACCAGCTGAGCTATGGCGGCTATGCTGTGCAGTAGAAACTAGGCGGAGCTAGTTACGGTGTCAAGAACCGCTGCGGTTTGCGCCGCTCGCTAAAAGAAGTTGAACAGTTTGCCCAGTGCATGGGCAAAGCCGTTGCGAGGCCGATCGGCCTCGTGCGATTCGACAGGTGCGCTGTGTTCGTTGGCGACAAAGCGCAACAGGCCGATCGCAGTAGCATAGCTGGGGTCGCTGACCTCGGTGGGGGCGATTGCGTTTTGGGGGACGCCAATGCGGACGTGGTGGCCGAGCACCTCCTCGGCGAGTGGCGCGACTTGGTCGAGCAAGGCCCCGCCGCCGGTGAGGACGATGCCAGCGGCTAAGCGGTCGTTGTAGGAACTATTGACGAGGGCTTGGCGCACGTATTCAAAAATCTCGCGCTGTCGGGCTTCGATGACCGCGCTTACCTGCTGCTTAGTTAAGGTACAGGGGCGGCCGGCAGTCGTGTGGTACGTGACGGCCTCGTCGCCGTCTTCCCCAGGACAGCTAACGCTGCCAAAGCAGCATTTGAGCTTCTCGGCTTCGCGGATGGGGATGCTCAAGACGACCGAGAGATCGCGCGTTATATCGTCGCCCCCCAGCGGAATTTCCTCTAAGTGCCGCATCGGACCTAAGAACACGGCGAGATCGCAGGTACCAGCGCCGAGATCAAGCAGGGCCACCCCCATGTCGCGCTCGTCTTGGGACAAAGCGGCATGGGCCACGCCCACGCTTTCGAGGACGGTGCCGACGATCTCAACGCCAGCCTTGGCAGCCGCGTGGCGAAAGGCCGTGCAGAGATGCTCGGCCACGGAAACGGTCAACACCTCGATTGATAGGCGATTGCCGTGCAACCAGAGCGGGTTTTGTACTGGCTCGCCATCTACGGCATAGCTCTGGACGAAGCGGTGCATTACCATCTGATCCTCGGCGACTTGTTCCTGCGCGACGGCAAGTAGAGCGCGGTCCCGATCCTCTTCGGAGATGGGGTTGGAGGCACCGGAGATGCCCACCGTGCTGTAATTCGTCTGGGTGCTGATGCCTTCGCCAGCCATGCCGAGATAGGCCCCGGCGATTTTGAGGCCGGTCGAGCGCTCAGCCTCAGTGAGGGCTGTGTGGATGGACTCTGCTACTTGGGGCATGTCGATGACGGCGCTGCGGCGCAGACCCGTGCAAGGGCTTTGCCCCAAGCCCAAAATTTTGACTTGGGAATTGTTTTGCACCTCGCCGACCAGGCATAGAACTTTTGAGGCACCAACATCGAGAACGACGACAGGGGATCCAGCCATGGTTGGCGTCCCTTCTTTCTAAGCGCAGCCGCAAAATGCAGCGCAATAGGAGCAAGACGAGGACGTATTGGGAGGAGGAGAAAAGCTACCGCCTAGCGGTAAAGATGCGACGGACTGGGGTGCCCGACCCCTAAGTACTAGTGTTTACAACGCCAGACAAAGGGGGAAGTCGGCCTGCCGTAAACACCTTAATAGTTAAGGATATGGAACAATAGGAAAGCCGCTGGAGAAAGTCAAGTCCAACGGAGGGCTAGGCTGGCCTTGACTGGGCTAAGTCTTGCGCCTAAGATAAGCGAAATTGCGAACATTAATGAGTGCGCTTGCGACGCGCTCGCAGAAAGGAGCGAATATATGGCTCGCGGAGTAAACAAAGTAATTTTGATCGGCAATTTGGGCAGCGATCCCGAAGTGCGCTACACGCCCGATGGAGCACCCGTAGCCAATGTCAATCTGGCCACTTCTGAAAGCTGGAATGACCGCAATACGGGCGAGCGCCAAGAGCGGACCGAATGGCATCGGCTCGTGCTCTGGCGCAAGCTGGCCGAAATCGCCGGGCAGTACCTCAAAAAGGGCGCTAGGATCTATGTCGAGGGCAAGTTACAGACTCGTTCTTGGGACGACCAGAGCGGCCAGAAGCGCTATACGACTGAGATTGTGGTCAACGACATGCAGATGCTCGATTCTCGCGGCGAGGGCGGTGGCAGCGGTGGCAGAGATACAGGCTACAATCCGCCCGGCGATCCGTCCGGCGGGCAAAACGTCGGCCTAGCCACCCAGCCCGCTGCGCCCCCTCCGCCGGGTGGCGACGACGACGATCTGCCGTTCTAAAGTTTGGCAGGTAGCTTCTTCCACTTATGGCTGGCCGAGCGCGTCTTTCCCCTAGTTTTTGGCGACTGCGCGGGCAAAGGAGAAATGCAGGCGGCCTTTGCCGCTGGCTCCGTAGGCCCGGACATTGGTTTTTTCCCCGGCGGCCCAGCGGCCTTGTCGCACCGCGCACATCTGGAGCGCTGCGGCGATTTTTTGCGCGCCCTTATCGAGGGGGCCGCCAGCGCTAACGAGCGGGCGTTTGCTGCGGGTTGGGGATTACACGTCTATGCGGATATGGCCGTACATCCTTGGGTCGAGGCCCGCGTGGCCACCTTGCTCCGCGAGGGGACCCGGCCAGCCGTGCCTGATTTGTGGCACATGCGCTTGGAATGGGGGATTGATTGCCGCTTGCTGGCTAGCGAGGGAATGGACGGGTTGTGGCGTGCGCGCTTGCACTTTCCCCGCCGCGCTGATGGCCGCAGCTTGCTAGGGGAAGTGGGGCAGGCTTTCTATGGTCGAGATGCCGATGAAAGCCTGCTGGAACAAGGGGAGGAGGCCACCGCCCGGTGGCTGCAGCGAATTCCCAAAATTCTCTGGTGGGGAGGACACATCCGCGTGGCCGGACGCCGCCCTAATCCCCTCTGTACATTGGCGTTTGCCCACCTGGGACGCAAGATCCTCGGAGATTGGCTCCAGCACTGGGTGCGCTTTAAGGATGGCGCGGCCTTAGCCCGTCCGCTGTTGCCTTCAGACCAAGTTTACGAGCAGGTCGTCAAGCTGGGCGAGTCGGCTGTAGAACGGTTTTGTCACGGGTTTGACGAGGGCTTCGCCCAGTTGGGCAATCCCGATTTATACACGGGCGAAGTAGGCGATGGATAGCGCCGAAGTACTCCTGAGTTTTGGCATGGGGCTAGCCGCCGTGGGGTTGATTTACGCAGCGGTGCGCTTCTGTAGGTCGCGGGCTTCTCCCTCGCCTCTGTTGGCTGAGCTTTTAGCCGCTCGCGTCCAGTACGCGTTGGCCGGGCTAGTTTTTGGCTTGCTCGCGCCGTTGGACATGCGGCCCAGCCTCAGCGCGGCGGCCGATCTGGCGGCGGCGTTTTTAGTGGGGATTTTCGGGTTAGTGGTCGGATGTAGTATTGAGTTGCGCTTGCTTAGGCACGTTAGCCGACCCCTGCTGTTGTTGGAAATCGGCTATCTGGTCTTGTTAGGCCTAGGTTTGTGGGCGCTGAGTTATGGCTTTTCGCCGGGGGGTGTGGATGGGGCTGCATTATGGGGCGTTTGCGGCTTGGGGGCTGCTTGTTGGGTACGCCAGAGCCGCAGGGAGGGTGCCCAAAAGAAGAAAAGCACCGGTTGGTTGCCTTCGATTAGCGCGCTGGTCGGCTTGCTTTTGGCTGGCGTGGGGGTTATGCAGCTGAATCCAGGGGGATTCGAGGTGCGTTTGCCGCTGGCTTTCCCGTCGATTGTCGTCGAGGGGATGTGGGCAAAATACGGAGCGTGTCTAGTATTGGGTGCTTTAATCGGCCTGATTGTGGACTTAGCGACCCGTGGCCTTGGTAAAGGATACTTGTACTACGTGATAGCTGCCGGTCTTTTGCTGGGCAGCGGCATGGCCGGCGCACTGGGCTTGGAGCCCCTGGGGGTGGGTGCTGTGGCTGGAATTTGGTTGGTCAATGCGACGATGCGCCGCTTGGATATTCTGCGCGCCTTAGAGCAGGGCCAAGACATGGTGCGGACGGTGTTGCCTGGGGTCGCAGGGTGGGCACTTGGAGCGGCGCTCATCAAGGGCGGCTTGGAGTTCGCGTTTGGTGCTTGGGTCTTCTTAGCCTTGGTCGCCGTGGTGCCGGGGATGCGATTAGGGGTGTGGTACGGAATGGGAAAGCTGCTCGACCGCTCTGTGCATCAGCGCACCGGCGTAGGGCCGAGGCAGCTTTTGGAGCTAGACGACTTGGGGCTGGTCATCGCCCTGAGCTTAGCAGTCATCTTGCCCGCCGGGCAAGGAGCAGCCCTTTTGGCGGCCGCGCTATTGGGGCAGCGGCTGATGCACGTCGTCGCGGTGTGGACAGTGGGCAGACTATCTGCGGCGTAGGTTGTAAAAAGCGGCCTGTTGCGGGTAGCGTGCTTGTTGTCCGAGGCTTTCCTCAATGCGCAGCAGTTGGTTGTACTTGGCCACGCGGTCCGTGCGCGAGGCCGAGCCGGTCTTGATCTGGCCCGCATTGGTCGCCACGGCAATGTCGGCGATGGTCGTGTCTTCGGTTTCGCCCGAGCGGTGAGAAATGACGGCAGTGTAGCCCGCTCGCTTGGCCAACTCAATGGCAGCGAGAGTCTCGCTCAGGGTGCCGATCTGGTTGACCTTGACGAGGATGGAGTTGGCGATGCCCTGTTGGATGCCGCGGTTGAGTCGCTCGGTGTTTGTCGCGAAAAGGTCGTCGCCTACTAGCTGCACGTTGTCGCCCAAGGCCGCGGTTAGCTGCGCCCAGCCATCCCAATCGTTTTCGTCGATACCGTCTTCGATGGAGACGATGGGATAGCGGTCGGCTAGTTCAGCGTAGAAAGCGACCATGTCTGCGGCGCTGCGCTCTTGGCCCGAGGACCAGTGCAAGGTGTATTTGCCATCGGCAAACAGCTCGCTAGCGGCCGCATCGAGGGCTAGCAGCACATCCTCGCCCGGCTGGTGACCGCTGCGTTGGATGGCTTCGACAATGATGTCGAGGGCCTCGTCGTTGGAGTCGAGATCCGGGGCAAAACCGCCCTCGTCGCCGACGGCTGTGTGGCGCTTTTTCTCTTTTAGTACGGCTTTTAAGTGGTGAAATATTTCGGCTCCCATCCGCAGCCCTTGGCCAAAAGAGTGCGCTCCGACGGGCATGATCATGAATTCTTGCAGATCGACGTTGTTGTCGGAGTGCGCACCGCCATTGAGGATATTCATCATGGGCACTGGCAGCGTGTGGGCTGTGGGGCCACCGAGGTAGCGATAGAGGGGGAGACCGCAAAATTGGGCGGCAGCTTTGGCGCAGGCCAGCGATGCGCCGAGGATGGCGTTGGCACCCAAGCGGGCCTTGTTGGGGGTGCCGTCGAGGTCGATCATCGCTTGGTCGATTTGACTTTGCTCGGTCGCGTCTAGCCCCTTGAGCAGTGGCGCGATTTCTCGGCACACATTGTCCACGGCGTTGCGGGTGCCTTTGCCGAGATAGCGGGCCGGATCGTCGTCGCGCAGCTCTACGGCTTCGTGTTCGCCGGTGGAAGCACCCGAAGGCACTGCTGCCCGCCCGAGATGGCCGTCTGCGAGGCGCACGTCGACTTCGACGGTGGGATTGCCGCGTGAGTCGAGGATTTCGCGGGCGTGGACATCGGCGATAATAGGCATGGAATTTCCGGCTTTCAAGCGATGAGTGAAAAAAGACGTAAACGATTAATCAACAAGCCCTTGAGGGTGCTGTCAACACAGGTTCTATTGGGCTTGCTGATCCTGTTGGGCACCGTCGCCGCCGGAGCGGACTCGTCGGTTTACGTACCTTTGGAACACTGGGTTTATCGCTTTGTCGAGCGGCTTGAGGCTCAAGGGAGAGCCAACGGCATTGCAGATGGCATTAAGCCATACAGCCGCAATAAAATAATAGAATTACTTAATGTAGCTAATAAAAAGCATCGCCCCGAGCTGTCGCCGATCGAACTGGGTGAACTGGACTTGTTGCGCGGCGAGTTTGTCCGAGAACGAGCCATGTTTCAATACCACGCCCGTGGAGGGGCCGTTTTCGCCGACTTTCTCGCCCGCCAGCAAACAGATCGCTTTAGTGGTCGGGGGCGGTCGGAAACCGAAGTAGTGTACCGCCATCGCGGCGGCGGCATCGTCCGTGGGCACCTAGGCCGTAGAGTAGGCTTCCGCATGGCTTTTGAACAGGTGCGGGAGCAAGGATCGCGTTATTACGCCTATCGCCACGATTTATACGAGCGGCGGATTGACCTACCCCAGTTAAAGGGCGAGGCGGCCGATTTTCACGAGGGCACGGCGTACATCAAGTTCGCGGTGGGGCCGGTGGATGTGCAATTGGGCAAAGACGAGGCCTTGTGGGGACCGGCCCCGGAACAAAATTTGGGACTGAGCAACAACGCGCCGTCGTTTAACATGATCCGCTTGCAGTCGCAGCTTGGGGCCTTTAAGCTGGTCAGCATCTCCGCCGAACTCCGCCCATGTCCCAACCGATCCGATTCGCCCCTTTGCGTGGGGACGGCTGATTCAGCGGCGACTTATGCGGTCAACGGTGCGACTAACGTGCGTCTATTGGAGCGTCAAAAGTACTTGGCGGCCCACCGCTTGGAGGTCGCGCTGGCCCCTTGGCTCGACTTGGGTTTTCAGGAGGTGGTAGTGTACGGTGACCGGGGGCTAGAGCCTAGCTACGTCAACCCACTGATGTTCTACTGGGCTGCCCAGAGCCACCTAGGCGACAAGGACAATCTCTTGATGGGCCTGGACTTAGATATCCATCCGGGGCACGGACGGCGCTATTATCTGGCATACGTCGTTGATGACCTGAAGAAGGCCCGCATCTTTTCCGACGATTTTGCCAACAAGTTTTCCCTGCAGGCCGGAATGCTATGGGTCGATCCACTGGGGTTGGCCGATTCCGAGTTGCGGGCCGAATACGTGCGCATCGAACCTTGGCTTTACTCGCATCGGTTTCCCATTAACACCTTTCGCCACTTCGACTCGCCGCTGGGGCACGCCCTCGCGCCCAACAGCGACCAATGGCAATTGAGCCTGACCAAGCGGGTAATTCGAGACCTAGAATTTGCGGTATATGTCGCACGCAGCCGCCACGGCGAGAACGAGTTAGAGGCGGACGGGACCATTCGCAATGTCGGCGGCGATATGCACTATGGTTGGCGGCCGGGGGACGAGCGCGAGACCAAGCAATTCCTCGATGGGCATCGCATGCAACGGACCAAGTTGGGTGCTGGCTTGCACTGGCGGATCTTGCCCGATCTCCAGCTAGAGGCCGAATACGCACAGGAGTGGGGCCAAGGCGTGCCGCTGCCCCCGGCTTGGGGCCCGGCCGTGCCGCTGGCGCGGCGCTCTGGCTACGGAGATGGCCGCCAGCAGCACCTGCGCATTGACCTGCGCTTTAACTACTTCTGAGGCCGCCTTATGGAGTTTATGAATCTGCAAAAGGTGGGCTTGCTCTTGAGCGGCGCGACCTACGTGGGCAGCGTCCTCTGGCTGTGGCGCGGCTTGAGTGGGCGGCGGCCCGGCCCGGCCCTAGTTGATGATCGGCCCTCGGTCAGTGCCATCGTCGCCGCGCGCGATGAGGAGGCGACCTTGCCAGACTGCTTGGACGCGCTCGCTCAGCAGGACTATCAGGGAGCGTTTGAAGTGATTGTCGTAGATGACCGCTCGCGCGACCAAACTTGGGACATCATTGCCGCAAAGGCGGAGACTTGGCCGGCCCTCAAGGGCGTGCAGGCCACGCCAGACGGGCGGTTTAAGTGCCCGAAGAAAAGTGCGCTAGCCGAGGGGATTGCAGCGAGCAGTGGGGAGATATTGCTCTTTACCGATGCTGATTGCCGCCCGCCCGCAGATTGGGTTAGCTCAACGGTGGCGCACTTTGCGCCGGAGGTTGGCCTAGTCGCCGGGTACGCGCGGCCCGATCCGGTCTCTGGCGTGCTGGCCAAAATTTTAGCTGTGGATAATATCGGGGTTGGGGCGCTGGGGGCGGGCAGCTTTGGCATGGGGCATCCGCTGTCGTGTACGGGCCGCAATTTGGGCTATCGCCGCCAAGTGTACGACGAACTGGGTGGCTTCGCGCAAATCGGGCATTTGATCGGAGGCGACGACGTGTACTTCATGCGTTTGCTGAGTGCCCAGGATAGGTGGGCTATGGCGTTTAACCGCCAGACTGTTGTCCTCTCGCAGCCGCCGCCGGCTAAGCTCGCGGACGCGATTCAACAAAAACTCCGGCACGCGGCCAAAGGAGGCCACTACAAGGGCCGAGCATTCTATTTGGCCACAGGCGTCTATTTGTTCCACGGCTTTCTGGCTTGGGGGCTGGTGCAGATGCTCTGGACCCAAAGTTGGGATAGCTGGGTCGCGGGGGTGTGGTTTATGCGCTGGGCCGTTGACTTTTTGCTGCTCAAGCGGATGGCTGTGCCCGAAGAGCGCGCGCTTCTGCGCTATTTGCCACTAGCGGAAGTTTTGTATATTCCCTACGTGCTAATTTTTACGGTCGTTGGCCGTTGGGGATGGTTTCGCTGGAAAACCTGATAAAGGAGCTGATTTGGCCTACCTAATTACGCCTAAAGCCCTGCCGCGCTACGTTCGGCGCTACGCTCGCGCATTTTCTTGGAAACGGCTGGGCAATTTTCTCGCCGTTTTGACGTCCATGGGGCTGTCGTGGATGACCCGCCGACCCATCGTGTGGGGACGTCCTTTTATGCTCATGGTCGAGCCGACCAACTTTTGCAACCTCAAGTGTCCCTTGTGCCCTTCGGGCAATGGCGAGATGCGCCGTCCCCGGGGAACTATGGGCTTGGAGGATTTCAAAAAGCTGGTTGACCAACTCGGCGGTGAGGTCTTTATGATGATGCTGTGGAACCAAGGCGAGCCGTATATAAACAAGTGCTTCAACCAGATGGTGCGCTACGCCAGCGACCGCGGCATCTTCACCTTCACCAGCACCAATGGCCACTTTGTTCGCAACCCAGAGCAGGCGCAGGACATTGTCGAGTCTGGGCTGGATGAGATGATCGTCTCGCTGGACGGGGTTGACCAAGCCACGTACGAAAAATATCGAGTCGGTGGTCAGATTGAGTGCGTCTTTTCCGGGGTCCGCCTGCTGGTCGCAGCCAAAGAGGCACTGGGGTCGCAGACGCCGCTGATCAACTTGCAATTCATCGTTATGAAGCACAACGAGCGCGATCTGGCCACGGCTGAATCGCTGGCCAAGGACCTGCGCGTTGACAAGTTCTTGGTCAAGACTGCCCAAATTTACACGGATGCGGACGCCGAGGAGTTCTTGCCCGAGGACGAACAGTACAGCCGCTACGAGCGCTCGGAGGACGAACTGGTGGTCAAGGGACAGCCAACGAGGGGTTGCAAGGTGCTGTGGTACAGCTCGATGGTCAATTGGAACGGAGCGGTCGCGCCCTGCTGCTTCGACAAGGACGTCGACTTTGGCATGGGGCAGGCCTTCAACGGCCGTTCTTTTGACGAGATCTGGCGCAGCCGGGCCTATATGGACTTTCGCCGTCAGGTCCTTGCCGACCGCACTAGCTTCGATATGTGCCGCAACTGTTCCGAAGGTTATCGCGGCATGTTCTCGCTGATCAAGGAAATCAAGGGTTAATGCCCGCGCTGTACGCGCCCGAATACCTCTTGGCGTTCTGTGCGCTGGCCTACTTGCTCGGGGCTTGTTGGTTCGTCACCGGGATGCGCCGCTCGCTCGGCCATGCCAATTCCGAGCGCGTCCAGTTAGTCTCGGTCGTCGTCGCCGCCCGCGACGAAACCGCGCATATCGCCTCCTGCCTGCGTGCCTTGCTGGCGCAGGATTATCCCCAAGATCGCTACGAAATCATCGTCGTTGACGACGGCTCCACCGACGGCACGGGCCACATCGTGCGCGAGTTCAGCGGAGAGACGGCGTCCGTGCGCTTGCTGAGAACCGAAGGGTCGGGTTCTAAGAAGGCCGCGCTCAGCTTGGGAATCGCCGAAGCGCGGGGAGAGGTGATTCTCACTACGGATGCCGACTGTCAGGTTGGTCCGGGATGGATTCGCGGTATGTTGTCGCACTTTGCCGACGGGGTGGGCATGGTCATTGGTTTTTCGCAGATTGGTTCGCCATCCGAGATCAAGGGGTGGCGTCAGGGGTACGAAGCCGTTGATTTCACCTGTCTGATGGCCTGCATATGGGGAAGCACCGGTTGGGGGCATCCCATGGCGGCCTCCGGGCAGAATTTGGCCTTTTTGCGGGAGGCGTTTTTCGCCGTTGGCGGTTATGAAAAGATCATGCACCGGGCTTCTGGAGACGATGTGCTGCTCATGCAGGCCATGCGCCGCTCGGGCCGGTGGTCCATTGTCTTTGCCAACCAGCCAGCGACTTTTGTGCGGCATCCGGTGGCCACCTCTTGGGGCGGGTTATTCGGTCAGCGCAGCCGCTGGGCTTCCAATGCCCCGGTCCTCGCCCGCCTAGATCCGCTCTTTTTCGGCTATATGCTGCTCGCCTACGTTTTGAGTTGGGCGACGCTCATGGTCCCTTTGCTGTGCTTGGTCGGCTTGCTGAATCCCCTGTGGGCCTTGGGTGTGGTGGGGGCGAAAGTGTGGGGCGAATGGGGTGTATTTAGCGGTGGAATGTTGCTATCGGGTCGGCGCGAATTGCGCCGCTATTTTCCTCTTTGGGTCTTGGTGCAACCCCTGCACGTAGTTTTAGTCGGCACCGTTGGCTGCTTGGGGATTTTCCGCTGGAAGGGCCGCGTCCACCTGTGGGGCCGGCGCGTGCGCGGGGCCGGTACCGGCGTTGAGCTATCCGAGCCGCCTCGACGCTGAAGAGAGGGAATCTGAGGTGGGGAAACGCGAAGACTTCGGCGAGCTCAGTCGCGCCGTCGAGCGGGCACAGATCGTCTGTCAGAAACTAAAGAAAACCATTCCCGAACCGAGAGTAGAACTCAACTACAGCAATGCCTTGGAGTTGATGGTGGCCACCATGCTCGCGGCGCAGAGCACGGATGTCAAGGTCAACGAAGTCACCGCAGTGCTATTCAAAAAGTACCAGTGCGCAGCCGACTACGTGGCGGTGGCGGCCGAGGAGTTAGAGGAAGATATCCGCTCAACCGGCTTCTACCGGCAAAAGGCTAAAAATATCCGCGCGGCTATGGCGATTCTCATTGCCGAGCACGACGGCCACGTCCCGGGGCACATGGACGCCCTGCTCCGCCTGCCCGGCATTGGACGTAAGAGCGCCAATGTCATCCTCGGTAACATATATGGCGTGCCTGGCATAGTGGTCGATACGCATGTGGGTCGGGTGAGTCGGCGCTTGGGTCTAACCGCAGAAACGGATCCGGTCAAGGTCGAAATGGCTTTGGCGCAGCTACTGCCAGTCGAGGAATGGACGGCTTTTGGACAGCGCGTGGTTTTGCACGGTCGCTACGTGTGTAAGGCGCGCAAGCCCCTGTGCGACGAGTGCACACTCATGCCGCATTGCGATTATTTTGCGAGCCAGATCGAGGAGCTTTAGCGGCGCGGTTGCGGCAGGCGCTTGAGGACGGCGGTTATTTCGGCGGGCGTCTGCGAGGCGAGCATGTCGCGGTGGGTAGTGTCGGCGTGCATCAAGGTTGCGATCTGGGCGAGGATCGGGATGTAGCTGCGGTAGTTTTGTTCCGGGGTCAACAGCAAGAAAATGAAGTGTACTGGATCCGGGGTAGAGCCTTCAAAATCGATCCCCTGTCGGCAAATCCCCAAGCAGCCGATGATCCCGTCCAGATCGGAGATGGGCGCATGGGGGATGGCGGTGCTGTGCCCTAGCGAAGTCGAGCCTTTGCGCTCGCGGTCGAGCGCGGCCTCGAGCACGGTCTGGCGCTCGCTAGCAGGGATTTGCTTTTCTTCTATTAACGCATCGACCATCTGGGCAATGGCGTCCCACTTGTCTTTGGGGGTGAGGTTCAAGCGGATGGTGTGTTCCCAGAAAATGCGACTTAACTGCAGGTCGTTGGCCGCGGCCGAGCGGACCATTAGTACCGAACAAGGCACCTGATAGGCGATCTCGTCCGGGATGGAGCCAGCGAGGTGTTCCTCTTGACGCCAGTCGTTTGAGGCTCCGAGCACGATCAAATCGTGGTCTTGTGCCCTTGCGACGATGGCCGGGACCACATCGGCGGCCGGGATTACAGTCAACGGCACGTCGATCTCCAGCAGTTCTAGCTGTAAGCGCGTGTCGGCGGCTAGTTGCGAACAATAGCGCTGGAGAATCGGGTCGGAGGGGTCGCGGGTGTCGCGGACGATGCGGAGGATTTCCAGCTCAGCACCCCAGGTCTGGGCCAGATCGTATGCGATCTGCACGCCTACCAGCGCGTGATTGCCTCCGCCAAAGGGCACGAGAATCCGGCGCACCGGCCCGCTCTTCTTTTCCTTAAAAATCAAGGTGTCGACGTCGATGGCCTTAGTCAGGGCGCGGTTGGGCGCAGATAGGATTGCGTCGCGCTCGACACTGGCTTTCCAGGCCATGAGCATCATATTGCAGCTCCAGCGGCGGACAGCACGTTGAATTCCGCTTGTCACATCCTCGTCTTTTTCCAAATGCGCGATCGCACCGATGTCGTGGGCCATGGCCCGGTCGGCTGAAACTTGGAGCGCTTGTTCTATATCGGGCTGCGGTTCAGCGTCGGGCGTCAGGATGTGGGTTAAGTGCAACTCGCCCCAAGGCGAAGGGGCAAGGGTCGCGGCCAAGTCGACGAGATTGTGGTCTTGGTGCGGATTTTCGAGCGGGACTAGAATGCGAAGTTGAGCAGGTGACATCTTTGTTATGAGGCGTCAAGCCGAGTAACAGATCGGGCAGTGCTATTCTTTAAATATAAAACAGGCCGCCATCTTTTCCAGCCTTCTTTCTCGCCACGGTGGGGTTGCCAGCGTCGGTGCGGTGCGGTTTGTTGTTGGCAAGCCAATAGGGGGTTTACGTGAGGATATTGATTACTGGCATTACTGGTCGCATTGGTGCCAACTTGGCCAAACAACTCGTCGAGCGCGGGCATCAACTTCGCGGGTTGGTCTGGCCCCAAGATCCGCGAGTAGAAAACCTCAAGAAGATGCAGGTCGAACTCGTCGAGGGAAGTTTGATTGAACCGGCCACAGTCGAACAGGCGGTCGAGGGGATCGAAGCCGTCTATCACTTGGGGGCGGCCTTTCAGGGCGGGGGTCCTTTTACCGACGAGGAGTTTTTTGAGATCAACGTGCGCGGCACCTTCAACATGCTGGAGGCCGTGCGTCGGGTGAAGGGGATAGGCCAATTCTTGTTCGCCAGCTCGGACGCGCTCTACGACAAATACGTTTCCGGTGGCATGAGTGTGCCCATTGATGAACAGACGCCGCGCGTGCCCAAGGGAGCGTATGCCTTGACTAAGGCGCTGGGCGAGGAATTGTGCAACGGCTATTGGCAGGGCTACCAAGTGCCGACGACGATTTTGCGTTTCGCCATGGTCTGGGCTGCCGACGAAATGTTGCAGTTTCCGCAGTTCTACCTGAGCAAGATGAAGGAGGTACACCCGGAACTGGCTACCCTGTGGCAGGGTGAAGAGTGCGCGGTGCTGCTAAAAGACCAGCGCGATCGTCCCTTCAAAAAGCACATCGCCGATGTGCGCGACATCGTACATGGCTGCCTCTGCGCCTTGGGTAAAGAGAGAGCGTTAGGCGAGACCTTCCAGCTAGCGGGCCCGCGCCCCTTCACTTGGGATGAGGTCAGTTATCGGCTCGCCGAATTGCGCGGCATACCCCACGTCGAAGCGGCTGTACAGGCCACGCCCACCTTTTACGAGTTCAACCTGCGCAAGGCCGAGGAATACCTAGGATTTAGCCCTAGTTACGACATCGTGCGGATGATGGTTGATGCACTTAATTATCAGCGCGGCGAAGACATTGGGGTGTTGCCGCACGGCTGAGGCTTAGGTTTCGTGCGGCACCAAATATGGGATTGCGGTCGATGATAAGGATTTTGTACAATGCAATGACTCTGGACGAGTTTGAGGCTGGGCAAAGGCTTACGGCCTCAAAAAGTAAGGGTGCGCTATACCTGCGCGAGCTCGGGAATTACTTGACAACCCCAGCGACGTCGGCTTATACTGGCCGACCTAAAAAGACGGAGATTTATGCGGAGCAAAGAGGAATTAAAGGCCGCTGTCTGCGCAGCCATTGAGCGTCAGAGCGAGCAGATCATCGGGTTGGGAGAAGCCATCATGGATCAGCCCGAATTGGGCTTTAAGGAAGAGCAGACGGCTCGCCGCGTCTGCGAAAGTTTTGCCGATCTCGGACTGCGGTACGAGCGCGAACTAGCGTTGACCGGTGTGAAGGCCCGGCTCAAAGGGCAGCAATCGGGGCCGACAGTGGCGCTGATGGGCGAGCTCGACGCGCTTATTGTGCCCGATCACCCGCGCGCCGACCCAGCAACGGGGGCGGCACACGCCTGTGGCCACAACGCCCAGATCGCCGGAATGGTAGGGGCCGCTTACGGGCTTGTAGCGGCTGGCGTCAGCGAGGAACTGGCTGGAGAAATCGCGTTTTTCGCAGTGCCCGCAGAAGAATACGTCGAGATAGACTACCGCCTAGGACTCGTCGGAGAAGGCAAGATCGGATTCCTCGGGGGCAAGCCCGAACTGGTCGAATTGGGACACTTTGACGATGTAGATATGGCCGTGATGATCCACACCAGCAGTTCAGCCCAAAACGAGGGAGCGGTGGGGATTGCCCGTTCGTCCAATGGCTTCTTGGCCAAGAACGTGCGTTTCATTGGCCGGGCCGCTCACGCCGGGGGCGCGCCGGAGAAAGGCATCAACGCGCTCAGTGCGGCGACGCTCGCCCTCAGCGCAATTGACGCCCAGCGCGAAACCTTCCGCGACCAGGACTGCGTGCGGGTGCATCCGATCATCACCAAGGGGGGCGATCTGGTCAATATCATCCCGGCCGAGGTGCGGTTGGAAACTTATGTTCGCGCCCGCACCACCGAGGCGATGCTCGATGCGTCTCACAAGGTCGATCGGGCGCTGCGAGGAGCGGCGGTTGCCCTCGGCTGCTCGGTTGAGATCGAAACTGTGCCCGGCTATCTGCCGCTGTGCAATGATCCCGACTTAGGGGAGCTTTTTAAGGACAACGCCGTGCGAATTTTCGGCCCTGATCAGTACCGAGATTATCCCCACGGCGGCGGCTCCACCGACGCTGGAGACCTCAGTCAGATCATGCCCGTGTTGCATCCGGCCATGACCGGAGCTAGCGGCGTGATCCACGGGCCCGATTGGGGGATTGCCGACCCTGCCGCTGGATACCTCGCCCCGGCCAAGGTTCTAGCCATGATGGCTATCGACTTGCTATACGGTGATGCTTCCGCAGCCCAGGACATCCTACAAAATCACGCACCCAACATGAGCAAGGGCGAATATCTCCAACAGCAAAAGGCACTCTTTCACCGGGAGCTCTTTGCCGGTGATCAAACAGGGGAGAATGCAACGTGAAGCTCGGCATGGTGACTTACAATTTAGGCCGCGATTGGGATTTAGAGACGCTGATTACCCATTGCGAAGAGACTGGTTTTGCCGGCGTTGAGCTGCGGACGACGCATGCCCATGGGGTCGAAGTGGCGCTCAGTGCAGCCGAGCGGACCGAGGTCAAGAAGCGCTTTGCTGACTCGGCGGTCGAACTGGTAGGGTTGGGCAGCGCCTTTGAATACGACGCTGTCGATCCGCAGATGCTGCAAAGTCACATCGACGGGACCAAAGAATACGTGCGCTTGGCCCATGACCTCGGGGTCGGCGGAGTTAAGGTGCGCCCCAACAACGTCCACGTAGATGAGGGGATCCCCATCGAGCAGACCTTGGAGCAGATCGGCGTCAGTTTGCGCGAGTGCGGCGAATTTGCCCGCGACCTAGGAGTGCAGATTCGCTTGGAAGTCCACGGCCGTACGACCTCGGATCCAGCCAACATCCGCAAGATCCTCGACTACGCCTACCACGACAATGTCTTCGTCTGTTGGAATTCCAATGCAACGGACCTAGTCGATGGCTCTATCGACGGTAGTTTCGCCTCGTTGCAGGAGGCCATTGCCTTGGTCCACATTACCGAGTTGTGGAGCGATTATCCGTGGGAACAGCTCTTTACCCTGCTGCGGCAGAGTGGCTACGCAGGTTATTGCCTCGCCGAAATCCCCGAAAGCCCAGACCCCCTGCGCCTGATGCACTATTATCGAGCCTTGTGGCAGGCCCTCGCCAAAGGCTAGCGAGGGGCGATGCCTGAGATCGCCTATGTCAACGGCCGCTTCTGTCCACTGGAGGAAGCTGTGGTGTCGGTCGAGGACCGGGGCTATCAGTTCGCCGATGGAGTCTATGAGGTCGTTGGGACCTACGGCGGGTGCCCCTATGCCTTAGAGCCGCATTTGGTGCGCCTTCAGGGCAACTTAGCAACACTGCACTTGCCGTTGGATATTTGCGAGTATGGTCTTAAGGCCAAGCTGATGGAGGGCATTGAGCGGAGCGGTTTTGGCGAGACCTTGGTCTATATCCAAGTTACGCGGGGGGTCGCCCCTAGGCAGCACGAGTTTCCCGCTGTCCCGGTCGAGCCCACTGTCGTAATGACCTTTAAGGAATTGCGTCGCCTGCCCCGGGACCTCTACGACCGCGGCGTCGAAATCATTAGCACCGCAGATTTGCGCTGGAAGCACTGCGATATCAAGAGCATCGCCTTACTGCCCAACATCTTGGCCAAACAGGCGGCAGCGCAAGCGGGGGCCTTTGAGGCCCTGCTGGTCGATGCGGAAGGTCGGGTTACCGAAGGGGCTTCGACTAGTGCCTTCTGCGTCCAGGCGGGGCGATTGTGCACCGCGCCTATTGGTCCCCACATTCTGCCGAGCATCACCAGAGGCATTCTGCTCGACTTGGCCTGCGAGCGGGGCATACCCATCGACGAAGAGTTTTGCACGCTGGATCAATTTAAGGAAGCCGATGAGGTCTTCATTGCCGGTACTACGCTTGAGGCGATGTCAGTGATAAAAATCGACGATGCCGTTATCGGCGATGGTACTCCGGGGCCGATAACGCAGCAGATCCGCACCGCGTTTATGGAGACGCTGGATTTGACTTGAAAGAGCAGGGATTCAATACAAAAAAGGGGGACGCTCAGCCAGAGCGTCCCCCTTTTTGCGTTGTTACCAGAGGTTGCTAATGGATGACGATCATTTTGGTTTCGGTCATTTCCTCGACCGCGTACCGAGGCCCTTCCTTACCCATACCGCTTTCCTTGAGGCCGCCATAGGGCATCAGATCGGCGCGCCACTGAGTGCCCCAGTTGATGTGGATGTTGCCCGATTCCACCTGCTGGGCAAACTGGAGGGCCCAGTTGAGATTTTCGGTGAAGATCGCCGCGCTGAGACCGTAGTTGGTGTCGTTGGCCATGGCGATGGCTTGGTCGATATCGTCGATCCGGCTGATGCCGAGCGCTGGGCCGAAAATCTCGTCGCAGGAGACCTTCATCTCCGGTGCTACGTCGGCTAGGATGGTTGGGGCGTGCATTGTGCCCTCGCGGGTGCCGCCCGTAACGACGCTGGCCCCAGCCCCAACGGCTTCTTGCACCCAAGCCTCGACGCGCTCAGCGTCTTGGACGCGGATCATCGGCCCCATCTTGACATCGTCGTCGAGGGGATTGCCGATCGTCAGGGCTTCGACCGCGGGTTTGAGGGCATCGATAAAATCCCCGTACACCTCGCTGCTGGCGAATACCCGCTGGGTCGAGATGCAGACTTGGCCAGCGTTGGCAAAGCCGGTATTGGCGGTGGCGGCGGCGACTTTTTCGAGATCGGCGTCCGGCATGACAATCAGCGGGGAATTGGAACCCAGTTCCATGGTCACTTTCTTTAGGCCAGCGACCTGACAGATGTGTTCGCCGACATCGCGGCTGCCCGTGAAGCTGATTTTGCGGACCTTGGGATTGGAACTGATCGCGTCGCCAATGACGCCGCCCGAACCCGTGACGCATTGAATGGCTTCCTCAGGCAGGCCTGCGTCGACAAAAATCTCGGTCAGTTTGAGGGCCGAAAGCGGGGTGTCGCTGGCGGGCTTGACGATGATCGCGTTGCCGGCGGCCAGCGCGGGGCCGACTTTGTGGCAGACGAGGTTGAGCGGGAAGTTAAAGGGCGTAATCGCGGCTACCACGCCACAGGGAACCCGTAGCGTAAAGCCGAATTTGCCCGCCCCGTTAGAGGCTCCGCTCAGGTCGAGCGTTTCGCCAGTCAGGCGCTTGGCTTCCTCGGCAGACAGAACGATGGTCTCTTGGGCACGGGACGCTTCGCCCATGCCCTCGGCGAGAACCTTGCCCTCTTCGAGGGTAATCGTGCGCCCTAAGTCGTCGAGCCGCTCTAGCATTAGATCGGCCGCGCGATGGATGATCTCGTAGCGCTCGTAGGCGCTCATTGCGGCCATGACTTTGGCACCGCGCTCGGCCGAGTCAATGGCTCGGCCGATGTCTGCGGCGTCGCCCCTTGGGACGGTGTCAACGACTGAGCCATCATAGGGGTTGACGACGTCCATAGTTTCGGCTTTGTCAACCCATTCTCCGGCGATGTACATCTTCATAGTCAACTTCCTTTTTAAAGTGGATGGTAAGTAATCAACAAGTTAAGTACGCGCTTTTACCTGTCAAGCGAGCTTAAGGTTAAATTCCTAGGCGATTTTTATAATCTAGGGGGCGTCCTTCGGCATCGAGTAAGGGCTGCGGTGGGGCCTTCTTTTGGGTTAGCAAGCTGACGATTATCAAGGCGAGGGCGGAAAAGGGCACGGCCAGAAGGTCGGCTGGCAAATCCACGGGGAGCATCCGCAACACCTGCCAAGCGCATAGGCCGACCCCTATGGAGGCTAGGGCCCCAGGGCCGTTGCTCTTGGACCACCACAAGCCAGCGGTTAGCGGGACGAATAGTGAGGCGAGGAGTACGGACCAAGAATCGACCATCAAGTCGTACACCGAAGCGGTTCGCAGGGCCAACAGCAGAGATAGCGAACCCAAGAGGAGGACGGACAAGCGCGTCACGCGCAGCGACGACCGCTCTTCGGCATCGGGTTTGAAGTAGCGCAGGAGATCCCAGCCAATGACGCTCGCCGGAGCGAGCAGGGCACTGTCGGCGCTGGACAGGAGGGCCGAGACGAGGGCACCCATAAAGAGGACCAAGGCTATATCTGGCAGGTATTTTAGGGCGAGGGACATCATAACTAGGTCGGGATCGGCCAAATCCGGGAGGATGACCGCACCCGCCATGCCGAGAAAAACGGGCAACAGCCCGACCGTTATATAAAGCAGCCCAGCGAGGTAAGCGCTGCGGTACGCCACCTTTTCGTTGCGGCTTGACAGACTGCGCTGGATTAGGTCTTGGCCCGCTAGGTTGCCGAGGCCGATGACCAGCCAGTCGCGTGCGTAGGCCAACCAACTGGCCGCGTCGCCTCGGGGATAGAAATCGAAGCGGGAGGCTGGGATTTGGGCGACGAGGGCCTTCCAGCCGCCCATGTCGCCGAGGAGAATTGGCGTCAAAATAAATAACCCGAGCACGAGGATGGTCACTTGGACGAAATCGGTTAGCGTAACGGCCCACATACCGCCGGCCCAAGTGTAGATCAGCACAATGACTGCGGCTGCGCAGATGCCGACAGCGGGATCAATGCCAGTTAGGATCTGCAGGATTCGTCCAAAGGCCACCAAGAGCGAGCCGGTCCAGCCGACGTAGGCGGGAATGGTGCAAAGGCTGGCTAGCAGGCCCGCTCGTGGACCGAAGCGACTGGTAAAAAAGGATGCGATCGTCATCAAGCCCATGCGCCGCATCAGCCGGACGTAAAAGAGGCCGGCGATGAACAGGCACAAAGCCGCGCCAAAAGGATCGGCAATGACCGCGAGGATGCCGCCCTTGTATGCAGCACTTGCAGCGCCGATGCAGATTCCACCGCCAAACCACGTCGCCGCGAGGGTTGCAGTGCAGAGCAACAGGGGCAGTCGTTGTCCGGCAACGATGAAGTCCGTCGAGTTGCGGACGCGGCGACCAGCGTATAGACCGACGCCGAGCATCACCGCCAGATAGATACCCAAGCCGATCAAGACCAATGGATTGGCCATGGCAAAATCCTTTGCGAAGATTTGTTATAATAACTCTGATTCCCTTACATTTTTACTTTTTGCTAGGTTTTTTGGTTTTCCTAACGGTTCTGATTCCTGTGGGTGCCAACTGTGCATTGAAGGGGGGCAAGCGTTGGCGTTGGTGGGCGATCCACCGTTTGAGCCATCTCAG
>JAJDUT010000106.1 GCA_022826515.1 Candidatus Latescibacterota bacterium
CAGGGCCGGTACGAGCGCTATGGTTCGTACCCAAAGAACGCTGTCAAGAGCAGATTCAAATTGCAAAGAGAGATTGAAGCGGCGCTGCGAGCCGGTGAGAAGCGAGTGTTCACTGACATCGCGTTTGTCACCGAAGAGCCGGCCGAGTTCGCCGGTTCGGAAGGGCCGAGTTGCACTCCTTTCTTCTGTCGGCTGGTCTGGGATCCAGAGCGGGCGATGTGGCGCTTTGTCGAAGTCTTCTACACCTCCGAACGGCCGAATCCCTTTCTATTCTCGGCCATCTAACCGGCCCTTCTATTGCGCTTTCACGCCAACTTTCACAACTATCGATTTGCGGGCCCTGATAACCAGCAACGAACGGCAAAAGAGTTGCGGCGGACGGATTGACCCAACACCGTCCGCCGCAATTTTTTTGCGAGCTGACGTTACGCATCCTTATGTCGCGTCTGGTGTTTGTTGACCTTCCTAGAGTCATTCCCGCGCAAGCGGGAATCCAGCCCGCGCCCTAGCCTCAAACGGGCATTTCTGGATGCCTGCGGAAGCAGGCATGACAAAGGCGGCGTAACATCAGTTCCTAATTTGAACGTCAAAATGCCGATTCCTTATGTTTGAACAGCAGGGCCTCAAACCATCGGCGTTTCCGTGTACGTCCAATCTACTCACGCATCGTCTCTGGGAAGAAGCCATCTCAAAATCCTTTCTAAAGGAGTTCGCCTTATGAAGTCTTTGATCGGCAGTCTCATCGGATTGATGCTGAACGTCAGCGTCGGTGCAGAACCCCTCCTTGAAGGCCAAGTGCGCCTGTCATCTGGGCAGCCAGCCGTTGGAGTGCAGGTGCGGCTGTTTGATTTGAGCGATCTACGCCGGTTCGTTGGCACGACCACAGACGAAGTTGGGCATTTCGCGCTGCCGCTGCGAGCGTTCTCTACGGATAGGGGTGTAGCTCTGCCGACCGACTTTGCGCTAGGGCAGAACTATCCCAATCCATTCAATCCTTCCACCATCATTCCCTACCAAATACCCACCTCTACCCATGTGCGCTTGGAAGTGTTCAATATGCTGGGACAGCACTTGGCAACATTAGTGGATGGGGAACGGTCGGCGGGAGTATATACGGCGCAATGGGATGGGACAGATGCAGCGGGGCAGGCGGTGGGAGCGGGAGTATATATCTATCGGCTAAGCAGCGGCGGACTGATGGTTAGTCAGCGAATGGTGCTAGTTGACGGGCAGGCCGGAGTGCCAAGGGCTGGGGTGGCTCCAGAACCAATGCTGTCGGTGATAGCAAGTTCGATGGAAGCAGATAGCCCGGTCTATGGATTGACCGTCACCGGCGAGGGGCTAGTCGCGTATGTGGACCCGGGCTTTCGAGTGGTGGTTGATGGAACCTCTATTGTAGTCGAACGGTACGAAGGCGTTCCGCGCATGAAGCGCGTTGCGAACGGTATTTTGGGGGATGTGAACAACGATGGCCAAGTCGATGGCTCCGATGTGCTGTATGTGCTGCTGTACAGCGGAGATCCGTCTATTGTTCTTCCCGACAACGGCGATATTTCCCTCGGCGATGTAAATCAAGATGGTACGGTCGATTTCGCCGACGCCGTACTCATTGCTAGGTACATCAACGATCCATCCCATCCCACGTTGCCCACAGGGATCGGCACTCCTGCGGGACCAGTTCCCGCCTTGTCCCGGATGTACTGGACAGACTGGAGATTGCAGAAAATTCGACGCGCCGATTTGGATGGATCCAACATCAAAACCATCGTCACCGGATTGGACACCCCAGACGGCATTGCCCTAGATGTGGATGAGGGCAAGATATACTGGGCAGACTTGAACGCGCATAAGATCCAACGCGTCGATTTGGATGGATCCAACATCAAAACCATCGTCACCGGAGGGATCACTCCAAACGGCATCGCCTTGGATGCGAATGGGGATAAGATATACTGGGCGGACCCGGTTAGAGATAAGATTCAGCGTGCTAACTTAGACGGCTCCAACATCGAAACCCTCGTCACCAGATTGGAACCAGACGGCATCGCCTTGGACGTGGATAGGGGTAAGATATACTGGGTGAACAGAGGCCCGGGTACTATCCAGCGTGCCAATCTAGACGGCTCCGAAGTCGAAACCCTCGTTACCGAGTTGGCCGATCCAGGAGGCATCGCTTTGGACGTGGCGGGGGGCCAGATGTACTGGATGGACGCGGACACGGGAAGCATATATCGTGCTAACTTAGACGGCTCCAATATCGAAACCCTCATCACCGGATTGGACACTCCAAACGGCATCGCCTTGGACGTGGATAGGGGTAAGATATACTGGACGGACGAAGCCGTCTGGGTGGACAGCAGGGGCCGGGGTACTATTCAACGCGCCAATCTAGACGGCTCCGAAGTCGAAACCCTCGTTACCGGAGAGAGCATACGCCTGTCATACGGCATCGTCCTCGGCCCTTAGCTTGCGACTATCCCGGTCCATGCCGACCAACGCCTAATAACCGCGGCGGACGGATTGCCCCAACACCGTCCGCCGCAATTTTTTTACGAGCTGACGTTACGCATCCTTATGTTTGAACAGCAGAGCCTCAAACCATCGGAGTTGCTTTATGAAGTCTTTGATCGGCAGTCTCACCGGCTTGATGTTGAGCGTCAGCGTCTGCACCGCGAGCGAAACCGAGCAACACTACTCGCCTCAAGAGCTAAAAGCGGCGAAAGCAAAACTGCGCGAACACAATCGGTTGTGGACATTCGAGGAGGGAGCCATACTCGGCCGCGAATGGACCAGCCGCGCACCAGAGGACGCCGAGTTGAGGGCACTCTACGCGCGTCAGCTAGAGGGGCAGTTGGACGGGCACCGAGAAATCCTAGAGCAAGCCGACGCGATCTTGGCACGGGAGCCGGACAACCCGTGGGGACTCTACGCGCAAGCACTCGCGTTTCTGGCGGACTGGCAGTATGCCGACGAGGCAGCCGAGTCCAGCTTGCGCGCTTGGGAGCTGGGGCCCCAGCCGGAGTTCGCCGCAGCATATCTTCAGGCGCTTCGATTCAGAAACGCGGAAGCGGGAATGGCATTTTTGGACTCCCTAGATGCGGCGACGCTCCAGCATCCCGAAGTCCTCCATGCCCGCGCGGAACTCGAGTACCGGGCACAGTACGCGCTGAGTGATCCCGCCTATGCAGACACGAGCCTCGCTACCTTGGCCGCGCTGCGAACGCGTTGGCCCGACCACGTCAGCGGCTACCTTAGCGCCGCGCAACAACTACACCGGTCCGACAAGCCGCAGGAAGCGCTCCCGCTGATCGAAGAGGCCATTCGTCTCTCCCCAAGCTCCGCGGATGTGCGCTACTTGCACTGGCAGATTCTCAACGAGACGGATCAGCTCCCCGCCGACGAGCGCCGCGCCGCCATTGAGGCCAGCATCGCCGCGTACCGGCAGGCCGTGCCGGAGACCGTACGCGGCCTCGCCCTGCTCACCACGGCTTATAGAAATGTACTCGAGGACGAAGAGCAGGCCGCGGCGTTCGAGGCCAAGCTGATGGCGCTGGCTCCCGCGAGCCGACATGCGTCGCGGATCCACCAAGGGAAGTTCGAACGGGAGTACCGACGATTACAGTCCGAGTTGGAGCGCATCGTCCGCCGGGACGCGCCCGAGTACCAAAATCGGCTTCGCCTCATCTGCGACGCGGCCTATCAGTTCCTCGAAAAACCCCTCTACGACGACAGCTTCCGCGAGCAGCCATACCGAGCGCTCCTTAGTTCCCTAAGTGCCATGAACCCGGTTCCGGCCGAGGAACTCGCCGAGGCCGTGCGCGGCTTAGTCCGGTACGAGCGGCAGCCCAACCCGTACATAACGTACGGTGCCCTTATCTTGATGACCGACCGCACGCCCTACGCCGAGGAGGCGGCCGAACTCGCTCAGGGCGTCATACAAGCCATGCTCGATAGAGCCGAAGAGGATACTCGGGGGGAGGGTCGGATGAACTTCTACTTGGGCTTCATCCACGACGCCCTCGGGTGGGCGCTCTACAAAGCAGGTCGCGTCGAGGAAGGCCGCAACGAGATTGAGCGGGCACTGAAGTTTTCGCCGGGAAACACCCGTGCTCACTATCACTTAGGCCAGATGTTCGAGCACATGGCGACCGAGGCCGAGGCTCGGGATGCAGCCGACACTTGGCTCGACAAGGCGGCGGACGCCTATCTCGCCGGCCTCGAAGTCCGAAGCTGGGGTCCCAACCCCTGCCAAGCGGCCTTAGCCGCGCTGTACGAGCGCCGACACGGCTCGCGCGAAGGGTTTGACGAGTATCTTGCCACACTCCGCGGCGAGGACGCTCCCAGTCAGATCCGCTTAACGCCCAAGATTGACCTCCACCTCGAACCAGTGCCGGTCGAAGGGCTCCCCGACCGCACGCTCAACCTCCCCCCCGGCTTCAAGGTCAAACTCTTCTCCGACCAAGTAGATAAAGCCCGCTTTATGGCATGGGACGACCACGGCGTCCTACACGTAGCAAACATGAAGCCTCGGCATACATGGGCCCCGGTCCCCGGTCGCCAAGGAACCGTATTGGCCCTCCCCGACAAAGACGGCGACGGTCGCGCCGACACCGTGTACAAAGCAGCCGATGACCTCAACTGGCCGCACAGCATCGCCTTCTACAAGGGGGCGCTCTTCGTCGCTGACGACGATGCCATTTATCGCCTCGAAGACCGGGACGGGGACGGCTTCTACGAGGAGCGCACCGTCTTCGCCGAAGTGCCCGGTTTCATGGGGCGTCCTGTTGAGCACGTAACCCATACGCTAATTTTCGACGAGTCCAACGACAAGCTCTACTTCCACATTTGCTCAGGTTGCGACGTCTGCCGCGAAGACGACCCGGAGCGCTCCACCGTCATGCAGATAAACACCGACGGCACGGGCCGACGGATCTATGCCGCTGGGTTGCGCAATGCCATCGGCCTCGCCTTGCACCCGACCACCGGGGAACTGTGGGCTGCCAACACCGGGCACGACCGCGAGGGTCGAGATCGGCCACCGGAGTGGATCACCCCCCTCCGCGATGGCGGCTTCTATGGCTGGCCGTTGGCGTACGGGGACAAAGTCTGGACCGATTTCTCCTCCTACGGAAGGTCCATCTTGCCGCTGACCGCTGCCGATTCGCTGTTGGTTGCCAACATGGATACTCCAGCCGTCCTCATCCCCGCCCACTTGGCCCCCATGGCGCTGCATTTCTACGAGCACGACCAGTTTCCTCCCCAGTACAAACACGCCGCGTTTGTCGCCTGCCGCGCGGGCGTCTTGGGCAACGACCCCGGCTACAAGGTCATGGTGCTCTTTGCCGAGCCGGATGGTTCCAACGCCCGCGTCGCCGATTTTCTCACCGGCTTCCGACTCGATTCCAGCGAGGACAACGGGGATGCCGGATTGAGCGGGTTATTCGGTTTTTTCTCTTTTAGTTCCGCTAACGCGTGGGGTAAGCCGGTTGGGCTTACTACCGACGAGGCTGGACACCTCTATTTGACCAGCGACGAAGACACCCAAGCCATCTTCCGCATCGAGGCCAGCCCCCAAAATCCTAAACCCTGAACTAAGTGAAAAGTCTGCTGCTCATCGCCCTCTGCTGTGTGTCGCTGTACTCCTGCGTCAAACGCCTCGTTGACCCGGACGTTCAGTCTCTGTCCGCGGCAACTCCCCAAATAATGGTCCACTACATGCCCTGGTATGCGTCGAAACCAATCAGCGGCGAGTGGGGCTGGCACTGGACCATGAACCACTTCGACCCCGACACCATCGCCGACGATGGCCGCCGCGAAATAGCCTCTCATTACTACCCATTGATCGGGCCGTACGATTCAAACGACCCACACGCCTTGGAATGTCACGTCCTGCTTATGAAATTTGCGGGCATCGACGGCGCTATCATCGACTGGTACGGCATCAAAGACCACCGCGATTACGCCGCGATCCACCGCAACACAAACCACCTAATCACATACATCAAAAAGGCCGGCTTGAGCTTCGCAATATGTTACGAAGACCAAACGATAAAACACCTCGTCAACGATGGCGTTCTCGACGAAAGCCAAGCCCTCAGCCACGGCAAGGAAGTCTTACACTGGATGCAGGACCACTGGTTTGTCGCCGACGAATACGCCAAGATCGCGGGCCGGCCCCTGCTCCTCGTCTTCGGCCCGCAGTACTTCAAGGGAGCGTCGTGGAAGGAGCTGTTTTCGGGCCTGCCGCAACCCCCGTACTTCTACACTCTGAACACACTTCAGGAAGGAGCCGACGGGGTATTCGGGTGGCCTCCAGTACACGACGGCCGCGTCGTGTCTCCTGCCGCTTGGCGCGCCTACCTAAGCCAGCTTTACGAAAAGGGCGGCGTCGGCACGGCATTTCCCAAATTCCACGACATTTACGAGGAAGCCGGTGTGCGCGAAAGCTACGGCTATCTCGACGACCAAGAGGGCGCAGTTTTCGGGGAAACGTTAGAACTCGCCGGAGCGCACACGTCGCTGATCCAGATCGTCACTTGGAACGATTACGGCGAGGGCACCATAATCGAGCCAACGATAGAATTCGGCTATCGCTACCTCGAAACGTTGCAGAACTACCGCAGAAAGCACGCCGACAAAACTTTTCCGTACAGCGCAGAAGACCTGCGGCTTCCCATCGCCCTATACCAGCTTCGCCAGCAAGCAGCAACAGACGGGCGGGCGTCCACACATCTCGACAGCGCCACAGCATTTCTGTTCGCGTCTGAGAATGAAGCCGCGAGAAAAATACTGCTCCGTAAACAATGACCGTAGGGACAACCCTTGTATGTTGAATGTTTGGTTTTCCCTTGGTATGCTAGTTTCTATTCGTCGATGCGATAGACCGTGCGACCCTTGAGCGTTGATCTCGTCCACAAGCTAGGGTCATCGCATCGTATTTCTTTTTACCTCGAACAGTT
>JAJDUT010000127.1 GCA_022826515.1 Candidatus Latescibacterota bacterium
ACAGATACACCACATCAGGGATCGGCTCAATCATCGGCCGCGAAAGGGATTGGCATTTCAAACGCCGCATGAAATCTTAGCCCAAGAAACAAGAGGGCAACCTAAACATGGCGAAATTGCACTTACGAGTTGAATCCGCGAGATTATCTTTTTTTGTGAAATGAAATAAATCTACTTGTCCATCACATCTAAATCTTAGATCATCAGGTTGTTTTATAGTCCATAATTTAGGAATAGTATTTTTGTCTTTATATTCCCACTTCTTCTCAGATTTTCTTGATTTTTTTATCTTTTTCTGTTTAATATTTTTTGCCATTATTTACCTCTCTTTCTTCATTCCACCTTAGATATAATCCTTGTCTTTCAGACAGACTTACTTTTAGTAAGCATCAGTCTGAAGTTAGTCAAAAGTTTCGCCGGTCTATCAGACCGCTTGGATGGGGCCGGGATAGCAGGCCACCTTGTCGTCCGTGGTAAGCAGCGTAACGTTTTCGACTTGTGCTTGCTCGATCAGCAATAAAGTCATGCGTCTCCCCCGAACATTTTTTCTATCTCCGGTCCGCCCATGCTGTCGAAGTCGTCGGGGACTTTGATCTGTCCGGCCATAAAACCCAACCGACGAGACGCCGCCGTTTGGTCAGCTCGCTTGCGGACGAGGATTTTGAGGTAGCCCCGGACCAGTGCCGACACGGATGTGCCCAACTCCGCTGCCCGAATGCGGGCGAGCCGATGGGTTTCTTCATCTACAGATACGGTAATGTTTTTCACGTTATCTCCTCGCAGATGCTGTGCTTTACATTGAGGAGCGGTTCGCCGAGGTGTTCGCGGGTCGCCTCAAATAGACACCGAAAACAGCTTGGCTTTGTACAGGTGAAAGCGGAGGCCGACTTTTTCGCCTGCGAGGGTCGATAAGTCGGTTTGGCCCAGCCAGCGCGCAGCCTCGGCGATGGAGTCGCCCGTGAGGGGTTCGGCCTCGGCGAGTGAGAAGCCGGGGTAAGCTCCTACGGGCTGGGGTGGCGTGTGAATGGTCTGGACGATTTCGGCCTTGATCCAGCCGTCTGGAGCCGTGCGAAAGTTGAGCAGCAATTCGCGGCCGCAGCAGGGCCGCTCGATGAGCGTGACTCGCCCCTCGCCTTTGGCCTCTATCCCCGCGAGCCGATCCGGCTCCCAACAGGCCCAGCGAAATTCCCCATCCTCGGGGTACGACGTGGAACCACGGCGGAGAAAGTCGTGGCGGCGTTGGTAGCCTCTAAAAGGCAGTCGCCACGTGCCGTTGGCGGCGATGAGATTCGGGCTGGCGTAGAGCTGGCCGTACGTTCCCCCCTCATAGGTGCGGTCGATGATGGGCTGGCGAAAGGGCCGGATCCATTGGTGATTGTCGCGGCTGACCGCGAGTTGGACATCGACCGTAGAGGCGATTCGATGGTATATCGACGGAAACATCAGGTAGCGCGGCTGCGTACCCGGATACGGCGTGTAACAGGGGCTGTAGATGTCGTCGTCGAGCGCGTCCAAGGGGTCGGGCAGGAGGCAGGGGTGCGGATCGGCTAGCGATGAAAACTGCGGACCCGAGGCGCGGCGCACCAATCGTCGGCGGTCGATATGGCCGCGCAGGTACGCCACGTACTGCTCTTGGTGGGGATCGTACACGCAGAGGTTGTGGGTGTCTAGCTGGGTTGCTCCAGCGTCGAAGACGGGGGTGCTGAGATTCTGCCAGTGGATGCCGTCGGCAGAGGTCGCGCCGTGGAGCTGCTGTCGGATCTCAATCCCTTGGGCCTTTTCCCCGGCCGACACATCTCCTAGGTCGCGGGCTGCGAGCAGGGCCTTGAAGCGCGTGGAGTCCATTTCCGGGTCGGGCTTGCCGTCGCGGAAGTAGTTTGCCCCTGGGCCGACGGCCTTGTAGCGCTCGGCCGCCGGGGCACTGGGGTCGATGAATACCCAGCCGAGGGGATGGTCGCGGCCCGCGCAGATAATGTTGTTGCGGGTAGAGCCTTCGTACTCGCACAAGCCCAACTCCGGTCGCTGATAGGTAAAGCCGTCGTCGCTTTCGGCGTAGCAGACATACGAGCGCGTGATGTCGTCCAAGCGTTGCACGCCGTACCAGAGGCGGTAGCGCCCTCCGTCGTGCAGCATGGCGTTGATGTGGAGATTGGCTCCTTGCTCCCAGGGGCGCTCCTTGTGGAAGAAGACCTCGGACTTGCGCGCCAGTTCGGGCACGAGTTCAATGCCTTGGGGTGGGTCTTGGGACCAGACGGTGCCGTCGTCTTCGAGCTTGCGGTGGGAGGGCCAGATGCCGTACCAGTCGAGAAAGGGTGTGAGTTGGGGTTGCATGGTGATCTATCCTTGGGCGGCTGCGCCGATTAGGTCGCTGAGGAGGACCAACTCGCCACCGCTTTCGGCCGAGGCATTGGCCCCCAAAACGGCGGCTAGGCTGTTGAGAGAAGGGACGTAGGGGCTGCGTGTCATGGAAGGGTCGCCTGCTTGGACCGCGGCGATAAAGGCGCGGGCTTGGGTGAAGAAAGCACCGCGAGATTGTGGCTCTTCTTTGGCTTCCCACACCACCTCGCCGTTTTCCGTCACTTTTTGCGGATTCCATTCGATGATTGAGTCGTCGCTGACGACGAGGATTTCGCGCTTGGAGTACGAGACATTGCTCATTACCCGCGAGACGCTGGCGTTGGCGGTCAAGCGTCCCTCAAAGCGGTAGTTGACGTTGTACACGTGGGGCAGGTTCATCGGCTCAATGCGCTCGTCGGGCAGGGATTCGACGTAGAAGGCCGAGACCGCCTCAATGTCGCCGAGCAAGTAGCGCAACAGATCGACGCTGTGGATGGTGTTTTCGACGAAGGAGCCGCCGCAGAGTTCGTAGCGGCTGGTCCAGTAGCGGATGGGCTGGCCGCTGTAGAAGTTTTGGATTTGGGCGTGGCGCGGCGTGCGCTGCTGCAATAGCTCCAAGGTCGGCGCGGAAGAAGGCTCGTAGCGAGAGACGAAGCCGACTTGGGATACGATGCCGGCTTTTTCGATTGCAGAGTTGAATTCGACGACTTGCGCTAGGTCGAGGGTCTGCGGCTTTTCGACGAACAGGGCGACGCCTTGGTCCGCGGCGATGAGCACTTCGTCGGTGTGTGCAGTCGGCGGAATGGACAAGTAAACCGCGTCGAGTTCCTGTTCCTCGAACATTTGGTGGTGGTCCGTATAGGTCGAATGAGGCTTATAGACGGCCGCTTGTTCCTGGAGGGTTTCCTCGCTTTTGTCGCAGAATGCTTGGAAGACGACTTGGCCTTCCTCGGCGAGGGCAGCTAACGCCGGGAGGTGCGCTCTTTGGGTGATCCAGCCGAGGCCGATGCAGCCGACGCGGACAGGTTTCATGTGCAATTCCTTCTCAAGGGGTGAGTGCTTCGATACGGGCGATGAGTTCGGGTGATAGGTAGCGGCCGTCGGAAACGGCCGTGGAGACTTCGAGTTCGTCTAGCGTTGCCGCGCCGGTGAGCAGTACGGAGACTTGGGGATCTGACAGCAAGTAGCGCAGGCCGTGGTCGGGCATGTCGCCGGGTTCGTCGGCGAGCAGGGCTTCGATTTTTTCGAGTTTGGGATACAGTTCGGCAAAGCGGCCGGCTTCCCTCCAAGCGTCGCGCTTGGACCCGAGCAGGCCGGCGTGCAACGGCGAGGCGAGGATGATGGCGACGTCGCGGTCGGCCGCGGTGGGCAGGAGGACTTCCTTGGCCGTCTGCACCAGCAGGTCGTATTTGAGGAAGGTGATTACCGAGACGAAATCGTCGCACTCGGCGAGGACATCGCGCATCAGTTCTAGGTCTGAACCAGTGAGGCCGATGTGTTGTGCGAGTCCCTGCTCGCGGATTTCGAGCATGGCCTCTAGGGCGCGTTCCCGGCCGAAGATGCCGTCCCAGCCCGCCTGCTCGGCCTCGTGGAGTTGCAACAGATCGACCGAGTCGCGCTGCAAGCGCAGGAGGCTGGCCTCAAATCCCCGCCATACGGTGTCGCGGGTGTAGTCGAAGGGCGCGGGATAATAGCCTACTTTGGTCGCCAGATAATAGGGCGCGTCAACGCCTTTGAGGGCGTGACCGAGGACTTTTTCGCTGCGGCCTTGGCCGTAGAGGGGAGCCGTGTCGAAGTAATTGATGCCCAATTCGAGGGCGCGCTCGACCATGGCGACTCCGTGCGCCACCGGCAGGAGGCCGTATTCCGGGCGTCCGTAGAACCAAGACCCGCCCATGGCGATTTCGCTGACTTGCCAGTTCGTTTTGCCGAATCGTCGGTATCGCACGTGTACTCCGCTGTTGGGGCTAAATGGAATGGAGTAACTTAGACACGGCGGCGGTTGATTTCAATTAGGAATTAGGAATTGAGAATTACGAATTACCCGCCACTGCCCCAATTCCTAATTCCTAATTTTTAATTTCTAATTCTTTGGAGACGACGATGCAATACAGCTATATGGTAATCGACTTTGCGGATCTCGGGGGCGATTTCGCCGCTGGGTTGGACTTTATTCGGGACTGTGGGTACGAGGGCGTCGAGTTGAATCTGACGCCTGCGGTGCTCGGTCAATTGGACGCGATTGAGCGCGCGGTGGAGGCGTGCGGTTTGGTGGTGCCGTCGCTTTTGACCGGGGCTGCTTATACTGAGGGGCTGTGCTTGAGTGTGGCTGACCCGACCCGACGCGCTGGTGCCGTCGCTAGGCTGCGGGAGTACTTGCCGATTGCCCAGCGTTTCAACGCCATCCTCGTGGTCGGGCTTTTGCAGGGCTTGCGCGCGGACGAGCCGGATGCCGAGGTAGCCAACGAGCGCATTGCGGACGGCCTGCGCGAAGTGGGTTTGGCCGCGCAAGATGTTGGCGTGGACCTAGTCGTCGAGCCGATCAATCACCTGCAAGTGGGGTTTAACAATTCCGTCGGCGAGGTGCGTGCCCTGATTGAGCGGATTGGCGTGCCGGCTTTTAGGCCGATGGTCGATACGATTCACATGAACATTGAAGAAAAGTCGTTGACCCAGCCCATTTTCGACTGCGGCGATGCGCTACGGCACGTCCACTTGTGCGAGAGCAATGGCGGCGTGCTGGGTAGCGGCCACCTCGACTTCAAAGCCGTGCTCGCGGCTTTGGACGCCATTGGCTACGCGGGTTTTGCCTCGGTCAAGGTCTATCGCCAGGCTAGCTTGCGCGAAGCTGCGCCTGCGAGTTTGGCGTACTTGCGCGGGCTAGCCGGCTAGCGGGCCGCCCAATACCCGACGAATACGGCGGGAATCCCCAGCAGCAGTTGCAGCCCAATGTGGACTAAGGCGGCTGGCACTTGACCCGCGCGCAGTATGGTAGCGGTCTCGTAGGCCACGGATGAAAAAGTGGTGAAGCCGCCGAGGATGCCGACGAAGAGGAATAGGCGGAGCTGGGGGCTGAAGTATTGACGCTCTTCGGCCAAGCCGCCCAAAAAACCAATGACTAGACAGCCGACTACGTTGACTGTGAGGGTGGCGTAGAGTGGGGTACCCAACAGGCGCTGGGTTCCCAAGGAGACCAAGTAGCGCAACACGGCTCCGATGAAGCCGCCGCAGCCTACTATTAGAATGCGATCCATGATCTGCTAGAACTTCCCTCCATCTTGACAATGTGTTTCAACCTTGCGACTCTCAAATATAGGGGCTTGCAGACGCCCCCTGAACTGATTTGGGTTAAAAGAAAAAGGCGCAAGAGCGATGAGAACCTTTAGTGATGAAGAACTGATCGACCTGTTCAACCGGCAACTCCCCGACCTGTTGGACCGCCGCCCAGACCTCGAGCCGCTGATTTACCAAGGGTTCTTGGGCGCGTTTGCCCGCCGCGAAGAGGTGGCCGTGGTGCTGAAGGAACTGCGCGAGTTGCGGACTGAGATGAATCAGCGTTTTGAGCGAGTGGACCAACGGTTTAAGGAAGTGGATGCGTGTATAGATGCGTTTCGCGAGGAAGTAAATCAGCGTTTTGAGCGAATGGACCAACACTTTGATGAAGTTTCGCAAGCCATCGATCGGCTGGGTTCGCGCTGGGGTATCCGCAACGAAAGCGTGTTCCGGCGCACCATGGCGTCCCTGTTGGAGGAATCTTTTGGAGCCGCGGTCGAGGAGCGCGTCATTGCGGGCGAACAATTCGACGTGGTCATTGTCGATTCCGATCAGCACATCCTCGTCGAAATCGCCGCCAGTGTGGGGGCCTCAATCCAAGAGCGGCTGGAGCGCAAGCGCCGTCTGTACACCGAGGCCACCGGGGTGGCTCCGGCGCGGGTCCTACTCGCCACGGCGGATATTTATAGCTATCGGGCGCAAGCCCTGCGCGAGGCGGGCATTGAAGTAATTGAACCGGCAGAAGCCGACTGAGACGGGTTGACGAACCCGTTGCGCCCTGCTGCTCGGCGGGGCTCTTTTACGTACTCAAGCGAATATGAGCGCTTTCACTGGAAGTTAGCCGACAACGTGCGCCGTGCGGCTGCCGAAAGCCCAGCTTTTCCCTAATGCACCACCTTGCATATAAGGGTCGGCCGACTTAGCGTTGGCT
>JAJDUT010000029.1 GCA_022826515.1 Candidatus Latescibacterota bacterium
CGGGGCGACGATCACCCACGCCGATATGAGGAAGATCGTAAACCTGCTGGAGGGACACACAACCTTTCAGGATACAGGAGATAGCTTAGACTTCTTACTAATTGAGAGCTTGGTCGGCTTAGAAGCAGCGACGAACCTGCAAAACGTAGCGATGGGTAGCAATCAGATTTCGGATGTGTCGCCGTTGGCCAACTTATCCAAGCTGCGCTATCTAGATATTAGAGGCAATCCTTTAAGTGATGCTTCTATCAACGAACACATCCCCGCCCTTGAACGCCGGGGGGTCAAGGTCTTGCCTTCCTATCTCGCGCCACCCGATACGGTGTTGATCCCGGATGTGGCACTGAGGACCGCTATAGAAATAGCTCTAGAAAAGCAGCCTAGGCAGCCGATCTCACGAGCCGAGATGGAATCACTATCAGCTCTGTCTGGAGAATACGGGTTTATGATTAAGAGCCTAATCGGTTTAGAAACAGCGACGAATGTGCGAAAGTTACATCTTTTTAGTAATGCTATTTCGGATTTGACTCCGATAGTCAACTTACCCAAGCTGCAATTCTTAGACATTGAATGGAATCCTTTAAGTGATGCTTCTATCGACGAACATATCCCAGCCCTTCAACAACGTGGTGTTGAGGTAGTGTTTATTCCTCACCTCCGTCTATTTGAGGAACGGGATAGTCCCTTCGATATAGAGTTAGTTTTTCTTGATGATTTCGCAGAGATAGAACAAGAGATATGGTACAAAGTTGCCCATCGTTGGGAAGCGGCGATACAGATGGACCTTTCCGATTATACGTTTTCTTCTAGGAGGAATCTACAGTGCGGCGATCACTCGATTAGCATACCCGCCGGCGAACAAATAGATGATCTACGAATTTATATAACGAAGTTTGACGATATAGACCCTTATGGACGAAATGTGGGTGGCTATGGGGGCCCCCTAATATCGCGGCGCTCAAGCTCTATGCCGCTTATTGGTTGTGTCGGGCTTGACTTAAAGTATCATGCGGATTTCTTTAATATGTGGTATATAGGACTCCATGAAATAGGACACGTTTTGGGAATCGGTACCACTTGGGCCAGTATGATTAGAAATCTAAATGGTGATACTCATTTTGCCGGGCCACAAGCGATCGCGGCATTCGATCAAGCCGGGGGCAGCGATTATCAAGGCGCGAAAGTACCAGTACAACGCCATAGTGACCCTTCGTATGATAAAGTCCATTGGAGAGGGAGTGTCGTGCGCAGTGAGCTTATGTCAAGCTCCCTTTCCATCGTCCTCTCAGCCATAACGCTTGGCGCCCTGAGCGATCTGGGCTACACGGTTGACTTTTCTGCAGCCGATCCCTACGAGCTACCGCCCCCCGGCGCGGCCAAACCCGTCGCTGACGCGATACACTTCCACCCGGTGAAATTGCCCCCGCCGGTCTATATGGACGATTGATTGATCCTATTCGTTGAACGAGTTTTTCACGGATAGATCGTCGCCAACCAGTCCAGCACCTTGGGCCTGCTTTCGCAGTGCCTGTCCCTGCGAAAGCAGGCATAACACTCTAGACGCATCAGCCGCACAAGTTGCGTAACGTCAGTTACTCACCCCACCCGCAAGCGAGGAGGTCGCATGATCCGCTTTAAGAGAGAAGAGATCGAACAGATGCTCGAAGAGCGCAAACCCGAAATCAACCTGACCACCTATCAGCACATCAAAAAGGCCATCGACCAAGGCACCGAGGACATGGACCCGTACACCCTGTCCAATATATGCCGAGACCTCAAGTGCCTGCCCACCGACATCGTCGAATATGTCTGAGGGCCTGCACCACCGCTCCGGCGCGTTCCCATGCAGGCCCTAGGCCGCCATCTGCTCGTCGATCTCTATGGCTGCAACCGCGAGCGACTCGACGACCCAGACTATATCACCGCTGAGTTGCAGGCCGCAGCCCAAGCGGCCGGCACCCGCGTCTTGGGCACGGCATTCCATCGCTTCAGTCCGGGTGGCGTCACCGGCGTACTCATCGTCCAAGAGAGCCATTTGGCCGTCCACACGTGGCCCGAGCGCGGTTACGCCGCCCTCGATCTGTTCACCTGCGGTCACCAGACCGACCCGTGGGCAGCCTATCGACGGCTCCGGTGCGCCTTCGGCGCGACGCAAGACAATGTAGTGGAAGTCAGCCGGGGATTGGGCGCGAGCGAGTGAGGCTCCTCGCCGGCAAAAGTGTGGGCTATTCCTCGCCCTCTAACATGCTGCGCAAGTAGCGCCTAAACGCCTCGGCGCGGTCTTCGATCACGGCCTGTAATTGGAGAATTTCCTGCTGGCGCGCCTTCAGCTTGTGAATTTTCAGCGCCACTTCAGCAATCGACGATTCGAGATCAAATTCGGCCAAGGACTCGTCTTGCGCGAGCAACCGCACCGGCTCACGCGGCTGTTCTCCGCTCACCAAAATCCGCTCCTCAGACCCCCGCGCTTTAGCCCGCTTTTGCTCCACCCGGGCACACAGCCGATGCTCGGCCTCCAAGCGACGCAGCAGGTCGGCATTGGCACTCCATTCGGCCTTGAGGCGGTCGGCGATGTCCTCTAATAGCTCCTGCTTTTGCTGAATTTCGTCTGGCCCGTCATCCACCTCAATTTTCATCTGTCCGCTGTAGTGCAAGTTCGCACTGCGGACCCCGACCCCGAGTAGTTCCCGCGACTCCTGATAGAGCGTCAGTTGGGCCGACAAGCCCCGGTCTGGTTGCTCGGCCAACTTCTGGATGAGGACGCCGATTTCCCAATCGTAGGCCAGACACAAGCGCTCGGCCACGCTATCCTGCCGGGCCTCTGAGGCGACCAACTTCCAGTCGAGCTCAACCATCTGCTGCACCAACCGGAGCGAGGAGCGCAGCGCTTCTCGCAGCACGGTAGAATTTGCTGCACTCAGCTTCAGACTATCGATGCGGGCCGACAGCGCTTCGGCTGAGGCCGCAACCTGCAAACGCTGGCTGGCGAGGGAATCGCACTGGCTTTCCAAGGCGCGATACTGGGCCTTTAGGTCGCCCAACCTACCTGTATCGCCAAGCGCAGCTCCGGGCAGCGCCAACCCCAAAACCAACAACAGAATGGATGGATTTCTCATTGCTAATCTAGACCGTATTTGTCGAGCTTGTAGTACAAAGCACTCGTCTTAATCCCCAAAAGCGAAGCCGCCTTCGTCTTAACGTGTTGCGCTTCCTCCATCGCCCGCGCGATTAGGTCGCGTTCCACCTCGTCGAGGCGCTCGTTGAGTAGCAAGCTCCCGTCATCCGCGTCCTCCCCCCACTCCTCAGCCGCCTCTTCCTCCGCAATCCCCTCGTCAAAAGTCAGTGGCAGATCGTGATAGCCGATTTCCTCGCCATCCACCAACACCATCGTGCGCTCGATGACGTTTTCCAGTTCGCGCACATTGCCGGGCCACGGGTAGCTTTTCAAGCCGGCTAGGGCTTCTTTGGTTAGACGCTTGGGCGGGATGTTCATTTCCCTACATTTTTTTTGCCTAAAGTGTTGCACCAATAATTCAATGTCCTCGCGCCGCTCCCGCAGCGGCGGCAAGGTGAGGGGAATGACCTCCAGCCGATAGAATAGATCTTCGCGGAAGGTGCCCTCTTTGACCATGCGCTTGAGCGGCCGGTTGGTAGCCCCCACCACCCGCACATCTACGTCGAGCGGCTGCTCGCCGCCCACGCGGTCGAACTGCTTTTCCTGCAACACCCGCAACAGCCGCACTTGAGTCTCCAAAGGTATATCGCCGATCTCGTCTAAAAAAATAGTCCCCCCTTCGGCCAGTTCAAACTTGCCCTTCTTGCTCCGCACCGCGCTGGTAAAAGCCCCTCGCTCGTGCCCAAACAATTCGCTTTCGACCAACCCCGTCGGCAGGGCACCGCAGTTGACCTTGACGAACGGCCCCTTGCTGCGGCGGCTCTGGTAGTGGATGGCGCGGGCAACCAGCTCCTTGCCAGTGCCGCTTTCGCCGTAGATCAGCACCGACGATGACGACGACGCCACCTTGCGCACTTGCTCGCGCACGGCCTGGATCGGCGGCGATTGGCCGACGATCTCGCCGAAGTTGTAGCGGCTGTCGATCTCTTCGCGCAGGTAGCGGTTTTGCTCGAATAAATGCTCCCAGTCGCGCAGCTTGGCCTCGGCTTCTTGGCGGAGGGATTGGGCTTCCTGCAGCTTGGCTTGAACTTCCTGTAGCTTGGTTCGATAGTCGAGCCGCTTATTGACCTTCAGCCACAGTTCGTCGGGCAAAAAGGGTTTGACGATAAAGTCGATCGCCCCCCGCTCCATCGCCGCTACGGCCAGCTCCCGGGTATCGTAGGCCGTCATCATCATTACGTCGGTATCGGGTGCTTGGCGCTGGACTGCCTCCATCACCGCCAACCCGTCCATCTCCTCCATGCGGTAATCCGTAATGACCAAGTCAAACGGCTCGTCTTTCATCCGCGCCAACCCTTCGCGCCCACTCCCTGCGGCAACGGCTTGGTGCCCCATCTTGTTCAAGCTCAGCACCAGTCCGTCGCCGAGGCTTTTGTTGTCGTCGATAATCAGAATCCTGCCCATAGTACTCCATCTTTGGACTGCGGCAGGCGCAGGCGGCACACCGTGCCTGCGCCTTGCCGACTGTCTATTTCGATCCGGCCGCGATTTTCCTCAATCGCCCGCGCCACCAGCGCCATCCCCAAACCCGATCCCTGCTCTTTGGTCGTAAAGAAAGGCTCAAAAAGGCGCGCCTGCACCTCTTCCGACATACCCGAGCCATCGTCGGCCACCTCGACGACGACCTCCTCGCCTGCGACCGTAGCTCGCACCGTCAAGTGCCCGCCATCGCGCATGGCCTGCACGGCGTTCTTCATCAGGTTGACCAGCGCCCGCTCCATCTGCTCGGCGTCAATGTAGCACACCAAATCCGGCGCGACGCGCTCCTCGTAGCTAATGCCGGCAGCCTGCATTTCCGGGGCCAGCAAAAAGGCCGCGTTGGCCACGAGCGGGGCCAGCTCGGTCGGCTGCGGCTGCGCTGGTGCCGGGCGGGCGAATTCGAGAAATTCGGAAATTACGCCATTGAGCCGACGCACTTCCTCAATGACCTTCTCAATGTGTTGCTTGCGCTCGTCGCTGGCGGGCAAGTCGCCGGCGATCAGACCGGCATACAGATCAATGCTGCTCAGCGGGTTGCGAATTTCGTGGGCAACGCCGCCCAGCATGAGGCGCAGTTGCGCGTCGCGGGCGACTAGCTTGCGCCGCATCTCCTCCATAGTCTCGCCCAAATAGCCGATTTCGTCGTCGGACGCAGTGGCCACCTCTTGGTTCATGTTGCCCCGGCCGATTTCGCGTGCGGCCTCGACCAACTTTTGGATGGGCCGCGTCAGCGTCCGCGCCAACCCCCATGCCACTCCAACGGTGAGCAACGCACCCAACCCGGCAAAAATCAGCACTGACCGCCCAAAGACGCGGATGGAGTCCACAAACCCAGCCCCGATTTCGACTCCGACGGCCGCGACGACCTTGCCGTTGTGAAAGATCGGGGCGTAGCCCGTCATGTACGGAACATCGTCGTCGTAAAAAAGCACCGAATGCGCGGTGTGGCCCCGCCAAACCCGCTCTAATTCCTGGCGGTGGAAGAGCAGCTTGGGGTACTCGCGGCCAATGGGCATTAGCCCATCGGTGTCGAGCAGCGAGCGGTGCTCGCGGTCGAAAACGAAGATGTGCCGGGCACCAACCTCTTGTTCGGCGCGCTGCAATTTAAGCACTAGATTCCGATAGAGCGTGGTGTGCTCGCGGCCCTCGTGCAAATAGGTCAACACGCTGCCGGACAGCTTCGTACTCACCAGCGCGGCAACCGATACGAGGTGGTCGCGCATCTGCCGCTCCAAGCTCCGGTCCGTTAGCTCGAAGAGCACCCAACCCGATAGCCCCACAACGACCATGACCAGCAGCACAAAGCTCAACATGAGCTTGTGGCCGATCCGCGTCCGCGGACGCTCGCTGGGGGCCTTGCCCTTGGTCATTTGGACAGACTCGACAAATTGGCGCATCCTATTTAGTAATGTACCTTCTTAAAAAAGACGAACAAGCCGAGTAGTGGTTCTCGCTGATCACGCCTAGAGTAAAAAAGGCAGGAGCTAGACTACCAACTCAACCTCTTCTAGGGAACATCTCGTGAAATACCTCATCTTAGCCTCCTGCTGCTTTTTGCTAGCCTGCGGCGATTCGGATGACGACCAAGGCGAAGTGATCGTTCATTTTAATCACACCGTCGCCGGTGCCGATCTCAAGCACGAGGAAATACTCTACACCAACGCCGCGGGCAACGAATACGGCGTTACCCGCCTAGAGTACATCGTCTCGGCTATCGCCTTAGAGGCGGCTGGGGGCAAGCGCGTCGAACTGGCCGAATTCCACTATCGCAACGCCTTTGTAAATGCGACTCGCAGCGTTGCGGCCAAGGTGCCCGGTGGCGAATACGCTGCTCTGCACTTTACCTTTGGCATCGACGGCGCTAAAAACGAGACCGGCGCGCTGCCGAGCGTCGATCACTTCAACAACATGGCGTGGCCGGCTCCCATGGGCGGCGGCTACCACTACATGCGCATGGAGGGCCTCTTCCGCACCGACGATGGCGAGGGAGCCTTTCTCACGCACACCGGCCCGGCGGGCGGGGAAGACTTTTCGTTTGCCGTCTCCCTGCCGCTTTTCCTAACAGTCAGCGGCGACGAGTGGGCAATCGCCGTGGTAATGGATCTCAACGAGTGGTACGACGCGCCATCCCTGTACGACTTCAATGATCGCGGCGGGATTATGGGCAACGCCGACGCACAATTGACCTTGCAAGGCAACGGCGCTACCGTCTTTTCCCAAGTGCACATCGGGCACCCCGACCACGAGGAAGAAGGTAGCAGTGGCTAGGTCTCCGCACCGCGTCCAATGGGGCGGGGCCGTAGGGGCGGGTCGCGAACCGCCCCTCCTTGGGGCCCTAATCCGGCTAGGGCTTGTCGCCTGCGGCAAAGACGCGGTCGTTCCCCCTACCCCTCCGCCGACCCCAACGCCCTACGAACTAGCCGTGCCGGCGGGATTTCCCGCACCGGAAATCCCGCCGGACAATCCCCTGACCGTCGAGGGCATCGCCCTTGGCGAGCGGCTTTTTGCCGACCCCATCCTCTCGGTCGATAGCACCATCGCCTGCATCTCGTGCCACCTGCCCGCCCACGCCTTCTCCGATCCACGGCCCCTTAGCCAAGGCGTCGGCGGCCTCACCAGCCGCAACTCCATGCCGCTTTTCAACTTGCTCTGGAGCCCGTCCTTTTTCTGGGACGGACATGCCGCGAGCCTTGAAGACCAAGCCCTCGAACCCGTGCAGAAACCCACGGAAATGGGCGAGGACTGGGATCGCGTAGTAGCCAAACTGGAACAGCACCCCGAATACCCCGCGCTCTTCGCCCGCGCCTTTGGCGACGCGCCCATCGACCGACGACGCGTCGTCCAAGCCATCGCCCAATTCGAGCGCACCCTCGTTTCGGCGGACAGCAAATACGACCGTTGGCTAGCTGGCCAAGCGGAGTTTACCCCGGCAGAAGACCGGGGCTTCATCCTCTTTCACACCGAAGAGGGCGACTGCTTTCACTGCCACGTTGCGCCGCTTTTCACCGACAACGAGTTCCACAACAACGGGCTGGACCTCGATCCCCCGGATGAGGGGCTAGCCGCACTCACTGGCAAACGCCTCGACCGCGGCAAATTCAAGACGCCAACCCTGCGCAACATAGAATACACGGCGCCGTACATGCACGATGGCCGCTTTCAGAACTTAGAGGAGGTCATCGAGCACTACGACTCCGGCTTTCACCGCATAGTCCTCACTGATCCGCTATTGCTCGTCCGGCCCAATCTCGACCTAACTCTAGCCGACAAACGCGCCCTCGTGGCCTTTTTGAAAACCCTTTCCGACCCTCAATTCCAAGCCCCGTAACGCGCTTGGGGTCTCTGTTACTTTTCCCTTGCTTAAGTTTCAGAATTTCGTATAATACAAGCACTTATGAACAAAATCAGCACCGGTTTAACTCCCCAGCTAGCGAGGTTTTAGTGGCCACCATAACCAAAAAAGATCTAGCGCGGTCGGTAGCCGACACGCTCGGCTGCAAAAACAACCTGACGTTGCAAATGGTCGATAGCCTTTTTGAGGCCATGCGCGAAACGCTTATCGAGGGAAACCGCATTGAAATCAGAGGCTTCGGCGTCCTCGAAGTCAAAGACACCAAGCCCAAGCCCGCCGCCCGCAATCCGCGCACCGGCGAGGTCGTGTACGTGCCCGCCCGCCGCAAGACGCACTTTAAGCCGGGCAAACAGCTCAAAGAAGCCCTGCACGACACCCGCTCCGCCGCCACCCAAGCCGCACCGGACCCCGGCGGCTCTTGGTCTCCCTGACATCGTTGAAAATTCGTTCCGCAAACATAAAAGCCGGCTCCTTGCGAGTCGGCTTTTGTCGTGTGTGCGTTGGTCTCGCGCTGCTGATAGCGTCCGACATCCGCGCTGAGCAACGCCTGCACATCGGTGCCGATCCGCGCATCGAACTGCTCACCACGGTCCAGCTTCTCAGCCAGTATCGCTATCTGACGCCCTATCGGGTGGAATACGCGGACGATCTCGTCGCGCACTTTTCGCGCTATCCCCCCCAGCAGGCCGTGGCCTTTTTCCGCAGCCTGAGCTTGGACACCGGGTGGTCTGACGCCTACCCAACCGCCATGCTCTACCTGTCCGATCCACCCGAACTAGAACCAACTCAACCCATTCCCCCCCATATCCATCGCGCCTTCCGCGGCGAGGAAAACTTCGCGCGCTTCGTCCACGCCTTGCGCAACTTTGCGCGCCAGACCCAATTCAACCTCTTCTTCACCCGCAGCCAAAAGCTCTATCAACTCCTCGAAGCACATCTCCGCGAAGAACTGGCCGATGCCGATCCCACCGGCCAAGTCGAAGCCTATTTCGGCACCCGCCAACTCAGCTACCACCTAATCCTTAGCCCGCTCTTACACCACGGGGGATTTGGCCCGCACATCGGCCGCCACGGGGGGCCGTACGATGTCTATACGCTGCTCGGTCCCACAGACGCTACGCGCGGCCTGCCCGAATACGGCCCCCGCGAGCAGCTTTTGCAGATTATATGGCACGAATTCAGCCACGCCTTCGTCAACCCCCTCAGCGAAGAGTACTATCCCATGCTGAGGCCCCATGCCGATCTATTCGCTCCGCTGGCTGAACAGATGGCCACCATCGGCTACACGCACTGGTTTGACTGCGCCAATGAACACCTCATCCGCGCCATCACCGCGCGCCTTGCTCACCACCACCTCGGCGCGGAAGCAGGCCGCCGGGCACTGCGCACAGAATCCGCGCACGGCTTCCGCTATATCCACGCCGTAGCCCGCCGCCTCGAATCATACGAATCCCAGCGCGACCGCTACCCGACCTTTGCCGCCTTCTTCCCCCGCTTAATTTCCGTTTTTGCCGAGCTTACTCCCGAGGCTTTAGCGCACTAGCCGCCGGAAGAGATCCTCTTGAGGCGGTACTTCGAGCAGTTCGTCCAACGTCCCGCGCTCTAGCCCTTCGGCAATAACGGCAAAACTCTCCCGCACCACGGCCGCGGTCTGCTCGACCTCGGCCTCGCCGTGGGCGCAATTGAACATGAATCCCGTCGCCAAGATCACGCCGCGACGGGCGTTTTCCTGAATGAACAGCGTGTTGACCTTGGCAGCCGTCGCAGCATCCTCCGCGCCCAAGCGGATGCGCGGATGCGCCGCCACCCCCTCGCAGCTAGCGTCGAGTCCGACGGCAGCCGCGGCCGCGTCGATCTGCTCCTTGAAGAAGGTGCCGATGCGCTGGAAGTGGCCTACTGCGTCGCGGCGCTCTAACTCGCGCAAGGTCGCCAGCGAGGCTGCCACGCCGATGTTGTCGTCCCAATAGGCACTGGAGATAAACATCTGCTGAGCCGGGGCCATAAATTCCCGCTTGCCGACCACCGCGCCCATTGGATAGCCGTTGGAGATGGCCTTGGCAAAAACGGATATATCTGGCGTCACGCCCGTGTATTCCTGGGCACTGCCCAAGGCCACGCGAAACCCAGACGAGACCTCGTCGAAGATGAGCACCACTCCGTAGTGCGACGCCAATTCCCGCACCTTTTCCAAGTAGCCCGACGGCGGCTCGTCGGAGCGCATCGGCTCCATGATAATACAGGCCAACTCGCCAGCGTGCGCTTCGAGCAAAGCGGTGAGTTCATCGACATCGCCATAGGTAAAAGGCATAGCCGTGCCCTCCAGACAGCGAGGCACGCCAATCGGCTCAATGCCATTGAAGAGATGAGAGGCCAGCCGCTCGGCTCCGATGTTGGCGGCCTGGTACCAATCGTGCCAGCCATGGTACCCGCAAAACAGCACCTTGTCGCGACCGGTGACCCCGCGCGCGATCCGCACCGCAATGGTGCAGGCCTCGCCCCCGCCTTTACAATAGCGCACCATTTCTGCCGAAGGTACGATCCGCACCAGTTCCTCGGCCAACTCTACGGCCGACTCTTGGACGATACTGTAGATGGTCCCCCGGTCAATCTGGGCGCGGACCGCGGCATCAACCACCTCGTCAGCATAGCCCAAGATCACTGGCCCTACGGCGCTGGTCCAATCGATGTATTCGTTGCCATCCACATCCCAGATGCGGCAGCCTTTGGCGCGCTCGGCGTAGATGGGGCTGACCCCGAGTGCGGCCCGGGTCGGCCGCCGACTGATGAGCTGGGTGGTGCCGGGGACGAGTGCTTTGGCGCGCTCGTAGATTTGCAATGAGTGGCGCACCGAGTGTTCTCGCATGACACAGGCTCCTTCTACCGCCCGCTGCGGAGCGGGTTCTCGCGTGAAAAAGGTGGCACTTTTCAGGGGTAGGGGTGTTAGATAATTTGACAGCCCATTGAAGCCCCTCTTTTTTGCCCATCTAACCTCATACCTCTAAACGGAGCTTCATCATGCAACGCGCCTTGCCTCTCTTCGGCCTCTTACTAGCGCTGCCGCTGACCGCCCACGCCTTTGATGGAAAACGCGAGGGGTTTATGTTCGGTTTGGGCCTTGGGCCGAGCTATCAGTCCATCGAGCAAGAGTGGCTCATCGACGGTAAACCTTCGCGGCGCAAGAACAGCGACTCTGCATTCGGGATGGCCCTCCAGCTCGGCTACGGCCTCACTGACCACCTCGTCTTAGGCTGGGTCTTGGACTTAGGCAACGACACCAACGACGACGAGACCAAGCTCCTCGGCAAAGCGGTCGCCAAGGGCAACACCCACTTTGAGATCGACGGCTTTAGCGCAACCTATTTCTTCAAAAAACGCGCCCCATCGCCTTTTGTCGAAGCCGTCATCGGCACCGCTCGCTGGGACGACGGCGGCGACAACGTCCTCGATGGCCTCGGACTGGCCGGCAGTATAGGCTACGAGGTGCGCAAGAACTGGATGGTCAAAGGCACCGTCGGCTGGGGCGCGCCAAGCGCCGAGGCTACGATCGGCGATCAAGCGATCAAAGCCGAGGTCACGGGCTTGGTCATCGCCTTCAACGCCAGCTATCTCTGGTACTGAACAGGCTCACTCCTGCTCTTTCATCTGGTCGTAGAACTGGACGATCTTGCCCCGGTCTTCAGAGGCGTTAAAAGCCATGCCGGATCGTGGATGCTCGTTGAGCAAGCCGGTAATCATGTAGGGATAGTCATAGCCCCACAGCAACTGAGAGCGCAGCGACTCCACATGCTCCTCAATGCACTTGAGCACTGGGCGCAAGCGGAATTTCGGGTTGTGCAAAAAGCCCAACAAAAGCTCCATCTGGCAATTGCCCGCGCCGCGGCCCAAGCCAGCAAAACTCGCGTCCGCGCAATTGGCCCCCAGCACTACGGCTTCGATGGTATTGGCAAAGGCCAGTTGCCGATTGTTGTGGGCGTGGATTCCAACCTCGATCGGGGTCCCCTCACAGTATTCGAAAAACATGTTGCACAGTGCGCGGATCTGCTCGCTGTAGAGCGAGCCAAAGCTATCGACCACGTACACAGCCCCCACGTCCGAATGCACCAGCATCTCCAGCGCACTCTTAACCTCGGACTCTGGCACAGTAGAAACGGCCATTAGGTTTAAGGTCGTCTCATAGCCCTTGTCATGGGCGTCCTTGACCATGTCCAATGCCAGCGGCATCTGGTGGATGTAGGTGGCCACGCGGATCATGTCCAACACGCTTTCAGACGCCGGCAGGATGTCCGTCTTGTAATCACTCTTTTCGGCGTCGGCCATGGCCGCCAACTTCAGCGAGGTGTTGTTGTCGCCGACAATGCGGCGGACGTCCTCCTCGCGGCAGTGCTTCCACGCTCCAAACTCGCTGGGCGGGAACTGCTCCCGCGAGTTGATGTAGCCGATCTCCATGTAGTCAATTCCGGCCTCGACGCAGGCCTCATACACGCTTCTGACTACGTCGTCAGCAAACTGGTGGTCGTTCATCAGGCCGCCATCGCGGATTGTGACATCGACGACCTTGATTTCCTCCCGGTACCCAAGCCAATTGTCGGCCCAAGTCGCGCGGTTTTCCTCGCTCATTTTTCACTCCTGTTTATGTGTAACTCAAGTATTGACGAAAGGATATATACTGCGGCACAACCGGCAAAAGGTCAAACCCCAGCGATTGGTGTGCGGCGGCAACGTATCCGCAGATGAACGCAGATGAGCGCAGAGGTGGGATGCGACGGGCGCTCAGGCTGTCGCCACCGTCAGGGTGTGCAGCTTGTCCGCGTCGATTTCCACGCCCAAACCCGGCCCCTCAAACGGATACAAGTAGCTGCCCTCAGCCCGCACCCTTTCCACGGCCGGCGACGTCGTGTACAGCACCGGCCCCATTGGGTCGCAGGGTAAGTTGGTGTTGGGCATGGCGATGCCAACGCTGACCTGCGCCGACACCCCCAGCGTCGATTCTTGGTCCGTGCCGATCAAGCAGCGGAACCCAGCCGCCTCCGCTAGAGCGAAAAGCCGGCGGATATGGGTCGGGCCGCCGCAGACGCAAGCGACGTTAAAGGCCGTGCAGGCCCTTTTTTCGATAGCTTCCATGCCCAGCTCTAGGCTGTTGATGTGCCAGCTCACCGGCAGGTCAACGCGCCGTACAAATTCGGCTGAGACCCGCAGACTGCGCGAGGGCTGCTCAAAGTGATAGGGCGCGTGGTGGCGGAGGACATCGGCGTAGCGGATGGCCGTCTCCCACTCGCTGAAGCGCCCGGAAAAGTCGATGGACTTGAGCTTGAGCCGGTCGTCAAAGCGGCGTTTGGCCTCGTCTAAGAAGCGGTCGTCGAGCGCGCTATCACCCGACACGTAGTAGCGGAACAGGTGATGGCCCAAGTCGAGCAGCCGCTGGAGATAGCTCAGCGTGCGCTCAAAGTCCTCTTTTACCTGCCAGCCAAAGATCGGATAGCAGCAATAGAGCTTCTCCCGCATCTTGCCGCCCAAAAGCTGATAGGCCGGCACTCCTTGGGCCTTGCCGTGGAGATCGTAAAGTGCCAAGTCAATCGCCGAGGCGAGGTGGAGATTGGTCACTGAGCTGTTAAAGGCGTGGCCGCGCAACAGCTCGTTGATCTCGGTAATAGCCCCGGCGTCCCGCCCCACCAACAGCTCGTTGTACTGCCGGGCAATGGCCGCCAAATCCTCGGCGCGGCTGTCGGACGCTTCGCCCCAGCCGACCGGACCGTCATCGACAAAGACCTTGACCAGCACGTGCCCGGAGATGTGGCCGTAGTAGCGCGGAGTCTCTATCTGAATGGTTTCTACTTTGGTGATTTTCACGCTTTGCTCCTTTGCAAGCGGCTCAACGCCGCGAGTAGATCGTCGATTTCGGCCTCAAGTAAGGAAAAGGCGCTGCTGACGCGCAAGCCCTCTCACCCCCATCAATACACCATCTCCCGGTAGCTCTGCGCGATCTTCTCGAGCGCCACGACGTATGCCGCAGTGCGCAGGTCGTGCACCTTGTCATGGCTCAACAACACCTCGCGCAGCTCGTTGTACGCCTGCCGCATAGTGTCGTCCAAGCCAGATCGCACCAGGTCCAACTCATCGGCTCCGCGCACCAAGTCGTGCCGCTGGGTTTCGGGCAGGGGTTTGCCGACCGCCGTCTCAATGGCCTCGACGATGCGCTGTCCACGCAACTCGTCGATGCGCCGGTCCATGCGGCCGAAGCGGATGTGGGACAAGTTCTTGATCCATTCGAAATAGGAGACTATCACACCCCCTGCATTCAGGTAAGCGTCCGGAATCACCACCTTGCCGCGATCGCGCAGGATTTCGTCTGCCTCGAAAGTAATCGGACCGTTGGCGGCCTCGGCGATCAGCGGTGCCTCGATGCGCGCGGCGTTTTCAACGGTGATCACCGCTTCGACGGCTGCGGGGATCAGGATGTCGCAGTCTGCTTCCAGCAAAAAGCGGCCGTCCTCCACGAACTCGGAGTTCCGAAAGCCCCGGCCACCGCCCTTTTCGCGGCGATAGGTGGCGAGTTCCTCGATGTCTAGCCCGTCCTCACACGTCACGGCCCCCTCGCGCTCAATAACAGCGACCACCCTGACGCCATCCTCTTCAGACAGGAACTTCGCGGCGTGGTATCCGACGTTGCCCAAGCCCTGGATGATTACGCGCTTGCCCTCTAAGTCTCCATCCATCCCGGCCCTCTGCACGTCTTCGGGATGGCGAAAGAATTCTCTGAGGGCGTACTGCACCCCGCGCCCCGTCGCCTCGTTGCGGCCGCGGATGCCGCTCATGTGTACGGGTTTGCCGGTGACACAGGCGACGGCGTTGATGTCGTTGGGATACAGGGTCCGGTAGGCATCTGCGATCCATCCCATCTCGCGCGCGCCCGTACCCATATCGGGAGCCGGCACGTTGAGGCTGGGACTGATGTAGCCTTTCTTCGCCAGCTCCATCGTGAAATTGCGCGTGATCAGCTCGAGCTCGGCCGCGTCGTAGTCGCGCGGGTCAATCTGTAGGGCTCCCTTAGAGCCTCCGTACGGGACGTCGACGATGGCGCACTTGTAGGTCATCAGGGCAGCCAGGGCCTCCACCTCGTCCTGATCGGCGATTGGCGCGTAGCGGATGCCGCCTTTTACCGGCAGGAAGTGCTCGCTGTGGACGGCGCGCCAACCGGTGAAGACCCGAAACTCGCCCCGTATGTGAACGGGGAAGCTGACTTGGAACACGGAGTTGCACGTCCTGATCTGGTCGGCGAGTCCCGGCTCGAGCTCCATCGCGGCGACCGCCGCCTCGAACATCCGGTCGACGCTGTCCTTGAACGAATTCTTCTGCTCTTTCAAAATGGACCTCACAGCACCCCTTTTTTGTCCATGTTCTCCAACCCCTATTCTTCGATAATAGCCAGAGTTAGGTTTCTCCATGCCGCGTAATATATGGGGGTCGCGCTGCTCCAGACAAACTGATTGGCATCAAGCGCAACAGGGATATCACGGCCCGGTGTGTATAATCCTCACATCGCGTTGCGGGAATGGGATTTCGATAGCATTCTCTTTTAGTACATCCCAGATCATAAGAAGCAGATCCGCACCGACCCGGTTTTCCCCATCATCAATCCCGAGCATCCAAAACTCGACTAGAATATTGACCCCCGAATCACCGAAGCTGCTGATCTCCGCGTCTGGTCGCTCCTCAATGGGCAACTCAGGTCCAGACAGCACCTTCGGATGACTGGCAACAACCTCCCTCACCAACCGTAGCATGGTATGGAGATCCGTCTTGTAAGCCACTGAGAACTCAAGTGAGTAGCGCTGTTTTTGGTTGTTGTGCGTCCAGTTGACAAACGGCAATGTAATGAACTGTTCGTTTGGAACTATGACGTCCTTGCCATCAAAAGTCTCCAACGTTGCCGACCGCATATTCAGTTCGCGGAGTGTCCCGGAACGTCCGTCGTCGAATTCAATGTAGTCGCCGGGCGTGATCGAGCGGTCAAAGAGGATAATCAATCCAGAAACGAAATTCGCAGCGATCTTTTGCAGGCCGAATCCAAGGCCGACGCCGAGTGCGCCGCCAAAGACCGCGAGAGCAGTGAGATTGATGCCCATCGCCCCAAGAAGCAACAGGAAAATGCTGACATACAAGCCAATCTGGAACAGCTTGATGATCATCTCGCGCGTGCCGACATCCAGCGCGTGGCGGTTGCGGATAGCTTCTTTGCCAAACGTGTTTAAGATGCTACCAAGCCAAAACAGCACACCACCAGCAACAAAGGTACGTCCGAGCGAAAGTAGAGAAATGCGGATGGTGCCAACATCAAGGGAAACTGCATCTAGCCACGCACTGACTTCATCGAGCCAACCGAAGACGCGGAGCATTGCCAAGGGGATCACGATCCATGTGAATAGACCGGAGACAAGGGAATTGCCGACAAAATCTGAGATGATGCGATAGAGGAATACCACGACCACGACGCTTTGGGCAATCCGGACTAGCCAACTCTGGCCCACGGAAGCGACGCAGACCTCAATCGCGACGCCCAGCAGCAGTATATTCAGCGCGGGAGAGACCAGATTGCGCGTCCGGTAGAGCATTGTACGCAGGTAGAGCAGCGGTCCGGCGTTTGGTTCAGTCTCGAATACGCGGACCCGGCTTCGGATTACTAGGCCGATCAAAAGCGCAATGAGGACTGCGGCGACTTGTACTTCGAGTCCTGGGAGCAATGTCGAGGCACTGACTGTCCGCCAGAATTGTTGCGCGGTGCCGAGAAACTCTTCGATGGTCATGTCTTACGAAAATCCCTTCCGCCGATGAGTGTTAAAATGCTGTCTCAAGGACTCTATTGGCCTATCATCCGAACATAGATCGGCGGGGCCACCCATTCTCCCCGTACATAAGGGTGGCCCCGCCTCGGTGGAGCCATCCTCTCCTCGCCTCGATCGGTAGCTCCGCCTTGTCCACCAACTTCTATATTTCGGCAGCCTTTTCTAACGCAGGCGGTACTCGATAGCCATATTCAGGCCCTGCGTGGGATCTTGGCCGCGCTCTTTGGCGATAGAGCCGGTGACATTGAGATTGACCTGATTCTCGATGAAGAAGATGAATCCCGATCGCACCTGATTAACCACTGTTGCCTCGACGTCCGGCTCGCTGCGCGAAGCCGTTAGGATGTTGCTGAGCGTAAAGTCAATGCGGTTGGTCACCTCATACAGATAGTTCAGCGAACTCGACAGCGTAAAGACCTTGGAGCCAAAATCGCCGGTGAATGGCGAGGAGTACTGAGCGCCGAAGTCGAACTGGGACTTCCAGCCCACGGGCCGCGAGTATCGCACTCTTAGAGACAATCCCGGGTCCTGTCGGGGGGTGTCCGCGTCCTTCGTCAACGCTTCGAAGCGGATGCCTGAGCGCACATCCCAGCCGATAAAGCGCTCGTTCACATGCTCTTGGAAGAGGACTTCATCGACGCGCAGCGAACCGACGGCACCGAATCCTCCATGAACAAACAGGCCAGACTCGGCGATAACTTGCTCCATTGCTTCGAACCACTTGACCTTGTAACGGTCGCCAAATTCGGTCTCAAATTCATCCCGGCGTTCTATCACCTGCGCGAGCGCGACCAGCGTCTTTTTCGGCAGCGGCCCCTCGATCAATCCTTCACTCAGCAGGAATTCCTCAATACGCACCGCCTGGGCAAGCGGTGTAACGCGGATAAAGCGTCCGTACCCCACGCCCGGCGTAACGTCAATAGTCGGGCGATCAGAGTCGCTATTGCCAGTGACGCGAAGTTCGCCGGAGTAGAAAAGATCGCCTTCCGGCTTGAAGTACTTCCTGATTCCTGAACCGGCTACGAAATTGTAGGAGCCTTCCTGCGTGCCGTCAGCCGTCCGCCGCGTCAACCCGACGCCGTTGAAGTTCATATCCCAAGCGTAGGGCAGGGAGTTGTAATAACGGTGGTACAACAGCGAAGCCGAGCCGTCGCTGGTTCCGGTTTCGCTGCCGCTGCCTGCGTAGGAGTACGTACCGCCGAGGCGTAGCTGCTGGGCCGTGCTCACTGGAACATCGTAGTCTTCGGGAGAGACCGCCCACAATTGGGATGGTGCAACGAAGGTGATAGTGAGCAAAGCCAAAACTGTGCGTGTGTTTATCATTGCATTAGTCCTTGAGTTAGGTTGTTGGTTGGCGGTTGGGCCGATGCCCTACACCCCACACCTCAACCGTGGTGTGTTACCCTTCCTCTGAGGACGAAGGGCCGTCCTTTTTTATGTCTTCCAGATCCTGCGTCCATTGCTCCATATGTTTTTTGGCCAAATCACGCCCACCCATACCGAATGCGATCGCTGCGGCGATGGCTGCTGAACCGAGGATGAGCCCAAAGGCGAGGGTAATGATCTCGTTGGCGATGCCCATCTCCCTGAGCCCCATGAAGAGCGCCAATGCCACAATCGCAACCCGGACGATCGTGCCGAGTATGCTGCCATAGGCTCCCCCTCTTCTGGACGCGATACGACCGAACACAGACGCGAGGTAAAGCCCAAAACCGAAGATCACCGCGCCCAAGACGATCTTGCCGAACAGCAGCGTCAGCTTCACGAGCATTCCCGCCAGATCTTGAAATCCGAGCTGCGCGGTCGCCTCAATAGCAGAGAAGAGCAGTACAGCCACCATGGCGAGATATCCCGCCAGTTGCGACGGCGGGTGCTCCAGCGCAAAGGTCGCCTCCGTTGTTGAAGGGCGATCCTCAGCAGAGGTCGCCTCCGCAATGGAAGGTGAGCGATCCTCAGCAACGGTCACTTCCGCGATGCCGAGGCGCTGTAGCAGCGAGTTGAAACCTATTTGCCTGAGCACATCGTCAACCACGCGAGCTACCAATCGAGCCACCAGATAGCCGATGAGGAGGATGCCAGCGGCGACCAAAATAGACGGTACTGCCGCCAAGGCCCCTTCCAGCATGGAACTGGCGGGATTGGAAATGGCCTCGAAGTTCAGCGATTCGAGTGCGGCAATCACTGCGAGGATCAAGATGACCGCATAAGACAACGTACCGGCAAGCCCCGAAAGGCTTTCGATACCCAGTCCAGTCGCCAGCCCCACGCGGCGGCCGAAATTGTTTATCCCAGTGGCTTCGAGGAGGTTGGTGACGACCTGCTGGACGATGCGCGCACCGAGCCAGCCGATTAGCATTATGAGGGCCGCAGCAAACAGGTTGGGTAAGAAACCGATGACTTTAGCCATCATCTGCTGTACCGGCTGCAGCAATCCCTGCAATCCTAGGGCATCTAGAATTGCTGGCAGCAGCACGAGAAACGTGAGCCAGTACACCACGTTGCCAATAGTCTGTGGCAGTACGCTCTCGGTGGCGGCCTCAAGTCCGGCCGGTTCAGCCAAACGCCGCTCGATATTCGCTCGCGAAAGCACGCCCGTTACGACCCGCCGCAGCAGACTACCCACGATCCAAGCAATCAAAAGCAGCACGGCGGCGCTCAACAGCTTGGGCAAATAGGTAAAAATTTGGTTCAGCATCTTGTTGAGCGGTTCGGTCATTGCCGTCATGCCGAGCGTTTGAAAGAAGGCAACGAGCACGAATACCATCACCAGATAGAACACGGCACGGCTAATCCAGCGTTCGGCGTGGATATCCGTAGAGGCGTCGCGGCCCATGACCAGTCCGAGCACTTTGTCATCCAGTTTTGTTTTGAGCAGAACTCGACGGATGACCCAAGACACCAGATGGGCCACCAACCATCCGAGCACGAGGATGACAAAAGGCAAGAAGATATGAGCAAAGGGGGATACGTATTGCTCCCACCATTCCCACCTTCCAAAGACGTTTGCTAGTTCCATAGCAACTCCTTTCTCCGAGTATGCGTGGTCCCTTTTTCGGTTGTCTGACGAAATAAAAGCAAAGCCTGTGCCACTCTTTAAATCCGCGTCTCGGACCGTCGACTATCCTTCATTATATATGGTGCATAGACGATTATCCTAGACTGGAGCTTGACAATCGAAATCGCGGCTACGACATTTTGTCGTCCTACCTGATCACTTTGACGTAGTGCGCAACATACCACCGATGCAGGCATCTTCTAGCCCAATCGCTTATGCGCCTTTGCTAGGCAGAGTGTTCGTCGCCGATAGCAACCCGAAACATCTAGCCATCGTGACCCAAATCCTACGGGAGAATGGCTGTGATGAAGTTGTCGAAGCGACCGATGGCACCATCGCCGAGCGGCTGCTCAAAACGCAGTCTCTCGATGTGGCGGTCATAGATATCAAGATGCCGGGTGGTATGCAGTTGCTGCGCACAGCCATTAGACTGACTCCACCACTGCCGGTAGTCATCTTCACCTCTTATACAAGCGTAAAACAAGCGGTACAGGCTATGCGGCTAGGTGCCGTCGATTACGTGGTCAAACCGGTCGATGCCAACGACCTGCTGACCGCCGTACATCGTGCGCTTGAACGCAAACGGGTATTTGATCCTGTCTCAGCTAGACAGATGGAGGAGAAGACCGGATTCGGCGAATTATTGGGAACCTCTAGGGCTATGCAGGCGGTGTTTGATCAGATCCGCCGTGCGGCACCGTTCAAATCGACGGTTCTGATCACGGGAGAAAGCGGCACCGGGAAAGAGTTAGTGGCCAGCGCCATTCACTCGCTCAGTGCTGTGAGCAATGGGCCGTTCGTTGCCATCAACTGCTCGGCTCTGCCGGTAGAACTAGTCGAAAGCGAGTTGTTCGGACACGAGAAAGGTTCCTTTACCGGGGCCACACAGGCCCAGCGGGGGCTTTTTGAAGCAGCCCATGACGGAACCCTTTTCCTCGATGAAATCGGGGACTTAGAGATGCAGGGGCAGACGAAACTATTGCGCGTGCTAGAGGAACAGAAAATCCGACGCTTAGGAGCAACCCAATTGATCGATGTCAACGTGCGCGTCGTCGCAGCTTCAAATGCGAATCTGACGACCGCGGTCAAAATGGGACAATTCCGCGAAGACCTATACTACCGCCTCAACGTCATTCACATTCCCGTCCCATCCCTCAAAGATCGGAGGTCGGATATTCCGCTACTGGTCCGGGTTTTTGCCGAGCGTTTCGCAGAGCAGAATGGGATCGATCCCATCGAAATAGCGGATCAATGTCTCGACCGCATGGCTGCATACGACTGGCCGGGCAATGTTAGAGAGCTAAAAAATGCGGTCGAGCGTCTGGTGATCTATGCCGCAGACCGCAACGCGTCAATCAGTGAGAACGACATCGAGTCCATTTTGCCAATCGCTCCGCCAGACGATTCAGAATCTCAGCGGCTGGATTTCGTGCCGAGGCGGCTGGACGACGTTGAAAGGGAAATGATTTTGGATACGCTCATGCACACCGGCGGCAACCGCACTCAGGGAGCCGAGATTCTGGGAATCAGTTTGCGAACCCTACAGCGGAAACTCATACAGTACGGCGTCACCCCGCAGAAAATTTAAGCCACCATCCTTATCCGGTTGTACGCCGTCTTGTCGTCTCTACGACATAATGTCGCTATGAGCTATGATCGACAGGTCTTAGGAGATGCAGAGCGGAATGAGCGCCACCCTCGCCGCCTTTCTCCTTTGCTTGGCCAAGCTGCCCAACTTGATCGCTTGCCGCCTCAAGTAAGAAAAAGGCGAGGGTGGCGTGCAAACGACAAATCACTCGATTGCGACCGGCTCGCTCGCATGGACGAACAGCACGTCATTCGCCCCGTTGTAGCATTGGAACGTTTGCTCTGCCTTGCCTGATTGGATGTCGTCATCGGTCAGGCCCGCGATGACCAAATCGGCCTTAGAGGATCGGAGAGACACCTCAAATTCGAGAGCTTCACTGGTCATGCAAGGAACCGACGTCACATTCTGCTTAGAGATTGGCAATCGTCCTTCGGTCATCAAACTGGAGAGCTTGTGCGTTTCGCGTCCTCCGTCTCCAGAATTGAAGCACGCGAAGAGCCGAATCTCAGCGTGTCTCCACTCTCGATGCCCCACGATGATGTACGCCAAAAGCAGCATCAGCGGAGCGTTCGCAAGATTCTCCTCAGTCACCCACAAGTGAATCGAGGACCGATAGCCAAAACGGTAATTCGTTGACCGCAGGATCAGGACATTAATCATTGATTCCGCTGCGAGGAGCGCACCCTGCGCGGTCTCCTTGATTTCTTCTGGATGCTCTTTGTCGAACTCGAGCAGAACGCAGTTGTTGGGCAAACCCGAGATCCCTGGCATCTGGAGCGTCTGCGCCAGCGCCATCTGAAACGAAGGACAAATCAGGGAATCCACAAAAATGCCCGCCCCGCTAATCTCGGCCCGCTCAATCAGTCTCCCCTTCTGCATGCGGGCTTCGATTTCTTCAGTGAATGAGTATTCGCCCTGAAAGAACTGGATGAAGTGCCCGAACCCATGCCGATGGCAGATCCAGCGCAGCAGATCAAAGTGCCCCAGCCGGCGTTCCCCGAAACGGGTCACCGCGACAATCGAGGGCCGCCAGCCCCCTTCCGATTTCACCGTGCGGTTCTTCTGCAGCGCAATCTGCAGGCGGCGCGTCAGTTGGAACATCGTCCCTTGTAAGATCGCCGTCAGGTCGCGCTCTCCTCGCCGCGTGCGTCGCAGTCCGAAGTAAGTCGCCACCATCAGAGAGATCGCTAAAAGCGCGTACAGCACGTTCATCTGGATCATCATTAGGCCGCACATTACTGCGCCCACCAGCGACAAATACCAGCGCGAATGGAAGGTGGGGCGGTACGACGGATTGCCAGCGAAGTATTCGAGGAATGATACCGAGCAAAGGGCACCATAAGTCACCATGAAGAACATGCTGAGAATATGGGCGATAAAGTCAATGTCTCCCAAGACAACAAATGTGATTGCAATGGCACTCGACACCAAGGTCGCAGACACCGGCTCCTGTGCCTTGCCCCAACCTTTCTCCAGCAGGCGATTTAGCTTCGGCACGGGCAACACATTGTCGCGCGCGAGGGCTTGCAGGGTCCGGGGAGCGACGAGAATCGAACCGAGAGCAGAGGATAGAGCAGCAGCCCCCAGCCCGATGTAAATGGCCGGACCCCACAGGGCGATCTGCGCCATGATAAACTGATCGGCGGCGAGGGCTTCTGGCTTCGCGCTCTGGGCGAGCTTGATGGCGACCAACGCGTACACGACCATCCCCGCGAGCGTCGCGCCGATCGTACCGAGGGGGATGCTGCGCTGGGGATTCTTCAAATCGCCGGAAAGGCCCAAGCCGGCGATCATGCCCGTGAAGGCCGGAAAGCACGTCGCGAAGACGAGACCAAAGCCATCGCCGCCTTCAAGGCGTGCGGTCAGATGCAGTCCGTCGGGACGGATTTCCTCGGGGCCCTGTCCCAACAAGAACGCGGCAATCGACGCCCCCAAAAGCGCGCTGACGATCCACAGCGCCCGCACGCCGAGGTTGGCTCCTTTGGCAAGCATCAGCACGGCCAGCAGAATCGTACACGGCAAGCTCACCCAGCGCGGGTCGGCTTCTATGGCGTGCGTCGCAGCGACCCATTCATACACCGGCTCAAACGCTTCGGCAAAGGCGACTAAGTAGAAGGCGACCGAAATTGCTTGAGAGAGGTACAGCGCCAGCCCGATCGCGCCGCCGATGCTGGTGCCAAAGGAGCGGCTGATAATGTAGTACGCGCCGCCGCCCGACACGCGGCGATTGGTCGCAATCTCGGACACCGCCAAGACCGTGGGAATGGTCACCAGATGCCCGATAACGATGATCATGAGGCTGCCCCAAAGGCCGACATGCGCAACCGCGTAGCCGAATCGCAGGAACAGGATCGCGCCGAGGATCGTGCTGATTGACGCGAGAAAAACAGGCGCGGTGCCAAAGCCGTGCCCCACTTGGGAAGATTCAGAGGGGCGACCTGTAGCGGGTCCAGTTTGTTGTGAGGTCAACGGGTCTTGCTCCTTTGCTTGGTCAAGCTGTTCAGCACTGCGAGCAGTTCGTCGATTTCGGATTCCGATTTTAAGAAGAAAAAGGGGATGCGACGCCGCAATAGTCGGCTGCGGCCAGCGCGTACACTTGCGCTGCTCGCTCCAGCCGATCCACTTCTACCCACTCTACATCCGCGTGCGCCGTCTCGTTCGAGGGGCCGTAGTAAAAGGTCGGCACCCCCGTCCCGTGCACGTACAAATTGGCATCCCCCACAGTCCGCATCCCCACCAGCTCTGCCTCTTGGCCGGTCACCTGTTCGTGCGCCCGCCCCACCGCTTGCACGGCCGCATCGTCGGCGAGCGTCTCAAACGGCTCGCGCTCGTGCTCCATCTCAACCCGTAGCCCCAACCCCCCAGCCTCGGCCAACGGTTGCGCCAAGGCTTCCAACTCCGCCAATACCTGCGGCGCAGTGCGCCCCGGCATCCAGCGCCGGGTCCCCGTCAGCGTGCAGCACAGCGGCGTGCGATTGAAATAGTCACCCCCGGTGACGATCCCTAGGTCGATTCGCTCGGCACCCGCCAAGGCGTGTGCATCCCCCGCGTCGAGTTCGAGTTGATATTGGTGGATCCGCTCTATGAGCGCACCGACAAAGCGGAGCGGATTTTCCGCAAAGGGCACGTACTGGGTGTGCTTGCCGCCAGCGTCCGATTCGAGCGCAATGGTAAAAACCATGGACCCCATGCTCATCACCCACAGCGCGTCGCGTCCCTCGACGATCAAGATCCGGTCGCCGCCAATCCGGCCGCTGTTGCGATCGGCGATCAGCGCCAGCGGCCCGTCCTTTTGCGCCTCAACCTCCTCGTGCCCCACAATGGCCGTCAGCCACAAGTCGCCCTGCAATTCCACCCCGCTTTCCAACAGCGCCTTGACCGCGCCCAACGCCGCGGCCATGCCCCCCTTCATGTCGGTCGCTCCCCGTCCGTACACGCGGTTGCCCTCGCGGCGAGCGGGCGGACAGGCCCCCACGGGAATGGTGTCGAGATGGCCATTGAGCATCAGCGCGGGGCCATCCCCCCGGCCCGCGATGCGCGCGTAGAGATTGTTGCGCCCCGGAGTCACTTCCCGCACATCGACTGCTAAGCCGACCTCGCGCATCATGGCCTCATAGGCGCGACACACTTCGGCCTCGGCCATGGTTACGCTGTAAATATCGACCAATTCCCGGGTCCGCTCGGCCACCCATTCTCGGTCAATAGCTGCGATTAATTTTTCCATCTGCATCGCTCCATTCTCTCTCGTTTAGCCGGACCTCCTCGCTTGTACCGCCGATAGGAGGGGCCACAATATATGGTAAAATTAGCCCCGCACCCCAAATACGCGGCTAAACTCGCGCGGAGCGGGCCATGCAAACGAAAAATTGATGAGCAGCTTGCCCGCGTCACCCGTCTGCGATTAATTTATGTGTAATCATATGTGTAGGAGATAACACAATGGCGACAAACTTGGCTATAGACCCAGAGTTACTCAACAGAGCACTAAAAGTCGGCGGCGAGAAGACCAAGAAGGCGACCGTCAACCGCGCCTTGCAGGAGTTCATCGCGCGCCGAGAACAGGAACGGCTCTTGGATCTTTTTGGCAAATTGTACTGGGACGACAGCTTTGACTACAAACGCGAACGGAGCCGTGAGTGACGCTGTTTGTGGATACAAGCGTCTGGTCGCTGGCCTTGCGACGGGATACAATTCCCAAAGAACCCGAGGTCCAGCGCCTGCGGGAGGCGCTCGGTGGTGGAGAATCGATTTACACGACTGGAATCGTCTTGCAGGAGTTATTGCAGGGCTTTCAGGGACCGAGAGCTAAAGCGCAGATCGTCGAACGGTTCGGGGCGCTCGCCATGATTGTGCCCGGGCGCGACGACCACATTGACGCAGCCGAATTGCGCAACGAGTGCCGCCGCCACGGCATTCAGATTGGCACCATCGACGCACTACTCGCCCAGCTCTGCATTCGCCACAAACTGGTCATGCTGGCGACCGACCTCGACTTCAGCCACATGACAAAGTGGACGCCGCTTCAGCTCTGGCACGCCCGCTGACACCGCCGGTACAAGGACCTTCTTTAGCACCCTGAATACGCAACAACACGGCCATGACGACCAAAACAACGACCCGACTGACGGTAGCGGTTGAAACCTACCTCGCCGATCTGCAACGAGTCCGCTCCTCCGGCGGCGCGACTGGTGAGCGATCGAGCTATGGGCCGCTCACCAACCTGCTGAACGCTATCGGCGCAACGCTCAAGCCCAAGGTGTTTTGCGTTGGTGAATTAGCCGATCAGGGGGCGGGGCATCCCGATTTTGGGCTGTATGCGGCAAAGCAGGTGCAGAAGGGGCAGCCGAAACAGGGGCAGGTACCCGAAGGCGGCGTGGTTGAAGTGAAGGCGGCTGACGATGACGCTTGGTTGACGGCGGCGGGCGATCAGGTTAGCCGCTATTGGGAGTTCTATCGGCTGGTGCTGGTGACCAATACGCGCGACTTCGTGTTGGTGGGCGAGGATGCGGCGGGACGACCGGCCAAGCTCGAAACGTTTCGGCTGGCTGCAAGTGCGGAGGAGTTCGCGCAACGCTTGGAGAGTCCGCGTGCTTTTGCCAGTGAGGTCGGCGCAGGCTTGGGGGAATATCTGTGCCGAGCGCTGGCGCATCGGGCGCGGCTGGCCGAGCCGAGGGATTTGGCGTGGCTGCTGGCGTCTCATGCCCGCGATGCGTTGGCGCGGGTCGAGGCGGCGGGTGATGCGCCGTCGTTGGAAGCGGTGCGGGCGGCGCTGGAAGAGGCGCTGGGCGTCCGCTTTGAGGGCGAACGAGGGGCGCGGTTTTTCCGTTCGACACTGGTGCAGACGCTGTTCTACGGCGTGTTTTCCGCTTGGGTGCTGTGGGCGCGGCAAACACCGCCGCCCGCGAGAGCGTTCAATTGGCGCGAAGCGGTTTGGCATTTGCGGGCACCCGTCATGCAGGCGCTGTTCCAACAGCTATCGCAGCCCGGTCGGCTGCAACCGCTCGGCCTCGTCGAAGTGCTGGACTGGACGTCCGCTGCGCTCGACCGGGTGGATTGCGACGCCTTCTTTGCCCGCTTCAACGAGGGCGAGGCTGTTACCTATTTCTACGAGCCGTTCCTCGAAGCCTTTGATCCCGAGTTGCGCAAGCAGTTGGGCGTCTGGTACACACCAACCGAAGTGGTGCGCTACATGGTCGCCCGCGTCGATAAGGCACTCCGGGACGATCTCGGCATTGCCGACGGGTTGGCTGCGGAAAATGTCTATGTGCTCGATCCGTGCTGCGGCACTGGGGCGTATCTGGCGGAAGTGCTGCGCCGCATTGCCGCCAATCTGGAAAATCAAGGCTTGGGTGCGCTGACTGGTGCGCGGGTCAAGCAGGCGGCGACCGAGCGCGTGTTCGGCTTTGAGATTATGCCTGCGCCTTTTGTCGTCGCCCATTTGCAAGTTGGGTTGACCATGCAGGCGCTCGACGCGGCGCTGGCTGATGACGGGCAGGAACGCGCTCAAGTTTTTCTCACCAATGCGCTGACTGGCTGGGAGCCGCGCCCGACCAAGCCGCTGCCGTTTCCCGAACTGGAGGAGGAACGCGACCGCGCCGAGCGGGTAAAACAGGAGACGCCGATTCTGGTGATCTTGGGCAATCCGCCCTACAACGGTTTTGCTGGCATGGCAGTGGACGAGGAGCGCGAGCTATCGGCAGCCTATCGCATGACCAAGCGGGTGCGCCGACCCGAGGGACGAGGGCTGAATGACCTCTATGTCCGCTTTTTTCGCATGGCCGAGCGGCGCATTGCGAAGACGGGTCAAGGCGTGGTGTGTTTTATCTCCAACTATTCTTGGCTCGATGGGCTGTCGTTTACGGGGATGCGGGAGCGCTATCTGGAGACATTCGACGCGATACGGATTGACTGCTTGAATGGCGACAAATACAAGACCGGCAAGGTCGCGCCGGACGGTTCGCCGGACCCGAGTATTTTTTCGACCGAGGGCGATCCGGTGGGCATTCAAGTTGGGACGGCGATTGCGACGCTGGTGCGCAAGGCCGATCATGCGCCAACTGAAGAGATCGGCTTTCGGCATCTGTGGGGACAGGCCAAACGCGAGGAATTGATTGAGACAGAGGAGGCAGAGCCGGGAAAGCTCTACGAAAGCGTCAAGCCGGTCTTGCAGCTCGGCCTGCCATTTGCACAAACAGCGGTGAGCAAGGATTGGTTCAACTGGCCGGCGCTACCCGATTTGTTTCCGGTGTCGTTTCCGGGCGTGAAGACTAGCCGTGACCCATTTCTCGTCGATACCGATCTCGACCGGCTCAAGGCACGGCTGGCCGATTACTTCGACGCATCGTTGAATCACGATGAGATCGCGCGGTGCTATCCGGGCGTGATGAAGGCTACGAGACTATTCAACGCCCGTGCGGTGCGGGATGCGCTACTTGAACGCGGTGGGCCGATTGATGCCGGATTCATCCGCTTCTTCTACCGACCTTTCGATATCCGATGGCTTTATTGGGAAGCGGATAGCGGCCTGCTTGATCGCCCGCGCCCAGACTATCGACCGCACGTGTTCGAGGGAAATATGTGGCTGTCCGCCGCGCAGCATCTGCGTAAAGGTGCAGAAGAACCACAAGCTTGTTTTACAAAATATATGGGTTCGCTGCATCTAATTGAGCGTACCGCATTGATGTTCCCCGCCTACCTCCTCGACGACGGCTTCGGAATCGGCGGCAACGAAATACAACGCCGCCCCAATTTGTCCAGTGCCGCGCAACGCTATCTCCACCGTCTCGGCGCGGATGTAGAGGACCTCTTCCACCACGTCCTCGCCACCCTCCACGATCCCACTTACCGCGAGACCAACGCCGGGGCACTCCGCATGGAATGGCCGCGCATCCCGCTACCGGACTGGCCCGATGGCGAAGCTGACGGCGCGGCAGATTCCCTCGCTGCATCAGCGGCACGGGGCCGCGAATTGGCCCGCCTGCTCGATCCCGAACCGCCGGTTCCGGGCGTTACCCAAGGCACGTTGCGCCCAGAAATCGCCGCCCTCGCCGTGCCCGCCACCACCGACGACCACAACATGACCGGCGACGATTTCGCACTCACCGCCGGATGGGGCCACTACGGAACAGGCGACGCCGTAATGCCGGGCCAAGGCCGCATCGTCGAGCGCGAATACACCCCGGACGAACGCGCCGCGCTGGAGGATGCCATACCCGCGCTCGGCGAAAAGACGCTGGACGTGTATATGAACGACCGCGCCTTCTGGCGCAACGTCCCCGCCGCGATTTGGGACTACAAACTCGGCGGCTATCAGGTGCTCAAGAAATGGCTATCGTACCGGGAAAGCGATGTCTTGGGGAGGGTGCTGACGCCGGAAGAGGTGCTGTACTTTGCGGAGATGACGAGGAGAGTTGGGGGGATGTTGTTGGTGACGGACTAGGATTTTTGATCACAAAAGCCGCTTAGATACTACGCCGCAGACGCTGAAGTTCTTTCGCAACACGGTCGAACGATAGTCTGAAAAAATTGAACTTCTCATAGAGCGGTTGTAGAAGAGGATGAAGAAACTCAGCAAGATTGTCTTGTACCTGTTGCTGGGTGATCTGCTCCTTCAATATGACTTCATCCGTGCTGCTGGCATAGCGCTTAGCGAAGAGTGTATTGAGGGGTGTCATCGGTTCGTCGCTGGCAAGATACCGACCCTCCAGCCCCGTGAAACGGCAGTGAACGGCAATTTGATCCACCTCTTCAAATGTTTCCGCGAATCGACTTGCAAACAATAGCCCCTCGCCAATACGCAAAACCGGGGTGGAAGTATAAAATACGTGGCCGGGATCATTATCCGGCTCGTCCTCAAAGTATGCGCGAATCGTGTAGAGTTTCCCATCGAGTGAAGCCCGCCAGAAATCGTAAAAGTATGATTGTTGAGACCTTCGGCCATTGCGATCTACCTGTCCAAGCCATGCTTCCACAAAATCTTCGTGAGGATACGGAGCTTGGCGTGAGGAGTGCAAGAAAGGGGGCCACCCCGACAAATCGATCCGCCCCGCTTCACGAAGCCGACCTTGAAGTTCAATGAGGTCATTCGCTGGTGTCGCGCTTACTAAAGAAAAGGCCATCTCGTAGTAGCCGTGCGGAAGCCGTGCTGGCGAATTGTTGGGCTCATTCGATACCAATTCCTTCCAACGATCATGGGCAGCGATACAGTAATCCTGCAAGTCGCCAAGTGCGTTTGGCATCGAGTTTTGCGTTTCTACACGTCCTGTGACTATCGAGCGGATCGCTTCTAGCATGTCGTCTCGATTCGCCCTCACGCAGCGATTGATCAAGGTGCGCCATTCTTCCGCTGTCTGAGGTTGCTCGCTACGTGGACCTGGTTTCCGAATGTAGCAACTATTTTGGGCTATCTCTCCTTGATAATCTCGTCTGCTCATTACAGGGACAGTGAGCGTACTAGGGATAATGACCACTGGATGCGACACACCTGTATCTGGATGTGGAACATTGTGTAACTCACAATGAAACTCTGGATCAGCATATCGACGTATTATCGCGTTTACGGAGTCTTGTGTTATTTCTGGAATTTCTCCCGGGCACGACCGTGATTTAAGGGTTTGCTCCTGCTCTGCAAAACCAATGACGATGAAACCGCCACCATGGTTAGCCAACGCAATTGCGGCCTTCGCCATCGTAGCCTTATGCTCTTTACTCGTCAGATCCAGCCAATCTTTGTACTCGTAAGCGAGATCTTCTCTCGGTTCGGTAATAAGTGGTCGAAGATCTTCTCTTGAAGCCATGTGTTTACTGTCTTCCATTCGTTAGAGATTCATATTTGCGCAACTCACCTTCTAAGTCGGCGATCTGGCTGCGCAGGGCATCCCGCTGCGCCTTGACAATAAGCGGATGTACTCCGTCACCCTCGCCGAGACTCTGCAAGGTTTGCGAAAATCGGTTCGCTTGTGCTTTGGTGAGCCGATATTGCCTTTCGTTCTTGATCATTGGAAGCCTCCCAAGTCTATCGCGATAACCCCTTTAGATTCGATTCTCCCATAGTTCAGTATAGAATCGCTTCCACCTCTCTCTCGTACTCTCGTCTAACCAAGACGCTGCTAAAAAATTTCTGGAAGGGCTGCCCGCAGCCACGTCAAGACCTCCTCAGCCGCTTGCCGCGCTTCCTTGGCATCGTCTTCAGTAGGTGTAAACTCATCGCCTGGATAGCGAATTTCTACGGCATAAGGCATCAGGAGAGACAGCGCATCACGGAGCTGTTCGGCATTGGCATGAATTGGCAGCACGTGTTGCATTAACAGCAGCAGATCGTGTGTAAAAGGATGGGGATGCCCGTTACCTACGAGGAACGCCTTGAGCATTTTCTCGGCGGCCTGCTGGCAGTGAAAACACACTGTATCTAAAGGGGTCTGCTCGGCGTTGAGGTTATTGTCTGCATTGAGGAGGTCATTTTGGGCCTTAGTCAGCCACTGACGGGCAAGTTCAGTCTCGGCGGACATAGACCGTTTTGCCCTCGCGCATCGCGGTAGAAACAAAGGAAAGAGGCGACTGTTGGGCCTTTTTCATCTCTTCTGGAGTATAGACCAACAAGTCCATAGCGAATGGATAGGGACGTAGCGACTGATAGAGGGCGCGGCTGCGTTTGAAGCGCGGCAGGTCGCTTGGGGCGATCACGAGTAAATCGACGTCGCTGTGCTCGGTAGCTTCTCCACGAGCATAGGAGCCGAATAGGACGACCCGTTCGGCATCTGCTTGGCGGCCAATGTGTTCGGCAACGCGCCGTATTTCTTGTTCTTCAACCCTCTTCATCCTATCGCGCCTCCGCGCGCAAAATCTCCATCTCCAGCACCATATCCGAATCCAACGGAAAAAACGGCCGCGCCCGCCGCACAAACGGCAGGTGCCGCACTGTCGCCGGCGTCGGTCCCGGCGTGTCGAGCACAAAAACGGCCTGGGCTATGGCTCCGTAGGCGAGGCGGTAGTTCATGGGATTCTTGGCGACGATAAAACGCGCCTGCGCCGCGTCCATCCCGAGAGCTGCAAACTGCTCGTTGTCCCACTCATAGGTCGGATGAGACGCCAACAACACCTGGATCTGTCCCAGCGCAAGCACTGCCGTCGGCCCCATCTGCCCTTCGACCCCTTCCCAGATACCGCCCCGATAGCGGAAGCGGCCATCGCTCAACCGCAACACCCGGCCGCGCACGGCAATCGGCTGTCCCCAACGCGGATCGTGCCCGTGCCCCAGCGCCAACTCCACCTCGGCCCCAACGCCAGCTTGGTGGCAGGCCGCAGCCGCGCGGGCATCGACCAAGGGCACCAGCGCCGGTCCGTCCAACTCGACCTGCAACAGCGCCGCCAGCGCCGCCACGCTATCGCCAGCCGCTCCCCCGCCGCAGCAATCCGCAGCCTCCACCAGTATCACCGGGCCACCTTCGACAGCCAAACCAGCGCGCACGGCAGCCTCGGGCGCGTACAGCGCTGGCTCTAAGGCAAAGCGCCGCTCCCAGTACGCCGTAGCCAGCTCGCGGGCGAGCGCTTCGGCTTTAGCAAAGTCGCCGTCGGCAATCACCAGCCCGCCGCTGCCCATGCCAGCAAAATCGAGATAGGGATGCACCAAAATCGCACTCGTCGAGAGGATGCCGTCGCGCTGCTCACCGGCCTTGGCCAAGGCCATCACTTGCGCGAAGGGATCGTCGTCTTCGGTCGAGCCGTGAATGGCCCCGGTGAGCACTGGCACCTTGGCCATGGCCATCGCGGGTTTGCACGCGCCGACGAGCGTGTCGCACAGCAGGCGCGCCCCGCGTTCGCCCGTGGAAAAGGCGTCGCGATGCGGATAGGTCTCCCACGCAACCAAGCCGTCGGCAGCGCCCATCATCTGCGCGGAAATATGGGCGTGGAGGTCCAGCGTAGCGACGATAGGCACGGTATCCCCGACAACGGTCCGCACGGCAGCCAGCAGATCCCCCTCTAAATCGATCCCGCCCTCCACGGCCGCCGCCCCGTGCAACGGCATGAGGACCCCATCTACCGGGAGCGCTTCGTTGAGCCGCGCCAACAGCTCTTCCTTGAGCAGGTCGTAACAAGCCCGCGTCAGCGGCCCACCGGGACAGGTGCTGGCAAACAACAAGGGCGCAACTTCCACGCCGCGCGCCGCCAGCACGCTGAGCATACCGCCGACCACTCCGTCTTCAGCGGCGAGTACCTCGCGCCCGCGCCGCAACTCATAGCGCTCAAACCACGACAAATCAATCGGCTCGCCGCCGAATTGATTGCACTCGGTAAAGATCGCCCCCAAGGCTACACGATTTTTGTCGATCATTGTGTTGGTTGGTGGAATGGAGTTGTGAAACCGTTTCTAATATAGCCAGACTAGAAGTAAGCGGCGAATTGGCTTGCGTCTGTCTCTAGTAGGGGCTACAATCGACGGACAATGGATACTATTTGGGAGTACCTCACCGACCTCCAAAGCCGCCATTCGGCCTACGCTGTCGCCGCGTTGCTCGTCCTCGTCTGGTGGGTGGGCCGGAGTTTCGTCCGCCTCTACCGGCAGGCGACCAGCGGGGCCGGCCGCTTAGAACGCCCCCAAGAAGAGGAGCGCCCGCGTCGGCGCTTGCCGCTCGATTAAACGTGCAGCCAGACCACTTTGCCGCCTATCACGACGAGGACCTCGTCCGCGCCTTCACCCTAGAACGCGCCAACTATGAGGCCCCCTACCTAGCCAGCGTCGCCGCCGAACTGGCGCGCCGCAACGTCGATCCCCAAGCCTTCATCGACCAAGTCGAAGTCCGCTACCACGCAGACGCCCCGGCAACCTGCACCATCGCCCAAGCCCTCGCAAAAGCCAGCGAAGAGTTGCCGCTTTGGCATCTGTTGGCCTTTACCCGCTACTTCGGCGATACCCTCGTCGTCCAGCGCGAGTTGCGCTCCTACCTGGTGAACGTTTACCGGGGCGAGGAGTATGCCTACTCCTTCTTCGTCGCCGAGGGCCAGTCCCTACAAGACCTGCTGCGCCGTTTCCTGACCCTCGCGGACTGGGACCACCTCGCGGACACAACCTATCAGCTCGATAGCTGGCACCCCCTCCTCCGCACCCGCTCACCCCGCTACCTGCAAAAAATCGCCACGGCCCTAGCCGACGAGGGACTGCTCTTCACCGTCCAGACCCCGGTCTTGAGCCACGATCCGCGCGGCCAGCTAACCCTGCTGGTCCCCAGCCGCGACCCGGCGGCCAGCGCAGTCCTGCACAAGGTGGAAGACCACCTCAGCGCCCTCCGCGACCAAGCCACTGCCGCCTTTGCGGTAAACGACCGCGACCGCGAGCTAGCCATCTACGCCGAGCTTGCCGCCTACGGGCTAAACAACCCAGCCATCTACTACAACCTGGGCAGCGCACTCGCCGAAGCCGGGCGCTATGCCGAAGCCGCCACCGCCTTTGTCGAATCCGCATCCCTGAGCCTTACTGCGCTCGACGTCCAAGTCCCGTTCCAGTCCCGCCGGGGCACTGGAGGGCTGGGGGGAACTTTCGGGATGGTAGGGACGTTGATCTCGTCGCTCAAACCGGACGAGAAGACGCCAAAAGATGAGCAGCGCGAGGTCCCCGATCACATCGAAGACATTGAGCTACAGCTTGCACAGCTACTCAAACGCCTACCCCAAGACCTCAACATCCTCCACGCCCTAGCCGCCAGCGCCGCCATCCGCCACGACGTCCCCCGCGCCCGCGAACACTACCAGCAAATCATAGCGATCAACCCCGCCGACGAAACAGCTAAGCACTACTTGGCCGAACAGCAGCCCCCGACACGGGATTTTTGATTAATCGGGCACGTTCTAATAAGACCTAAGTGTCCCTAATATCAATCAGATGGAATAGGTCGAATGAGGTTATTATCGATGCGTTAAGCACTTCTTGACCGACTTTGGAAAAAAAATTACCTTGTACGCATGGGTAATGGCTGGACTTTCTACGGACGCCGGGACGAACTGGGCAACCTCCTAGCGGAAATGCGCCAGCAACGCTGGTTCTTCGGCACCATCCGCGGACGCCGCCGAATCGGCAAGACCGCCCTTATCCAGCAAGCACTCACGACGCTCGCAGAGGACGAGCCGAACGGTCCCCCGGTGCTGCTGGTCCAACTACCCGATAGCAGCCCCGAAGATCTAGCGGCAGTGTTCCGAAGCGCAGTGCGGGAAGCGGCACTGGAACGCCATCTCAACAGATTGAGCGCGATTAGAGATCTGCCCGAGGTGGCTGCTGCTATAGGCTCGCTGTGCTCAGTGGGAACGATAGTGGTCCTCGACGAATTTCAGCTCTGCCACCGTGGGCCACTACGCGGTTTCCCCTCGTTGCTTCAGGCCCAAGTTGACCGCCTTCAGGACCGGAGCACGGTGGGCGGCCTAATCGTCCTCGGCTCCGTCCAAGCCGAGATGGAAGCACTGCTCAACGACCGACAGGCACCTCTTTTTGGCCGCACGACGTTCGACCTCCGGCTCGATCCATGGGATCTCCAAACGATCTTTGAAGTGTGCCACGATCACGGCGCAAGCGACCCGACGCGCTGCTTGACCTTATGGACCCTCTTTGGCGGCGTACCCAAGTACTGGCGGCACTTTGCAGAAACGGACGGCCTAAACACCATTCCGGCATGGGAATCGTGGACACAGGAAGTGTGCGAGAGGCTCTTCCTGCGCTCGGATTCACCCTTGCGCGAGGAGGGTGAAAGCCTACTCGGGCGCGAGTTGCGACGCAACTACGTCGCCATCCTTCGCACTCTAGCGGAGCGGGGGCCTTGCACACACGCGGATTTGCAGGAAGCCTTACCAGAGCGTTCTCTGGGACCCTACTTGAAAACTCTGACGCAAGATCTGCGGCTCATCGAAAAACAGCATCCCATGTTCGCAGAGGAGCGACAGCGCCGCGCACGCTACGTCGTTTCCGACCCGTTCCTCTGTGCATGGCTCAATGTGATTCAACCCGCCTGCCAAGCCGCGCGCATCGCGCCTGCGTCTCAAGTAGCCAAGCGCATTTCCGCACGGCTCAGTACGCTTGAGGGGCATGCCTTTGAGCGAATGGTACGGGACGCGAGCGAGGCAGGATCACGCGCCGGTAATACGGATTTTCCGATGACGGACCGCGTTCGAGGCTACTGGAACAGACCGCAGCAAGCCCGGATGTCAGTGGAAATCGATTTCATCGCTTGGAACGAGGAAGATCAACGCATCCGCTTCGGATCCTGCAAGCGGAATCCCGCTAAACACGACTCGAAGTCACTTCGCGCATTCCACGAACATCTGGATCGCTTCCTAGCCACTGTCGGTAGCCGCTTCCACAAGTGGCATCGGGAACTCGCGCTTTTTTCCCCTCAGTTCTCCGAAGAACAACGCGCACGCCTCAATGCCGACAACTACATCTGCCGCGACCTCGTTGACTTCCAGCGCATGCTTGGCAACAAAGAACGCGGGGCAAAAGGCGCACTGGATGTATCGCCCAAGGTTACTGGAGAAGAGTGATGGCCGACGTGACAGCTTCTCCCTTCTTGCTCATAGAAAACGGCAACTGGGGAGGGACAAGCCTCCGCACGGTACGTGCGGTTCTGAAATCTACATTTGACGTCCTGTTGGATGCGTTCGGAAAACTTCCCGACGCCCCAGTCCACATAGCTAGATGGAGCCAAGACCCTCGCGTATTCTACGACTATCGGCCATACGAGATCAGGATCAGCGCACGCGACACGTACTGGTGTCAGTACGTGTACCAGTTCTCTCACGAACTATGTCACGTGATGACCAACTTTGATCGCCACAAGGAACACAAACACAAGTGGTTCGAGGAGAGCCTCTGCGAGCTAGCGTCCCTCTTCGTTCTGTATCGACTCGCAACGATCTGGAAAGAACATCCCCCGGCCGAGATTATTGACGCGGTCGAATTTGCACCACATTTCAGGACCTACGCCGACGATACGGCCGCAAAATATCCTCGCATTTGCTCTGGCGATTCTCAGAAATGGCTGAGCGAAAATATCGATTCCCTAGAAGCATATCCCTACGAGCGCAAACTCAACGGTACGATAGCCGTTCTTCTGCTGGATCGGTTTATAGAAGATTCTTCCCTATGGCGCGATTGCGGCTGGCTGGACCACTGGGACCCAAATGCGAATGAGACGTTCAGGGACTACCTCGATTCTTGGGCCGAGCTCCTGCACGAGAAGGATTTTGCAGCGCGAGCACCTTACCTTATCAGGGACGGCCTAGGCTACTGAATCGTCCCGCCGCCTACCAAGACAACGGCTCAAATCCCATGCGCTGCGTCAGTTTGCGCGCCGCTTGCGCCACCTGCGGGTGCGGGTCGTAGAGCGCGGTCTCAAAGCTGTCGCGATGCGTGCGCGGGTCCAGGCGATCGAGGAACTTGGCTGCGCTCAGCCGCACGTGCGGCACCGGGTCGGTCAGGCCGCGCCAAAACCACTTGGGGGCCTCTTCCCCACTGCGCAGGACCAGCACCTCAATAGCCGCGCCGCGCACCGCCTTATGCTCGCTCTCCGCGTACGGAACCAACACCTCTGGCTGAATGTCATCGCAATGCCGCATCACCTTGAGGATGCCGACCGCGCTTTGCGGCTGGCCCTCGCCCAGCAGCAATACGCACCACTCGAACAGGTCTGGATCGTCTAGGTCGGCCAAGAGCTGGAGGCCGCGCACCTGCCGCTGCGGCTTGTCCGACTCCAAGCAAGCGATGGCCTCTTCCTCGCGGTTATCAACAGGCGCTGCAATTTCGAACGCGGCCTGCTGCGCCTCGGCTTCTCGCGCCACCTTGGGCCAGACCCGCAAGTGCTCAAAGTCGATCTCCACTCCGGCAAAGCGGTCCGGGATCCACTGGGCGGCGCGAGCCAACAACTCCTTCTCGCCGATCCGCGCAGTGGGCTGGGTCGCCAGCCGGTTGTCGATCCAGCGAGTCAAACGCAAGACGCCCTCGTGGCGGGCGCTGACGCCCTTGTGCGCCTTGACGCTCAAGACGGCGTTGACCCAGCGGGCGATCTCCTCGGCAGTCTCCGGCAGGCCCAGCCCGTAGTGGCTGCGCAGGGAGGACGCGGGAATGGCTCCGTTGATCGAGATGACCCCGCCGCTTTCGCGCACCTGCCGACTGCCGTAGCGCTGGCGCAGAGTTTTCAAGTCGAGATCTACGGTTAGCACAACCGGGCGATCTCGGGTGTGCCGCGATTTGGAGTGTGCCCGCTGCTTGGCGTAACTCTTGCCCCGCGAAAACCACACCCGCCGCGAGGGCGATCGCGGCTGAAAACCATCGCGGGCGATCTGACGGGCGGCGCGGCGCGTGGTGCCGTGATAGACGATCATGATAGACCTCACTAGTCAATTAGGAATTGAGAATTACGAATTGAGAATTACCCACCACCTCCCCAATTCGTAATTCCTAATTCCTAATTCCTAATTCCTAATCACAATGTCAAGTTTTTCTTCGGTTCCCGCGTGCAGCGAACTAAACAGCGCAGTTCGGTGAGCGGATCGGTGGGGCAGTTCCTTTGGTAATCTCGCACCTGCTCCAGCCACGCGGCCTCCCAGTCGCCGCCCTGATAGCGGTGCAACGTCGCCAAGGCACCTACGGCTGCGGCTTGGACGGCCCCAGGCCTTTCATCACTCCAGACGCCCAAACTGTACTCGCGGCGGATGCCGCCCGTAGCCGGATTCCAAGCCGCCTCTACGTGTTGGCCCAGGTAGCGCCCCGCCAAGGCGCAAAGGTGCGTCTCTTCACGGCGAGCGGCCTCGTCCAACAACGCGGTCAGCGCGGCGAGAGCCGCCTCGCTATAGACGCAGGTTCCCCAGTACTCGTCAAAGCGAAAGAAGTCGCCGCGGACGGCAAAGAGCACCCCCCCCAAGTCCGGGTAATAGTGGTAGCTCAAGATGGCAGCTACGGCGCGGGCAGCGGCTATTTGCAACTCGCGGTCAGCATGGTCGTGCAAAAGGCGCGTACACACGCTCAGCACCTGCGCCCAGTCGTCGAGACACCGCGCCCCCTTGGGCATGGGTTGCCCCTCTGGCGACTCGCCGACGTAATCCACCGAGTCGCAACGCGCCAAGCTTTGCAGCACGAGCGTCCGCGCCTGTTCCCAATATCCACAGGCCGCCAGTCCCTCGGCCAACACAAGGGAACCGCGCACCGCAGCCTCGTCGTGCTCACGGCTCTCGGCCACCTGCTCGGCTAGCCTCCGGTAGCGCGGCTGCTCCCACAAACGCGATAGCGACCACAACAATTGACCGTCCCGGAGCGCACTGGTACCCGTACCGCCCGCCAACAGCGCCTCGACGGACTTGGCTGCCGCCTCGGCAATTCGCTCACTCATTTAGCAATCCGGAGTGATTCGAACGGTTCGAGCGATAGGTCGTCTGGTACATCCTATTCTGCGTCTATCTGCGTCCATCTGCGGATTATCTTGTAAGTGGTCTAGGATTGCTATTAGAACTGCCCACTGCGAGATTCGTATTTGGTCGGCTTACCCAAGCTCATACCATCGGCCATGACCCATTCGGCCACCGTGCGCAACATCTGCTCCGGGCCGACGCGCGGGAGGCCAAATTCCGCGCACAAGCGCCGGCTATCTCCCAAGAGGGCGTCCGGAGCCTCCGCGCCCGTGAAGCGGGGCGTTTTGCCCATGATCTTCCCTAGCTGTTCGGCCAACTCGCGCACGGATAAGGTATCCGGGCCAGTCAGATTGATGACGTCGGCCGGACTATCGCACAAGGGGAAGAAACGGCACAAATAGGCGTTGGCGTCGCCCTGCCAAATTTGGTTGACGTACCCCATAGTCAGGTCTATCGGCTCTTCCTGCCACACCTTATCGGCCAGATCGCGGATGATGCCATAGCGCGGCTCGGTAGCGTAAAACAGCCGCACAATCAGCAAAGGCGTCCCCCGCACCCGCGACGCGTACTGGGCGACCCGCTCGCCGCCCAAGCGCGATTGAGCGTATTCTCCCACCGGCCCCAAATCCCCGTCTTCGGCCGCTCCCGCCCCCGGAGCCTTGGCATACGCATACACATTGCCCGAACTCACATAGACGATCCGCGACTGGGCGTATCGCGCCATCACCGCACTGGGCAATGCAGTGTTCATCGCCCAAGTCGCGTCTTCATTGCCGGAGGCTCCAAACTTAAACCCGGCGAGGAAAAGGACGTTGGGCGCATCAGGCAGCTCCTTTAGTGCCCCGTCGGCGAGCAGATCGCAGGCAATGGTTTGCACGCCGACGCTTTCCAAGTAGCGCCGCTTTTCCGCATCCGTAAAGCGCGCCACCCCCATCACCTGCTGTGCCCCGGCCCGCACCAACAGCTCGGCCAAGGTCGGCCCCATCTTGCCGCTGACCCCCAGCAACAGGATCGGCCCGTCCAACTGGCGCACAGCCTCCACGACTTCGGGCGTCGGAGTTGTCATGTCGTCTATGAGCGCGGCTTCGCTGACCATAGTCACCTTTCTTTCACGCATTGAACGCCCTCGGCGGCGAGGCCGAGGACCAAAGTTCGCGCGGCAATCCCTTCTTTGGCCCACGCCTTTTGCATGGCCTCGGCCACCTCTGCGTCCCGACCGGTCACAAGCGCTAACGCGGTCGGCCCGGCCCCGCTCAACGCCGCACCCAACGCCCCAGCCTCTGCAGCCGCGGCCAACACCGTTTCCATCCCCGGAACTAGGCCCGTTCGATAGGGCTGGTGCAACCGATCCTGCATCCCAATCCGCAGCAGGCTGTAGTCGCCCTGTTGCAGTGCGGCCACCAACAAGCCAACGCGCCCGGCGTTAAATATCGCATCCCGCCGCGCAATCTGCTCGGGCAGCACGCTCCGCGCCTTGGACGTGGGCAGGGGAAAATCCGGTATGGCCACGACCGCGGCCAAATCCCTCGGTGGCTCGATCCGCGCCCACGCAATCTCCTCGCCGTCCAAAGCCGCGATGACGATCCCCCCCAACACACAGGGCGCGACATTGTCCGGGTGCCCCTCCGCAGCCACGCCCTGCTGCAAGACCTCCTCCCGATCCAACCCCATCCCGCACAGCTCGGCACCGGCGGTCAAGCCAGAGACTAAAGCCGCCGAACTGCTGCCCAGTCCACTGGCCAGCGGGATCTGGCTGTCGATTGCCAAGCGCAACCGTCCAGGCGTCTTGCCAGCCCGCGCATAGGCGCACATCATCCCCTGATAGACCGCGTTGCGCTCGTCCAAAGGCACGCTCGCACTCCCCTCTCCCGTGGCCGCGATTTCCAAGCCCTCGCCTTCGCCTTCTTCCACTGCCAAATCCATGTACAATTCCAGCGCCAGTCCCAAGCAGTCAAAACCCGCTCCTAAATTCGCCGACGTAGCCGGTGCGCGTACCCGCACCTGTTTCACTGGCGGCGCGGCCACCTTGTCCATAGAAGCACTCTTCTCCATTTTTACATTAAACCTCATCCCAACCCAATAAAACTATGCGTATTGACTCTCATCTGCACGTCTTCGCCCGTCCCAGCGCCGAGTTCCCGCGCGAGATCACCTCAAGTATGCCTGCCGAGCGCGAAGCGCCCGTCGAGGATCTCTTGGCGCACATGGCCGACCACGCCATCGCCAAAGCCGTGCTCGTGCAAACCGGCGGCACCAGCTTGGCGCATCACGCCTATTTACAACACTGCCTGCGTATCTATCCCGACCGCTTCTTGGGCATCGGCTTGATACCGCCCGACGCGTCCGCGCCCGCCGACCACATGGATCGCCTCGCCGAAGACGGCTCGATCATCGGCTTCCGGCTCCGCTCACTCGGCGACTTTTCCCAGCCCATATGGGAACACGCCGCCCGCAAAAACTACGTACTCTGGCTCTATTTGCGCGCCACTTCCGCCCCGCTGGTGCCCCAATTCCTCACGGACTTTCCCCAAGTGCGCGTCGTGGTCAATCACCTCATGGTCTGTCCACGCGAGGATCGGTTCACTTGGGACGCCAAGGGCCGCCCGCAAATCGACACAGAGATGCGGCCGCCGACTGGATTCCTCGGCTCTGCGCCCGATTCGCCCAACGTCTGCGTCCATCTGTCGGGCCAATACGCCATGAGCAAGGCAGCCTATCCCTATCCCGACTTGGCCGCTTGGCACCGCAGCCTGCTGGACGCTTTTGGTGCCGAACGCCTGCTGTGGGCTTCGGATTTTCCCTGGATTGTAGCCGACCCCGGCTACGGCGAATGCGTCGAGGTCCTCGACCACCTGCTGCCCGACCTAAGCAGCGAGCAACGCCAACTCATCATGGGCGAGACCGCGCGGCGTTTTCTCAGCTTTCGGTGAGAGGCACAGCCCGTACGTGGGCTATTTCCAAGCAATTAAAAATACCCTCGATCCAGCACGTCGTCCGTTTCTGGAACCGACGCATCTAGGGCGCGTTGAATTTTGTTGATCATGCGCTGAAATACGCCCGCACAGTACTCCGACGATTCCAGAAAACGGACGTACTCGTCTCTGCGGGCTTGTCTCTCGTCTGCCGTCCGGAACTCTTGACGAAGGTTGGCCGACATCCGCTTCGCCTTTCTGACGATCAGAACATCGTCGATATGCGTCGCGGCGAGAGGAATCGGCGTCATGTCCAGAAATTCGCATACGAGAAAATAGAGGGAAGAAGGAACGGCGATTTTCAGGTCCCTGCTCGTAGCCACGGCCTCTTGAAACATCGTTTTATCGAGATTGATCTTGCATTCCGCGCAAACATATCCCAGATATGAGTCCACGCGCTCAGCGTCGCTAAAGTTTTGGTCGAACGACATCATCATGTACAGGCGTTTTCCAAGAATGAAATCCTGATTCTTGGTTCTAAGCCGTGGACGCCCTCCAGCTCTCGGCTCCGCCAGCGACGATTCAAAGCTCAAACCGGCAAACGTTTGGCGCGGACCTAACTCGAACATGTCATCTCCCAAGCTCAACCCCCGGTAGAACAAATGCGGCAGAAATTCCTCGATGATCGTATTGTCGAGCTTTAACTGCCCTTTCTGCCGGTAAAGAAAATCTTCCCGGCTATCGAAAATGAGATCTAAGTCGATAAAATTTCTGTACCGATTTGTCGCTTCCACGAGTCGTTGAACCGCATCTCTTTGCCCTCTCCCCACCGTCTCGATCTCACCGATCCAGTCGCGATGACGCCGAAGCGCTTCTTCTACTTGGCCTCGATCATCACTGGGAAGCCGTCTGTTATCAAGAAGGGCTTTGAGCTTGTCCCGATGCGGTGTCGGTAAAGCCAGTGTCTCACTCTTCATCCGCTTACTTACCTTCCTTTACCATTGCAACGTCAACTCTAGTCTGGTACTGAGTATAGCACGAACTGTCAAAGATCGGTGTTCCGTCAATCCGATCTATGCGATCAGTAGCATCTATCAGCAGAGCCTTGTTCTTTTTCGGGACGCGCTGCAAAGCCGAGTACAGAAAATCGCGAGCCACGATTCTCCCTAGGGAGATAGGCATGATGGCGTTCTCGTGTGACTCGTTCCGTAGGCTTAGCACGTCCTCTCGGATCGGCTCGCCATAGCGATTTTGGAAGACGCGCTGCTGGCGAAGGACAAGGCTAAACATCCCCGATTCGCAAGCGAGCCGTGCGACGATATCCGCATTAAAAAAGGGCGTCCCCAGCACCTTAGATTGATGCCCGAGAATCAGTATGGCGCGACCGCCGGGACGGAGGATACGAGCCAATTCCTGCAATGCACCTCCCATGTCGATACAGTACTGCACTACCGTGCAAAAGCGATTGGCGCGATTGGCGCGATTAGAGCCGATTTCAGACCGTGCTACGCGCAGCAGATCCCATCCAAGTAACTCGACTGAGCGCCTATAGTTTTGGTGATAGTTGAAGACATTGATGTAAGGTGGCGACGTGATCGCGAAATCGACCGACCCATTGAGAAGGGGAAGTGCCCTCGCGTCTTGTAGATCCGCCTTGATCGGACGGTCCGCAAGTGGCAACCTCCTTATCAGCGACATCAAAGAGCCGAACCGACTCTGTACAAAATCTCCGGAGATGCGGTTCTTGTAGATGTCCAACAAAACGACCAGTGCATTACATATGATTTTGGCCTGTGCGCTGAGCGATTCACTCATGCGAATCACCTTTTCTTCAACCTCTTCTTCTCCTAATTCGCGGTCCTCGACAAAGAGGGCGAGCGGAAATTCTCGATTTATCTGGCCTTGGAGTTCCAAGGTCGCTTCCCGACGCATCTCTTGAGACAAAGTGGAGAGTTCGTAGAGTTTGCTGAAACACCACGCAGACGGATTTATTTCAAATCCAAATGCAGGAAGAGACCTACGAGCTGCTTCGTGGAGAACGGTCCCGCTTCCGGCAAATGGATCGACGACGACCGAATCCGGAGGACAGTACTCCGCCAGTAGGGATTCGACGAGTTGCGGAGAAAACTGTCCCCGCCACGCGAAAATATTGGAGCGGTTCTTCTCTTCAATATTTAGGGATGCTTGGGGCAGCGGTTCTGTAAAGTCCCTCATGGATCGTCCTTCCCCGCTTCATCAGCGCGCAACTTCTTCACCGCCTGCCCCACACTGCGCAACATCTCAGTCACTCCACGACCGGTGACGGCCGAGACCAAAAAGCGCGGCGCACGCAAATCGGCAAAAGGATCTTCAAATTCCGCGTCCGGCCCCAACAAGTCAGCCTTAGTCAGCGCAATCCCAGCGGGCTTGTGTCGCATCCCTTCGTCGAAGGCATTCAACTCGCCGCGCAGGGACTCCAACTCGCCGCGCGGGTCCGGGCTGGTGCAATCAATGGCAAACAACAGGATGCGCGTGCGCTCGATGTGGCGCAAAAACCGCATGCCCAAACCCTTGCCCTCATGCGCCCCCTCGATCAGCCCCGGCAAGTCGGCCAGCACAAAACTCTCGCCTTCGGCCCACTGCACAATGCCCAAGTGCGGCTCTAAAGTCGTGAAGGGATAATCGGCAATTTTGGGACGGGCCGCGGAAAGCCGCGACAGCAGTGTGGATTTGCCCGCATTGGGAAAGCCCACTAGCCCCACATCCGCCAACAACTTCAGCTCGAGCCGCACCACCATTTGCTCGCCCTCTCGCCCAGAGTCGGCGCGCCGTGGAGCCTGCACGCGAGGCGTGGCAAAGCGGGCATTGCCCCGGCCCCCGCGCCCACCCGCCAGCAGCACCAACTCCTGCCCATCCTCGACCATGTCGCGGATCAACGCGCCCTTTGCGTCGCGCAAGAGGGTGCCCGGCGGCACGCAGATGATCGCGTGCTCGCCGCGCTGGCCCGTCCGGCGCTTGCCCTCGCCGTGGGCACCGCGACCGGCGCGGATGTGGCGTTGGTAGCGAAAATCGTGCAGCGTGTTGAGTTGAGCATCAACGCGGAAAATTACGTCGCCGCCATCGCCACCGTCGCCGCCGTCCGGCCCGCCGCGCGGCACGTATTTCTCGCGCCGGAACGAACAGCAGCCGCTGCCGCCATGGCCCGACTCCACCGTGATGGTCACTTCGTCGATGAACATGGGGGCCGGCTAGTACTCTTCCGGCTCTGCCCGCCACCCCGGTGCCATCGCTTCGTACGTGGCGCTTTCCTTGTTCCACATCAAATCCACCGAGCCAACCGGGCCGTTGCGCTGCTTGCCGATGATAATCTGAGCAAGGCCCTCAAGACTCTCGCCGTCTGGGGATTTGAGGTCGTACATCTCCGGGCGATAGATGAACATCACCACATCGGCGTCCTGCTCCAAGCTGCCCGACTCCCGCAGGTCCGATAGCTGGGGCCGCTTGTCCGTGCGGCTTTCTACGGCGCGCGACAACTGCGACAAGGCCAAGACCGGCACGTCCAATTCTTTCGCCATCGCCTTGAGGCCGCGCGAGATGTGCGAAATCTCCTGCTCGCGGCTCTGCGTTCTAATGTGCCCGCTCATGAGTTGGAGATAGTCGATTATGACCATGCCAACCCCATGCTCGCGCTGCAGCCGCCGCGCCTTGGCTCGCGCTTCGAGCACTGAGATGCCGGGGGTGTCGTCGATGTAGATAGGTGCCCGGGCCAAGCGTTCGATATTGTGCGTTAGGTTCATCCAATCTTCATCGCGCAGCCGCCCAGTGCGCAGCTTGTGCAAATCGACCTTGGTCTCCACGCTGATTAGGCGCTGAGCCAGTTGTATCTTAGACATCTCCAAGCTGAAAATCGCCATCCCGACCCCGGCTTCTACAGCCGCATTGCGCGCCAGCGTCAGCGCGAAGGCCGTCTTGCCGACACTGGGCCGCGCCGCGAGAATGATCAGATCGCCCTGCTGAAAACCCGATATCCAGTCGTTGAGATCGGCAAAACCCGTATCCACCCCCAAGACCGCGCCCTGCCTTGCCTGGACGTGCTCAAGGTGCTCAAACGTTTCGCCCATCACCTTATCCAGCGGCTCAAAGCCCTCGCCGATTTGGTTTTCGCTTAGGGTGAAAAGTTTTTGCTCGGCATTGTCGATCAGGGTTTGGACATCCTCGTCGGCCGCGTACGCTCGCTCAATGACTTCGCTAGAGGTTTCGATCAACTTGCGGCCCAGCGCTTTCTCCAAAACGATCCGCGCGTGAAAGTCGATATTGGCGGTCGTGGCCACTTCAGACCCCAGCTTGGCCAGATAGACGACCCCGCCGACATCGTCGAGTTGGCCGCGGCGCTTGAGTTCCTCAGTCAAGGTTAGCTGATCGACCGCGGTGCCCTGCTCAAAAAGGTCGGTCATGGCCGCGAATATCCGGCTGTGAGGGGCGTGGTAGAAACAGCTTTCGTCGAGGATTTCAATGGCGCGGACAATGGCCCGTTGCTCTAGCATCATCGCCCCAAGCACGGCCTGCTCAACCTCTACGGCCTGCGGCGGCATCCGCCCGAGATCTTGGCCTCCATTTGGACTCTGGGTCATGGTTCAGCTCCAAAAAATTTAGAGTTCGACCCCGTCGTAGAGCTTCCGCACCCGCTTCATGTCTTCCCAAGTCGGGCGCTTCCACTGGGAGTTGCGCAACAGGGCCGCCGGGTGGTAGGTGGCCACCAAGGGAATGCCCTCGTAGTGGTGATCCTGGTCGCGCAAGCGGCCCATGGGCTCGCTGCTGCGGAGCAAGGTCTGCGCGGCAAAGCGACCCAAGGTGCAGATGACGCGGGGCTGGACGATTTCGATCTGGCGCTTGAGATACGGCTCGCACTGCTCGATCTCGTCGGGCTGGGGGTCGCGGTTATTCGGCGGGCGGCACTTGAGTATGTTGCAGATATAAACCTCGTCGCGGGACAGGCGCATAGCCTCGATGATCTTGGTCAACAGTTGACCGGCTTTCCCCACAAAGGGCTGGCCCATGCGGTCTTCCTCGGCCCCTGGGGCCTCGCCGATGAACATGATGCCGGCCGCAGGGTCGCCGCTGCCAAACACAAAGTTCTGCCGCGTCGCACCCAGCCGACAGCGAGTGCACTCGCAAATCTGGCGACGAAAGGCTTCTAAGTCCCCGACCGCTGATTCCTCTGGTCTATGTTCCACAATCGCCTCCGGTGCTGTGAATTGGGTCCCTTCAAAAGCCACTAAATCGGCTAGATAGCGCCGAGCCTCGTCCAGTACGTCCTCGCTTTGTGTTTTCATGGTTCTTCAAAAAAATCAGGAGGGGGATCAAACAAGCTGTCTGAGTCGGTTGTTAAAAATAAACCCTTGAGATCATCACCTTGCAAGAAATTCAATGCGTCACTTATAGATTCAAACTCATAGACTTTTACCTCACCTAAATTGGATATTAATTCTACCAAGACCTTATCAACTTCTCTTTCTACCGTGTCATCGAGGATGTTCTCAATCAATATAACGAGATTATCCTTTATAGGGTCGATCATCTGAATTCCGATGGATTTCTTTTGCTCGCTATTTAACTTGTTAAAATTTTTCCATGCCCTAATAGCCTTATCTCTATCTTTTTCCTCCCAATCAAAATCGATGCCAAGTTCGCTCAATACTTCACATATATGATTAAAGGGAATCAAAAATAGATTTATGTTATTACTGTGCATCATAGCTTGAGATGGGCCACTCCAATTGCCAGCTAAAATTGCGATAGAACTTCTAATGCTATGATAGCGTCGTCTGATAGCAGAATGAGTATGACAGATCCAACTACCTTTATCTCTATTGTGCTTTTTGTATCTAATATATTTTGATTCAAAAATTATTAACGGTTTCATAGACTGATTGGCTAAGACACCATCGATATCATATTCATTTCCAGATTTATCTGACATTAAAAGTTTTTTCTGTCTTTTTCCACTCTTTGTTTTTCTGATACCTGATGTTAAATAGTGACAACTATACTGATCTGCAATTTCATTCAGTAATTCTTTTAGTGCATCTTCCATAGAAGAACCGATGGCTTCTCCTAATGCACTTCCAGGATTAGCTACAGATGCAACAATCTTATAATCCATCATTCACCCTTTTTCAAGTATAACTATAGATTCTTGTAAAGATACCCCATGTCTCTGAGGGTTTGCTTTCCATTTATCACCTCTTTTGCGAAGTACCTCTAACGAATAAGACTTAAAGCCAATCGAGCAACCTATTTCTCCTATGAGTCTATCCGTTGGAATGTGAACACCATAAGGAGCAGAGTCACCCAATACGAATAAAGCACTAGAATCAGGTTTTAAAACCCTATATACCTCCTTTATAACCTTGTAAATGTCATTAAAATATCCAATTACCATAAGATCATAGCTTTTCTTTCCTCCTTTAATTTTTCTCAATTCGCTCAGTTCATTTGCAGCTTCTTGTATGAATCTCGCTATTTCAGGGCTGTTTGTTTTAATTTTTTCGTCTAATAAATACTTGGGATCATTCCTCGATATTTGAGTTGTAGCAGACGTCATCAACCTAGATCGTACTTTATCTGTAATCTCTTTCCAGTTCTTTGCAAATCCCCAAAAGTAAAGCTCCAGCCGAGTTCTATCAGAGTAGTCAAAATTATTCAAGTACGGAGGAGAGGTGAATACATGATCTACGCTCTCGCTGGAGAGATGTGCTGATACATCTGTAGAACTCCCAAAAATTAATCGATGTTTTGATTGTAAATACCCTTCATCAGATTGTCTCTTGATATGTGTAAGATCATCTAGCATAGACATTGAAAGCGCGTTAAATTCTAGCAGAGCATCTTTGTCTTCAGAGGTGATCTTTTCCTTTTTTGGGGCGATATAAGGCCATCCTGTCGCTGCACTGGAAATTTCTCTAAGCAAAGCTGTCAATACAACAAAAATAAACATGCCTTCCCTTTGGTTAAATTCGTAGGCGTCATATATTTTTTTTAGTGTAAGTAGTTTACCTAATGTCTCTTTTTTATAACATTTTAATACCAATTCCGGAAAGTGATCACATAGCGAAAAATTGGCATCTCCATTTAAATCATTATATCGGGATTCAAAATTTATATTTAAGTGATCGATAAATGCTCTAATTGCCTTTTTGTCAACCTCCCATTCCATTTTTGCTTTTGCTATTTCGTACACAAAGGGATGCGCTTCGGCTCCGACGGAATCTATGCCCATTGTCTTGGCGGTTACGTTCGTCGTCCCTGAACCCATGAAGGGATCGTAAACGCTCATTCCTTTGGCAATTCCAAACCGCTCAAATGAATGAGCTACAGCCTTGTATGAAAATCCAGCAGGGTACGTAAACCACCGGTGAACGGGGGCTCTGAGGCTGTCCTTAAACGTTCCCCAGCTTTTGACGGTATCTTCTCGTATGGACGAGGTCTTATCGGCAAAAAGCGATAACTGGTCGCTGTGGGTATTCACATGGTCCTCCTTGGTTGGGAATTAGTCGTGGATCGTGCCTGCTTTCAGTATATATCCGCCGTCCCGAACCCTGTCAACCTACCGGTGATCGCCGCGCCTGCACCCAGTCGAGGATGTGGTCGGCGACCGCGGACTTGCTCAGCAGGGGCAGAGCTTCCTCTTGTCCCTCAACGTCAATCAGGGTAACGCGATTGGTGTCGCCAGCGAAACCAGCTCCCTCGTCGTTGAGCATGTTGAGCACGATTAAGTCGCCCCCTTTGCGCACCAGCTTTTCCCGCGCCCGCTCCGGTCCCTTCTCCGTCTCCATCGCAAAGACGACCAGCAACCGCTGGCCCTTGCACTGACCTAGCCCGGCGGCAATGTCCGGGTTTTCGACCAACTCGATAGAACTGGACACTGCGCCGCGCTTGATCTTCTGCGCGGCCACTTCCTTGGCACGGTAGTCGGCCGGAGCCGCCGCCAAAATCGCCCCATCTGCTTGCTCGAACAAGGCTTCGACGGCGCGCTGCATATCGAGGGTCGAGCGCACCAACTGCCGCTCCACGCCAGCGGGCGCGGGCAGTGCCGTCGGCCCGGAGACCAGCCACACGCGCGCCCCACGCGCCGCGGCTCGTTCGGCTATTGCATAGCCCATCTTGCCCGACGAGCGATTGGAAATGAAGCGCACCGGATCGAGGTCCTCGACCGTGGGACCAGCCGTTACCAGCAGCTTCAGCCCATCCAAGTCGCCGCTGAAATGCGCCGCAACCGCCGCAACCAACTCCACTGGCTCGGGCATCCGCCCGCGGCCAACTGCACCCGACGCCAAAGGCCCCACCTCCGGGTCGAGCAGGTGGAACCCCCGCTGCGCCAAGGTCTGCACATTGGCAGCAACCGCAGCACTGGCCAACATGTTCTCCTCCATCGACGGTGCCAGCAGGACGGGGACACCCGCGCACAACAACACCGAGGTGAGCAGATCGTCGGCCAAGCCGCCGGCTATGCGCCCCAAGCAGTGCGCCGTAGCCGGAGCCACCAAAATCAAGTCGGCCCACTCGGCCAATCCCACATGCAGGACGGGAAATTCCTCGTCGCGGCCGAATAAGTCGCTGTACACCACATGGCGAGAAAGCACCTCCAACGTCTTGGGCGCGACGAATTCACCCGCCGCGCGGGTCAGCACGACCCGCACCTCGGCCCCTTCAGCCGTCAGCAGCCGCACGATCTCTGGCGTCTTGTACGCGGCAATGCCGCCGGTGACCCCGAGCAGGATATGGCGACCCTGTAAGCTCATGGCTGATCGAGGCGCGCTACGATGTGCGCGCAGGCGGCTTGGGGATCGCAGCACTCGGTATCGACGACCAAGTCGTACACCGACAAGTCGCTGATGGCGATTTGGTGATGCGCGGCGTAGCGCTGGGCCTCAGACGCCTCGCGCTGGCGCGTTTCCGCAAGGGCTTGCGCCAGCGGCTTGCCCTCGCGCTGGCCCACGCGCTCGGCCCGCACGGCAAGTGCCGCTTGCAGCCAGACCTTGAGGGCCGGAAGCTGATGCCGCTGGGCCATCCAGCCGGTGAGCCGCCCTTCGACGACGACTGGCGCACACGCCTGCGCTTGCTCGACCAAGCGCGCGTCGAGCTGGCGGTCGATGCATCCATCGGCTTCGGCCCGCTGGCCAAACTCGGCCAAGCTCACGCCCGCTTCTTGGGCCAGCTTGCGAAAGACGGCTCCGGCGTTGACATAAGCCCAGCCCAGCCGTGCACACAACCGGTCGCACACCGTGGTGGTGCCGCTGCCAGCCAAGCCGCTGATGGTGATGATCTGCACGGATGCCATGAATTCCTCACGCCAAGTTTTGCACCTGTTCGCGCAGCCGCTCAATCTCTTCTTTGATCTCTACGACCCAATGGGAGATCTCGGCATCGGCGGCTTTGGCGCTGATGGTGTTGGCTTCGCGGTGCATTTCCTGCAAGAGAAAGTTCAAGCGTTTGCCCACTTCGCCCCCCTGCGCCAAGGTATCGAGGAACTGGGTATTGTGGCTGCGGAAGCGGACGATCTCCTCGACGATGTCGCTGCGCTCGGCGATCAGGGCGATCTCCGTGGCGAGGCGATCTTCGGCAACCGTCCCAGGCGCGAGCAGAGCGGCGATCTTTTCCCGCAACCGCTCGGCAACCTGCCCACGAGTCGCCTGCGCTCGCTCAGCCACGCGCTCCAGATGCGCCCCCACCGCCTCGACGCGGGCGCGCAAATCCTCGGCGAGAGTGTGTCCCTCGGCCTCGCGCATGGCCACTAACTCGGCCAGCGCTTGGTCCAACCCCACCCGCAGCACCTCTTGCACGACCGCGCTATCTAGCGCTGCGGCTTGGACGCGAAAGAGATTGGGTAGCTTCGCCAACAGCACCCGCTCAATTCCCACATTGAAATGCTCTAGTCCCTTGAAGCGAGCAAAAAACGACTTCCACGGCGACAGCGTAGCTCGACTCTCCGCAGCTTCGATTTGAGCCAATTCTGCTAACCGCCGTAGCTGGGCCAAATAGTGCTTGGCGGCTTCCTCGTCTAACTGGGGCAGGGCCTCGGGCTGACTTTCCTCCTCCCAAGCGAGGTGTGCGTTTATTTTGCCGCGCCTAACCCGCGCCTGAATCCGCTCGCGGATGGCTAGCTCAAAGGGCTGGAGATCAGCCGGGCAGCGCACCTGAATGTCGAGATAGCGGCTGTTGACCGACCGCAGTTCAACGGCGAGCCGCAAACCTCGCCGTTCGGCCGCGGCGCGGCCAAAGCCGGTCATGCTGTGAATGGGAGTTGGCTCGGTCATATTGCTTCTCGCGGGATTAAAGTTACAAATAGGAAGGTCGCTAAGGAGTACATCCGATGCAAGAGAGGATTGGCAGCCTCAGCGGCCTGGATTTACGGCAATGCGAACGATAGACGAAAAGCCGACGAGCTGTGCCAGCGTTTGGCCCTCGGCTGTGAATTTCCACAGCACGTCATCGGTCGCAAGCCAAGCCCGCTGCTGCACTGCGTCAAAGGAAAGGGCGCTGCCGCCGGGCACGTCGGTCCAGTGCTGCTCCAAAATCCCGGCGGCCGAGAACACCGCCAAGTCCCGTTCCCCCAACACCCAGCAGGCTCCGCTTGCATCATCCACGGCCAGTCCCACGGCCGCGGCAAAAGGCAACTCCACGTAGAGGATGGTGCCCGCGCGATCCAACCGCGCCAAGCGGTGCCCCTCACCGCCCAACAGCCACGCATCTCCCCCTGTGCCTGCCACCAGCGCCTTGGGAGCTGCCAGCACGTGGAATTCAGTGGCGTGGGTGCCGTCGGTCTGGTAGAACAGCACGCGGCTTTGGGCTTGGTCGGCGATCCAGCAGCCTCCGGCCTGCGCGGCCAACGCCACCGGCTGGGCAAAGGAGGCATCGACCGGAATGAGGGCCAGCGAATCGGCCGCGTCCAAGGAAAACCAAAAGACCCGCTGTTGCCCGGCGTCGGCCAGCCAGCCAATGCGCGCGGCAGTGTCAATGGCCAGAGCACCAGGCCGCTCCACCGCCGCGCCCAGCGCAGCCAGCGCGCCGTCTTCCGCAATCCGGTATAGCCCGGCAAACCCCCGGTCGCTGACCCAGCACGAACCATTGGCCACGTCGAGTGCAATCGCCGCCAAGTCGAAAAAGCGCCCTTGGGCAAAATGCGCACTGCGCGCATCCGCGCTGATTTTCCACACCAGCCCGGCGTGGCGATCGGCCACCCAAGCGACTTCTGGGCCGGGCGTAGCGGGTACGGGACGACCGCTGGGACGCTCGTCTTCCCCGGCGACGAGCAAGCTGAGCTGGTACTCGTAGTGCATCCCGTTTTGCACTCCCCCGTCCGCATACGCAGTCGCGTCCGCTGCCAACACCGGGGTAATCGGCTCCCACTCGTCCCCAGGCAGACGGCGGTAGAGTCGGTAGCCTTCGATATCGGAAAAGTGGGAAAAGTCCCACCGCAACTCCACCTCGCCGTCGAGTGCCAAGGCCGTCAAGGCGCTAAACGACTCACTCTGCAGGTCTTCGGCTTGCGGGTCGAGGGGGTTGCGCCGCGGGCGGTCGCTGCAAGCTAAGACCAGCGCGCCGAGGCAGCACCCTATCCAGAGACAGCTTCTCACGATCTAGACCTAAAAAAGAGCAGGTATGAACTGAGTACCAAGCCTACCTCCATGCCGACAAACGCCGCGCCAGTCACGCGGTCAAAGCGCTTGGCCTCGTCCAATTTTCGCTGCTGACGCACCACGCTGGCCGAGCGCAAATAGCGGTCGTACGCGGCATCGGCTCGCTCCTTGCTCCAGTAGGCCACCACACCGGCCCCCACGGCCAAGGCCGCACTCAAGTAGAGCTTTTTGCGCGAGCGTTTCTCTTTGCTTGGAGCCGCAGACGCAGTTGGCATCGACTGCTGCCCAAGCTTTGGCTGCTCGGCCCATTGCTCCGCTAAAGCTGCTTCCAACGGAGCCAGCCGCCGAGCTAGCTCTAACGGCTCAGCCCATGTCGGCACACCTGAAAGCACCAGCAGCAAGCACCAAGCAATCGTCTTTTTCATGCCGTTTCCCTCGCTCAGTGACGTCCAAACACGTAGAGAAGCCGCTTCTCAGTGGCGACGGCGACGACCTGTGCGCCCAAAGACACCGGTGCCAAGACAGGGCCGTCCAATCGGTATTTCCACAGCAGATGCCCGTCTTGCAGATCCAAGGCGTAGAGATGGCCGTCGCTGGAAGCGCCATACGCGGTGTGCTCGGTGGCGGCTGGGCTGCTCCGCACCACGCCCCCGGTGGCAAACGTCCACCGCACGGCACCAGTGGCCGCGTCTAGCCCATAGAAGTGGCGGTCAGCACAGCCTACCACCAACACGCCTTTCACGAGCGCCAACTCCGCGGTCGGCAGTGCGTCCAAAGCTCGCTCCCAAACCACCTGACCAGAGTCGCGTCGGGCAGCTAGCACTCGGCCAGAAGCAGTCGCCGTAACTATATGCGCACCAGTGGATACAGGCCGCGATCGTACAGCTTCCCCCAAGCCCGTGCGCCAGCGCTCTTTGCCGCTTTCCGCGCTCAAAGCCACCAAGTCCCCGGACGCCGTGCCAGCAATCGTGAGATCGCCGCTCAGCGCCAATCCGGTCCGCACCCGCCCACCCAATTCAGCGCGCCACAACACATGTCCGTCGTCCAGACTCAGCGCCTGCACCGCACCCTGCTCATCCACCGCGATCAGGGTGTCACCGCGCACGACCGGCACCTGACAAAACGTTCCCTCGTGCCGCCAAAGCTCCGCTGCTGTCCGCCGATCCAAAACCCGCAAGCTAGGCTTGCGGCCCAGCACCCCCAGCGCGTACCGCGCCCCGGCCAACTGCCCCGGGGCACACGCCATCTTGTCGTATCCATGCTTGCCCAACTGGGTGCCATTGCGCCGGTCCAGCGCATAGAGGGTCGGCTCGGTCGTCAGTTGGAGGATCAGATCACCGGCGAAGAGCGCTCCGCCCAGTGGCGAGCCGTCCATTTTGTGCGTCCACAAAAGTTGCAGCGGCGGCTCAACCCCCACTGCGCTGCGCCCCGGCTCGCCGAGGTAGAGCACCTTTTCGCCGCAGGCCGTCAACAGGCAAAATCCGAGCAAGGCGTAGCGCATCTAATAATCCCAGCCAAAGAAGAAATCCCAGCGCGTGTCGCTGTCTATGGACTTGAAGTCCGTGCGCCGCGCCGCATCCAAGCGAAAGACGAAAACCCCGCCCAAGGCCAGGCGCACCCCCGCGCCAAGCGCCGCGCGCCATTGCTCAAAGTCGGAGTTCCACGCATTGCCCACGTCGAAAAAGAGCGCACCGCGGAAGGCACTAAACTCCATGGCCCCAAACGGAAAGCGGAGCAAAAACCGATCGACCAAGGGGAAGCGCAACTCTTGGTTGTACAGCACCATCTTACTGCCCCACAGCGAGCGCCAGCGATAGCCCCGCAACGTCCAACTACCCCCCAAGGAGAAAAACTCGGGCACCGCACCGGTGGAGCGTCGGCCCATCAGGCGCACGGCCAACGCGCTGCGCTGCGAAAGGCGGAAGTAGTGCCGGTAGTCGCCAAAGAGCGTGATGTTGAACCGCCGCGAGGTCTTAAAGTCGATCGTCTGCGCCAGCCCAAGGCTGTAGCGCCGGCCCTCCAGCGGCCCGGTCGGAATCCACAGGCTGCTGTCGTGGGTGTAGCTGACGTAGTTGTTGGCCAGCCAACCCGACAGCTTCCGCCCCTCAAATTGCCGGTCAATTTCAGCGTGGCGCAGCGAGAGCCGGGTGTCGATGCGGTCGTGCTGGGAAAAGGGATAGCTCAACCCAATGTGGGCACCCAAGCGCTCTTCGCGCACAAACCGGCCAAAGCGGCTCGAAAAACGGTCGTTGAGCCGAAACACACCCCAATACGCGTTGAGCCGCTGCCCGAGGTGGAAGCGCGTCAACGCCACGTTCAGGCCGTCGAAAAAGCCAGATCGGCTGGCGGCAATGTGCGAGAGCACGAAGTGGTACTGATCGTTGCCCAGCACATCGCTCAGCGCCACTTGAATGCCGCCCGAGGTGCCAAATTCCGGGTCCTGGGAGATCTGGCCCTGGGCTATGTCGAGGCTCATCTTGCGCTCATAGGGGCGGCTGGCGACCTCGCTCTGGCCGTGCAGACTCGCCAGTGACCACGGCTCGTCCGCCGCCGCCTCTATGCGCTGGGAGTTGACCTCCGCGCTGTCGGCCCAATCCACGGCGAGCTCGTAGATCTGGAAGCCACCGCTCTCATATCCAGAAAAGAGCAGGTGCTGGCCATCGGCCAATAGCACCGGATCAAACGCACCCGTCAATACGTGAGTCAACCGCCGGGTCTCAGTGCGCTCGTCCGCTAGCTGCAAGGCATAGATGTCGTACGCGCCCGCGCGGTCGGAGCTAAAGACGATGCGCTCACCGTCCGGCGACCAGCGCGGCTGTCCGTCGTTGTGCTCACCGTGGCTGAGGGCCGAGATTTGCTCGGTCGCCAAATCGTATAGGAACAGGTTGTAGCGACCGCGCCGGCCCCCGGCCCAGCGGTCGGAGCTGAAGACGATGTGCTGACCATCTGGCGACCAGTCAGGCTCGCGGTCGTGATAAATGTCGCGGCATAAGGCGCGGAGGCTATCGCCGGTTACATCGGCCAGATAAATATCGGTCCAGCCCCCTTCGTCGCTGCCGGCAAAGGCCAGCCGCTGTCCGTCGGGTGCAAACGACGGCGACGCAATCGCGACGATTCCGGCAAACGACAAATCCTCCACCAAGCGCTTTTGTTCCACATCCCAGATGTACAGGTGATCGCGGCCGCGGCTTTTGGCCGCAAACGCCAGCCACTTGCCGTCTGGGGAAGCGGCCAGCCGCGTCGAGAGCGGGTGCAGGGACTCAAAGACCGGTAGGCGCTCGCCTTCGACCACGACCTCGGGTTCGCTGCCGTCGCGGCGCGTGCGAACGATTTGCGTATAGCCTTGATCGTTGCGGAAGTGGTAAAATGCACTGCTATCTCCGGGGACGATTTCGGGCTTGATGTTAAAGCCGCGCTGCGTGCGGGCAGTGGCTAATTCGGACGGGGGATCGCGATCGGCAATCGCCGGTAGGTGGCGTTTGTGCAAGTGGTATTGCCAAGCTTGGTCGAACTTTTCTAAGCTCTCGCCGGTCGTAATCGCAAAAATTTCGCCAAAGGTTTCGCCGCGCCACCAATTGGCAAAGAGCTGTTCGAATACATCGGCTCCGTGTCGCGCCGCCATAAAGTGGCAGATCGACTCGCCTTCCTTGTATAGCTGATAGGTGCCGTAGATGCGGTACATCTCGGCGATGGACACCAATCGCCGCGCAAAGAGTGCATCGCGCACTATCATGTCGCCCAAACTGTTAGGCTCGCTCGACCAGTACTCGGCCAGCCCTTCGGAAAACCACAGCGGCGCTGGGCGGAAGTCCAATATCCCGTGCTGCTTCAGCACCCGCGCAATGCGGTCAAACGTGAAGACGTGGACCAACTCGTGGTGCAGCACCCGCTCGAATTCGGGCAGGGAGCCGCTCAGCGGCAATGCGACCCGCCCCTTAAGATACTCGGTAAAACCCGCTACTCCCTCGGGCAGGAGATTGGGGATGATATTCGTCTGTTCAAAGTAGATGTGCGAGGAATAGACCACTAGCGGCACTCGCCGCTGTACGGTGTGGGCGAACTTCTTTTCCAAGTCGGCGAACTGGCGCTCGGCCATTTGTGCGGCGTACGCGGCCAACTCCTCTTCTTCGGCAAAGAAGTACACGTCAAAGTGCTCAGTCTCCATTTTCCGCCACGCAAACTCCGCGTATTGCACTTTGTTGCGACCAAAGCCCTGACCGGCGGCAGTCGAGACCATCAGCAACCAACCGAGTGCGACCCAAGCTAAACAGCGCATTGCAATCTCTGCTACCGCGCGACGCTCAGTGCAATTCGCGCACAAACGACGGACTAAACGCGCCGCGCGCTACTTCGGAGACCGGCCCCTTCATCGTCAGGTCGTAGCTTGCGCTCACGTCGATGTGCAAAGTTCCGCCCGGTGCCCTAACCGCAACTGGACTTTTGACCAAGCCCAGCCGCACCGCCGCGCTCGCAGCCGCACACGCCGACGACCCCGACGCCTGCGTTTCACCAGCACCGCGCTCCCAGATCAGGATGTAAATCGCGTGCGGCTCCACGGGCACGGCGAGCTGTACGTTGATGCGCCGGGGGAAGAGCGGGTGATTTTCCAACTCCGGCCCCAAAGAGCACAACTCGTCCTCAGTCCACCGAGCGCCCTGTTCGCGGAAGACGATGCAGTGCGGATTGCCGACGCTGACGCCGGTAAAGGTCAAAGTCTGCCCGCCGACATCAATCGGCTGCGCGACCAGCTCTTCGGCTTCCAGCGTGCAGGGCAAGGCTTGCGGCGCAAACGTCGCTCGCCCCATCTGCACCGTGGCGGTGCTGGCGTCGCCATGCTGATCAATGTGCAAATCAACGCTTACTAGGCCGCCCTCCGTTTCGACCGTGAACTGCTGCTTTTGCACTTGGCCGGTGGCGTGTAGATAGCGGGCGAATATCCGCAGGCCATTGCCCGACTTTTCCGCCTCGCTGCCGTCGGGGTTGTAGATTTTTAGGCCAAAGTCGGCCTTTTGCGATGGCGCCAGCGCGAGAATGCCGTCGCTGCCCACGCCCCAATGGCGGTCGCAAATCTCGCGGATATTGTCTGGCGTCAATTCAAAACTGAGCGCAGCCGGATCGACGGCAATGTAGTCATTGCCGAGGCCGTGGCCCTTAAAAAATTCGTTCTCCATACGTGTCCTTTCTCGTTTGTCTTCCAGAACTTAGGCCCCTGTTCAGGCAGGGTCAAACCAAGTTGCCGGAGAGCGACCAGCCGGTATATTAGCCCTCATGTTGTGCTTAGTCGTCGCTCTCGCGGCCGAGGCGCGCCCGCTATTGGCCTCCTATCGCCTCCAAGGCGTGAGCGGCCATCCCTATCGCATCTGCGCGGACGAGCAGACGAACCTAATCGTCTCCGGCCTCGGCAAAGTGGCCGCCGCAGCCGCCACGGCGTACCTGCGCGCGCTGATCAGCGATACACCGGCGGCTTGGCTCAATATCGGCATCGCCGGCCACGGCAGCCAAGCGGTGGGCACAGCTCTGCTAGCGCACAAGGTCGTGGATGCAGCCAGCGGCAAACCCTTTTATCCCACCTTCACTGCGCCCCCACCCTGTCGCACTACGCTGCTACACACCGTCTATCGCGTGCAGTCGCCCGCCGATGACGCCGCGTACGACATGGAGGCCAGCGGCTTTTGCGAGGCCGCGCAACGCTTTGCCACCAGCGAGCGAGTCCACTGCCTCAAGGTCGTCTCCGACAACCCACAATCCTCCTATCAGACACTCAATGCGGCGAAAGTGGAGGCGTTAATAGAATCCCAACTCGATACGGTCGCCCAAGTTGGCGAACATTTGCGAGCACTCAGCCAGCAGCTTCACGCGCTACACGCCGACCCGCCTAGCCTTGCCGAGCTAATCGCCCGCTGGCGATTCACCGCCACGCAACAGCACCAGTTGCGCGGTTTGCTCGCACGCTGGCAGACGCTGGCACCGACGACCCCTGTCGTCAACGACGACTTGCTGGCCTTGCAAAGCCGCAACGAAGTGTTAGCCCGTCTTAAGCAGCGGCTGGACGATGTGGAGTTTTTCCTGACTCCAGAAGGGGCGCAAGATGATTAGCGTCGATAAGAACCGCAATTTAGCAAGAGAGGAACCATGATCAGCGCCGAACAATTAAGGACCTTTGAGGAACAAGGTGCTGTCACCATCGACACGCCTCTGACGACCGAAGAAATCGCCGCGACCGCGACCGCGATCGACGCACTGCTACCTTTTAGACCAGCCGAACCGGACCAGACACCGCGTTTTCGCTATGGAGCGACCTGCAATTACTACGAGCCGGCCCTACTGGACCTGATCCAGCATCCCTTTTTTGAAGCGGTCGCCAAACGAGTCCTGCGAGCCGATGCAATCCGCTTCTTCCAGACGGCGATCTTGGCCTCTTATCCTCAGCCGGAAAGCGAGTTCAGCTACGACCAGCACACCGATATCCAGTACAGCTTGGAGGATTGGGCCGCGACGCCACGGCGGGTCGTATGCAGCTTTTTTCTGTGGTTGACCGACGTCAATGAACGGCGTGCGCCGATGATGTACCGGCCCGGCAGCCACCGCCTAGTAGCTGCCGCACGTTCGGCCGATCCGCTGCTGAAAGACGCGACGCCAGGGGTCCAGGGCATCAAAATGGTGGACCTGCCGCCGGAATACGCCGCGCCGCAGCCGGTTTTGGCGCAAGCGGGACAGGTGACCGTGCTGACGACGTCGATGGTCCACGGCGGATCGACCAATATAGACGACGAGCCGCGCAAGGTGCTAGTTATGACCTATACGGCGGCGGGGGTCGCAATCGGCCTGCCCGAAAATCAGGCGGCGACCAAGCGAGAATACGACGCTAAACTAAGAGAGCTTCTGCGGCCCGAGCGGGCGCACCTAGTAGCTGGGGACTAGAAAAATATTAGCCGCGGTCTCGCCGTCGGGCCTGGAATCGCTCGGCGTACACCATGCCGAGCACGCCAGCCAAGATCAAAATCCCACCGCCAGTCAGGCTCCAAGTCACTGGCTCCCCCAAGACCCAGTGGGCCAACGCAATCTGCCCGATGGGCGCCGTAGCGGTCAGCGTACCGACCAGCACGGCACTGAGCCGCTTCATGCCCTCCGAGACCAAAACAAACGCGCAGCCGGTGGCTAAAACGCCCAGAACGAGCACCACAATCCACGCGGTCACCGTCGGCTCCGAGTGCAGTTGAAAATGGGTCGCGGCGAGTGCGCCCGTGACTACTACACCCATCGTCATCATTGGGCTCAGTATCGCCGCGGTCCCCACCCGCTGTGCAAGTGCCTTGTTAGCGAGCGCGTAGATCCCCCAGCCCAGTCCCGCCAACAGCATCAGCACATTGCCTAGGATATAGCGCGGTGCAAACAGGTGGCCCACATCCTCGCGCACCCCCACGATCACCGCGACTCCAGCCAGCACCAGTGCCATACCTGCCATTTTTCCCGCACCCAACCGCTCGCGCAGCACGGCGACAGCCAGCACCGTCAGCGCGACGTATTGCACTTGGACGACCAACGAGCCAGCGCTGGCCGTGGTATAACTCAGCGCCAACGCATAGAGCGAGAAGTTCAGGCTCATACCCAAGCCCCCGATCAGATGCCACCAAGACCATTGAATGTCCCGCAGGGTATGGCCGTGCGCGAAAAAGGCAACTGACACGACCGCCGCACCTTGCAGCAACCGGAGAAAGGCGATTGTAAACGGATCGAAAACGGGAAAGAGCAGTTTCACCATCACCGGAATGACGGTCCACAACGCGAACACCCCCAGCATACACAGTATCCCGATCCCCATCCTGCCGATTCCTCTTCTATAAGTAGGGTGCTAGTCCTCGACGTTGACGCCCAAAGGCGCGGTGAAGCGCGGGAATGCCGTCGGTCACTTCCGCGCTTCACCTTGCGGAAGCTCTATGTATTTCCCCGTATCTATTCAAAGCAAGGAAGCTACTGGGTGATAGCAAGCCGGACGTTTAGTGTATCCAGCACTCTAAAGAGCGTGTCGATCCGTGGGTTTCCCTCGCTGGATAGCGCCCGGTACAACGCCTGCCGCCCCAGACCGCTAGCTTCGGCGATGGAGGACATTCCCTTGGCCCGGGCGACGTTGCCGAGAGCCTTGGCGAAGTACTGCGGATCGTTTTCTTCTAGCGCTACGTTGAGGTATTCAATCAACGCCTCATCGTTGTCGAGAAAATCAATTACGTCGAATTTTTTGAGCTTCATGATGCCTCCTTATATCTCGCTCGCCATTCGCTGAGCGCGTTTGATGTCTTGCCGCTGCGTCGATTTGTCGCCACCGCATAGCAGGATCACCACGGTGTTTCGCCGAATTGCGTAGTAGGCGCGATAGCCCTTGCCGACATTGATTCGGAGCTCGCTGACTCCGTCGCCAACCGATTTGTGGTCTCCAAAATTGCCGTCTTCGATGCGTTCAATTCGGGAAACAATCGAGACCTTGGCGCGTCGATCACCGAGTCGCTTGAGCCAATTCTCAAAGACCTCGGTATAGACGATTTCCATAGTCGCAATGTCCCTTTTTGAGGACATATTGTCAAGTAGATTCTTACGTATGACGGATCCCTTGTTTATACTTGTCTGTGGAAATCGTTTAGATTAGTCACCTGTTTGCTGCCCATGTTCGATTTCATCTACGCCGAAGAGTCCATCCTCGACCACCCGCGCACTCGCGCCTTGATCGACCGCTTCCCCCGCGCTCAGCTAGTCCCCTGCGCCCGCTACGGCGAGGTCTTCAATCGCACGGCGCAAAACTTTCGCCTGCAAAAGCGCCGCCCCGCGCTCATCCTCGCCCGCAAAGCCGGTCGGCGCGTCCTCCCCGCCCCCGACGGCTACGGCATCGGCAGCGAGCGCAATTACTATTTCTCGCATCTGCTCAACTGCCCCTACGACTGCCGCTACTGCTTCCTCCAAGGCCTGTACCGCTCGGCGCACCTAGTCCTCTTTGTCAACTACGAAGACTTCCAGCAGGACATCGCCGCGCACATCGCTACGGACGCATCTGATACGCCCTATTTCTTTTCCGGCTACGACTGCGACAGCCTCGCGCTAGAAGGCATTACCCACTTTACAGCCGACTTCCTCCCCTTCTTTGCCGATCACCCACAGGCGTATTTTGAACTGCGCACCAAGAGCATGCGCATCAAAACTCTACTTGCCACCGAGCCTCTGTCCAACTGCGTCGTCGCCTTCAGCATGACCCCGCCGGCGCTCGCCGACCAATTCGAGACCGGCGCACCACCAGTCGCTCGGCGCTTAGAGGCCATCGCCACCCTGCAGGAACGCGGTTGGCCCATCGGGCTGCGCTTTGATCCGCTGCTCTACGACCGCGCCTACGAAGAACGCTACCGCGACCTGTTCGCCCTCGTGTTCTCCAAGGTGCGCCGCGACGGTCTGCACTCAGTCAGCTTGGGCCAATTCCGCCTGCCGCAGGACATGTACAAAACCATGCACAAACTCTATCCAGACGAAAAACTTCTCGCCTATGGCTTGGAGGCAAAAGACGGCATGGTCTCCTACCGTCCCACCTTGGCCAAAAGGCTACACGACTTTTGCGCGGATCAATTGCTCCAGTACATTCCCGCCGAGCTTTTCTTCCCCTGCCCCTCCACCACCCTACAGGTCTGATATGCGCGTCTTAGTCACCGGGGCCAGTTCTGGCATTGGCCGCGCCGTCTGCGAAAGGCTGCTCGCCGACGGCCATCGCGCCATCGGCATTGCCCGCGACTTCGGCAAATTTCCCTGCGATGACCACCGCTTTGAGGCGCATTCTATCGACCTCGCCGACCTCGACAAACTCCCTGCCCATCTACAGACTCTCGTCGCCGCCTACCCGGCCCTCGACGCCTTGGTCCTCAACGCCGGTGCTGGACGCTTCGGCACCCTAGAGCAATTCTCCTACGACCAAATCCGCACCCTGATCGACCTCAATTTCACCAGTCACGTCTTCGTCGCCCGCGCTTTCCTCCCCTCTCTCAAAAAAGCTGGTCGCGGACACTTGGTCTTTATGGGATCGGAAGCCGCACTCGTCGGCACGGCCCAAGGCAGCTTGTACTGTGCAGCTAAATTCGCCCTGCGCGGCCTCGCCCAAGCCCTGCGCACCGAGTGTGCCCGCGCGGGCGTCCGCGTCACGCTGGTCAATCCCGGCATGGTCCAGTCTCCCTTTTTCGCCGAATTGGACTTCCGGCCCGGCCCGGATCCCGACAACTACATCCTGCCGGAAGACGTCGCCGAGGTCATCGTCCAAGCCCTGACCGCGCGCGACGGCACAGTACTCGACGAAATCAACCTCTCGCCGCAAAAAAAAGTGATCGAATTTGGCACGCGGAAGAAAAAGTAACTGGCGCTAGCTGCTTGGTGTTTAACTTAAAAAGGGGATGTTACGCACGGGCTTGTTAGGTATGGGATGCTATTCGCGCCTAAAGGCCCGGTGAAGCTGCCTGAAGTCCCGTTATCCCACATCTGCGTCCATCTGCGGCACAAAGGAAGACAACGGCCATGCCCCAACGCACCCTCCTCGTCCTGCTCATCGCCACCTGCACCCTCACGTCCGGCTGCGCCACGGTCCGCCGCGAGCTGGGCTATGCTCTGATTTCCGACAAAACCGAGATCAAACTCGGCGCAAAGTTCGCCGCCCAAATCGAAGCCCAACAACGCCTCCACCCCGACCGCGGCCTCCAATCCTACATCCAGCGCATCACCAAAGCCCTGCTTCCCCCAGCCATAGAAGATCGCCCCGGCATCCGCTACCGCGTCAAGGTCCTCGACGATCCAAAACAAATAAACGCCTTCGCCGTCCTCGGCGGCTATCTCTACGTCTATAGCGGCCTGCTGCTGATCGCCGAAGACGAGGCCGAGATCGCCGGAGTCCTCGCCCACGAGATCGGCCACATCGTCGGCCGCCACTCCGCCAACCAACTCGCCGCCCGCTTCGGCATGGACTTCCTCACCAGCCTCGCCCTCGGCGAAGATCCCTACCAACTCGGCCAGATCGCTTCCCAACTCGGCAGTGCCCGCTTCAGCCGCGACGACGAGCGCGAAGCCGACACCTTCGGCGTCCGCTACGCCATCGAGGCTGGGTACGATCCGCGCGGCCTGCTGCGCTTTTTTGAGAAGCTGAAAAAGCTCGAAGCACGTCGGCGTTCCGACCTAGAAAACCTGTTCGCCAGCCACCCTCCTACCGGCGAGCGCATCCGTCGCATCGATCGCCTGATCGACCAATACGGAGCCAGCGGAGGCCAGCGCTATCAAGCGCGGTTTGTGCGCGAAACCGCCGTTCTGCGGCGCAAGTAGCGCTCCTATTGTCCCGGTTCAATCCAATTCCTACTTTCTTGGCGATTCTCACTCCGCCAAGGAAATCTAAATGCCCCGTGTCTTTCTCCTACTCCTGACCTTGCTACCCGGCGCACTCCTAGGCCAAGAGCGACCGCCGACGCCGGTCATCGTCGCCGAGGTCCTCGAACAACCGCTCGTCGAAGACCTCTCCTTTGTCGGGCGCATCCTGCCCATGCGCTCCAGCCGCGTCGCCGCCGAGACCGAAGGACGAGTACTAAGGCGCTTCACCGAAGCCGGCCAAACCGTGCGCGGCGGCGATCCCCTCTTCGAATTAGCCAACGATCCACTCCAAGCCTCGCTAGCCGAAGCCCAAGCCGATTTTGAACTGCGCCAGTTTAACTACGACCGCAGCCGCCAGTTGCGCGCCACCGATGCGGTGTCCGAGCAAGACCTGCGCGACGACGCCTACGAACTGGCCCGCGCCCGTGCCAAGCTAGCCGGCCTGCAAGCGCAAGTAGAAGACCTCTTCGTCCGCGCCCCCTTCTCCGGGCACATCATCCAGACCTTTACCGAGATCGGCCAATGGGTCGGGCGCGGCGGCGAGATTGCCCAAGTAATCTCCATCGACACCGTCCGCGTGTACGTCGATGTGCCCGAACGCTACGTGTCGCAGCTCACCTTGGGCGATCGCGCCGACATCTTCGTCGATGCGCTCGGCGGCGACCCCATTGCTGGCCTCGTGTCCGTCATCCTCGCCGAAGGCTATGCCTCCTCCCACACCTTCCCGGTCGTCGTCGGGGCTCTCAACCCAGACGGCCAGATGCGCAGCAATATGTCCGCGCGCGTGCGCTTCCAAATCGCGCAACCCAAGACATCGCTCTTAGTACACAAGGACGCCCTAGTCTCCGGTCCACAAGGCCAGGTCGTGTACCTCGCCCGCGACGGCAAGGCCGTCAGCCGCCCTGTTGAAACCGGACTAGCGCACAAGGGCTACGTAGCCGTTACCGGCGAACTCGCACCCGGCGATCTAGCCGTAGTACGCGGCAACGAGCGGCTGATGGATGGCCAAGCCGTGCGCATCATCCGCAGGCAGCCATAATCCGCCATGCGCCTAGTTGATACTGCCATCAAGCGTCCCGTCAGCGTAATCGTCGGCGTGCTCTTCGTCGCGCTGTTCGGCCTGATATCCCTCTTTCGCATCCCCGTTCAGCTCACCCCGGACGTCGATCGGCCCCTCATCACGGTCTCTACCGTGTGGCCGGGCGCTAGCCCCGAAGAAATCGAGCAAGAGATCGTCCAGCGCCAAGAGGAACAGCTCAAAAGCGTCGAGGGACTGGTGCTGATGACCAGCGAGAGCAACGACAGTCGCGGAGTAGTAACCCTCGAATTCAACGTCGGCGTCGATCCAGATGCGGTGCTCCTGTTGGTCTCCAACAAGCTCGACCAAGTATTTGGCTATCCGCTCGACGCCGAGCGACCCGTGCTCTCGGCGGGTGGCACCGGCCCAGGCGGGGCCATTACGTGGATCATACTCGACGTCCTGCCCGACCGCGACGGTCTGGATGTCGAGCGCTACCGCGACTACGCCGAGGAAGTAGTAAAAACCGCCCTCGAGCGCGTGCCCGGCGTGGCCCAGAGCAACATCTACGGCGGCTACGACCGCCAGCTCCAAGTCATCGTCGATCCACAGGCCATGGCCGCCCGCCAAATCACCGTCCAAGACCTATCCCAAGCCCTCGCCCGGGAGAACGCCAATATCAGTGCCGGGGCCTTTGACGAAGGCAAGCGCCGCTACATCGTGCGCACCGTCGGCCAGTACCAGCAGCCCAGCGACATTGAGCAGGTCGTCGTCCGCTCGGCCGATGGCACCCGGGTCACCGTCAGCGAGATCGCCCGCACCCGCCTCGGCTACGTCCGCGCTGGGGCGGCCGTGCGGCAAAAGGGCCGCCCCGCTATTGCCATCAACGCCCAGCGCGAGACCGGAGCCAACGTCCTCGAAGTCATGGACGGCATTCGCCGCACCATCCGCGAACTCAACGAAGGGCCGCTGGCCCGCGAAGGTCTCCACCTCACGCAGGTGTACGACGAGACCAACTACATCGACAGCGCCATCAACTTGGTGCGCTCCAACATCATCATCGGCGGCACACTGGCCGTGACGGTGCTCTTCATTTTTCTGCGCAGCATCAGCTCGGTGGCGATCATCGCCACATCCATCCCGATTTCAATTGTCGGCACCTTTTTGGCCATGTGGCTTTTGGGCCGCAACATCAACGTCATTAGTCTAGCCGGGATGAGCTTTGCGGTGGGCATGGTCATTGACAACGCCATTGTCGCGCTCGAAAACATTTTCCGCCACCAGCAGATGGGCAAAACCCGCGCCCGCGCGGCCTTGGACGGAGCCTCCGAGGTCTGGGGGGCGCTCCTCGCCAGCACCTTGACCACAGTGGCCATCTTCCTGCCCATCGTCTTCGTCCAAGACGAGGCCGGTCAGCTCTTCCGCGACATCGCCATTGCGGTCTCCTGCTCGGTGGTCCTCAGCTTGATCGTGGCCATGTCCGTCATTCCCAGCTTGGCCAACAAGATCCTCGGCGGCGACAAGCAGCGCGGGGACGTGCTGGCCGCTTGGGGCGACCGGGCGCGGACCTTTATCGCCCAAAGCGTCTTCCGCATCAGCGGCAGTACGGTATTGCGCTTGGGGGTCATCACCGGGCTGATCGGCCTCTCACTGGTCATCGCCTGGACCCTACTGCCCAAATCCGAATACCTGCCCACCGGCAACCGCAACCTAGTCTTCGGCATCATCCTGCCGCCCCCCGGCTACAACCTCGACGAGCTAATCCAAGTCGGTCAGACCATCGAGGACGTCCTGCGGCCCCACTGGGAGGCGGCCGCAGATCCCGACAGCCCCCAAGCCCAAGCGCTATCGGGACCGCCGGTTGACAACATGTTCTTCGTGGCCTTTGGCCGCTCGGCCTTCATGGGCGCGCGCTCAGTCGATCCGGCGCGGGTGCGCGAGCTGATCCCGGTCATTCAAGGGCCGGTTTTCGGCGGAGTGCCGGGCACTTTCGCTATCGTGCAGCAGTCGAGCCTCTTCCAGCGCGGAGGGAGTAGCGGGCGCTCCATCGACATCGAGATCACCGGGCCTGACCTAGGCCGCCTCATTGGGCTGGGAGGCCGGATCTTCGGCCAAGTCCGCCAAGTCGTGCCCGGTGCTCAAGCCCGCCCCATCCCCAGCCTCGACTTGGGCAATCCAGAAGTCCGCATCCTCCCCGACCGCGTGCGCGCCGCCGACTTGGGGCTTTCGGCGCGGGACATCGGCGCGGCAGTCAACGCACTATTAGACGGTGCTCTCGTCGATGGCTATCAGTTCCAAGGAGAGGAGATCGACTTGGTGCTGCGGGGTGAGGAAGATTGGTTCCGCACCCAAGACATTGAGGCCCTGCCCATCTACACCCCGCGCGGCCAACTGGTGCCGCTCAGCGCTGTAGCCCGCGTCGAAGTAACCACTGGCCCCGAGCAGATCAACCACATCGAACGCAGCCGGGCCATCACCGTCCAAGTCATCCCGCCGGAGACCATCGCCCTAGAGACGGTGCTTGACGATATCCAGACCCAGATCGTCCAACCTCTCTTCGATTCGGGCGAGTTAGCCCCGCCCTACCAGATCCAGCTTTCCGGCTCGGCCGACGACCTGCGGCGCACCCGCCAAGCCCTCCAGTGGAACTTCCTGTTGGCCTTGGTGATTACCTATCTGCTGATGGCCGCGCTCTTCGAGAGCTTCCTCTACCCATTCGTCATCATGCTCAGCGTACCGCCAGCGCTAGCTGGAGGCATCCTCGGGCTGGAAGTTGTCAACCGCACGCTGACCTATCAGCCGCTCGACATCCTCACCATGCTCGGCTTCGTCATTCTCATCGGCGTGGTGGTCAACAACGCCATCCTCATCGTCCACCAGACGCTCAATATCCTGCGCGACGCGCCCGAAATGCCAGTCAAAGAGGCCATCCGCGACGCGGTTTTCAGCCGCGTGCGGCCGATCTTCATGTCCATGATTACCAGCGCCTTGGGGATGCTGCCGCTCGTCATCTTTCCCGGTGCGGGGTCCGAACTCTACCGAGGCTTGGGCAGCGTCGTCATCGGCGGCCTGCTGCTGTCCACGCTATTCACCCTCTTCCTGGTACCTACCTTCCTCAGCTTGGCCATGGATCTAAGGGCTTGGATCGGCCGACCGTCAACGACTTCTACGGCCCGAACAACGTAGCGTCTGATCGGGGTTCACCAGTTGTATTGCCACCACTGGCCGCTGGCGAGCTCCGGACCTTTCGTGTGAATGTGACCCAATGCCCGGTTTGCAGGGGCAGGTAAAGATCATCGCCGCACTCACCCGGCACCTTTCCATTCGGAGACACTTATGACTTTGACCAAAGACCAGAAAAACCAATTTTTCCAAGACGGCTATATCGTCGTCAAAGAACTGCTGACCACGGACGAACTCGAGACCCTGCGCAACCACTACGCCGACCTTGCGCTCGGTCGCGTCCCCGACTACCCGGAAGGCAACGTCTCTCACCACACTCCGGGAACGGCTCAAGCCGCGGAACCGCCCACACCTCACGGAAGCCGACATGACCGACGCGGCACTCAGGTCTACCCGAAAGGGGAAGTAACCGCCCCAGAAGATCGCACGCCGGTTGAGGACCCCCTGGATACGGTAAGTCATCTCAACCTGCCTTCGTACCACCATTCGGTTTTCAATGCGTTTGTACGAAGCCCCAAAATCGTCGACATCATCGAATCCCTGATGGGGCCGGACATCAAGCTCTACTACGACCAGGTCTTTGCGAAGCCGCCATATGCCAAAGCGAATCGCTACCATCAGGATTCCATTTTCTGGGCCTTCTTCGCGAGCAACTTCCAGGTCACATGCCAGGTCTTGCTCGACGATGCGACTGTCGAGAACGGTTGTGTGCGTTTCATCCCGGGCAGCCACCACTTCGGCCTCGTCAACTGGGACCATCTCCCCTACATGCTGACAGAGGATGTGCTCGCCCAAGAGATCGCTGTTCCACTGAAGGCAGGTGATGCGACCTTTCACCACAGCCTGGCACTCCATTGCAGCGGCCCGAATACAACGCCGTACCGGCGGCGAGGCTGGTCGATCCACTACGTCTCTTCGGACACGCGTTACATCGGTACACCGGAAGAGACCCAACTCCTTAAACAGCGCGGTTGCCTTGTCGGGCCGGAACCTATCAACGGCTGGCCTCTGATCCGTGGGCGCGAGTTCCCAGGGTGTGTATAGTCGGACCGCAGCGGGATACTACGGGCTGGCTCCGGCCCCAACCGCTTCCGGCGCTCTCCTACGAGAAGGTTCTCGCCCACCCGCATGAGGAACTAGGCCGATGGCTGAAGCGGCCTCGCAATGAGGTGCAGATGCGGCGAGGGCAACTGATCTCCCGACCTCGCAATGAGGATCTAAGAGCTTGGATCGGCCGCGTTGGGAGGGCATAAAAAAACCGGCCCCCGCAAGGTACGGTCGCTGCCTATTCTCGCCTCCTAATCCTGCCGGATGTATTTGACATGGTTATTCTGGGAATATACTTTATTCCCAGAATGCAAAGGAGAAAGCCGATGTCGAGAAAGGGAAGATATCTGTATGAAACAGAGCTTAGTGCGTCCCTTGTCCGAGAAGAAGGAGGCCAATACGCGCTTGACTGGGAGGAGCCATTTCCTCAGTACGAAGAGATTCATTCCCCGGATGATCTCCAAAATGCGGAGCGCGTCGCAAATACCTTCCAAGCGATAGATTGGTCGTTTACTACCGACAACACGGGTTTCCTGACCCATGATCTGCATCCGTATCCCGCGAAATTCATTCCTCAGCTACCCGGAACCTGTATCTCTCAGCTATCATTCCCTGGTGAGTTAGTGCTCGATCCCTTTGGCGGCAGCGGTACTACCGCCTTAGAAGCCGTCCGTTTAGGGAGAAGGGCACTGAGTGTTGACGCTAATGCAGTGGGCACCCTGATCGGACGCGTAAAAACCGGCAACTTGGACCGCAAAGCCGCTAGGGATCTCCACACTATTCGTAGTTCCCTGACTACCTACTTCTTTGACCTTCCTGATGCCAAATCCCTATGTGCTGCAAATGCCGGATACATACCAGACATACCCAATATTGATAAGTGGTTCTCTAGTACTGCACGGGGAGAACTGGCATTAATCAGGTCGCGCATTGAGAGGATTGAACGCGAGAAGGCCCGCGACATAGCCTTGCTTGCCCTTTCGCGTATTGTTTTAGCGGCCTCGTTCCAAGACTCTGAGACTCGCTATACGAGCAAGCCACGTGATATACCGCAAGGCGAGACCTTAAAGCGGTTCCTCGGTGCCCTTGATAAGATCATTCGCAATGTAGTCAGGACGCAGGCCGTGCTTCGGTACGGTGTCTGCAATTTTACAACGGCCGATACACGAGAGTTGGGACATGGGGTATGCAGGCCAGAGACCATTGACCTGATTGTTACGTCTCCACCCTACGGAAACGCGACAGACTACCACCTTTATCACCGCTTTCGGCTGATGTGGTTGGGATACAATCCGCGTGAACTCGCAAAGATCGAGATTGGATCTCACCTTCGCCATCAGAAGGAGGCATCGGGATTCGATGAGTACCTCGCGGAGATGCAACAAAGCTTGTCAGGGATGCACCGCCTCTTAAAGCCTGGCAGGTATGCCGTACTCATTGTAGGTGATGCGATCTATAAGAAAGTCCTTTACCCGGCGGCAGAGGCACTGAGCGACTCAGCAGAAAAAATTGGCTTTGAAAGTGTTTGTATAACAGAGCGCGCAATTCATTCGTCAAAGCGATCCTTTGCGGCTGCTGGGAGAAGGGCCACCACTGAAAAACTTCTCGTCATCCGCAAGCCTCCTAAGAAGGTATCCGTATGGTTGGCGTCTCCCCCGTATAAGTTGTGGCCCTACGAAAACGCATTGAGGAAACGTGAAATTGAGTCCGTAGTAGGCGTTCCAACAACCCGCAGTCCCAGCCTAGAATTGGACCCTTATTCTACGACGAAGACTCGCCAACTCGTATTTACTCACGGAGTCGGACTGACGGCATTTGACAGTGAACCTACGTGGCAAGCTATCCTCGAAAATGGCTTCGCACGACAACCTTCGGCCCGCAAAGATCCCAAGTACGTCACTCATGGCCTACATTCCTACAAGGGGAAGTTCTATCCGCAACTTGCCAAGGGGTTGATGAATGTTTGTGCCCTCCGTGCGGGAGCTAGAGTATTCGACCCATTCTGCGGAAGCGGTACAACTCTCTTGGAAGGCTATCTGAATGGGCAACAGACGTTTGGTTGCGACATCAATCCTCTAGCGGCCAAGATCGCCAAGGCAAAGACAGGTATTCTCGAAGTAAATCCTGACATCGTGCGAGAAACACTCGGCGTCCTAGTCGGTATGATTGAGGATGCTCCAGCGAAGCCAACAGAGGGAGGGGATCAGTTTGCTCCAGGTTGCCTGAACGAAATTCATAGATGGTTTCCCATTCCAGTTATCTCAAAGATAAACTGGCTTCTTGGTACGATTCGATCAGTCAGCGAGGGTGTCATAAGGGATTTCCTAGAAGTGGTCTTGAGTAGTATCATCCGCGAGGTTTCGCAGCAGGCTCCAAATGACTTGAGGATACGACGGAGGAAGGAACCCATTGCGGATGCCGATGTGTTCAAAATGTATCTTGATGCTCTCGACTCTCAATACACTCGCATTGAGAAGTTCTGGTCTGTGCGTGGCTATTCCCCACATCGGTTCTGTCCTAGCAGGGTTGTCGAAGGGGACGCCCGAACCCAAAGGACCTTTGAGGCCCTTGGTCTCACAGAAAATAGCGTGAATCTTGTACTTACAAGTCCACCGTATGCTACGGCTCTTCCATATATTGATACGGATAGACTATCGCTCCTCATACTGTTCGGAATGGATTCGTCGTCGCGGAGGCCCATTGAACAGGGCCTTATTGGCAGCCGTGAGATCGCGACTAAAGAGCGACATAGATTAGAGCAGATCATAACGGCCAGTGAGGGCGTCTTGCCCGAAACTACTTATGACTATCTTCAGGACCTATACGCACGGATTTCCCGAGCAGACGTCGGTTTCCGACGCAAGAATATGCCCGCTCTGTTGCAGCGGTTTTTTCAGGATATGGCATTGGTGCTGAAGAATTGCCGTCGCGTTCTTCGCCCAGATGGTGAAGCTATGATAGTCATTGGCGACAACCGCATGCGAGTAGACGGCGCTTACGAGCGAATTCCCACGACGGACTTTGTTCAGGATATCGCAATACACTGCGGGATGGAGCTAATCGAACGGATTGATATCTCAGTGACAACGGAAAACTTAGTGCATATAAAAAACGCAATCACTGAGAATGTAGTATTGCGCCTGAAGGCTTAAACGCGCTCAGGCGTAGCCAAAGCGCCTTGTACTATTGCGGACAGGCTGCGCACACGCCTTGATCCACTCTTTATATTCAGGCGTCCCTTGACGTGCCAGTACGCATTCGTACTCCGCATCGGGTTCGGCGATCCTTCGTATGCGCACTACATCCCCAAGATTACCGCCGGCGTTGACTAGGGGGCGTACATAAAAGCGGAAATCCGAACTGTTCTCATACATGTACATACGGACCTCTCGTGGGGCAATAATATTTGGTGTCTGCACACTCCATACCTTCCATTTGGGCCGCCAGTTCCAGTACACCCTGATGTTCTTACCTCGAGTACTAACTTTTCTTACGTATTCATCTGGCCAACCCCAAAACTCCTTCGCCAGTTCAATCGCTTCAAGCGGGATTCGTGCCTCTCCAGGAATGCTGGGTCCCTGCAAAGTAGGAAGTGTCATATAGAAAGCGGCTGGAAGGAGGAGATCGCGGGTTTGGTTGTCCACGGGCAACGTCGCCGCAGCTTGCTTCTTCGCCGCTTTCCGTCGAGCCCGAACGTCTTTTACTAGACGAGCTATCAGTTCAGGCGGCAGGGGCGGCGGGGAGGCAAAATTCTCCTTCCCAAAGATCGGTCGGCTCTTTTGCTTAGGTGATACCTCGCTCTTGGTAGCCGTATCAAGTGCCTTTCTGACCTCTGCTTCGGCTGGGATATTTCCTCTATCAATCAACCCGGCGAGAAATTTTTTAGTTAGCCTATATACGGTGGGACCATCCGGTTGAAGGAAGCGATCCAATTGGCTAAGTGCAGTATAAAAGACTTCGGTTTCTTCAGGAAGCGAATAAGTAATGCAAACCGCACCCTCGTAATTCCCGAAAAATCCTCCTTCAGTCATGTTGTTTGATCCAGTAATGACGGTTGCACGATCAGTCCACTGGAAAAAATACAGCTTCGGGTGGAAAGTATGTCTTGGAATGAGATGCTTGATAATGCGAACATCTATATCCCATTCGAGGAGTTCGGCAAGGACCTCTCGACTAGTGCCACCAAGGTCTATTCCGAGCACGAAACGAATGTCGCTGCCTCTTTCTTTCAACCCAAGGATTTGCCGTTTCAAGCGCATAATAGTTTGAAGGCTCACAAAGGCTGAAACAAAAACGATGCTCGACGCCGGAGGATTGGCGTCGAGCATATTCGACAGAACGTTTCCTAGCTGGTTATCCGGTTGGGCTATATAGTTGATGTGCAAGATGTGCTCCGCATATAGTTGAAAGTCCAGTCAAGCACAGGGCCAGTATAGCCCTTCTTGCAGCCACTAAAAATTTAGCTTCAGCCGCAAGGCGGGGATTGTGGCTTCGGGCCCGGGCAGAGCGCCCAGTTCCACGTTCTTGGCCAACTTGTTAATGGTTTGTACCTGATCGCGCAGATGGAACAACGACGCGATCTTGATCCACGCCGACAGCGGCACCCAACCGGCCGCAGTATCCTCACCAGTCAGAATGGCCATCCCCACCGCCGTCACCGTCATGCCCATGAGCGCGAGACCCTGTTTGTGCTCGCCAATGTAGAAATAGCCCGCGCCCGGCACGGGTAGCTCCAGCAGGAAGGCCAACAGCCCGGACTTTGGCTGTTGGTACGCGGCGTGACGCGCCTGAATGCGATACGTCCCCAGCGAGCGCAACGAGCGAATTTCAGCCAGCGCATACGCGGCCTCCCGCTCCTGCAAGGCACCGACGACCTCGACGACCGCCACTGAATCCGACTCAAGCTCCTCCACGCGCAACGAGCGCACCCGACCATCGGTAAACACGGCTTCGCCCCACTCCTCTTCGGCCTGCATCTCTTGCAGCAGACTCCTCACCTCTTTGGTCTCCATCGTCGCCTCAGCCCCGCGTGCCACCAGCACGATCACCGGCAGCCAAATCCATATAGTCCAACGCATGTTCCACCTCATTTGAAGTTGTCAATTCTGCCTTCTCAATCTACCCGACGCCTCTTTGTCTTGTCAAGCCACTACAGTTACCATGCGGCCCATTGCTCTCCCTAATTTTAACCCCTATTTTCAAATTTTCTCATGCAGACCCAACTCCAACAAGCCATAGCAGCCACCCGCGAGGCCGGGGCGCTGACCTTGCAGTACTTCGGCGGACCGCTTGAGGTCGCCTACAAAGACAGGAACGATCCGCTGACCGAGGCGGATCTCCAAGCCGACGCCTACCTCAAGCAAGCCCTGCGCGATCTGCGTCCAGACTGCGGCTGGCTCTCTGAAGAGACCGTCGATGACCGCCAGCGCCTCGCCAAAGAAGCTGTGTGGATCGTCGATCCCATCGACGGCACCCGCGAGTTCGTCGAAGGCATACCCGAATACGTAGTTGCCGTGGCCTTAGTCGAAGGCGGCGCACCGACCCTAGCGGTTATCTACAACCCCGCGCAGGAGCAAACCTTCGCCGCCGTATCTGGCAGCGGCACCTTTCACAACGGCCAGCGCGTGTTTTGCAGCGAGGTCCAATCCCTCGGCCAAGCCACAGCCGTCGTCAGCCGCAGCGAGACCAAACGCGGCGGGATCGAGCCCTTTTATCCACACCTTGGCGAAATCCGCCCCGTCGGCAGCGTCGCCTATAAGCTGGCCCTAGTAGCTGCGGGGGCCTGCGACCTCAACTTTAGCATCCAAGACAAAAACGAGTGGGACGTTTGCGCCGGCGACCTACTGGTGCGCGAGGCCGGCGGCCTCATGCACACATGCGGCCACCAAGTGCGAACCTACAACCAAGCCGATACCCTCATCCCCGGCGGACTCGCCGCGGGCAACGCGACGCTGGTATCACACATCCTCCACCTGATGCACGAACAAAACCAATGATAACGGCCCGGATCGCTGCGGATTTTATCGAAGAGTACGCCACCCTCCTCGAACTCAGCGGGGCCTCCCCCTTCCGGGTGCGCGCCTACGCCAATGCCGTGCGTGCCCTCGAAACCCTAACGTCCCCCCTTGACGAACTTCTCGCCGCCGGGACTCTAACCGAGGTCAAAGGCATCGGCGACAGCGTGGCCGAACTAGTCACCGAATTCGCCGACACCGGTACGGCCCAAGCCTATGAAAAGCTGCGAGCCGCAACGCCCGAAGGTCTGCTCGACATGCTGCGGGTCCCCGGCTTGGGGCCGCGCAAGATCTTCGCCATCCGCAAGGCCCTCGGCATTGAGACTCTCGATGCCTTGGAGCAAGCCTGTCGCACCGGTCAACTCGCCGCCCTCAAGGGCTTTGGTTCCAAGACTCAGGCAGCCATTCTCAAGGGCGTCGAATTCATTCGCGCCCACGAGGGCTACTGCCGCGTCGATAGCGCTCACCAAAGCGCTCAAAGCCTGCTCACAACCCTGTGCTCCCACGCGCAGCACTTTGCCATCGCCGGGGAACTGCGTCGAGCGCGAGAAACAGTCCAGCAACTCGACTTCGTAATCAGCACCACTGACGCCGAGGCCGCGACTACGGCCTTTGTCGTCCACCCGGATGTAGCCGAAGTCCTCGCGCCGAGCGCAGGCTTCGACCTGAGCGACTCGACTGAGCTCGCCGAAGTCTCAGCCGAAGGGCGGCTGTCCAACGGGCTACAAGCCAACTTGCACGTGGTCTCAGACGATGCCTTCTCTGCGGCCCTACACTACTACACAGGCAGCGAGGAACACCGCGCCGCACTATGCGCCAAGGCTGCCGAGCGCGGGCTAGTCCTCGACGAACGCGGACTCTGGCGCGGCGGCGAGCGCATTGAGTGCGCGGATGAAGCGGCTTTGTTCGCCGCCTTGGGCCTCGCCTACATCCCGCCGGAGTTGCGCGAAAACCAAGGCGAAGTCGAGGCCGCAGCCGCCGACACACTGCCCGAGTTGGTAACAGCCGCCGACATTCGCGGCCTGCTCCACGTGCATTCGACTTATTCGGATGGGGTTGACAGTCTGGAGACCATGGCCCGCGCCGTGCAAGAACGCGGCTTTGAGTACATGGGCATTGCCGACCACAGCCAAGCCGCGGCCTACGCTGGGGGGCTCCGCGTTGAGGAAGTCCAGCGTCAGTGGGAGGAAATCGACCGGCTCAACGAGGAATTGGCCCCCTTCCGCATCTTCAAGGGCATTGAGTCGGATATCCTCGGCGACGGCTCGCTCGACTACGACGACGACCTGATCGCCCAATTCGACTTCGTAGTCGCCTCGGTCCATTCGCAGTTCAATCTGAGCCGCGACGCCATGACCGCCCGCATCGTCCGCGCCATCGAGCATCCGGCGGCCACCATCGTCGGCCATCCAACCGGGCGCTTGCTCCTCGACCGCGAAGGCTACGCCGTCGATATCGACTCGATCATCGAAGCCGCCGCCCGCTGTGGGGTCGCCCTCGAAATCAACGCCCATCCGTCGCGACTCGACCTCGACTGGCGACACGTTAAGAAGGCACGCGACCACGGCGTCCAAATCGCCGTCAACACCGACGCTCACAGCGTCGGTGGTCTAGACCATCTCGGCTACGGTATCGGCATCGCCCGCAAGGGCTGGCTTTGCGCCGCCGACATCCCCAACGTGCTCAGCCGCGAAGCCATTGCCGCTTGGTTCCAAAGCTAAAGGGCCGCCCCGCCTCATCGGCTTAGCCGGACCATCCGGTGCCGGTAAAACCACGCTCGCCCGCGCCCTCCAGACCCGCCTGCCCGGCCCAACAACCGTGCTCTCCCTAGACTCTTACTACCGCGATTTAGCCGACCTCTCCTTGGCAGAAAGAGCCCGCGTCAACTTCGACGCTCCCGAGGCCATGGACCACCAGCGCCTTGCCGAGGATCTCCGCCAGCTCGCCGCCGGTCACCGCGTCGAAATCCCAGTGTACGACTTTGCCACCCACACGCGCCAAGTCAACCAACAGAGCCTCACCCCCACCGATTTCCTAATCGTCGAGGGCCTATTTGCCCTTTACTGGCCCGACATCAACGCTCTCTACCACCTGCGCCTCTTCGTCACCGCTGCCGACGCGCTCTGCTTGGAGCGCCGCCTCGCCCGCGACCGCATCGAGCGCGGCCGTTCCCCCGCCTCAATCCGCGCCCAATACCAAGACCAGGTCCGCCCAATGTACCGCCGCCACATCCAGCCCACCGCCCGCTACGCGGCCCTGATTCTCGACGGTAGCACACCTACTGAAGAACAGGTCGCAGCCGTCCTAGACGCTTTGTAGGGCAACTCAGCGTATCAATATGGATTTTCCAGTGTGCTCCTCGTCTCCAGCTTTTAATCTCAATAGATATACGCCACTGCCCACCAGCCGCCCTTCTTCATCCCGCCCATCCCACGGTATTTGGTACTCGCCGACTGGCTGCACCCCCTTGGCGATTGTCCGCACTCGTTGCCCCAACAGGTCATATACAACTAATTCTGCCGCGACAGCGTGGGTCAGCCGGTAGCGCAGGATCGTCCTACTGTTAAACGGATTGGGGTAGTTCGGTAGCAATGCAGACGCGGCAGGCAGCGCGACGACAGAAGCGTCTCGGACAGCCGTATCAATCCCTTCGGATCGCAAGCGAAACAGACCCCGTGGCGTCGCCGCATACACCCACTCAGGCGTCGCCGGGTGGATCGCCACATCGTTAAACCACGGATAGCCCCCCAAGCTCTGCCCAATATCGCGCCAACGCTGCCCACCATCCCGCGATTCAAACAGCTTGGGGCCATCGGTGACGAACACCCGGTCCGGGTCTTGGGGCGCGCAGCGAATGCGCAATCGCCGCCCCGGCAAAAACCACCTATCGTCCGAGTACGCCGGCCCTTCCCGTAAAACCAGCGTCTTTAACCACGATCTTCCCGCGTCATTAGACACATAGACATCGCCCTTAGTGGCGGCGTACCAACGAGAAAAAAACTCGGGATGAGCCGCCAGCGCTTCCACCCTCAATCCCTCAGTATTGAGCACGGCGAGCGGTCGCCACGTTTGCCCGGCGTCGGTGCTCTTCCACACCGTGTCACCGGCAGCAACAGCCACATGGCCGGCGCGGGTTGGGTCTAGTATGAGGCCGCGTGCTCCTGCTTCCTCGCCAGACAACCACAAGACGGTTGAACGGCCTCGCACATCGTAAAGCCCGGCGATGGGACCGCGCTCTTCCCAAGTCGTCCCGCCATCGGCACTCCGCCATACTCCGCGCAGACTCCGCCACCACACCGAGGAGTCGTGCGGATCCACCGCTATTGCCGCATAGGAACCCGCGCTGCCTCTATCGCCGGGCGGGTCAAATCGTTCCCACATTTGGCCGCCATCGTCGCTGCGTACATATCCCTGTCCGGTATGGGCTATGATGTGCTCGGAGTGTACAGCGAAGGCTTCGATGGTATCATAGCGATAGATAGACCAAGAACTTTTGAGGAATCCGATCCTCGTAATCCACTCCCAAGCCCTACCGGCATTTCGGCTTACTAAGAGTGCCGGATTCCAATAGACTAACGCCAAATCCTCGCGCGCCTTGAGCCATCGCTCGGAGCCAGCAAAGAAATTCCCTCCCCCATCGCTTTTGACGACCCCGATAAAAGTACTCTCATTCGGCATGTGAATCTGCTGCCAAGTCTCCCCAGCGTCGCGGGTCTCCCATAGCGTTGCCGAGCGGCGAAAAAAGCGATCTATCATGTACAGATGATCGGCATCGTGAGGATTGGCTATGAGCGTATCGACACGAGCGTAAGACACCGAACTCATAGCACTCCAATGCCTGCCACTGTCCTCAGAGCGCCATAATTTGCTACTTAAGCCGCTGCTCTCCCAAGCAAAAACAAGCCCTTGGCGACGGCGAGAAGGCGCAATTTTAATAAAGGGCCACCTTTCGCTCGACTGCGGTGCAAGAGGCTGCCAACGACCGCCGCGGTCGGCGCTATACCACAGAGTATCGCCCGAGGTCGCGTACAATCCGCCCGGCTCCCACGGGTCGGGCAGGACGCGCCGAAAATGGCGCGGCAGACGCTGCTCGTCCCATGTACTACCGCCGTCCGCGCTGTAATACAAGCTAGAATCCCGGCGTCCGTAGATCAGCCCGGCCACCTGTGGATGGACGCGCACCTCAAAAAGACCGCGCATACCCACAACTCGCCACGAAGTGCCCCCATCCGCGGAGACGAGCAGGTCTTCATCCTCCCCGCCGCTAGTGGCGTATAGCAGCCCGTGCCGCCCCACGTCTTCCGTGGCGACCAAGACCGGGGCCTCCCCCGGAATATCCAGTTTATCCCACGTCTCCCCGCCGTCCGCGCTGACCAGATTGGGTTGAACGTACACCCGCCACGGCGTATGGGCATCTACAAACAGCGGTCGCTGGTAATCCATCATCCCGGTCGCGCCCCAACTCACCCCACCATCGCTACTGCGCCATACGCCATCTCGACGCTCTGCGTAGAGCACCTCCGGGTCGTTCGGGGCGAAATACATGTCCAGCACACCAAACGCATCGCCTGCGGGCAAGTCCACTGCTTGCCAAGGACCGACAGACACCGCCTGTGCCATCGGCGGGATGTGCGCATCGGCCAGCACGCCCGCACCTTGGTTGCCGTGTTGGTCAACAGCGACCAACTGCAATCGCAGCTTTTGCCCCGGAGCACCCGTCCAATCCCCAATCCACAGCCCATCGTCCCAACGCAAGGGGATTTCGGTTATCGGCGCGTCACTTTTGGCGTCGTGCACGACCACCCACGCAGAATCTATTGCACTGCCGTCCAACAACTCGCTCGTCGGCACCGCCACGCGCAGGAGGTCGCGGCTGATGGTAAAATGTGGATATCCAATCCTCGGAGGCGTCGCGTCGTCGCCCTCGCTCACGCGTACGACGAGCGTATCCTTCCACGTCCCGTACGCAGTGCTAGTCACAAACTCAAATTCAAGGCGCGACCCCGCTGAGACATCGCCCCGGACCAAAAACTCTGGATTGTGTTTGCTGGTGATCGGCACTGATTGGGGTAAAAATTCCACTTCAGGCTCCCCCACCAGCATCACCCGCTCATCAACTGGGCGCAATGAGAAGGTCGCAAGTGCAAAGAACTCCGGTCTCTTGGAGGCGAGCGTCAATCCCAACCGCACAAATTCGCCGCGCTGAACCCGCCCATCGCCATTGCCAATTGTGTCGATTACAGCCACCTGCTCGATCTCGACTTTGGCGGAGCTACCAGTCGCCCTAAGAGCGTGCCGCCGCACGATCTCGCCGCCCATGGCCACTTCCAAGATAAATTCCGCCGTATGACCATCGGCGATCTCCGGGTCAAATGAGAAGCGCGGATGGCCAATGCTGCCCGGCCCCCGAGTCGTCTTGTCGGCCCCAAGTCCGGGATATGAGGTCGTTTGCTGCGCTATGACAACGCCAGCATCCGCGCTCCGCAAGGATACGTGCAGTGAGTCCGATCTGATCAAACCGGCATTGGTCAACGCAAGAACGCACTCCACCGGCTCGCCGGCCAAGAAGCTCCCATCGCGGTCGGCATCGACCCACTCGACCGACTCGACGACGATATTCACCGGCGGCATCGTCAGTTGGGCGGTGAGCATCCGGTCGGCGATTTGGATCTGCTCCAGATATACGCCGCTGTCGCCGTATTGACTATCGCTGTTGGGATTGGTCTCCGGCGTAAACGCCCTAAAGCGGACACCGTCAAATGGGTCGGTCGCGTCGCCGAGATTACCCCCGTGTGCGTGGGCATAGTCTTGGTCGTGCGCCCAAAAATCCAGATTGTCGCCACCCGCCAACGGGTCGGCCACTTCGCCAGCCGGATACCCTCTCCCCTGCCAGCGCCCATCGGCACACTCCAAATCGGCCTCGTAGGGCTTGGAGGGCCCGGAACCGTGCCAAATGACATGCCATATCAACAAGCCCTCCGCAGGGATGTAACGGTCGTAGTACGATCCCTCCTTTTGCCGATACTCCAGCAGAAAAAACTCCTTGGCTCCCAAGGGGATTTTGAATACCTTGCCCCCCGTCGATATAGCCTCTAAGCGGATCATCTGCGAAAATTGCGATGGCTCTTCCACATCGACCCAATTCAACTGCCAGCGACTAACCGCCGACAGGCTATTCGGCCCTTCCCCGCGCCAACCGAGAGCTCCCCACCCCATCAATCCCCACTTGCCAATTCCGGCCGAATCGTCTTCCGGGCCGCGCGGCTCCGCTTGCGCGATAAAATCCACATCGTACAGGTCCGTCAATCCCAGCACATGGCCATACTCATGACACATAATGCCCACTGTTTCGGCAAAAGTTCGCCCCTGTTGCAGAGTCCCCCGATCGGGATGCACCCGTATTGGTCGGCCTTTCGCGCCCGAATCGCTGGTCTCATATATCTCTGCAAATCCTAAATGGGAGATGCCCGTAGCCGCGCCGATCAAGACATTGCGGGGGATGGAAGCCATCACCAGAAACACCAAATCCGCGATCCCATTGTCATCGCCAGAGTTGGGAATCCCATCTGGCCCGTCATTATCAAATCGCGCAAAGTCTATATCTCGATCGGCTTTTTGCAGGATATCCAAGGCCAACTCGGAGAATTTACCCTTTTCCAGCCGATTGTCGGCGGCATAGTACTCGGCGGTTTGCTCGGCCGCATACCAGCGCGGGGCGATCTCGCCGCGGACGCGATGCTGCCCAAAGGACATCTCATCGTAAAAGTGGCTAAAGCTGCCCGGGCGCTCAGGATCGAAAATATCTCCCGCCCAAGTCGGCGGTGCATCCACTCCCGGTAGCTCACCCTTAAATTTGCCGAACACGACCAACGCTTTTAACACGGGAGGTTCCTCGGCGGCCACGGCCCAAGCGGTTGCAAACACCAAAAGAGCTGATAGGCGACCAGCCATTTCTTTGCGCACTTTCACACCGCTCCGGCCGTCTAAAACGGCCCAGCGTGGTGCGAAGGCTCATTGACGTAGCGTTGGGTTTCTAGCTCAAGAGTGATTTCGCAATGGGGAGGTAAGGTGATGCTCAGGTGCTTGCCATCAACGGCTAGCTGGCGCTCTTCGGTCTCCAAAGGCGGTGCCGCGTACGTGCCCGCATAGCCGCCCATCCAGCCTGGGTATTCGCTAGTGCGGCTTTGATACGTAGCCCGGCCAAAGCGGTGCTCGCCAAAAGCGCCGCCCTGAATGACCAGTTCTCGGCCCTCGTTGTGGTTCAAATTGACCAAGCGCACGACCGTGCGGTTTGCTTCGAGCTTTTCCACCAAAGCGCCGACGTCTGCGGGCAGGCCGGGGCGGCGGCGTTGGGCGTCAAAGTAGCGCAGGCGGGCGTGCAGCAGGCCGCCGTTGTAGATGGGTTGCGGGCCACCCATAGTGAGTTGGATGAGCGCTTCGGAAGAGACAGGATTGCCCCATTGCCAGTGGTGGACGTGGTGGCGGGTGCCCACGTCTTGATCGGCGCGCAGTTGGGCCAAGCGACGGCCGGCCACTTGGTACGTAGCCTGCAACATTTGCTCTGGATAGGTCGGATTAGCCCCGGCCAAAAAGCGCACCCAAGGGGCCTCGTGGCCCGAGTCCTCTTTGTTGTGAAAGGGAAACACCGCGGCCCAGTCGAACGCTTCTTTTTGCCGAATCGCCTCCATGCGCTCCCAGTCGCCCTCGTCCATGGACAGATTCCACAGCGTCACCGGGTACACCGGACTCATGGGCTGCCAGTCGAACCAGCCGGCGTCGCCGTAGCGGTAGGGCACCAGCAAGGTCTCGCTTTTTTCGCCCATGGCGGCAAATTGGCTCGCCCAGCGCTCGGCCACGCTCATGTATTGGTCGCGGATATCCTCCATGCGCCCTTGTTCCAAGATGCGATCCATCTGCTGGCGCGGCAGGTCGAGATAGACCCGGTCGCGGGTCAACAAGTAGGCGTTGGCCGCCGCGTCGAGCGTGGCTTTCTGCAAGGTCAAAAAGCCGTGCGGAAAGGTCCAGCCATAGCGCCCGCCGTACCAGTTACCAGCGCAGTATTCTCCCACTTGGCCCGACAGACCGACGTTGTCCGGCAACATGCCGCCGTTGGCCTGGGCGCGCTCCACCCAAGCGTCGGTGTATTCCACCACCCAAGCGCGGTATTTTTCATAGCCAGTGATCAGGAAGGCGTTAGTCACCAGCGAGGTGACGGCCAAGTTGGTCGGCGTATCACCTTGACGCCAGCGGTCGAACAGGGTCTGTCCCATCAAGCGGGCTTTGGCCGGATCGGCCAAGTCCTGCACACTGGTAATGCCCGGCAAGTCGAAAAAGGGCAGATTGTACACTTCCATGCTGCCGCCCAAGGGGTTGTAGCTTTGTTTGTCGCGCTCGGCCAGCGGGGCGAAATAGGGGCCGTGGCTGCCGTTGAGGCCCGAGCGCAGGATTTTGTGCTCGGAGTCGTAGTTTTGCGCTTCGGGGTCTTCATTGAGGTAAAAGCCAGCAAAACGGCAGGCCCGTTCGACGCGCCGAGGGGCGTTGGGGTGGGCTAGGCACAAGTGGTAAAAGCAGATGTCGCTTTCGGCTTGGTGCATCTGGTCTTCGCGGATGCCGTATTCCTTGCTGACCGTGCCCAAGCGGGTCAGTTGGCGGGTGACGGCCTCCCACTGGCGATCGGCCAAGTGCAACAGGTGCTCGCCGCCGCCCATCAGATACACGAGCGGCCAGTTGAAAAAAGGCTCGTAGAAATCGTCGGGGCTGCCGCCGCCCCACTCATCCTGCCAGATGAATTCGCCGTCCTCGCGGGTAAAGTGGTCGAGAAAGGGCTGCACCGATTGGTCCAAGGCGTCGAAAAGGCGACGCTGCCACACGGCCCAGTGGGCCGGAGAGTTGAGCGGGGTATTGGCGGTTATGGCGGGCATGTCCGTACTCCTGAGAGGATTGTAGAAAGCTGTGAGGGTGATTTTAGGGAGACAAAGAGCGCGTGTAAAGCTGCTTGACAGGCGGGAGCAGGCTGGTTTAGTTGCGCTTAATTGGAGGATTTCGCTTTAAGGCGGGACGAACTGGCTGTTCGCGAAGGAGATACGCTATGCGCGGCCATATCCGGTTTTTAATCTGGAGTCTAGTCCTATTGAGGATGGCCGGTTGCTCGCCCGCCCTACCCCCAGGACCGCTGCGCATCCAAATCACCGGGGAAGAGTACACCTGGCAATTCCGCTACCCAGGCCCCGATGGCGCATTGCATACTGATGACGATATCATAAAGCCAGGGAAAGAGTTACACCTTCCACTTGACATATCAATTGAAATCGAACTAACGAGTCGGGACTACATCTACACCTTTGCCCTACCCCATCTCGACTTACATCAAGTAGCCGTGCCCGATTTGACCTTTGCGCTGGCCTTTACCCCACAGACCAGCGGCGTATTCGCCTTTGTCGGCGACCAAATGTGCGGCTTTGAACACGAATCGCTCAACGGTCGCGTAGTGGTCGAATCTCCAGCGGCTTTCGTCGATTGGCTGGCGGGGCCGTGATAAACTTAGGGAAGATTCAGTAACCGCGACGAACAGCTACCTGTTCGGGTGCGAATCGCAGCGTCGGAACCAATCGGGACGGCACGAGGAATTTTAAGACTGGCGCAGCGTGTCAATGAGCCGTCGCGCATGAGGAGAAGATTCCATCACTTTATTTGGCTCCAAGCATCCAAGCAGCTCAAACGAATGCCGCCCCTTCCGGTATGTTCCTTTACCTTTAGAGCACGACTTTGTCGCCTGTTTCAGCGTCCGTTCAAGATCGTCTTTTGCGATGGCTTCCACATCGTCTCGCGCAGGTAACACAGCGGCTTTGAAGTCTTGGCCAAAATAGGAACTCAGGGATTGTCGATCCGCGACGAACCACGCTTCCATGCACTGCACCATGAGTTGTGCGCTGTCATCCGTAGCGGTTGAGGGTTGGGTCCAGTTGTCGTGTTTCTTCAGGTGTTCCCAAGGGCTATCATTGGCTGCGACTGAGGCCTCACTATCCACCAAGAGAACGATGAAATCGTCGGCCTTGGCTTCACCAATGGCCGTTCGAAATTTGTGATATGCTTTTTCCCGCGAACCGCAAGGGATAACGCTCGGCATGCGGCACCTAAGCCCGGCCTTGTCAAAAAACTCCCTGAAACCATTGCGACATTGTCTTCTTAATTGATTAGAGTCTCCACCTCCTTCGACGTACACCTTGATGCTCACCAAGGATTCCCCCCAATCTCGCCGCTACTCCAGAGTTCACCGAGCCGATACTCCTCCAGCCAAGCAGCCATTTTCTCTTCATCGAGACGGCGCATCACAGTCTGCCCGTCGCGTTTTTCGCAAACTACAATACTCCACCAATCATTGGTCAGGGCATCGACGAGCATATCCGAATGGGTTGTTACAATCAACTGGCTGCGTTCGGATGCTTCGAGCAACAACTTGCTCACCGTCGGTAGTATGTCTGGGTGCAGGCCCAGTTCGGGTTCCTCAATACAGATGAGGGGCGGCGGCTCCGGGTGACAGAGAATGGAGAGCAAACAGAGGTACCGCAGCGTACCGTCCGAAAGACGGGTCGCTGGTATGACCACGTCGCCTTCCTCTAAGAACAGTTGGACCGTACTGCCCTCAATTTTGACGTGGAAATCGGTTATGCCTTCGTAGAATTTGTGCAAAGCGTCCAGCAGACGCCGCTTTACCGCTGGCTCACCTTGGAAACTGTTTAACACCAAGGCTAAGTTTTTCCCGTCTTCTTGCAGGAAATCATTGGGAAGGTCGGCCTTCTGCGGCAGCCTTAGTGGGGAGTCTCGTCCAAGCGACCACTCGCGATAAATGCGAATGCGGCTCAATTCCTCGCCGAGGTACATCAGTTCAGGAAGGTCGGGATCTTTACGTTGGGACAGGATGGACTGGTCCAGTTTGACTTCCTCGGGACGCAAGTCGTATCGGCCCAGCCGAAGACGAACATTAGGGTATTTCGCCTTTACGGTAGGACCCACGCCGGCCTCATCCTTGTAAGTGATAAACGCCCGTCCGCCCTTCTGATTGTAATAGATATACGGCTCCTCATGCCCTTCATCGCTCTGTTCGTTCTCTATCCGCTCTTCGCTGAGTTCAAATCGCTGACCGCGCTCGGCAAAACCCAGCCAGTACCGCAACGCCTGCGCCCCCTGCGGATTCTCCACAATGGCTTCAATTCGGGCAGTACCCTCCGGTTTTCCCCGCCAAATCCAATCGTGTATGCCCCCACCCTCGCGAATAGGCGAAACCAAATCTCTTGGAGCCGACCGGAGGATATCGATTCCCTCTAGAAGATTGGACTTCCCCAAACCATTGGGGCCAATCAATACATTTAGCCGCTTGAGTTCGATTTCTTCGGAATCGGGGCCGAATGAGAGCAGGTTGGTCTGTCTGATACGACGAATGAGCATATCCTACCTTTCACAATCTCCAGTGCTCTCCCGAAGATAGAAGATAGGTGGAAAAGATTCAATTTTATTACCTAGCTCCATCGCGATACCACGCCTAGATGAAATCCCGCAACTTGGGATGGTTATCCAAGACGAAGGTCCGAATCAGTCTCCCCTCAATCCAGCCGAATCTCCTCCCCCGCCTCTTGGCTCCGATAGATCCCATCGAGGATTTTCATCACCTGTAGGGATTGTTCCGGCGGCACCGGCGAGGGTCGCCCTTGGGCAATCGCCGCGGCGAACTCCACGCATTCCTGCGCGTGGGCTTCGAGGCCGTCGTACATTAGCATGAGCTTGCGGTCGTACTGCTGGCGAGTCTGGTTGTTGCTCTCGCAAATCGAGCACTGGGGCCAATGCGCACCGCCTCGGGTGCCGTAGAGCCACATCTGCATGTCCTCGCCTTGGGTCGGGTGATGCAAAAGCCAGCTCACCTCTAAGATCAGCACTGCGCCGTTGTCAAAGCGCACAAAGGCCGCGGCAAAATCCTCGACATCGTAGTGGGATGGGATCATCTGGCGGCCCCATTGGCTGAAAGCCCCTTCTTGGTGCGCCAATTCAGCGCGAGCCACGCCCGAAATGGCCACCGGCTTGGGATGCCCCATAAACCACAAGGTCAGATCGAGGATGTGAACCCCAATGTCGATGCAGGGGCCGCCGCCGCTGTGCTCCTTGAGAATAAACCCGCCGCCAACCGGCGCACCGGCCCGGCGCAGCATCCAACTGCGGGCGTGGTAGATATCGCCGAGCGCTCCCGCATCTATCTCGTCCTTTAGCGCACGGGACGATCCCTGAAAGCGAAAGTGCTGCGCCGTCATCAGTTCCTTGCCCGAGGCATCGCGCGCCGCGATCATCTGGCGAACATCCTCGGGCGTGGGAGCCAAGGGCTTTTCGCAGATCACGTGCTTGCCAGCCGACAGCGCGGCAATGGCCAAGGGAGCGTGATACATGTTGGGCGTGCAGATATCGATAATGTCGATATCGGGATCGCTGAACAGCGCCTCTGGATCGGTGTGCAGCTTGGTGACTCCGTTTTCTGCGCCAAAGCGCTTCAGCGCATCCTCGCTAATGTCGCTGCCGGCGATCAGTTCAGCTTCGCTAGAAGCCTCCCAGCCGGGGAGATGCGTACGGGCGATCCCGCCGACGCCGACGATACCTACTTTGAGCGTGCTCATGGATTATCCTTTTTTTGGTTGTGGTTTGATCTACGCGAAATGTAGGGGCGACCCTTGTATGTTGAATGTTTGGTTTTCCCTTGGTATGCTAGTTTCTATTCGTCGATGCGATAGACCGTGCGACCCTTGAGCGTTGATCTCGTCCACAAGCTAGGGTCATCGCATCGTATTTCTTTTTACCTCGAACAGTT
>JAJDUT010000041.1 GCA_022826515.1 Candidatus Latescibacterota bacterium
CCGATGCCGAGCCGCTATCGGCAACGGTTACGACGACCGTCAGCGTGTCCAATGTGGACGAAGCGGGCACGGTAGCTCTGACCTCGACACCGCCGCAGGTGGGCACCCCCCTGACGGCGACGCTGTCAGACCCAGATGGCAGTATCACCGGCGCGGTGTGGCAGTGGCAGCGCCGGGCGTCGGCCACCGCCGCTTGGGCGGATGTGCCTGCTGGCGTGGAAGGCACGTCGGGGGGGGCGGAGCTATCCAGCTACACGCCACCGGCGGGCGATGTGGGGTACATGCTGCAGGCGACCGTGAGCTATCACGATGGCCACAGCCCCACCGCGCCCAAGACGGCGCAGAGTGCGGCGACCGAGGCGGTGGTGGGTCCACCGGCGGCCGTGGCGTCGTTGACGGCGGCACCGGGCGATGGGCAGGTGGTGCTGGCGTGGCAGGTTCCGGCGGATGGCGGAGCGGCGATTAGCGGCTATGAGTATCGCCAGCGTGATGACAGCGGCACGAGTTGGCAGCCGGATTGGACGGCGATCAAAGACAGCGACGCGGAGACGACCGGCCACACCGTAACCGGCTTGACCAACGGCACCCAATACACCTTTGAGGTGCGGGCGGTCAATGCGGTAGGCAAGGGGGCGGCGCGGAGGGCGACGGCCACGCCGGAACGGTCTAACCAGCCGCCGACGTTGAAAGGGCCGGCCACCGCGACGGTAGCCGAACAGAGCACGGACGCGATTGGCCCCTACGAGGCCGACGACCCAGACGATGATGACCTGACGTGGTCGCTGGGGGGCGCGGATGCGTCGGCCTTTACGTGGGCGAGCACGGGCCCGACGCGCTCACTGGCCTTCAAGACGCCACCCGATTTTGAGCAGCAGGCGAGTTATACCGTAACGGTTGGGGTGGACGATGGCGCCTTGTCGGCGACGGTTACAACGACCGTCAGCGTATCTAATGGGGACGAGGCCGGCACGGTAGCGTTGACCTCAACAAAGCCGCAGGTGGGCACCCCCCTGACGGCGACGCTGTCGGACCCGGACGGCAGTATCACCGGCGCGGTTTGGCAGTGGCAGCGCCGGGCGTCGGCCACCGCCGCTTGGGCGGATGCACCCGCTGGCGCGGAAGGCACGTCGGGGGTGGCGGAGCTATCCAGCTACACGCCGCAAGCCAGCGATGTGGGGTTGCGGTTACAGGCGACGGTTCGCTATCGCGATGGCCACAGCCCCACCGCGACCAAGACGGCGCAGAGTGCGGCGACCGAGGCGGTGGTGGGTCCACCGGCGGTCTTGGCGTCGTTGACGGCCGCACCGGGCGATGGGCAGGTGGTGCTGGCGTGGCAGGCTCCGGCGTCGGACGGCGGATCGCCAATTAGCGGCTATGAATATCGCCAGAGCGATGATAGCGGCACGAGTTGGCAGCCGGATTGGACGCCGGTCAAAGACAGCGATGCCCAGACGACGGGCTACATCGTAACCGGCTTGACCAACGGCACGGCCTACACCTTTGAGGTGCGAGCGGTCAACGCGGTGGGCACGGGGGCGGCCCGGGCGGCGACGGCCACGCCGGTACAGCCGAACCAGCCGCCGACGTTGAAAGGGCCGGCGACGGCGACCGTAGCCGAACAGAGTACCGGCACGGTCGGTCCCTACGAGGCCGATGACCCAGACGATGACACGCTGACGTGGTCTTTGGGTGGCACGGATGCCGACGCCTTTGCGTGGGATGGCACGGGCCCGACGCGCTCGCTGGCGTTCAAGCAGACGCCCGATTTTGAGCAACAGGCGAGTTATGCCGTGTCCGTGTCGGTGGACGATGGCGCGTTGTCGGCGACGGTTACGACGACCATCAGCGTATCTAATGTGGACGAAGCCGGCACCGTGTCGCTGTCTTCGACCACGCCGCAGGTCGGGGTGCCCCTCACCGCGACGCTGAGCGATCCCGATGGCGGGATAACCAATGTGCGCTTGCGTTGGTTGTATTTCCGCTCGGGGGCGACCGGCCAAGGCGAGGCGGTGCCCGAAGCGTCCGGCACCGCCGACGGGCAGACGGCCACGCTCACGCCCTCGCGGGTGCTCGTTGAGACGCGGATTCAGGCGCAGGCGTTGTATGACGACGGCCACGGTACAGGTAAATCCGCCGAAAGTGTCCAGACCGATCCGGTAGTGGATGCGCCGTCGAAGGTGGGCGTGCTGTTGCCGTCGGCCGGGGATAGGCAGGTCACGCTGACGTGGAGTGCGGCCATCGACTTTGGGGCGGCCATTGGGCGGTATGAGTATCGCTATAGCGATGGGCAAACGTGGACGGCGTGGACGACGGTCGCCGGGGGAGCCGATGCCCGCGAGCAGACCGTGACCGGCTTGACCAACGGCACCCAATACACCTTTGAGGTGCGGGCGGTCAACCGGGTGGGGGCTGGCGAAGCCTTGTCGGTTACGGCCACCCCGGTGCAACCCAATCGGGCCCCGACGTTGAGCGGTCCGGCCACGGCGACCGTAGCTGAACACAGCACCGGCCCGGTCGGTTCCTACCAAGCCAGTGATCTGGATAAGGACGCGCTGACATGGACCTTGGGCGGCACGGATGCGGCGGCCTTTACGTGGACTGGCACGGGCACGACGCGCTCGCTGACGTTCAAGACGCCGCCCGATTTTGAGCAGCAAGCGCGCTATGCGGTGTCCGTGTCGGTGGACGATGGCGCGTTGTCGGCGACGGTTACAACGACCATCAGCGTGTCCAATGTGGACGAGGCCGGCACGGTATCGCTGTCTTCGACCGCGCCGCGGGTTGGCACGGCCATCCGTGCCACCGTGGCCGACCCGGATGGCGGGGTAGGGAATCTGCGCTGGCGGTGGTCGTACGTTCGGGCGGCTGGAGCCGAAGGAGCCAGCGAGGACGAAGCCGGTGAGGAAGCCGCCGCCGAGGGGGCCAGCAGCGGCCTCTCGACGACCTTCACGCCCCGGACGCTCCATGTTGGACTGCGGCTGCGGGCCCGGGCGCTGTATGACGACGGCCACGGCTCCAACAAGCAAGCCTACAGCCGCAAGACCGATCCGGTCATCGGGCCGCCGGGGCGGCCGGGGCTGTCGGCGGCAGCAGGTGCAGGACAGGTCGCGCTGACGTGGACGGCGGCAGCCGACCATGGCTCGGCCATCCAGCGCTATGAGTATCGGCGCAGCGGCGGGCGTTGGGCTACCGTGTCTGGGGGGGCTAACGCCCGGAGCCAGACGATCACTGGCCTATCGAATTGCACCACCTACACGTTTGAAGTGCGCGCTGTCAACGGCGAGGGGGACGGCCCAGCCGCCAGTGCCTCGGCCACCCTATCCGGCTCGACCCCACCGCCGCCGGGCTTGTCGGCGTCGGCCGGCGATCGGCAGGTGACCCTTTCTTGGACCGCACCGACCGTCGATAGCTGTGTGCCGATTCTGCGCTATGAGTATCGACGCAGCGGCGGGCGTTGGGCTACGGTGTCTGGGGGCGCTAACGCCCGGAGCCAGACGGTCTCTGGCCTGACCAACGGCACCACCTATACGTTTGCAGTGCGTGCCGTCAACGCCGCCGGCGATGGCTCCGCCGCCAGCATACCGGCCACGCCCGTCCAGCCCGATGTCGATGATCCGGGCACTGTGAGGCTGTCTTCAAGCCAGCCAAAGGTGGGGCAAGCCATTACCGCTACTCTATCCGATCCTGATGGCGGGGTGAAAAATCTACGCTGGCGGTGGTCGTACTTTCGGGCGACCGGAGCCGAAGGAGCCAGCGAGGAAGCAGCCGGCGAGGAAGCAGCCGCCGAGGGCGCCAGCAGCGGCCTCTCGACGACCTTCACGCCTCGGACGATCCACCGTGGGCTGCGGCTGCGCGTCCGGGCCCTGTATGACGACGGCCACGGCTCCAACAAGCAGGCTCAGAGCCGCAAGACCGATGCGGTCATTGACCGCCCCGGGGCCCCGGGCAACCTGTCGGGACGCCCCGGCAACCTCTACACGCGGGTGGATTTGAGTTGGACGGCGGCGGAAGCCCACGGCGCACCGATTACGGACTATCAATATCGCTATCGGCGCAATGGCACGAGTAGTTGGTCGGGTTGGACGAGCGTGGGCGTCGTAACCAGCCACACGGTGTCCGGCTTGCAAAGCGGGGCGGCGTATGCGTTCCAAGTGCGGGCGGTCAATACAGTGGGGGCCGGCCCGAGCGCGGATACTACGGGCACGGTGCGGGCACAGGCCGAAGAAGCCCAAGACGGACAAGCATCCGACGAAGAAGAGCCGGACGAAGAAGCTCCCGACGAAGAAGCACCTAGCGAGGAACCCCAGGCCGAAGACGAGTCGGACGAGGACGCCCAAGCCGAAGAAACTCCCGCGGCTAAGCTCACCGTCCCAGCCGATGCCGTGTTGGCCCTCCGAGTTGCACCCAACCCGTTCAATCCAACTACCAGTCTGCATATCCAACTGCCAGTTGACAGTCCCGTCTGGTTGACCATTTACAACATAACTGGCCAAGTCGTATGTACGCTCTTGATAGGACATCCCCTAGCCGCAGGCTATCATACCTTCCATTGGGACGGCCACGACCAACAGGGATATCCGTTGACCTCGGGGGTGTACCTGTATCGAGTGCAAACGACCAAGCAAGTCCTAATGGGAAAAATGGCCCTCATTCGATGATCGATGAGGCTTTCAAGGAAACTCTAAAGCGAAAAACAGATGAAGACAAAAAAGACGACCTATCGCGCCCGGTTTGACGGCCACCGGCGGCTCGCTGCCGCAGTCATCATCCAAGCCGTCAAAGACATGCAGACCACAGATTGCAACCAAGAGCGGCAGACAGCTATCGACTTCCTCTCAGGGGACATGTGGCCCTTTTCCGACGTGCTCGACCTGCCCTTAGACGGTCGCGCCCTCTGCGAGTACCTACGCACCATGGAGATCGCTTCGATCGAACCTCTTGGCTGACCGGCGCAGAAGCGGTATTTTCCGTGGTGCCTCTAACCGTTCGGCTGAGCTCACGCCCAAGCCCGGAGACGATCCCTCATGGAACTTTCGCCCGCACAGATTCGCTTCTTCAAGAGCTTCGGCTACCTCTACTTTCCGCAGCTTTTTACCGCCGACGAGATCGCCTCGATCACCGAGGAGTTTGAGCACTCCATCCAAGCCCACGGCAACGGCGCACAACACGACGGCAGCAAGCGCACCATGTTCGGCGGCCCCATCGAACACCGCGAGCGGCTGTGCGCCCTCCTAGACGACGAGCGCATCGTCGGAATCTGCAACGGCATCCTCGGCGACAACTTCAACTACGCCAGCGGCGATGGCAACTACTACAGCGGCGATACCGGCTGGCACCCCGACGGCAATTGGGGCCAGCTTTTCTCAGTCAAAATTGCCTTCTACTTAGACGACCTGACCCGCGACACCGGCTGCCTGCGCATAATTCCCGGCAGCCACCACCCCAACCACTTCGTCCGCGCCGAGGGCATTGACCTCAACAACGCCGTGGACCTGTTCGGCATCGAGCCGCGCGACTTCCCTAGCCACCTCGCACTCGAAACGACCCCCGGCGACCTCGTCATCTTCAACCACGATCTCTATCACGCCTCCTTCGGCGGCGACCAACGGCGGCGCATGTTTACCATGAACCTCACCCGCCCCTGCACCAGCGACGCCGATCTAGCCACTCTCAGGGACTATCTCAGCCGGCATTCTCCCGGCGGCTACCAAGTAGTAACCGGCGGCGGCATGTTCTATCCCACTATGCTCGATACCGCCAGCCCGGAGCGCATGATTCACCTGCGTCAATGCGCCGAAGTCCACGACGAACTCTTCCCAGAATTAGCGCGGCATTGACGATCAGCCCACTCGTGCAGATATTTTCTCTGCGCCCGTAGCTCAGTTGGCAGAGCAGCTGACTCTTAATCAGCGGGTCCAGGGTTCGAATCCCTGCGGGCGCACCATTAAAAAAACAAGGGGTTATGAAAAACAGGTGATAGCGGCAAAATTGTAATCAGAAGAACCGAAAAAACCCCCGTGCCAAATCTCCCGGCACGGGGATTTTTCTTTAAAAACAGCCTTTGTTAAAAAATTATTTTCAAACTGATTCACTACTCTTTTTCGGTAGTGGGCTATTTTGAACTCGGTCGTTGCGATCCGTAGTGTCTCAATAACCACTAATCACTAGTTCAGCCTGTTCCAAGACGGTGCGCGTCGCCTGTTCTTGTTTGTCCGGCGGGTAGCCGTAGGGTCTCAGTGTGCGCTTAACTAATCTGCGTAAATTCGCCCGCACGTTCTCCCGCAGCGTCCAGTCGATGGTGACGTTGTTGCGGACGGTTTCGACTAACTCGCGGGCGATGTTGCACAGGGTCTCGTCGCCCAAGACTTGGACGGCGCTGTCGTTGGTCTCCAGTGCGTCGTAGAAGGCCATCTCGTCCTCAGAAAGCCCCAGTTCCTCACCACGGGCGTTGGCCTCGCGCATTTCCTTGGCAAGCTCAATCAATTCCTCAATCACCTGCGCGGCCTCGATGGCCCGGTTCTGATAGCGGCGCAGGGTCTGCTCTAGCATCTCGGCGAAAGAGCGCGCTTGCACTACGTTTTTTCGCCGACGAGTAGTGAGTTCGCCCTTGAGCAGCTTCTGCAACAACTCCACGGCGAGGTTGCGCTGCGGCATCCCCTTTACCTCGGCCAGAAATTCGTCTGACAGTACCGAGATGTCCGGCTTTTCCAGCCCGGCCGCCGCAAAGATGTCCATTACTCCCTCAGACGCCACAGCCTGCGATATGATCTGGCGCACCGCGTGGTCCATATCCTCCTTGGACCGTGCGCCGCTGGGGGCGCTCTTGGCAAGCACGGATTGCACCGCTTGGAAGAACCCCACGTCGTCTCGGATACGCAGGGCGTCCTCGTGTGGGACGGCCAAGGCAAAGGCTTGGGACAGCTCGCGCACGGCCTGCACGCAGCGGTCTTTCCCGTCTTCTTGCGCCAAGATGTGTTCCTGAGCGGCGGGCAACAGGCCCAGCCGTTCCTGCGGCGTGCCGCTGATCCATTTCGACCAGTCGAACCCATAGAACAAGCCACAGCATATCTCGTACTTTTCCAGCATAACGGCCACGGCCTCATTCTGATTTAGGGCCGTTTGTCCTGTGCCTCCGCTCTCGGTGTACGTGACGAGGGCGCGTCTTAGCTCCTGGGCCAGCCCTAGGTAATCCACCACGAGACCGCCGGGCTTGTCCTTGAACACGCGACTGACTCGGGCGATAGACTGCATCAGTCCGTGGCCGCGCATGGGCTTATCTACATACATGGTGTGCAGGCTCGGCGCGTCAAAGCCGGTCAGCCACATGTCGCGCACAATCACCATGTGCAGCGGGTCGGCGGCGTCGCGGAACCGCTTGGCCAGAGCCTCGCGCCGGGGCTTGTTGCGGATGTGCGGCTGCCATTTTAGCGGATCGGACGCCGAGCCGGTCATCACGACCTTGATAGCACCCTGCATGTCGTCTTCGCTATGCCAGTCGGGGCGTAGGCTGACCAGTTCGCGGTAGAGGTCGATGCAGATGCGGCGGCTCATGCAGACGACCATCGCCTTGCCATCTAGGGCTTCAAGGCGCTGCTCAAAGTGCTGGACGATGTCCTTGGCAATCAGCTTCAGCCGCTCCTGTGTGCCTACAACGGCCTCCAACTGTGCCCACTTGGTCTTGATCTTCTCCTTGCGCTCTACCTCCTCGCCCTCGGTCACTTCCTCGAACCTAGGATCAATGAGCGGACGTTGGCTTTCGTTGAGGGCCAGCTTGGCGAGCCTGCTCTCGTAGTAGATGGGCACCGTGGCTCCATCCTCGACCGAGCGCTGGATGTCGTAGATGCTGATGTAGTCGCCGAACACGGCGCGAGTGTTGGCGTCTTGTCGCTCAATGGGGGTGCCGGTGAAGCCGACAAAGGAAGCCTGGGGCAGGGCGTCGCGCAGATGCCGTGCAAAGCCATCAATGAAGTCGTACTGGCTGCGATGGGCCTCGTCGGCGATGACCACGATATTGGGTCGCGGGGAAAGCACTGGATGCGCGTCGCCCTTCTCTTCGGGGAAAAACTTCTGGATGGTCGTAAAGACCACGCCACCCGATTCGACCGAGAGCTTGTTGCGCAGATCGGCCCGGCTGTCTGCCTGCACCGGCGACTGGCGCAGCAGGTCCTGGCAGCGCGAGAAGGTGCTGAAGAGCTGGTCATCCAAGTCGTTGCGGTCGGTCAGTACGACGATGGTGGGATTGCCCATAGCTGGCTCGCGGATGACAGCCCCAGCGTAAAAAGCCATAGTCAGGCTCTTCCCCGATCCTTGGGTATGCCAGACCACGCCAATGCGCCGGTCGCCTAACTCACCGCCGGGCTTCGAGCCTGCTTCGTACCGCCCTTGCACATCCGCGGCGCGCTCATCTGCCTGCTGAAGCTCAGCGGCCCGCAAGGTCTCGCCCACGGCCACCCGCACCGCGTGAAACTGGTGGTAGCCCGCCATCTTCTTGGCGAGTACACCACCGCCGCTGTCCTCAAACGCGATGAAATCGCGCACGAGGTCGAGGAAGCGCCGCTGCTCGAATACGCCTTCAATCAGCACTTGCAGCTCCGGCAGAGAGGCTGGCGCTAGCGCTTCGCCAGCGACCGTGCGCCACGGCTTAAACCACTCCCACCCGCTGGTCAGCGTCCCGATCCTCGCCTCGACCCCGTCCGACACGACCAGCGCTTCGTTCATGGCAAACAGAGAGGGCAATTCGGCCTTGTACGTCTGAAGCTGTTGCCACGCCGTCCAGATGGTGGCGTCTTCGTCCGCCGGGTTCTTGAGTTCGATCAGCGCCAGTGGCAGGCCGTTGACGAACAGCACAATGTCTGGGCGGCGATTATGCCGGTTTTCCGTGACCGTGAACTGGTTGACCGCCAGCCAGTCGTTGGCTGCCACATCGTCAAAGTGGGCAACCTGCGCTTGCGCCCCACGGATCGAACCATCGTCGGCCCGGTATTCGACCGTCACGCCGTCCACCAGCATCCGATGGAAGGTGCTATTGCGCGCTTCAAGAGTTGCACCCTCCGGGCGGGTCAGCTTACGGAAGGCGTCGTCGAGGGCATCGGCGGGTAACGAGGGATTCAGCCGGGCCAAGGCATTCCGCAGCCACTGTTCCAAGATGACCTGACCGTAGGAGGTGCGCTCCTCGGTAGCGATGTCCGGTCCGTGGGCAATCGTCCAGCCGAGGCTTTCGAGATAGACGAGTGCGGCGTCTTCGACGGTGGCTTCAGTGATAATGGTCAAGGTGCATCTATTACGCGGTGTTTTTCCATGGCTATCAAAGCATCCGCTCCCGCCTGAGTAAGGTAAATGCCCGCCATCCTATTTTAGTCCTTTATTGGCATTCTGCTGGATGCTCTGAAGCGTTCAGGTTGCCCCCTAACAAGTTCCAACTCGTATCGGCGGCGGTCAAGGACTTCTAGAAAACCCATCTCATGGCCTGTGGAAACGGTAACCTTACCCCCTGATCCCTTGACCTCAACTCCAGTGCGCTTGCAGTGCTCCTCCAAGGCAGTCTTGTCAATATGCTTCGTTCCCTCCCATCCACGGATCGACGCTAAGTAACGCGCAGCGCGTGGATGCGTAATCGCGTAATTCTCAATGCTATCGAATTCCACGAATGCGAGGTCTGTCTGAAGTACCTGAATGTTCTGTGGCACTGCATCTAAGATTGCTTGTTGGAGCTTTCCGATAAACTCAAAACCGCTAGGCCGCAATATATGAACGGTGTTGGAATCAGTAAGCAGATCGAAATCGCTATCGAGCTTGAATACTCTATCCTCCACAATCCTCAATGTGTCACTAACAAACTGGATGAGTTTACTAGGACTCTTCAGGACACCCTTGAACTGCGTTGCCCTGCGCAGGGCGGTCAGACGGCGACCATTTTGATCTCTCATGCGCACAAAGTAGCAGAAGATGTTGGACAAATCAGCATTAGCCAGTGCATTTCCATCCATACTCAAGTTCACTGCTTCGTGTAGCTCCCGAATAGACGTAGCAAGGTTGTCTCTGAGGGGCACGTAGAGATACTCAATGCTGCGATGCTTCTCGGATGGTTCGTATTTAGCGGGACCGTCCTCATTTTGATCCATCTTATTCCAGGTAGCCTGTACCATATCGCATAGCACTTCTTTTACGTCTGCATTTACCGGCACCATAGAAAAGGTTCGTTCAGTGCTGTCATCCCTACCTATGCCGAACTCTGTTACTTTTCCCTTCCCAACATCGAATTCAAGTTTCAAGATTTTTCCTCCAGATATACTGTGTTACTCAAACGATAGGCGAAGACGGTATCACCAGGTGATAAGACTCGGCGAGGAGTAATCAGAACGAAAGGTTCCTTGCCTGTATGTGGATTGCCGTCCTGTGGTGAAGATACAGTGAATACTTGGTAGCCTCGAAGCGCGAACAATATATTCATATAATGGAGATTAAGACGCCAAAAAAGAAACACTATAAAAACTAACGCTATTATCATCGCTGCCAAGTCTCGACAGGTTGCCAATTCTCCTCGATAAAATGGCAGAAGCGTAGCGAAAAGATAGGAGAGAACATGACTCCGGTGGTCCTCTGAAGTCCCAACCGTGAGTTCACGTTTATCGTTGTTGCTCCGCGCTACACGTATTCGTACCCGCAGAAAACCATAAGGTACAACTACCATCAATACGCAGGCGACATTGAAGTAGCATTCTGGAATAAGTTCGTTTCCACGGATCATCCATAGGATGAAAAGTGGCGATAGGCTGCTGAGGACCATCATAAGCCGCGCTACTTTCAGTCCCTCGTGAGAGCTAGGCGATTGCCGAGCCATCAGATTGATCTCCCAATAAGTCGTTCAGTTTTATCCACACGTAACTCCCCCGACACCAGCTTCGGCAACAGTGTGTCACACAGGATGGAGAGGTTCGGGGCTCGCAACAGCCTCGCTGGCTGTGCGTGTGCACTCCTCGGTAGCGATGTCCGGTCCGTGGGCAATCGTTCAGCCGAGACTTTCGAGCCAAGTAAGGGCGGCGTCTTCGGTGACTGCTTCGGTGAGGGTGGTCGAGGTGCGTCATGCTCGGGATTCACTGCCATCGGGGTTTCTAGGTTAGAACTCATTGTGCCGGGTCATTCCGACTCCCCAGATAGGATTTCCCAGACACGCTTGTAGTCCGAGTTGGACAATGCGGCATCAGGCGGACGCACATGGTTCCATTCCTGGTCGCTGAGTTCTCTCAGGAAATTCCGTGCTCTACTGACTGAATAGCGTCCCTCATCTTCACCTGTGATCTCTCGATAAAGACCACCCAAGGCCTCTGCAGCACTTCTAGGGGCGCCATTCATACGCATGAGAACCGCATCTTCAGTACACACGCCATGATAAATCATGGCTGGGAGGGCGTTGATACGTCGGCGTTCGGATTCGGGAAGATCGTCAAAGTCAAATTCAGGCATCCGGCTCAAGGCAGAAACCCCCCAAGTCCCGCCGTTGACGATTGCTCGATATATAGCCTTGCAGGCATCAGTTAAGGCTCTAGTGCCGTATTCGTCGCGCTCGCGTGAGAAATACTCTTGGGCGATGTCTTCAAGGCCTTTACCGTTCACCCAGTCGCGTGTGATATTCGAAATCCGGATCCCATCAACGCCTTTTCCGCCAATATCTTCGAACTGCTGCTTGAGTTGTGGAACCTTAAGCATGACACCGAACAAGTCAGCAAATTTGCCCCCATTGCCAAAGAGGCTTTCTGGTGTCCAGTCAGACGGTGTGAGCTTACTCTCTAGGTTCCATAGGCTCGCCCTCGCTCTCGTGACACCTTCGGGTGAAAAACCTGTTGAGTCCGCCAACTCAGCAGTGCCCTGAGGCATTGCCGCGAGTTTTCGTGCGTAGGATTGTGTAGCTGACAAAAGAGCTTCGGCCTTGTCACGTTGATCCGGATCGTTACGAAGGGTCGTGTAACCATAGGTCTGACGCAAGAGTTGCTCAGAATCCGCTAGTACCGCGTCGAGGTCTTTCTTTTCTGCCCAGAGATGGGCGATGTAACAACGGAAGTCCTCCCACTGATCCTGTGACAAAACTTCAGAAAGATTAGCAAGTTTACCTTCCTCTGCCAGACTCTCCAACAAGGTTACAAGCCGGGATACGAGCACACCCGTGTTTCGGCTGACGAAGTCGATCAGTGCTTGCTTATCTGTACCTTCGGCTAGACCAACGACCCCTACACTATCATGGCCGATTCGACCGGCGCGTCCCGCAAGATTCCAGAATTCCCGGACAGACATCTCAACTGATTGATTCCCTTGGGGCACAAACCGAGAGGACAAGAATACCGACGAGACGGGAAAATTGATGCCCTGTGCGATAGTTGACGTGGCACAAAGCATTTTTAGACTGTCAGTCTCTGTAAGCCATTCCATCAATGCCCGCACTTCCTCGGACAGTCCAGCGTGATGCACACCTACACCATGATCGAGCATTTCGACAAGTTCAAAATCGGGTCCGATTTCAGTGCGTAGAAAATCTTGCAGCAGACGGATATCGTCCGGGACTGGATCAAGGACAGGCAAGCTCTCGGTCGCTTTCCTCGCCATTTTCCAAACAGTTGAAATGTTGTTGGCAACTGCGATACTAGTACCACGAGCAGACATCACGCATCCAATAGCAGCCGTTTGTAGTCCCAATCCTTTCTGCTCGTTTTTGTTTAGAACTTGACTTTTCGGAACAGCAATTGGCTTGACTCCACCTACCTGATGCCTGCCCCGCAACTGCATCGCCTTTGGGGTTGTGGTCAACGTCTCATAAGTAAGACGCCATCCTGCACGCTTGCTGTCATCCGCGATCGCGCGATAGAGGCCAATAATTCGTTCATTCGGTTTCCAAGGGGTTGTACTGAGACTGATAGCTTGCCCGGCATTGACATCTTGTGCCAGCCAGCGTGCGATGGTTTCAGAGTCTTCGACATAAGGCATCAGCAACAGGAAATTTGCCTGCGGACAATCGCGCTTGACTGTGGCGAGTAGCAATTCGATCCGTAGCCCCCGGCCCTCGGCTTCCAAGTTATGAGCTTCGTCCATGACAACGAGTGCCAGAGGCCGTCCAACTTTCTTGTTGCGAATGACCAAAGAGAGTTTTTCCGGCGTCGAGACTAGGATATCGAAGGGCCGTTCCTGATCGCTCAAGAGTTGTTCCTCGAAAGCGTCCACTTCCACGGCAGCCGTTAATTGCTCAACCCGTATACCAATCGACTCGAAGTCCTTTCGGAGCCGTATGGTAATCTGTGCTGACAAGGCTCGTGTTGGCGCGACATACGTAACCCAACCGTTTTCGGCGTTGAACTGGTTCAATGCCTGTAGAATGCGGAACTGTGCCAGAAGAGTCTTGCCACCAGAGGTTGGCATATCGACCACGATAGCCGTCTTGGCTTGGTCAAGGAGTCCCTGTTCAAGTAACGCCGCACGCTGTGGCGGCAGTAACTCGAACATCGCCTGATGTTCGCGTCTTGTTAGAGAGCGGACAAAATCCGTGGTGCGCGAATTGACCGTTCGGGTTGCCCACCACAGCGAATTGGTGATCATGACTCGCCCGGTTGCGTGTAGCCAGCGCAAGATGATCTCATGTTGCGCATCACCGGAGGCAGTCGCTGCCCTTATCCCAGCTTCGAAATGTTTGTCGATCTGACCAAACGGATCAGTCGGCTCTCCTTGAAGCATGTAGAGAGCGAGTATCTCGGTCCCTCTAGCCCAGTGATACAGAGCTGCGAGTCGGAAAGCGATTGCACGAGTCTCAGCATGGGATCTGTTCTGAAGCCTCTGTTCCTCGAAGATCTTCTGGTCTTCTCGCAGACCCGCGACGGTTTCGCGGATGCGATCCAGATCGTCCCATCCTTTCTTCCTAAACAACCTGATCCAACAATGAAATAGCCTGTAGAGAAGACGGCGATCCCAGGGAACATCGACGACGCTCGGGGGAGTCAACTCATCCACGTTTTCTTTGTACCAACGGCGCAAGTCAGACCAGCGGTCTCCGCAATAGGCCAGGGCCGAGAGTTGGAGGATGAAGAACAACCGTTCGGGCACCTCCGCTGGAACCGACAAAAGCTGACGAATATCGAAGGCACGAAAGGCGGCGGCGGCGGTCCGATCTCGCAAGACGTCGTTTGCTCCGGATGGACGACTCAATTCGTCCAGTCCTTCTATCGCCGCCAACTCGTAGGCTAGGGACACTCGTTCAAGAAAAGACTCGTCCTGATTGTTCGAGATGAAGGCGAACTCGATTTGCTTACCTACAGCGCGTTGCGCAAGGCGTTCGTTTACCAAGTTGGCCGCCTGCGAAAGAGCGTCAGGGCCTATCGCTTGAATGGCCCAATGGGCTTCTAGGTCTTCAAAAGCTGCTGTGGACAAGCTCATGGATTGCCTCCTGTCCGTTTCTCGACCGCGATCTTGCCGATGCCGTCAATGCTGCCAACCGGCAGATAAATCGCTAAGAGTTCAATACGGGTGCCGTCTGGACAGTTCTCAGAGAGCTTCTGCACGCGAACGGACAGATCTCTGTTGTCTGGCGGAACGTCTCTGATAAGTAAACCATAAAGTTGAACATCGGAAGAATTTTTTAGGTAGCGCTGCATCGCAGCCTGAAAGCGCGGGCACCAAACAGCGGCGTTAGCGCGGTGACCAAGATACTTCACCAGAGTATCTCTGATTGATTTTTGGTCTCGCAAATCCTCTAATTGCTGCTTGAGTCCTGTGCGGCCATGCATCGCACTAGGTGGATACTTAGCTTCGCTGGATGTTTTGGCTTCACCAAAAGCCAGACAATCACCATCTTTATCCTTGCCAAGACCGACTAGATCGGCACCTGGAAGGCTGGAACCGCTCTTCCGTTCGTCTCGGCCATCCGGCCATGGAAAAAAGCAACTGCGATAATCCTGAAGATAAGTCTCGGCGATTGCTTCGCCGACGCGCCAATCCTCAATATCGTCCGGATCGCTCAGAATGCGTCTCAAACTATCTTGCTCGAAGTCGGTTTCTACAAGGTCAGTAAGAATTGACTCGATGTTAGCCTTGCCTTCGTCATCGAATAACACCGTCGCCACCGGTCCGCTCAGAGCTGCATCCAACTCACCGCCAGTCCAGACTAACCCGGTTCCCAAACACGGTGCCTTTCCATGTGTATAGGCAGGTCTACCTATAGCAACACTCATTCGACGGTCTCCACCGATTCCTCAGCATCCCCCACCCGTAACTCTCCCGATACCAACTTCGGCAACAGCCTATCCTTTAGAGCGGCGAGGGTACGGGATTCGCGCACAGCCTCACTAGCCCGTACGAATAGCGGTTGGACAACTTCACCGAACCTCGCGGCAATCGGCTCCGGCGGCGAGGGCAACAGAAACTGAGACAATGCTTTCGCGGGTACGCGCTGACGACCGCTCGACCCTGTCATGTTTTGAATTGCAAACTCGCGGAAGCCGGCGCTGCGTGCGAGACAATAGGCGAACTCGTTTGGGAGGGGAGGCATTGGCCGTATGACAATATACTCAGTCGAACCCCAGCCTATCCTATCGTGGGGCAAGAAGTCCACATAGGCCGTCTTACCGTTTTCCAAGCAAGGGGTGATGCGAGCGACAAGAGTATCGCCGTTGGTGAAACGCATCCCTGAGCCGAAGGGCCGATCAATCACAGTGTCGGGTACATGTCCTCTCGTCGGCATGTTCGCCATGTCAAGATACGGGGCAACCTCTCCCTTTCGCAGTGATCGCGGTGGGTTGACCTCGATCATTTCAGGTAGTGGAACTACCTCCCACCCCTCCGGTATCTTCCCCAATTCCGATTCCACCAGCCGATCAGGAAAGAGCGCGGCAACATCCGGCGGCAGCCCAGTATCCCGCCCTTCCATCTTGGCGCGAACCGGATCAAAATCGACGAACCACGACTTGAACAGCGCCCGCGCCATCTCCTCCAGCGTCTCATTCATGCGCCGATTGAGTTCAATCTTGTCGTCGAGGGTGCCGAGGATATGGGCGATGGAGCGTTGCTCGGCCACGTCCATCGGGGCTTGTACATCGAGCGATTCGATCATCCCCTTAGTCAGGGCATTCCTTGTTCCTCCAGCCCCTGCCCATGACAAGAGCATTGCCTGTATCTCGGGACATACGAGGAAATAGCGCAAAAAGCGTGGCGACAGCTTATTGGGGTCCGGTCGGATGATGACGACATGCTGATTCACACGAGCTGGAAGTACGTCTGGTGCTACCTGACATGCCCGAGCCACCGAATCCCCGGTGATGTTGAGCAGAACATCGTCAGCAAAGACCTCAACATTGTCGAGGGCGGTTGCCTGCTGCTGGTTGATGAACGCCAAGCCATCATAATTGAATCGATTATTGTGGACGTTTTGGCTCCTGATTAGCGCATAAGGCCCATCCTTCAAATAGACCTCTTGTCCGCCGCGTGGGGTCGCCCCGCTTCCAATTTTTGTACAGACATCGCCGAGACGCAGAGCCCCCCAACCGTCACCCACCATACCCAATTCTTCCTTCTCCACCAACACCACATGCTCAGCCTCAATCCGCTTCCGAAACGACTCCGACAACTCATCCCAGATAAACAGGTCCACTGGAAAGGGCAGACTGCTCTCTTCTAGGGCTTCCCTGAGATTGAAAACGGCCGCTTTCTGTTCGCGCGAAGTAAAAGCAACCAAATCTAAGTCGGACTGCGGACGTGCAGTCCACTTGACCCGGGAACCATAAGCCCATACGACAACATTGGGCAGATGCTGTTTCAGCAGACCGAGGACCAACTTGTGATCGTCGACGCTAATGTCTATAGCGTCGGTCATTCCCAAGTATTCCCTGTCATGGTTTGGTAAAGCCCAATGGCGTCGTCAATAAAATCACCCACAATTCCAAGAGCCTTCTCTGCTTTCTCTCCACTGTAGTCGTGAGTAGTATCGATACGAGCGCGGACGTATTGTTCCCATTGGGGAAAGGGAGACGAAAGCAGGTTGTTGGAATCGGCCAGATGTAAAATTGGTATAGGACTATTGGGAATGTCAGCAAGGCCCAATACTTCTTGCAGATAACGCTTTAGTACCTTCCACATCGTATCGTAGCAGATTTCAAAACGATGAATTGTCGACTCGGCTACACCCTCTTTCATAAGTTCCGGGAGTTCATCGTCCAGATTCTTATAGTTGTCATACTGCAACTCAAGATTCTTCAGAGCCTTGCTAAAATTCCCATAATCGATCATCGGTCTATTCCTTAATGATCTCGAACTCGCGCTCTACTGCGGCTCGCAACATGGCGTCGCGCTGATAATCGTCAAAGGTCTTGCCGGTAACGAATTCATCCAATAAGCCCGCAGCTTTCTGGATGTCATACAGATATTTCCGAGCTTCAAGCTGCATAGAGCCGTGTCCTAGTCTCTTCGACTCGTTGCCGGAAGAAGGGGTTCTTGATAGCCGAGTCAACGACGAGGTCCACAGGGTGGCCAAAAAGCAGTTCCAGAGCCTCTAACAGTCCGAAATAGGCGTCGGCGTATTCTCCCGAAGGCAACGTTTGGAATTCAACCAAGAAGTCCAAGTCGCTTTCGCCATGGTAGTTGCCGGTGATAGCCGAGCCGAACAAATCAAGCCGCAGAACGCGGTAACGGACGCAAAGCTGCTCCGGTTCACCGCCCCGCTCCTCGACAATAGGTATCATCGGACGCTCTCCTTTCTAGCCCACAATCACGGCTCTATTGCGCGATACTCCACCAGTGCCGACCGGCCTACGATATAGACGATACGCCCCCACATTTCGACGCCATTGGCATCCATCAGTCGCAAGTCTTCATCAAAAGAAAAGTGAACGGGTTGGCTCTGGCCTTGATTGATGGTGATGTTCGAGGCATAGAGATAGGTTCGGTCATGGGGGCCGCGAATGGGATTGAGCTGCCCCTTGAACCCCGGAATGGTGCCGGTTGCCTCGGGAAAAATCACCGCGCCGCCGCCAGAAAGGGATTTGAGTTCCACCGCCAGCGCACCATCCGCCGGAACCCACCCATGTTCAAGGTGTGCGGCACAGCCCTTGGCGGCGACGAACACAGTCATGGGCAGGTTTGTCGCGTACAAGTCCAGTGCCGCTTCTCCGTTCTCATCTGTCGTAGCTCGTTTCCAAGTGTTGTCGGGGAATAGCCCTAGCAAGTCGGCTCCCGCGACCGGGCGACCCTCTCGACGAACCGTCACCACCACAGTAGCTGGCGTGGCATTCGTGGCCGCGGAGGGCAGCATCAGGAAGAGGTCGGACTCACTAAGGATCCAATACGTGGGGGCTTTCCCGCTCAACGCCTCGGTCTCGCGCAGGATAATGGGAACCCCATCGCCGCGCCGCTCCATGAAGAATTGACGCTTTTCAGAACCGGGAATGTCGCCAACGGGCATTCGTCCGAGCGCGGATGCAATGGTTTCGTTGCGCGTCGCTTGCCGAGCGGCCATGCTGTCAATGGTGAGGTTGTTGGCCAGCCCACCCGGCGAATTGATCTCTATGCGGTCGGCAAACATGGATACTCGAATTCGGCTGACGCGGATCGAATAGTCCCGATGGGCGACGGCATTCACCATCGCCTCGAAAAGTGCTTCGGCACTGTACTGTGGAAGATCTAGGCGGGCGGGTTTCTTGTACGCCCCAACGCGCATGTTGCGCATCACAAAGGCCATGGCGTCCGCCACCTGCTGGTTGATCGGCCCCGTGATGACCCGCGTATCGAGTTGGCCGGACGCCCGGTCCTCGCCGCGATAGTGGGTCGCGGTAATGCAAGCGCTGGGAAGCCACTCCTCTGGCGCGTGAGTACACAGGAGAATCCCCGCCACCGTGGCTCGCATTACGCCGTCCTCATCCCTGCCCAACAGTGCGAGTTTTTCCAAGGCCGTTTCGGGATCGGCCCGCCCGCCCACGCTGAGCAGCGGTTTCCAAAGTGTCTCCTCCAGCGTGCGGTATCCGGTATCCGGCACGGGCTGCTCATCGAACCAGCGATAACGCGCTTGGCCGCGCTGTTGAGCCAAGCGCATTCGCTCGTCGCTGGCCATCTGTCGTTTGGAACTACCGACGCGCCGGAAGCTACCCCCCGGGCTGTCGTGCTGCGCGGTGCCTTTGGCTACTGAGACGGCCAACAGTGCTTTGTCGTCGAGTTCGTGGCGAGTAATGGTTACGTCGAAGAGCGGCGGCCTGATCGAGTGAGAACACAACTCGACGACCATGCGTTCCAAAGCGTCCATTTGTTCACGCGACATGCCCTGTATTGCACCGTCATCGGTGACACCACAGAGCAACACACCGCCGCTGGCATTGGCAAAAGCCGCTATTTCATCTGCCAAATCGTCTCGTTTGGGTGCCGTCGGACGGTCGGCGCGGAACTCAACCTGCTTGAACTCCCAGTAGCTATCCTCCCCTAAATCCAATTGGCGTTTGATGTCTTCTGTGTTCATACGCATCATCTTTCTCCAAACCCCAGCTTCGCCAAGTTCGCCGCAATAGCCGCGTCCAGCCTTTGTCCCTCGGCCTGCTGCTCCCGCCACTGCGCTGTCAGCCGCTGCATCTTCTCCGCGAAAGGCTCCCCATCGTCCTCCTACACCTCGGCACCAACATAGCACCCCGGCGTGAGGACATACCCGTGCTTGCGAACCTCTTCCAGCGACGCACTCTTGCAAAAGCCGGGAACATCTTCGTAGTCGCCTGCCTCCTCCTCGCCTCTCCAAGCGTGATACGCACGGGCGATGCGAGCGATGTCCTCTGGTGCAAAATCGCGGTGGGTGCGGTCCACCATAAACCCCAACTTCCTCGCGTCGATAAACAAAATCTCGCTCCGGCGGTCGCGGTATTTGCCATTGCGCCGGTTGCGGGACAAAAACCAGAGGCAGGCCGGTATCTGGGTCGAATAGAAAAGCTGGCCGGGCAGCGCAACCATGCAATCTACCAAGTCGGCTTCTATCAGACTCTTTCTGATGTCGCCCTCTCTCGACTGGTTGGACGACATAGAGCCGTTGGCCAACACGAAACCCGCCGCACCCGTGGGCGCAAGGTGGTGGACGATGTGCTGCACCCAAGCGAAATTGGCATTGCCCTTCGGCGGTGCCCCGAACTGCCAACGCTGGTCCTCTTGCAGCCGCTCGCCGCCCCAATCGGAGATGTTGAACGGCGGATTGGCGAGAATGAAGTCGGCCTTCAAGTCGGGATGGCGGTCGTTGTGAAAGCTGTCGCCGTGGGCGATTTGGCCCTCAATGCCCCGGATCGCCAAGTTCATCTTAGCCAGCCGCCACGTAGTGTAATTGGACTCCTGACCGTAGATGGAGATGTCAGAGCGAGCACTACCCGAGGTATGGGCGTCGATGAATTCCACCGACTGGACGAACATGCCTGAAGAGCCGCAGCAGGGATCATAGACCCGGCCTTGGTACGGCTCTAGCATCTCGACAAGGAGCTTGACCACGCTGCGCGGGGTGTAAAACTCGCCCCCTCGCTTGCCTTCGGCGCTGGCAAACTGAGAAAGGAAGTACTCATAGACCCGGCCCAACACGTCCTTGGAGCGGGCCTCGGCGTCGCCGACGGTGATATTGCTCACGAGGTCTATGAGTTGTCCAAGCCGCTGCTTGTCCAAGATGGGCCGGGCGTAGTCCTTGGGCAGCACATCCTTGAGGGCAGGGTTGTCGCGCTCGATACCGGCCATAGCCTCATCTACGACTTGGCCGATGGTGGGCTGCCGCGCCTGCTGTTTGAGACGCGACCAGCGGGCCTCCACCGGCACCCAAAAAATGTTCTCGGCGCGGTACTCGTCTGGGTCCTCGGGATCAGCCCCTGCGCTCCGCTCCGCCTCCAGCCGGGTATATGCTTCCTCGAAAGCATCGGAGATGTACTTGAGGAAGATAAGACCCAAGACGACGTGCTTGTATTCAGCCGCGTCCATGCTACCCCGCAGGGCATCAGCCATTTGCCATAGCTCGGCCTCGTAGCCGGTGGTGGCTCCGTTGCCGGTCTGCTCACGCTCTGTGTTGGAGGATGTCCGTCTCTGTCGCGTTGTCGTCATTGTATTCCACTTCTAAATAGTATCCTGTGGGACGATCATAAAAGCCAGCAGAACAAATTAATACACCGGCAGACGGTTGCCCACCGTCCCGGACGCCTGACTCGTGTGCGGGCAAAATGGAAGCCTACGGAGCCTTAGACGGCTTACATGGCCATTTCCACACCCCCTTTGGTGGTGAATTCTCGCCTTCCCATCGCCTTGCCCCATCCTTGACATTTCGCAGTTCAAAGCATAAAATAGCCTCGCGTTTTAGTCGCCTTAGCACCCCATCCCTAGCGTCATGGCCGACTCCATCGCCAAACTAGAAAAGGCACTTCGCCGCGACCCGGATTCCCCGCGCTTCGCTCGCCTCGCTGATCTCTATCTCAAACGCGGGCACATCGAGCGCGCCATCGAACTGTGCCAAAAGGGTTGTGCGAGTTTTCCCGGTTACGCCACTGGCTTTATCGTCCTCAGCAAGTGCTATGAAAAACGGGGGAACTTAGAAGAAGCGCGCAAAGCCATGGAACAAGCTCTGCGGATCGACCCAGAAAACCCCAGCGGGTACAAGCGCCTCGCCCACCTTTTTGAGCAACTCGACATCGCGCCGCAGGCTTTGCAAAGCCTGCGCCAAGCCGCGTATTTTGACCCTTTCGACACCTCGTTAGCCGAACAGATCAACCGCTTCGCCCGCCAAACCCACCAAGAGGCACCCGAAGCCAAACCCGAAGCCAAACCCGAACCCAAACCTAAACCCGAACCCAAACCCGAAGCCGAACCCAAACCCGAACCCAAACCCGAAGCCAAACCTAAACCCGAACCCAAACCCAAACCTGAACCCGAAGCCGAAGCCAAGCCCAAACCCAAACCCGAAGCCAAACCCAAAGCCGAAGCCGAAGCCAAACCCAAAGCCGAAGCCGAAGCCGAAGCCAAACCCGAAGCCGAAGAGGTCGCGACCGTCCCTAGCGCGGCCCCGGTCGAATCCACTCAGCCCCAAGCGCTGCCGCCAAACCAGCCTCCCGATGACGACCGCGACGACCTGTACGGCGACACCGACGACCGCGAACTGCTCCGCCTCTTGCAGGAGATCGAAGAGGAGGATGCCGCCGAACCAGCGCCCGCACCAGAAGAGCCACCCACTCCGGCCGATAGCGAGCCAAGCGCACCGAAAAGCAAGCGCATTGCCACCATGACGCTGGCCGAGATCTATACTACGCAGGGTTTGACCCAGAAGGCGATCGAAACGTATCGCGAGCTGCTCGAACAAGAGCCGAACAACACCATCATCCGCAGCAAGCTATCTTCACTAGAACAAAAACAATAACGCACACTAACGGGAAAGAGATGGCAGACACCACGGATTTTAGAAACGGCTTTACCATGTCCCTCGACGGCGAGCTCTTCTCCATCGTCGAATTTCAGCATGTCAAACCGGGCAAGGGCAGCGCCTTCGTGCGCACCAAGCTCAAAAACACCAAAACCGGTGCCGTGCTCGACCGCACCTTCCGCTCGGGCGACAAAGTCGAGCAAGTCCGGCTCGAAAAGCGCCAGATGCAGTACCTATATTCCGACCAAGGGCTATACTACTTCATGGACTTGGACACCTACGATCAGCTCCAGGTGTCCGCAGTGCTCGTTGGCACGGCCAGCAACCTCCTCAAAGAAAGCGAGAACGCCTTCCTCCTCATAGCGGGTGAGGAGGTCGTCTCCGTCGAGCTACCCAACTTCGTCTCCCTTGCCGTCACCCACACCGAACCGGGCATCAAAGGCGACACCGCCACCGGCGCGGTCAAGCCAGCCACCCTAGAAACAGGCTACGTGGTGCAAGTGCCGCTCTTTATCAACAAGGGCGACCAGCTCAAGGTCGATACCCGCACGGGCGAATACGTAGAGCGCGTTTGAGAAAGGACGACACCTCCTGTGAACGAAGACAAGCTCCGCAAACTGCTAGAGCTTTTTCGCGCTAGCGATCTAGAAGAGATAGAGGTCCAACACAGCTTCTGGCACGGCACGCGCATCCGCTTAACTCGCAGTCGTGCACCCTCCCCTGTGGCCCCTGCTGCTTCCATGCCCGTTGCGCCGATTGTGTCCACCGCGCCCCCTGAGCCTGCGGCTCCAGCACCCGCCGAAAAGACCGACGACGGCCTCCACGAAGTGCTATCGCCCATGGTCGGCACGTTTTACCGGGCCGCCTCGCCCGAAGCCGATCCCTTTGTGCGCGAGGGCGAGCGCATCGAAAGCGGCCAGACCCTCTGCATCATCGAGGCCATGAAGATCATGAACGAGATTCCCGCGGATGTCCAAGGCGAAGTCGTAGAGATTCTCGTCGGCGACGCCCAGCCCGTTGAATACAACCAAGCGCTGTTCAAAATTCGCCCCGACTAAGCGGCTGTGTTCGAGAAAATCCTCATTGCCGACCGCGGCGAAATCGCGCTGCGCGTCATCCGCGCCTGCAAGGAAATGGGTATCGCGACGGTGGCTGTCCACTCCCAAGCCGACACCCGCTCCTTGCACGTATCTTTTGCCGACGAGGACGTCTGCATCGGGCCGGCGGCTGGCAAGGACAGCTACCGCAACATCGTCAATATCATCAGCGCCGCCCAACTGACCAACGCCGACGCGATCCACCCCGGCTATGGCCCCTTGGCCGAAAACGCCGACTTTTCCGAAATCTGCGCCGATTGCGGCATCCAGTTCATCGGCCCGCCAACTGCGGCCATCCGCAAAATGGGCGACAAGGCCGTCGCTCGCCACACCATGCAGGAGGCCGGCGTACCCGTCGTGCCGGGTAGCGAAGGCGCACTTCACTCGCTAGTCGAAGCCCGTCAATGGGCAGCAAAGATCGGCTTCCCGCTGCGTCTCAAGGCCTCGGCTGGCGGCGGTGGGCGCGGGATGCGGGTCGTCCGCGCGATGGATGAATTGGAGGAAGCCTATCAGATGGCGCGCCGCGAAGCGCGCACCGCCTTTACCAGCGACGCCGTGTACATGGAGCGCTCCATCGAAGAAGCGCGCCACATCGAAATCCAAGTTCTCGGCGACCAACACGGGAACATCGTCCACCTCGGCGAGCGCGAGTGCTCCATTCAGCGACGGCACCAAAAGTTGCTCGAAGAAAGCCCCTCGCCAGTAGTTGACCCCGACTTGCGCCAGCAGCTCGGCGCGGCCGCCCTTGCCGGTGCAGCCGCGGTCGGCTACTACAGCGCGGGCACCATTGAACTCCTCGTCGATGCAGACCACAACTTCTACTTCATGGAGATGAATACCCGCATCCAAGTCGAACATCCGGTTACTGAGATGGTCACCGGCATCGATTTAGTCAGGGAACAGATTCGCATCGCGGCCGGCGAGGCCCTCCGCTTTAGCCAAGAAGACATCCAACTCACCGGGCACGCCATTGAATGCCGGATCAACGCCGAAGATCCCGCGCGCAACTTCATCCCCTCTTCGGGCATCATCGAAGCGCTCCACCTGCCGGGCGGCCCCGGCGTCCGCATCGACAGCCACATCTACCAAGGCTACGAGATTCCTCCTTACTACGATTCCCTGCTGGCCAAAATCATCGCCTACGGCTCCGATCGCCCAAGTGCCATAGCGCGGATGCGGCGCATCTTAGGCGAATGCACCATAGAAGGCGTGTCCACCACCTTGCCTTTTCACCGAACCCTACTCACCGAACCCGACTTTATCGCCGGGCAATTCGACACCAACTACGTAGCCAACTCGAAGTGGTCGTCTTAAGCAAGCACGAGAGGCAATTATGAGCCAGACCCAGATTCCCGAGCACCTGATCTACTCGGAAAGCCACGAATGGCTTCAGCTAGAAAGCGACATCGCCACTATCGGCATTACGGATTTCGCGCAAACCGAGTTGGGCGACATCGTATTCGCCGAGTTGCCCGAGGTGGGCGAGCACCTCGAACGAGGCGAGGCCTTTGGTACGCTTGAGGCGGTTAAGACCGTCGCCGACCTGATCGCTCCGGCTTCCGGCGAGGTGCTAGAAGTCAACGACAGCCTCGCCGAAGAAGCCGAACAAATCAACGAAGACCCGTATGGCGGCGGTTGGCTGCTCAAGATCCGCATCGACGACGCTGCGGACTTGGAGGACTTGCTCAGCGCCCAAGACTACGCCGACCTGATCGCCAACCACTGACCTTGCATTTATTCACTATAAGAATTAAAAATTAAGAATTAGGAATTAGGAATTGCGCTTAATTCCTAATTCCTAATTTAATTAGCTGTGGATAGACTCTTGCTGGAAAGAACCGTACTGGTCCTCAACCAAAATTACGAGCCGCTAAGCGTATGCAGCGTGCGCCGGGCCTTGCTGCTGATTTTGCGCGGCAAAGCCGAAGCCGTCGAAAGAATGAACGAGGTGATTCATTCGGTCTCCCAAGACTTTCCGGTGCCCAGCGTCGTCCGCCTCGGGCGCTACATCCGCGCACCGCGCCGACGGGTCGTGCTTTCCAAGCGCAACATCCTCAAGCGCGACAATCACCAATGCCAGTACTGCGGCAGCAAAGAAGGCAAGCTAACGGTCGATCACATCGTGCCGCGCACCAAAGGAGGCCAAGGGACTTGGGAAAACCTCGTCTGCGCCTGCGCCCTGTGCAACAACAAGAAAGGCGAACACCGGCCCGAGCAGGTCGGCCTCGAGCTGCGCAGCAAACCCAAGCGCCCCAATAACGTGAGCTTCATCCGCAATTTCGTCGGCATCGACGATCAGCGCTGGAAACCGTATCTTTTTATCGACTAAGGCAGGCGCTCTCATGGAACGCGACGCAATCGAACAGGAAGAAACGGCTCTCTACGAAGTCAAGCTCGACGTCTTTGAAGGTCCGATGGACCTGTTGCTCTATCTGATCCGCAAAGACGAGCTGGACATCTACGACATTCCCATCGCCCACATCACCACTCAGTACTTGGGCTTCTTGCAACACATCCACCAACTCGACATCGAACAGGCCAGCGATTTTATCCTCATGGCGGCCACCCTGCTGCGAATCAAGTCGCAGATGATGCTGCCCCGCGAAGACCTCGGTCTCGACGGCGACGGCGAAGAAGACCCACAGGCCGAGTTGATCCGCCGCCTGCTAGAGTACCAGCAGTTTAAGGACATTGCCGACTGGCTAGGCGTGCGCAAAGACGAGCGCCGCGACGTGTACCTGCGCCGCCAAGGTCCGGGCGACAGCGTCGAGGAGTCAGCCCAGCTCCAGCCCGTATCGCTCTTCGACCTATTGGCCGTGTACAAGCACGTGCTCGACACGGTGCCCGAAAACTTGGTTCACCAAATCGTCGAAGAAGAAGTCTCAGTCGCCGAGTGCATCAACTACCTGCTGGCGGTGCTCGAGCGCAACTCGCGCATCAGCTTCATGGACCTGCTTCAAGGCCGCGACCGCCAAGCCCTAATCGCCACCTTCGTCGGGGTCCTAGAACTGCTCAAGACGCAGCGCGTCCGCGTGCAGCAGGCACGGCCCTTCGACGAGATCTGGATCGAGCAATCGCCATCCCAACCAACCGCAGCGGGGGCTATTTAGACCCGTGAGCCGTGAACCCACAACGGCCTCGCGCGACGTCAACCCTGCGCAGGCTCGGGCGATCATTGAGGCCATTCTGCTGACGGCAACCGAGCCAGTAACCCCGGGTCGCCTCGTCGATCTGCTCGCCGGGTACAACGGCCGCCATATCCGCGAGGCCATCGACGCGCTCAACGCCCAGTACGAAGCGGCCGGGCACGGGATCGAAGTCGTCGAATTGGCCGGTGGCTATCAACTCGCCTCGCGCCAAGAACACGGGCCTTGGCTGCGCAAGTACCACAAGACCTCGCGCCAAGTGCGCCTCACGCCAGCGGGCCTCGAAGTCCTCGCCATCGTCGCCTTCAAGCAGCCGGTCACCCGCGTCGAGATCGACAACATCCGTGGCGTTAGCTCGGCCAGCGTGTTACAAACGCTGATGGAACTCAACATGGTCCGCCTCGCCGGCCGCTCCGAGGGCATTGGCAAGCCCATGCTCTTTGGCACGACCCGAGAATTTTTGGTCCACTTTGGGCTGCGAGGGCTGGGCGAGTTGCCCAAGCCCAAGGAATTAGCAGAACTGCTCGCCGAGGGCCAGCAGCCGACTGCCGCCCGTCAGCTCGCCTCCGAGCTAGACGAGTTGCAAAAGCAGGCAGAGGACGACGACGATGAACGCTCCTGAGCCGCAAATGCGCCTCAATCGCTTCTTGGCTCGCTGCGGCGTGGCCTCGCGCCGCCACAGCGATGCGCTGATACAAAGTGGTGCCGTGTGCGTCAACGGCGAGATCGTCGCCGAGCCGGGCCGAGTAGTTGCAGTGAGTACCGACCGAGTCGAGTGCCGCGGTCGGGTCCTCACCCTGCCCGACCAGTATGAATACGTGCTTTTGCACAAGCCGGCCGGATATCTAGTCACCCGCACCGACCCACGCGACCGGCCCACGGTCTTCGACCTTTTGCCCAACCTCCACCCAGGCACCGTGCCCGTAGGCCGTCTCGACCTCGACACCACCGGGCTTTTGCTGCTGACCGACGACGGCGGCCTCGGCCATCGGCTGCTGCACCCGCGCTTTGTCGTCGCCAAGCGCTACGAGGCCATCGTCAGCGGCGACCCGCACGAAGACCAACTCGACCGGCTGCGCAAAGGCATCGCGCTCGGCGACGGGCCCACAGCACCGGCTCAGGTGCAAGTCGAGGAGCGCTGGAGCAGCGGTTGGCACAAGCGGGCGCGGCTGAGCTTGTGCATTCACGAGGGGCGCAAGCGCCAAGTGCGCCGCATGCTCCGCGCCGTCGGCTATCCGGTGCGGCAATTGACGCGGGTCGAATTTGCCGGGCTGACTCTCGGCCCGCTCGCCGCCGGCCAGCACCGTCGGCTCAGCCCCGAGGAGGTCCGCCAGCTCAAAGCCGAGGTCGGCTTGTGAAACAGCGCGGGCTAGTCATCGCCATCGACGGCACTGTCGGCACCGGTAAGACCACTACGGCCCGGCGGGTGGCCGAGCGGCTGGGCTATCGCCACCTCGACACCGGAGCCATGTACCGAGCCGTGACCTTAGCGGCGACCCATCGTGGGGTGGCACCCGAGGACGAGGACGCGCTAGAGGCCCTATTGGCGACTGCGACCATAGATTTGGACTCTGGCCGGGGGCGCGTCCTGCTCGACGGACAGGACATCAGCGAGGCCATCCGCCAGCCCGACATCACCCGCCGAGTGGTCTCATACGCCAACGCGCCCTTGGTGCGCCACTCCCTAGTCGCCCAGCAACAGCAGTTGGGTCGAGAAGGCGGGGTGGTCGCCGAAGGGCGCGACATAGCCTCGGTGGTTTTTCCCGACGCCGAGCTAAAAATCGCCTTGGTCGCCGACCTCGATGAGCGCGCCCGGCGGCGGCATCGGGAATTGACTACTAAAGGAGTATGCATCACATTGGAACAGGTCCGTTCCGACATTCAAACCCGGGATCGGCAAGACGCCGCGCGCGACTACGGAGGTACGAGCGCGGCAGACGAGATCGTCGCAATCGACACGACTCGCATGACTTTGGCAGACCAAGTCGATTGCGTCGTCGCATTGGCCCGCCAACGCGGAGCCTAACGCTGGTGCGGAAAGCCCGCGCCAGTATCACACTAAGCGAAGTGCGCGCTTCGCCTTAACCTTTTTGAGGATCTGTGCAACATGACCGAAGAAACCACAGTAACAGCAGAGCCGCAGGAAACTCCTGTGTACGGCAACGTCAGCGTCGAAGAGCTGGAAAAACCCGAGTACGATCAGGACCAATACGACGAACTTATGGCCCTCTACGAGGAGAGCATCTCCGGCATCAAAGAGGGCCAGATCGTCAAGGGCACAGTCGTCTCCATCGGCCCCAGTGAAGTGATAGTCGATATCGGCTTCAAGTCCGAAGGCGCGGTGTCGATCAAGGAGTTTTCCGACTCCGAGTCCATTGAGCAAGGCCAAGAAATCGAGGTCTTCTTAGAGGACGTCGAAGACCAAGAGGGCCAAGTTGTGCTCTCCAAGCAAAAGGCCGACTTCATGCGGGTCTGGGATTTGATCAAGGATGCCCACGACACCGGCAACACGGTCGAGGGCCGACTGATGCGGCGCATCAAGGGCGGCATCGTCGTCAATCTCTTTGGCGTCGAGGCCTTTCTGCCCGGCTCGCAGATCGACATCCGCCAAGTCAAAAACTTCGACCAGTTCATCGGCCACGAGTTTCCCTTCAAGATCATCAAGCTCAACAAGGCGCGGCGCAACATCGTCGTCTCGCGCCGCGCCGTACTAGAAGAAGAGCGCGCGCGGATGCGCGAGGAGATCGTCAAGGTGTTGGAAGAAGGCCAGATCCGCGAGGGCGTCGTCAAAAACATCACCGACTTCGGCGCTTTCATTGACTTGGGCGGCGTCGATGGCCTGCTCCACATCACCGACATGTCGTGGGGGCGCGTCAACCACCCCTCGGAGTTGGTCTCCATCGGCGACCGCATCAAGGTCAAGGTGCTCAGCTACGACCGCAAACGCGAGCGCATCTCCTTGGGGCTGAAGCAGCTAACGGCTCATCCGTGGGAAAACATCGAGAAGAAGTACCCGATTGAGAGCCAAGTGCGCGGCAAGGTGGTCTCCATCACCGACTACGGGGCCTTCGTCGAGCTAGAAGAGGGCATCGAGGGTCTAGTCCACATCTCCGAGATGTCTTGGACCCAGCACGTGCGCCATCCTTCCAAGCTGGTCAACATCGGCGACATCGTCGAGGTCAAGGTGCTCAAGATCGACAGCGAGAATCAGAAGATCTCTCTGGGCATGAAGCAAACCGAGGACGATCCGTGGGATACCCTCGACACCAAGTATCCCCCTGGCACCAAAATCGAGGGCACGGTATGTAGCCTGACTAACTTCGGAGCTTTCGTCGAGTTGGAAGAAAACATCGACGGGCTGGTCCACATTTCGGATATGTCTTGGACCAAGCGCATTCGCCAAGCCAGCGAGATGTTCAAAAAGGGCGACGTGATCCCCGTGGTCGTCACCGAAATCGACATCAAGCGCCGTCGCATTTCGCTCAGCCATAAGGATGCCTTTGAAAATCCCTGGCCTCGCTTTGCCGAGCAATACGCCGTAGGTGTCGAGATGCGGGGCGCGATCTCGCGGCTGCTCGAGCGCGGCGTGGTCGTCTCGCTCGTCGATGAAGTCGATGGCTTCGTGCCGCTGTCGCATTTGGCCATCGAGGGATTGCAAACCCCGCGTCAGAGCTTTGCCGAAGGGCAGGAGCTTCCGCTAGAGGTCATCGAGTTCGACAAGAACCAAAAAAAGATCGTCCTCAGCGTGCGCGAGTACTTCAAGGATAAGGATCAGGCCGAGTACGAAGCCTACTTAGCCGAGCATCCCGTCCAAGAGGTCGTCGCCGAGGAGACCGACGAGGACAAGGACGATGAGATGGAGAGCTGGGGCGACGTCCACGACGAAGAGCAAGACGAGTCGTAAGCTCCGCAGCAACAACCAAGCGCGGTGGGACGAACAATCGTTCCACCGCGTTTTTATTTTCCCACCCCTATTCCCTACCCCCCCAATCATGTCACCGAGAGCCAAACGCACGCCGGGCGGCAAACTCACGCCGGCGATGGAGCAGTACCTGCACTTTAAGCGTCAGCACCCCGACGCGATTCTCTTCTTCCGCATGGGCGATTTCTACGAGATGTTTTTCGACGACGCCAAAGAGGCCGCCCACCTTTTGGGCCTTACCTTGACAGCGCGCAACCACGGCAAGGCTTCCGGCGATGTGCCCTTAGCGGGCGTGCCCCATCACGCCATGGAAGGCTATCTGGCCAAACTCATCCAGCTCGGGCGCAAGGTCGCCATCTGCGAGCAGGTCGAAGATCCCAAAAAGGCCAAGGGCGTGGTCAAGCGCGACGTAGTCGAAGTCGTCTCTCCGGGCACGGCACTTTCCGACGCCATGCTCGACCAACAGCGCAACAACTTCCTCGTCGGCCTCTGGCCCCACTCCAACCACGTCGGCCTCGCCAGCGTCGATTTGTCAACCGGCGACTTCGCACTCGACGAGATTCCCATCCCCGATCTCGCCGACGAGTTGGAGAGCTTGGGACCGGCCGAGTTGCTCATCGCCGAAGGAGCCAACCAGCAGTGGGTCGCCACCCTGCAAAACGCCCTGCCGCGCGTGGCGCTCAGTCGCCTCGCGGACTGGCACTTCGCCGCGGATACCGCGTACGAAACCCTCACCAGCCAGCTCCGCGTCCAGACGCTGAAGGGCTTTGGCTGCGACGACATGGAAGCCGCGATCCGCGCCGGTGGGGCGACGGTGGCCTATTTGCGCGAAAACCAGCGCGGCGCAGTCGAGCACATCAACCGCCTCCAGCGCAAGTACCGCGAGCACTTTGCCCTCATCGACGCCACAGCCCAGCGCAACCTAGAACTGCTCGCCAATCGCCAAGACGGGGGCCGCGCCAACACCTTACTCGAAATCCTCGACCGCACCCGCACCCCTATGGGTGCGCGTCTGTTGCGCCAATGGGTCGCCCAGCCGCTCAAGTCCCCACCCTTAATCAACGCCCGCTTAGAAGCTGTTGACGAACTCCTAAACCAGCGCGAGATCCGCCGCACTCTCGGCCAATGCCTAGAGCAGGTCGGCGACCTAGAGCGGCTGATCGCGCGGATCTGTTGCCTGCGGGCCAACGCCCGCGATATGGTGGCCCTCGCCCGCTCGCTCGACCTCGCGCCCGCCATCGACACCGCGCTATCCCCGGCGCAGAGCGCGCTCTTGCAAGAGCTATGCTCCAAGGGGCTACCCGACGTCAGCGAATTAGTCGCCGAGATCCTCGGTGCCCTAGTTGACGCCCCCCCGGCAACCCTAACCGACGGCGGCCTAATCCGCGACGGCTATCACCCAGACGTCGATCAACTGCGGCAGATCGCTCGCGGCGGCAAAGACTACATCGCCCGCTTGCAGGCCACTGAGCGCGAGCGCACCGGCATTGCCTCGCTCAAGATCGGCTACAACCAAGTCTTTGGTTACTACATCGAAATCAGCAAGGCCAACCTCGACAAAGCCCCCGCCGAGTACCATCGCAAACAAACCTTAACCAACGCCGAGCGCTTCATCACGCCCGAGCTAAAGGAGTACGAAGAAAAGGTCCTAGGAGCCGAGGACCGCCTCAAAGAGCTGGAGAACGAGCTGTTCTTAGCCCTGCGCGACCGCGCCGCCCGCTGGACGCCCCAAGTCCAGCAGATCGCCCGCGCCATCGCCCGCATCGACGTGCTGTATTCCCTCGCCGAAGTCGCCGCGAGCGAGTCCTACACCCGGCCCCAAGTAGATGACGGCCAGCTAATCAACATCCGCGACGGCCGCCACCCAGTCGTCGAGCGCCAACTCCGCACGGGCCGCTTCGTGCCCAACGACGTGCGCCTCGACGCCAACGGCGCGCAGATCATGCTCATCACCGGCCCGAATATGGCCGGCAAGAGCACCATTATCCGCCAAGTGGGTCTCATCGCGCTGATGGCGCAGATGGGCAGCTTCGTGCCCGCACGCCAAGCCACCATCGGCGTGGTCGATCGCATTTTCACCCGCGTGGGCGCGTCCGACAACCTCGCCGGTGGCGAGAGCACCTTCATGGTGGAGATGCACGAGGCCGCCAATATCCTCAACAACGCCACCAGCCGCAGCCTGCTCCTCATCGACGAGCTTGGCCGCGGCACGAGCACCTTCGACGGCCTGAGCATTGCCTGGGCCATTGTCGAATACCTGCACCAGCACCGCGAGATCCACCCGCGCACCCTTTTTGCCACGCACTACCACGAGATGACCGAACTCGAAAGCCACTTAGAGCGCGTCGTCAACTTCAACGTCCAAGTGCGCGAAGAAGGCGACCGCGTGGTGTTCCTCCACCGCCTAGCCCCGGGGTCTGCCGACCAAAGCTACGGCATCAACGTCGCGCAGATGGCCGGGATGCCGGCCCAAGTAGTAGCCCGCGCCCAAGAAATCCTCGCCCGCCTCGAAAAAGACCAGATCGACACTAAGGACATCCATCACGTGCGCGAGACCCCTCCTCCGCCCTTCCAGCAGCAACTCCCCCTTTTCTCCACTGCGCCGGATGCGCCGTGGGTAGCGGAGTTGCGGGACATGGACCTCAGCCAGATTACGCCGCTTCAGGCGTTGCTCAAGCTGAATGAGTGGAAAGAGAACATTGAGAATGGGGAATGAGGCTGAGTTTCTGTATAGTAAACCTTGGGAAGATCAACAGGAGCGCATCCGATGATACCTATTGTCGAGAAACGGAGCGGCGAGTTACAGCAACTCTGTATCCGTTACCGCGTTCTGCGGCTTGACTTATTCGGCTCGGCTGCTACCGGCAACAACCATGGCGAAAGCGACTTGGACTTTTTGGTTGAATTCCAAACGCTGCCTTCGGGAGAATACGCCAATGCCTACTTCGGACTGCTAGAAGCGCTAGAGTTGCTCTTTGGACACCCTGTGGATCTCGTCGTCGATTCGGCCATCAAGAATCCCTTCTTCCGGCAACGCGTTGACGAGACTAGGACGCTGCTCTATGCAGCTTGAGGCGCAGAAATATCTGTATGACATCCAGCAAGCTGCGGGCTTACTGGATGAATTCGTTACTGGGAAAACTTTTGCCGATTACCAGCGCGATGCCATGCTGCGAGCCGCCGTAGAGCGCAAATTCGAGATCATTGGCGAGGCCATGACGCAACTTGCTAAAGTCGACAAAGCAGTGGCTACCCAGATCAGCGAGTACCAACGCATCATTTCCTTCCGCAACGTCCTGATTCACGAATACGCTGACGTGGATGACAAATTGGTGTGGGATGTGGTCGAGACCAATCTCCCGATCCTCGTCCGCGAGATTGATGCCTTATTGGAGGACGGAGAGGTCGGATGACTGAGCGTCTGGACTTGCCGCACCGCTACCGGGATCAGATCGAGGCCCTGCTGCGCGAGCACGTGCCCGGCGTGGAGGTGTGGGCTTACGGTAGCCGCGTCAATGGCAGAAGCCACAAGGGCAGTGACTTGGACTTGGTGCTCAGAGGACCGGGCTTGAAGCAAATACCCAGTAGCCAACTGATGGATCTGACTGAGGCGTTGGAGGAGTCGAACGTCCCTATCCTTGTGCAGACACACGATTGGGCGAGGCTGCCGGAGCGCTTTCATCGGGAGATTGAGCGGGAGTATGTGGTGTTGGTGGGGGAGCAGGGAATGGTGTAGGGAGTGAGTGGCATGAGATGTCGTTTAGTGAACAGTGCTAGTCAACCTAGCAACGCAAAAGGAGGTCAATATGTCCATTGAGAACTATCGGCCCGGAGAAATTTCGAGTCTGGGCAAGGCCATCTATCAGAAAAAGATAAAGCATCTGGTAGAACCGCAGGAAAATGGGAAATTCATCGTCATTGACGTGGAAAGCGGCGATTACGAGATAAACGAAGAAGATGTTGTTGCCTCAAGCCGACTGCGAGAGCGCCGGCCCAACGCCGTTACCTATGGGGTACTCATCGGCTATCGCGCCGCTTACAGCCTTGGCGGCAAGATTGAGACTACTTCGGCGGTAATGTGGTCATAGAGGAGCTAGACAGGATATGAGCGGTGAATGGCGCGAGGTGCCGTTCAGTGAAGCAGTGCTAGTCAACCCAGCAGTCCGTCTTAACCGTGGTACGGTTTACCCTTTCGTGGATATGGCCGCTGTGAACGCTGGTTCGAGAAGTGCCCACTCTAAGGAAGAACGAGAGTTTAAGGGCAATGGCTCCCGTTTTCAGACCGGCGACACGCTGATGGCCCGAATTACACCATGTTTGGAGAACGGCAAAATTGCCCGCTACGATGCACCAGAAGCGAAATCAAAGGCACATGGATCGACGGAATTTATCGTAATACGAGGGAGACCGAATGTTTCAGATAGCGACTTCGCCCATTGCTTGACTCAATGGGAAGAAGTCCGCAATTATGCCATCAGCCAAATGACCGGTACTTCTGGACGTCAGCGAGTCCCGGTAGATTCTCTAGACCATTTGACAGTTCCTCTCCCGCCTCTCTCCGAACAACGCGCCATCGCCCACATCCTCGGCACTCTCGACGACAAGATTGAACTCAACCGGCGCATGAATGAGACGCTGGAGGAGATGGCGCGGGCACTGTTCAAGTCGTGGTTCGTCGATTTCGATCCGGTTCGTGCCAAGATAGAAGGGCGGGATACTGGGCTGCCGCCGGATGTTGCCGATCTTTTCCCTGACCGGCTCGTGGATTCGGAATTGGGGGAGATACCGGAGGGGTGGGAGGTCGTTCCACTACCCGAAATGATTGAAGTCAACCCACCGCGATCTCTACAAAAGGGAGAGGTTGCCCCGTATCTTGACATGGCGAACATGCCGACGAGAGGACATGTCCCCGACACGGTGATTGATCGGCCCTTCGGCTCAGGGATGCGTTTCACCAACGGCGATACCCTTGTCGCTCGCATTACTCCTTGCTTGGAAAACGGCAAGACGGCCTATGTGGATTTCTTGCCCCACGATAGGATAGGCTGGGGTTCGACCGAGTATATTGTCATGCGGCCAAAACCTCCGCTCCCAAACGAGTTCGCCTATTGCCTCGCACGCAGCACCGACTTCCGCGAGTTTGCAATTCAGAACATGACAGGGACGAGCGGCCGTCAGCGCGTACCCGCGCAAGCATTGTCTCAGTTTCTGTTGCCCTCGCCGCCCGAGCCGATTGCCGCGAGGTTCGGTAAAGTTGTTCAACCGCTTTTTGTGCGGGCCGGCAAGGCGGTTTGCGAATCCCGCACCCTCGCCGCCCTGCGCGACGCCTTGCTTCCCAAGTTAGTGTCCGGCGCATTGCGGGTAACGCAATTAGAGACGGCATTACCATGATTGATCCAGTTCATTCGCTAGCATTCTCGATTCAGGCTAATCGCGGTGTTTATGCTGTCCTTGTCGGCTCGGGCGTATCTCGGGCAGCGAAAATTCCTACGGGTTGGGAAATAACCCTCGACCTGATTCGCAAACTAGCAAAGATCCGCGGAGAGACGAGTGATCCCGACCCAGTCGGTTATCTACTTTCTCAACAGGGGAAGCCTAAAGATGCGATTGCCGCATACAACCAAGCCATCCGACTGAAACCAGACTACGCCGAAGCCTATTTTAACCGGGGGAACTCGAAGGGCACAATGGGCCGAATAGACGAAGCTCGGCAGGATTTCGAGAAAACACGTGACTTGGCACACAAGGCCGGCGATGACAGCCTCGTCGCCTTAGCGGAGCAGGTATTGCAAAGACTCGATAGCCAAGAAGGCGAGTAAACACATTCAATCAGAGAGCATCCGATGATACCTATTGTCGAGGCACGGGTCGGCGAATTACAGCAACTCTGCATCCGTTACCGCGTTCTGCGGCTTGACTTGTTCGGCTCGGCTGCCACCAGCAACTACCATGGGTGTGAAAGCGACTTGGACTTTTTGGTTGAATTCCAAACCCTGCCTTCGGGAGAATACGCCGCCGCCTACTTTGGGCTGCTGGAGGCTTTGGAACTGCTCTTTGGACGCCCGGTGGATCTCGTCGTTGATTCGGCCATCAAGAATCCCTTCTTCCGGCAACGCGTTGACGAGACTAGGACGCTACTCTATGCAGCTTGAAGCGCGGAATTTCAATGGATCGTAAAAAACAAAGACTTCATCTCAAGGTCCAAACGATTCGTTAGGCAGAGCAAGGGCTGCACCTCTGGACTATTTGATCCTGTTCCCCATTTGTGGTACATTATCACTGCATCGCAGCAATGAAGACGGAGGTATACCCATGGCCAAGACCGAAATGATCCGTGCCCGCGTCGAACCAGAGTTGAAATCCCAAGCCGAAGAAGTATTCTCGGAACTTGGGCTGTCAGCAACCGAAGCGATCACGCTGTTTTATACACAGGTCACCCTGCATCGGGGGTTGCCGTTCGCAGTGAGAATTCCCAATGCCGAGACCCTCGAAGCGCTGCGACAGGCCCGCTCAGGAGAGGGACTCACCGAGTACGCCGATCTTGAGGATTTCAAGGCCAAGCATGGTTGATGCATGCGCCTGCTCACTACGAATCGATTTGAAAAAGATCTCAGACGTGCTAAGAAACGCGGCAAGGATCTCAATAAGCTCTGGAATGTCGTCGAACGTCTCTTGGCACAGCAGCCCCTCGCCCCACGGCATAGGCCGCATCGTTTAGCGGGGGATTGGTCTCCTTGCAGGGAGTGCCATATCGAACCGGACTGGCTGTTGATCTGGGACCAGCGGGAAGACCTCCTCATTCTAGTGCGAACTGGAACCCACACCGACCTGTTTGACTGATCTCGACATGGTGATATTCGCAACACTGGAGCAAAAATGGGAATACGCATACAACCACGCGAAATAGACGTACCCGAGGATAATCCTTTCAAGAACGACCTTCTCGGTCGGAAGGAGCCGGCAGAAGTTCTCACTCACCTCGTCAGTTCGATTGAAGGCCCATGCGTCCTAGCGGTCGATGCCGCTTGGGGGGCAGGCAAGACCACGTTTCTCAAAATTTGGTCACAGCACCTTCGTAATCAGGGATTCCCCGTTGTCGAGTTTAATGCGTGGGAGACAGACCATTCCGGAGCTCCCTTCGTCGCTCTCTCCAGTGAACTGACAGAAGGCCTCCAAGAGTGCAAGGACGAGCCGCTGGCTCAGAAGATCGACGAAACCAAGAAGGCGGCGAAGGAGGTCTTCCGACGGGCCGTTCCGGGTGCTATCCGAGTCGCAACAGCAGGGATATTGGATGTCGGCCCACTGATGGAAAAGGAAGTTGGTCAAGCCCTCGCGTCCTACGCCAAGGTGAGATTGTCCGAATACCAAGAGGCGCAAAAGTCCGTCAACACATTCAGGAGTGTCCTGCAAGACATGGCAGGTACGTTGTCAGAAGCTCGCGGGAATCGACCACTGATTGTGGTAATTGACGAGTTGGACAGGTGCCGTCCTTCTTACGCTGTCGAGCTTCTTGAGGTAGCGAAGCACCTCTTTATGGTGGACCACATCGTATTTGTACTAGCGGTGAATCGTTCTGAACTTGGGCATTCGATCAAGGCCCTCTATGGCAGTGGGTTTGATGCCGAAGGATATCTGCGTCGGTTTTTCGATGTGGACTTCCGACTCCCCGAGCCTGAACGGGATGCGTTTATCACTGCGATGCTCGATCCAATACTCAAGGACTACTTCACTAGGACGAAAGATGGGAATGCAGCGGCACACGATAGCACTGTTCGAGCTTGGCTACAGGGTTTCTTTGGTTCGCCCGATCTTAGTCTTCGACGGATTGCACAGGCCATCCACCGTTTAGGATTGGTGTTTGCATCGTTGCGGAGTGACCGGCTGTCCCTCGCCTCAGCGACTGTTGTCGCGCTAATTGTTCGGACGATTGACTCGGACCTCTATCACCGGTTCGTCCGAGGCGAGGTCTCGGACCTTGAGGTCTCGGATATGGTGTTTGATCGTCCTAGGGCAAGAGCTTTGCAAAAAAAGTACGGGGCTTATTTTGAGGTAATCCTTATACGAGGCTGGATGGAGATAACCTCTTCGAGTTCGTCGGAACTGTGGCAGAAGTATAAGGGTATTGTTGATGCCGAGGAATCAGACGAAGCACCACAGGATGTAGATCGAGACCACGCTAACGAGGTCATTAAGCTTCTTGGAAATAGCCAAACAGGAGTTGGGTTCAAGTATGCAGCGCAACGACTTGATCTCCTATCTCCCGAGCTCATTGAAGAGCACACGGGAGCAGCGTCGAACGATTCCTGACTCGCCAACTCCTCAACCAGTAGATGGTCGAGAATATACCGCACGAACACTGCCCTAGTTTCGAGCGAACTGGCGCACTGAGTACCTTACCCCGAACGGCCCATCCACCGACGTGCGGAACGACATGCTAATTGCGCTTCGCCACATTACCGCACCCCCTGATTTTCAATTAGCCGCACCCTAAACTTACAATCAGCCGAATTCGGCGTCGCAGTGCAGTATCAGTCGATTGCCAAGAAGCGGGAAAGAGCGTTTTTCACCGCTTGGCCATCTCGTTTCGACAACGTGCCGACCTTGCGGACAATCAGGGTATCATCGAGGGTGAAAAGCTTGAAACGAACCTTGCAGGGGACGGTGAGACCTGCTTCCCGCCAGTCTTGGATCGTCACGTCGCTCGGCCAATCGCTTCCGGCAGAGGTGATCATGGCCAAGGTCGATTGTTCGTGAGTCTTATTAAAGCTCGCCGATGAGACGATCAGAGCCGGTCGGCGCTTGGCAGCGCTCTGGTCAGTGAAGGGAAAGGGAACGACGACGACATCGAGCGGCTCAAAGGTCACGCCACGCTTCCTCGTCCTCGGGCGAGGCCCATTCACTCATAACCTCGGAGAGGCCCTGCAGGTAGTCGTCCCGCCCCGGCGTCACCTTGTGCACCACCAGATGACTGCCCTCAATCTCAAAGGCGATCACGTCCCCTTCCCGCAGGTTGGCCGCCTCGCGGATGCGCTTGGGGATCGTCGTCTGCCCACGTGATGTAATTTTGGCGAGTTCCATTTGCTTAATTTGCAGATATTCTTATTAAACTGAAAATAAGAAGAAACAGAGCTAAATCAATCTTCCGACCATCGGCATTTGTGCAAACGCGCCGACAACATCTCTACCATCTAACCTGCATATCGAGTATTTTTAATCAATTACGTTGAGACGACAGTGGAGGAAGACTACCCTCCTTTTAGCTCTAAATTTTCAATTAGCCGAATCCTAAACGTACAATCAGCCGTCTCAACATTTACAATTAGCCTGATTATACCTGTACCAGTCACCACATGCCCGACAAACAAACACCCGACGACCTAATTTGGGGCCGCCACCCCGTACTCGAAGCCCTCCGCGCCGAGCGCCCCCTGCGCCGTCTGCTCATCGCCAAGGGCGCACACGGCCCAGTCATCGACGAAATTTTCGCCCGCGCGCGGCAGGCTCACATCCCCTATGACCTGCGCGACAAAACCCAACTCGACCGCCTCGCCGGCCCCCGTCACCAAAGCGTCGTCGCGTACGCGGCCGCCGCAACGTACGCGGACTTTGACCACGTGCTCGACCACCTGTCGGCCCCGGCCCTGCTCCTCTTCCTCGACCAAGTGCAAGATCCCCACAACCTCGGTGCCATCATCCGCAGCGCCCACGCGCTCGGTGCGCAAGGCGTAGTCGTGCCCGCCCGGTCTGCCGCCGGCCTCTCGCCAGCCGCGCTCAAGGCTGCCGCCGGTGCAACCCAACACCTACCCGTCTGCCGGGTTGACAACTTGCAAAAGGCCCTGCAAAAAACCGCTTCCTGTGGGCTTTTCATCGCCGGACTCGACGCCCAAGGCGAGCTTCCCCTGACGACCGCGGACTTTACCCAGCCCTGCGCCCTAGTCATCGGCAGCGAAGGCAAAGGACTGCGGCGCATGGTACAAAAGCGCTGCGACGCGCTCTTGCACATCCCCATGCAGCACGAGGCCATCGGCTCGCTCAACGCCTCGGTGGCCGCTGGCATCGCCCTGTACGAAGTGCTGCGCCAGCGCCAGCCATGATCGGCCTGCTAATCCTCTGCCTCGCCCTCGCCTATCCGCACGGCAGCGAGGCGTCCGACACCCAACTGCAAAAGGCCCGCGCCCTGTTGACCCAAGCCAAGGGCCAAGACAAAAATCAGGGCTTTGCATACCAAGCCACCTATATGCGCTACTACGAGGTCGGCGACTCGCTCCTGTTGCAGGGGCAGGCCCGTATCTCGCACAAAGGTGCTGAGCTAGAGGCCGCCGAGATCGTCTTCCGCCGCGACCTCGACCAAGTCGAAGCGCGGGCAGCCCTCGATTCGCTTGGGCGGGTCGTCGGCCGCCCAGTGTTGCGCCAAGGCGACCAAACCCTGCGCGGCGAGCGCATTCTCTACAACCTCTCCACCGAGCAAGGAACCATCCTCAAAGGTAAGATCCACCGCGACAAGGGATTTTACGCCGGACACTTGATCCAGACCCGCAGCAGCACTGAGTTCCACGTCCACCAAGGCTCGTACACCACGTGCGACGCCGACCCCCCGCACTTTGACTTCTACAGCCCACGCATCAAGGTCATAGCCGGCGACATGGCCGTGGCGCGCCCCGTGTATTTCCGCATCAAGGAGCGGCGGCTGTTGTGGATTCCCTTTTACGTATTCTCGCTGCGCGAAGATCGCCAATCCGGGATTTTGACGCCGAGTTTTGGGCAACGCTCCCTTAGATTTGGGGCGCGCCAAAGCGAGTGGGAGCTGCGCAACTTGGGCTACTACCTCGCGCCCAACGACTATTGGGACCTATCTCTCGCGACCGACCTGCGGCAGCGCTCGGGCTGGCTAGGGCGCGCCCGCCTCAACTACGCCGCGCGCTACCGATTCCGAGGGCATGTGAGCACCCAGTTCGAAAACCGCCAAGAGGGCCGCACGGCCTCGCGCAACTGGCGACTTGAATTCAGGCACAGCCAAGAGTTGGGGCGCGACGCGAGCCTGCGGGCCAACGGCACCTTCCAAAGCAACAACAGCTTTGCCCAAGACAACAGCACCAGCCTCCAAGACCGCCTCAACCGCACCCTGCGCTCCAACTTCAGCTACACCCGGCGCTGGCGCGGCTCGGGCAACAGCTTGAGCCTGAAAGCGAGCCAGACCAAAAACCTCGACACCGAAACGTCCTCCACCGTCCTGCCCGAACTCAGCCTGCGCAAGAGCCGCAAGCCGATTTGGGGCCAAGCGGGCCAAAGCCGCCAAAGTCGCCAAAACCTCCCTTGGTACAGCCGCATCTACTACGACGGCAACGCCAGTCTGCGCAACACTCGGCGCGGCACCCGCACGGACACGACCAGCAAAACCAGGGCCCAAGTGTTCTGGCGCGTCAGCGCACAGTACCGCCCTTTCTCTTGGCTCAACCTTAGCCCAGCGCTCAACCAAGACTGGAGCGACCAAGACCTGCGCGAAGGCGCAACCCGCAGTCGGCGCGGGGACCGCTTCTCCACCCGCGCAGCCCTGAGCCAGACCTTCTATGGGCTTTTCAACCCATCCATCGGCCCACTCCAAGCCCTGCGCCACGTGCTCAAACCCAGCGTCTCATTCAGCTACCAAGCCTCCCGCGCCGACACCGGCGGCGTCTTGGGCTTTGGCGGCAACGGCAGCCCGCTCCAACACCGGCGGACCCTGAACTTGAGCCTCGGCAACACCTTCTGGGCCAAAATCCTGCGCGACGAGGAAGAGCACAAAGTGCGCCTAGTCCAGCTCAATTTTTCTACGACCTATGACTTTGAGCAAAAGGAGCGCCAGCTAGCCGACCTGCGCACGACCCTCAGCGTCGAAGCGGGTCGCTACCTGAATTCGCGGCTGACCTTGCGCCACGAATTCTACGACGAGCAAAACCGACTGCACTTGTTGGCACCGCGCCGCGAGCAGCTCGAAGTCCGGACTTCAACTAGCTGGTCGCGGCGGTCCCAAGCGTCGCGCAGGGAAACCGACAGGTCTGGTGATTTTGACTCCTCCAGCCGCTACGGCCAGAGTAGTTTCGGCACCGCCAACCCCTACGGATCGAGCAGCTTCGGCTCCGCCAATCCCTATGGCCGGGAATCCTTCGGCTTTGAAAGCGGCCTCATGCGCGACATCGACAACCGCCGACGCGGCAGCCGGTTACAACTCAGCCACTACATCTCGCACCGCCGCGCCACCGCTACGACCGCTAGCTTCATCCGCTCTTGGGTGCGGGCCTCGACCGGCTTTAGCTTGGCGAGCTGGCATTGCAATTATTCGCTCAACTACAATCTGCGCGCCCCAGGGACGCGGCTTTTAGCTACCGAGCGCATCACCTATGAGCTGTTGTCCCTGCAAAAAGAATTCCACGACTGGACCGCAACCCTCAACGTGCAGCCGAGCACCTTTCACAAAAACCGGGCATTCTTTCTTAAGGTGCAGTTAAAAGACATTCCGCAGCTCAAACTCGAGCGCGGCCAGCGGCGCTTCTAGGGTAGTTGACAGTAGTACGATGGGGGGTACTTTAAGACCTATATGATCGTTTTTCCTAGCGAGTTTTCCCAGATGCCGACGGCGTCTCCGCCGATCTTGCACTCCCTCCCGTGAAAGTCCTCGTCCAGCGCGTCAGCCACGCTAGTGTCCACGTCGATGGCCAACTCCACGGCCAAATCGGTCAGGGCCTAGTCCTGCTCGTCGGCTTCGGTCCCGACGACGACGAGCAATCCCTGCGCTTCTGCGCTGAAAAGTGCGCTCACCTGCGCATCTTTGCCGACGACCAAGGCAAGATGAATCGCTCGGTGCTCGACATCGGCGGCGGCGTGCTCGCCATCTCGCAGTTTACCCTGTACGGCGACTGCCGCAAAGGCCGCCGCCCCAGCTTCGTCCAAGCTGCCCCGCCCCAAGTCGCCGAGCGCCTGTACGAGCGCTTTCTCGACCTGCTCGCCGAACAGGGCTTGCCGCCCCAGCGCGGCGTCTTCGGTGCGTACATGCAGGTCGAAATCCACAACGACGGGCCAGTTACCTTAATGGTGGAGTCGCCCGCGTGAAGCCACTCATCCTCGGCTCGGCCTCGCCCCGGCGCGCCGCGCTGTTGCGCCAACTCGCCCTGCCTTTTACCGTCGTCCCCAGTCCGGTGGCAGAGCCGGTGCCCGCAACAGCCATCCCGACCGACTACGCACTCGAATCGGCCGTGGCCAAAGCCCAGGCCGTAGCCAGCATAGTCGCTGCAGACGCCATCATCATCGCCGCGGACACCATCGTCTGCTGCAATGGCGCTATATTGGGCAAGCCCGCCGACGCAGCCGACGCGGCTTCCATGCTCGGTCGCCTCTCGGGCAGGGTCCATCAGGTCTATACCGGACTAGCCATCCAAAGCGGCGAGCAGCTTCTGCGGGAAGCTGTTTGTACCCAAGTGGAGATGCGACCCTTGACCGCCGCCGACATCGCCGCTTACGTCGCCAGCGGCGAACCCCTCGACAAGGCCGGAGGCTATGGCATACAGGGGCTAGGGGCGCGCTTTATTGAACGCATCGCAGGTTGTTATTATAATGTAGTTGGTCTGCCCTTAGCTCGTCTTTGCGTCCTTTTGAGCGCGGTGGGGTGCGACCTAAACGATCAGGCCACAAAATGAGCGAAGAAAAACAACAAACCATTGCAGAAGAATTGTCGGCCGCACGCCAAGCGCGCGGCCTCAATCTCGAAGAAATCCAAGAACAGAGCGGCATTAGTCTTTCCGTCTTACAGGGCCTAGAAACCGACCAGTTCGATGTGGTTGAACCGGTCTTCGTCCGCTTAGCCCTGAAAACATATGCCGAACACCTCGGCCTCGACCCCGAGCCATTCCTGAGCCGCTTTGACCAACAGTACGGCCGGATAATGAAAGCTCGCTCCGAACCTGTGGTCGTCCTATCGCAGCCTACTCCGCCGCGCCGCTCGCGTAAGCCGCTGATCGTCACCGGCTCGATAATAGGTGCCGGCTGCGTCCTCGCCGTGGCGTTCTTCTACTTTTTCGGCGATAAACAGACCCCAACACAAGCGATTGACGACCCAACACAAGCGATTGAAATCCCAACACAAGAGACCGAAATCCCAACACAAGAGACCGAAACCCCAACACAAGAGACCGAAATCCCAACACAAGAGACCGAAATCCCAACGCAAGAGACCGAAATCCCAACGCAAGAGACCGAAATCCCAACGCAAACGGCCCACATCTCGTCCCAATCTCAGCCGACAACCACTCCAAGCGACCCGTCCGTCGAGTCATCCACCGAACTGGCTGAGCCTCCCGCAACCGGGGCGACTGCCCAAACCACCGAACCCGTCCCCGTGGTCCTCGAACTGGAGGCCCGCGACTCCACTTGGGTGCAAATCCGCTGGGATGACGCAGCAGAAAACTTTGAAGCCATCGTTCCACCCGGCGAGCGCCACCGCTTTGAGGCCCGCGACCATTTGGTCGTGCTCTCGACTCGTCCCCACGGCTTGAGCTATTGGTTGAATGGCCAACTGCTTGGCAATGGCCAGCTCGGTGACCCCAGCCAAGTGTTGTACTTCCGCGCCGCGGCCGACGGCATCGAGCTTCTAACATTGGACTCACAGCCTTCCGCAGGAGAGGCCCCCGACACCCAACCATGATCCAAGGCTACGTAGAGGTCTCCCTGCCGCCCCCCGTAGCGCGCGAGTTGACCTATGGCGTACCTGCTGAATTCGCCGCAGAAGCGCAGCCTGGGGCCTTAGTGTTGGTGCCGGTAGTCCAGCGCCGACTCACCGGCATTGTCTTAGGGCCAGCTACACTCGGCGACCTTCCCCCAAACAAGATCCGCCCTATCGAACAAATCCTCGACACCTCGCTCCTCAGTCCAGAGGTCGTCGCACTCTGCCGCTGGATGGCTTCCTACTACATGGCCCCCCTCGGCAGTGCGCTGATGGCCGCTCTGCCCCCAGGCGTCAAACTCAGCTCCAACCGCCTCGTACAATTGCGCGACGCACCCACTGGCCACCACGCGGGCATAGAGGCGCGGATCATCGACGAACTCCAGCGCAGCGGCTCCCTCAAAGTCAGCACCCTCAAGCGCCGCCTCGGCAGCCAGGGCTTGGAAAAGGGCGTGCGCGCCCTGCGCCGCCGCGGACACATCGAAGTCGCGCCCGTGCTCGAAGACCGGCGACCCCGCACCCTGAGCCAACGCTGCTTTTTCCTAAACGACGAACCAGCCGCGCACACAGCCATCGCCGCCATCGAAAAACGCGCCCCGCGCCAAGCGGCCTGTCTGCGCTACTTGCTCGACCACCCCATGGCCGCGCGCAGCGAACTGAGCGCGGCTGGCTTTTCCTCGGCCGTACTCAAGGCGCTCGAAGGCCGCGGCTTGATTTCACCAACGGCCGAGGAAGTCATCCGCGACCCCCTCGCTCACATCGCCAGCGGCACCCCCCCAGACCTCATCCCAACAGCCGACCAGCAACAGGTCCTCAATGACCTATCGACCGCACTCGACGCCCAGCAATTCTATCCAGCCTTGCTGCACGGCGTCACCGGCTCGGGCAAAACCCTCGTGTACGTCCAACTTGTGGCGCAAGCGCTGGCTGCCGGGCGCGGTGCGATCATCTTGGTGCCAGAAATCGCCCTCGCTTGGCAGATGGTGCGGCGCTTCAAAGAGCACTTCGGCGAGGCGGTCGCCGTCTTCCACAGCCAGCTTTCGGCTGGCGAGCGCTACGACACCTGGCGTCGCTTGCGCCGCCGCGAGCAGCGCGTGCTCATCGGCGCTCGCTCGGCCATCCTCGCACCGGTAGAAAATTTGGGGCTGATTGTCGTGGACGAAGAGCACGACACCTCGTACAAGCAAGAAGACCTAGACAGCAGCCACCCCCTCACCTACAACGCCCGCGACCTCGCCTTAGTGCGCGGGCAGCGCGGCAACGCCGTCGTCGTCCTCGGCTCAGCCACGCCCAGCTTAGAGTCGCATTGGAATGCCGCCACCGGCAAGTATCACCTCCACACCTTGCCCCGCCGTATCGACGACCGCCCCCTGCCGCAAGTGGCGGTCGTCGATATGAAACAGGAGCCTTTCCAAAGAAAGCAGCGCGCCATCTTCTCGCACGACTTGCGGCGCAAGATGCAAGACCGCCTCGCGCGCGGCGAGAAAATCATCCTGTTGCAAAATCGCCGCGGCTTCGCGCCCTTCATTAGCTGCACCAACTGTGGCGAACCGATTCAGTGCCCTAGTTGCCGCGTCTCGCTGACTTATCACCAGCGACCTTCGGCTGAGCTCAGGTCGAAGCCTACCGCCTCTGAGACCCGCTGTCATTACTGCGACTTCGCGGCCCCACCACCGTCGGTCTGCCCGTCCTGCGGCAGCGCGGAGCTGCGCTTCGCCGGCGTGGGCACCCAAAAGGTCGAGAGCGCCCTATTGGCCCAATTTCCCGGCATCCGCGTCATCCGCATGGACGTGGACACCACTGCTTGGAAAGGCGCACACGACGCGCTCGTCGAGCGCTTCCGCAACGGCGAGGCCGACGTGCTACTCGGCACCCAAATGGTCGCCAAGGGCCTCGACCTGCCCGAAGTCACGCTAGTCGGCGTGATTTCCGCCGATACCGGCATGCACCTGCCCGACTTCCGCGCGGCCGAGCGCAGCTTCCAGCTTCTGACCCAAGTCGCTGGCCGCTCGGGGCGCGGCCACACTGCCGGTGAAGTAGTAATCCAGACGCTCCTGCCCGACGACGCAGCCCTGCGCGCGGCCGCCAACCAAAATTACGCGGCCTTTGCCCACAACGAGCTAGCCCAGCGGCAGCAGGCCGGATTCCCTCCGTTTGGCCGCCTCATCGTCTTCCGCTGGCGCGGCCCCTGCGAGCAAGCCGTTGAAACCGGATCGCAACAGGGCGTCAACGCCCTGCGACAGGGCCTCGACCAAGATGCGCTCGTGCTCGGGCCGGCCCCAGCCCCGCTGGCGCGGCTGCGCGGTCACTACCGCTGGCAAGCCCTCTTGCGCGGGTCCTCGGCGCACCATTTGCGCACAACGGCCCTCAGCGCCCTGCCAGCCATGCGCGCGGTCGCCAAAGATCACGCCCTCCACTTTTCCATTAACATCGACCCTCTAACGATGATGTAGGCCGTTTCCATGCTCTTGCTCCGCCTCTTTCCCCTGCTGCTTTTGGCCCTGCCCGTCCGCGCCCAGTTATCCGGCACCCAATGGGAAGCCTATACCAGTATGCGCCAAATCAACCGGGTCCTCGTCCACCAAGACGCGGTCTGGGCCGGCACCAGCGGCGGCGTTCTGCGCTACGACCAGCAGACCCAATCCTATACGCGCTTCACTCGCCGCGACGGCCTGCCGGGCAATCTCATCTTGAGCCTCTCCGTAGATGCCAACGGCCACCTGTGGTTTGGCACCCGCTCTCAGGGTTTGAGCCGCTATCGGCCCGAGCAAAACCGCTTCGACCCGCCCTTTCTCGACTTCCAAAACCTCCGCATCAACGCCCTTGAGCCGCATGGGGACATCCTCTACGTCGGCAGCGAGCGCGGCGTCAGTGCGTTTGTCATCAGCAAGGAAGAGGTCAAGGAAACCTATCGCCGCTTGGGCGAGCTGCCCAAAGATACCGAGGTGACCAGCATTGAAGTGTTTGCCGGTCGCCTGTGGGCCGGGACCGTCAATGGCCTAGCGTGGGCGGATTTGGACCAGCCCAATCTCCAAGACCCCAGCAGTTGGGCGGCTGAGCCAATAAGGGGCGAGGTGCGCGACATGCTGGTCTATCAAGACACGCTCTTCGTCGCGGCCACGGACGGCATCTGGCGCGTACATCCCGCGCTCGACCGCCCTGAGCTCGATTATTCCACGACTAGCAGCGTTGCTCTCGGCCTCTTCGAGGGGAGCATCGTCACTGGGGCGGCTGACGGCACCTTATCCCAGCGCCAAGCCAACCGTTGGCAGCCGCTAAATACGTCAGGTATCAGCAGCACGGCCGACCTGTCCGATACCGACGGCCCCCTATGGGTCGCCAGCCATAGCGGCTTGCGCGTCCTCGGCACTGACCCACCGCCACCGACCCACGAGCCTAAAGCCAACTTCTTCTTCGACATAGCGCAGACTCCCAACGGCCACCTGTGGGTCGCCTCCGTGCCCAAGGACAATCTACCCGCTTTTGGTCTGTACGAGTTCGACGGCGAGGGCTGGACTACCCACACCACCAATACCGACCTGGCGTCCAATACCGTCTCGGCCTTGGAGACCGACGGCGAGGGCTTGCTGTGGGTTGGCCATTGGGGCCGGGGCATTAACGTGCGCGACGCCAACGGCCAGTGGCAGCATCTCACCGCCAATAACTCGGCTCTCGAAGGCATCGACGGCGGTTCCTTTGTCGCTATCAGCGACATCGACCGCGACGCCAACGGCTTGCTGTGGATTGCCAATGTCCAAAATGGGCTCGTCGTCATGGATGGGTGGCCGCCCCAACAGGCCGCGCTCAACAACCAGTTGAACTTCGGCATGTCCGCAGGCCGCGACATGACCAAAATCGCCATTGGTCCCGACGGCCTGAAGTGGATTGGGACGGCACTCGACGGCTTTTTCCTCTTAGACGATGGCGGCACCCCCTTTGACATCGGCGATGAGACCGGCTTAGTCTTCGACACCGTCGCTTATCCAGACCTGACCAGCAACGCCGTCATCGACATCCACGTCGATCGCTCGGGGCAAGTGTGGGTCGCCACCAACAACGGCCTCAATGCCGTGCGCGGCGAGTATTCGCGCACCAACGCGGATTTTGCGGTCGCAAGCTGGAAGGTGTACAACACTGACAACGGCCTACCGTCCAACGCGACTACGTCACTGGCCGAAGACGACTGGGGACGCATTTGGGTCGGCACCGAAGGCGGCTTGGCCCGCATCAGCACCGAGGGCCAAGTCGAGTTCGCGCTCGACACCAGCGACGGCCTCGTCAACAACCGCGTCAACTCGCTCTACTTCGATCGGGAAAACGGCGCACTGTGGATTGGCACACTCGGCGGGATGAGCCGCCTGCAACTCGGCACCTCGGGAACCGCCGCTGGTTCTCGGGCCTACGCGTATCCCAACCCCTTCCACATCGGCGTGCGCGGCGCATCCCTGACCTTTGCCGACCTGCCGCTGGGAGCCAGCGTGCGCATTTTCACCGCAGCCGGCGAACTCGTCCGTCAGCTCGACGGCGCAGCGGGCGAAGGCGCAGTCACTTGGAATGGCCAGAGTGCGGCGGGTTTTCTCGTGGGATCGGGCATTTACTACTTTGTCGCGCAAGCAGGAACCGGCGACGCCGTGCGCGGCAAAATCGCCGTGATCAACGACCGCTGACATGCGCGGCCTCTGCGTTGCAATCGCCGTCGCGCTTCTCGCTGCGGACGGCCCGGCCCAGCCCCTATTTACCATTGCGCGGCTGCAATACGGCGGCGGCGGCGACTGGTACAGCGACCCCTCTTCCCTGCCCAACTTGCTCCGCTTCTTAAGGGAACACACCCAAATCGACGCGGCCGAAACCGAGGCTCGCGTGCAAATCATGGACGAGGAGTTGTTTTCCTATCCGTACATCTACATGACCGGGCACGGCAATGTGGCCTTTTCCGCTGAGGAGGCAGCGCGGCTTCGGCACTACTTGGAAAGCGGCGGTTTTCTCCACGCCGACGACAACTACGGCATGGATGAGAGCTTCCGCCGCGCCATGCGCCAAGTCTTCCCCAACGGCGAGTGGGTAGAACTGTCGCCCGAGCATCCCCTGTTCCACTGCCACTTTGAGTTGCCAGCGGGCCTGCCCAAAGTCCACGAACACGACGGCAAAAGGCCGCAAGCCCTCGCGCTTTTCACCGGCGAGCGTCTAGCCGTGCTGTACACTTATGAGGCGGATTTAGGAGACGGCTGGGAAGACCCCGACGTCCACAGCGACCCGGAGAGCAAGCGACTCGACGCCCTGAAAATGGGTGCCAATATCGCGGTCTGGGCGCTGAGTCACTAGACGAGCAGTAAGCGATACCCCCACAACGCCAGCACGAGAGCCAGCACGCCTCCAGCGAGGCCCTTGCGGAAAAACGGGGGCAGCGCCAGCCAAGCGCGGCCGAACCGACTCGGAAAACACGCTAGGCCGAGGGCTAATGGAACGAGGAAAAATGCGAAGGGATGGTAGTGCCAAGCGCCGGCGAGGTTGCCTTGGGCAAGGGCGATGCAGGCACGCCCCATACCGCAGCCTGGGCAGGGTAGCTGGGTGAGGAAGTGGAAGGGACACAGGGTCGGCCACGTCTCGGCGAGCACTGGGCCAAACCACGCCGCGAATGCCGCGACGAGCGCCAACCCAACGAGGAAAATTCTCGCGAGATGAACGGAACTAACTGTCGGCGCTTTCACCGTAGAACTTGTTGACTTCCCACTGCTGAATAGCAGTAGCGGCCAAGCCGAGGGAAAAAATAGAAACCAAGACGCATATCAACGCTAGGTCTTTGTTTTCGCGCAGACTATTGTTCTCCTGAATCTCGTTGATGCCCTTCGCCATCTTGTATTCGTAGTAAAGCTCAAATATGCTGCACGTCAGGATATAGAGTACGAGCCAAAGCCAGAAGTTGTACTCCTCCCGCCCCAGCCACGCATTGAGCGTTTCCATCTGTTTGTATTGCCAGTAGAAATAGTAAATCCCACACGTCAGAATGCTGACGATTATTCCCAAGACAATGCTTCTCACGCCGTCGTACTCAGGATATGGGTAGCTCTGCATAATTGGACCTCCGGTTTATGGTACCTGCGTCCGCAAATATAGCCGCCACGCGCCACGCGGCAACCGTCCCTAGCCCCCCTCCTCAACGCTCATATACGTATCAATCGGCAAGTCGACCAGCCGTTGCAACACCCCACTCGGCCAATAGATGTGCAGCGAATCCGCCCGGCCCACCGCACCCAAGCCAAAATGCACGCGCCGGTCGCCACTGCCCAAAAAGCTCTCGCCGCACAGCACGTCCCGCCGCTGCCTTTGGCCTCCACTCCACAATACGACCCTCGCACCGATGGCCTCGCGGTTTTTTCCTGCGCCCACAAGACACAGGCCGAGCCAATGGTGATCAGCGGCCGTCTGATTGTGCAACAGGGAGGGCCGACCGTTGAGATTGGTAACGAACAGATCCACGCGGCCATCGTCGTCAAAATCCCCGGCCACCGCGCCGCGACTGACCGCCCAATCCTCGCCTAGTTCGACGGGGCTAAAATGGCCGGCGTCATTGGCGAGCAAGTGATTGGCTTGCGCGTAGGTCGCGCCGCTGCCCGGGCGTTCGATCTGCGGATACACGTGCCCGTTGGCCACGAACAAGTCTTGGTCGGCGTCGTTGTCAAAATCGAGAAAGACCGCGCCAAACCCCACGAAAGGCAGGCTGATGCGGCCCAAGCCCGCGGCAAAGCTCACGTCCGCAAACGTACCGCCGCCTGTGTTGCGATAGAGCGTATTGTAGTCGTCCTCAAAGTTGGTGACCAGCAAATCGCCGTCGCCATCGTTGTCGTAATCGCCCCAAGCCGCGCCCATGCCAGCCTGCGCTAAGCCCGTTTCCCCCAGCGCGGCATTGGCCTGTAACCCCACTTCGGCAAAGGTGCCAGCCCCATCATTGCGGTAGAGGAAATTGGGCGTCGAGTCGTTGGCGACGTACAGATCCAAATCCCCGTCGTCGTCGCTGTCGATGAACAGCACGGCAAACCCATAGCCCGGATCGTGCTGACCGAGGCCGCTAGCCTCCGTCACCTCGGCAAAGGTACCGTCGCCATCGTTGCGGTAGAGCGCGTCCGGCAACGCGGGCAAGCCCAGCGGGCCGATGAATACGTCCCGGCCCTTCCACTGCGTGCCCAAGGGCCGCACCGCGGTCGAATCAAAATCCGCGTAATTGGCCACGTACAAATCCAAATCACCATCCAAGTCCGCGTCGCCCATGGCCGCGCCCGTACTCCACACCGGTAGCGCCAACCCGGCGCGGGCCGTGGCATCGGCAAATTGCTCTAATCCGTCGTTGCGATAGAGGATGTTTTCTTGTAGGCAGGTGATGTACAGATCGGCATCGCCATCGGCATCGTAATCCGCGCTCAACGCGCCCATGCCCCAGCCGCGACCCGTGGCACCGGCCGCGACCGCTCGATCGACAAAGCCACGGCCACGGTCGTTGCGGTAGAGAGCATTGTCACCGCCCTCTCCGTTGACCCAATAGATGTCCAAATCGCCGTCGCCGTCCGCGTCGAGGAGCGCGGCCCCACCGCCTTTGGCTTCGACGATATAGCGCTTTTCCGCGCCGCCGCCGACGTGGGATTGCTCTATGCCCCAATCGCTGGCTTTGTCGATGAAGGGAAACTCGTCAGTAGGCGCGCAGGCCGCCATGCACAGCAGCAGCCCACCCCACTTCAATCGCGCCACAACCCTTCAAGACCCGGTAACCGGCGCGACCTCGGCGGGTTTCTCCACAACCAACCGACCCCAAAACTCTTGGACTCCCACCAGCAGGCGCATTCCTATCGGGACGCCGAGCAAAATGATGAAGGTGGCAAACAGGATGCCAAAGCCCAGACTGACGGCCATTGGGATCAAAAACTGCGCTTGGAGGCTCTTTTCGAGGATCATCGGCAGCAGGCCAAAAAAGGTCGTCAGCGAGGTCAGCAGGATCGGGCGGAAGCGCGCGGCCCCGGCTGAGACTAGGGCTTCCTCGTGCGACGACCCCTCGCGCCGCATCTGGTTGTAGAAGGTCAACAGCACTAGCGAATCGTTGACCACCACGCCCGACAGCGCGACGATGCCAAACAGGCTCAAAAGCGCCAAGTCTATTCCCATCAGCAGATGCCCCCAAACCGCGCCAATGATGCCAAAGGGAATTGCGCTCATGACGACAAGGGGCTGAGTGTACGATTTGAATGGCACGGCCAGCAGCACGTAGATAGCGGCCAGCGCGATGACGAAATTGAACAGCAGGCTCTGTAGCGAATCATTCCGCTCCTTCTGCTCGCCACCGAAGCTGTAACGCAGACCGGGATAGTCCTGGACCAGCGTAGGCAAGAAAAACGCTTCAAGATCGCGGTTGATTTCGTCGGCATTGGCAATTTGGTCATCTACCGAGGCACTCACCCGCACGACGCGCTGGCCGTCGGTGCGCTGGATAGAGGCATAGGCGTGGCCGATGGTGACGGTGGCGACCTCGGCAAAGGGCACCTCGGCACCCGATGGCGTGCGTACTCGCATCGAGCGCACGTCGCCTAAGTTGCGGCGCTCATCTTTGGGGTAGCGCACCATCACCCGCACGTCGTCCGAGCCGCGTGGAAATCTCAGCGCTTGGTCGCCGTAGAAGCCCTGGCGCACTTGGCGGGCTAGATCGGCGAGCGTCAGGCCGAGGGTGCGGGCTTGGGGCTTGAGCTGGAGTTTCATCTCCAGCTTGCCCTCCTGAAAGCTGTCTTGGATATCGCCGGTGCCGGCGTACTCGGCGATTTTGCCCTTGAGGCGATCGACGGCCAACAAGAGCTGGTCGAAATTGTCCGAGGCCAGCTCAACCTCGATGGGATTGCCAGCGGAAAACAGCGACGAGGAAAAAATAATGGATTCGGGGCCGGGTACCTCACCAACCAGTTGGCGCAGCCGCGCCTCGATCTCCGCGCTGTCGAGATCGCGCTCCTCGGAAGGTAACAGTTCGATGGTAACTTCGGCTAGATGCCCCTGGCCGCCAGCACTTGGGGTGCTTGCAAAGGAAGAACGCCGAGCCGAGGGTTGGTCGCCGATGTAAGTGAAAAAATTGCGGTAGATTGAATCCCCGCCCTCGCGCTCGGCGTCGATCTGGTCGCGCAGGACGATGGCCTTTTCTTCGATATGTCGCACGACCTTGGCGGTTTGGGTCGCCGTGGTACTCTGGGGCATGTTGACCGATATCGTCACCCAATCGGCCCCGATCTCGGGCATAAACACGAACTTGATATGACCGCCAGCGACCAGCCCGCCGGTACACAGCATGAGCGATAAGGCCAAGGCGGTACTAGAAATCGGATGGGCCAACGCCAAGCGCAGCGTGGGTTTATAGGCGTTGCGGATGACGTACTGGAGGCCGCGGTCAAAGACGACGACGCCCCGGGCGTGCCAATCGAGGGGGCGGATGAAAATTCGGCGAAACAAGCGGCTGATTGGCCCGTCCCCTTTAGAAGACAGGTGCGCCGGCAGAATGAACAGGCTCTCAATCAGCGACAGCAGCAGCACGGAGATGACGATCACCGGGATGACCGACATGAACTTACCCATCATGCCCTCGACGAAAAACAGCGGCATAAAGGCCGCAATCGAGGTCATAATCGAAAACACGACCGGCGTGCCCACTTCGAGCGCCCCGTCAATGGCGGCGCGGCCAAAGGATTTTCCCTTTATGCGGTGGGAAAAGATGTTTTCGCCGACGATGATCGCGTCATCGACGACGATGCCCAAGGCCACGATAAAGGCAAATAGCGAAAGCATGTTGATCGAGGCGTCAAAAGGCTGCATCAACACGAAGGCCCCCAAAAAGCTGATGGGGATGCCCATCATCACCCAGAAGGCCAAGCGCAGGTCGAGGAAGAAGCTCAGACAGATGAAGACCAGCACCAGCCCGAGTTGGGCGTTGCGGATCAGCAAATCGATGCGGCTGCGCAGGATGCGCGCGTCGTCGCGCACGTAGCCAATATCGATCCCCGCCGGCAGGGTTGAGCGTTTGTCCTCGACGTACTGGTGGACATAATCGGAGATATCGAGGGCGTTCTGGTCGCCAATGCGATAGACCTGCACCACGGCCGCGGGCTGGCCGTTGAAGCGCGAGACGAGATCGGTATCCTCAAAGCCATCGACGACCGTGGCCACGTCTTTGAGCTTGAGGGCCGTGCCGTCGGGACGGGTGAGCACGACGACCTCTTCGTATTCGCGCCCCACGCGCATCAGCCCCTGCGTGCGGAGCAAGATCGCGCCATCCTCGCTCTCGACGCTGCCGGCGGGCAGGTCAATGCTCGTGCGGCGGACCGCATCGGCAACCTGCGCGAAGGTCAGGCCGTAGCGCCGCAGGGCCTCTTCGGAGACTTCGATGGCAATTTCATCGACGCGCACGCCCTTGAGCTCGACCTGCGAAATGACGCCGCTGCTGCGCAGGTCGTCGCGCACTCGTTCGGCCGCGACTTTGAGGGCTTTTTCCTCGACATCGCCGTAGAGCACCACGTCGATGGCTTGATTGCGGCGGGTTAGCTCCTTGATAACCGGCTCTTCGACCTCAGTCGGAAAGGTGTCGATGCGGTCGATTTCGTTTTTGATGTCGTCGAGGAGTTTGTCCATGTCGGCACCGCGCTCTAGCTCGACGCTGACTGAACCCATACCCTCAGCAGCCGTAGAGCGCACGCGGCGCACCCCCTCTAGGCCGCGCACCCGTTCCTCAATGCGCTTGCAGACAGCGTCTTCGACCTCGGCCGGTGTCGCGCCCAAGTAGGGCACCTGGATTTGCACCTGATCGAGCGACATCTCGGGGAAGGTTTCTTTTTTGGTCTGCATCATGGCAAACAGACCGCTCAACATGATGAAGCCCATCAGCAGATTGGCGGCGACGTGATTCTTCGCCATCCAAGATACAGGCGCTTTCACAGTTGACCTCCTGCGTTGCCGTCCGCGAGACGCACCTGCATCCCATCGGTAACGCCGCTGAGCTGCGAGACGATGATCCGCTCTTCCGGAGGCATGTCGATATAAGCGAGCACTTCATCCTCAAGGGAGCGCACCACTTGCACTGGGCGGATGCTGAGGACGCCGTCGCGGCCCACCGTCCACACGCGGTCGCCCTGGCGCAAAGCCACGCGGGGCAGGACGCGGACGCCATCGACCATGCGGCCGGCGATGGCCACCTCGACGAACATCCCCACCGTCAGCGGCGGGATCCCGTCGGCAATGCCGCCGTAGGGCGCTTCGACTTCTACTACTAAGCGGACCATACGGCTCTGCGGGTCGAGCTCACCTTCGGTGCGAACTACGCGCCCGCTCCACTGGTGGCGGCGACCGGCAAAAGCGCCGCTGATTTCGGCGCTAGCCCCCTCTCGGCTAAAAGCAAAAGCGCGGGAGCCGCCCTCGGCGTTGAGATCATAAATGGCCCCGGCGTTAGCAGTACTGGCCTCAGCGACGTCGATGGGCAACGGCAAGGTGAACCACCCGAGGTCTTCGTCGGGGACGGGGACGACGATCTCGGCCTTTTCGATGCTGTATAGTTGGGCGATGGATTGGCCGACGTTGAGGTGCTGGCCGACATCGACGCGGGCGGTGCGCACCCGGCCGACAAACGGCGCGTACACATTGGTGCGGTCAAGGCGCAGCCGCGCTTCGGCGAGCCGCGCTTCCGCTCCTTGGAGACTGGCTTCGGCCGCGCGTAGCTGGGGTTTGCGCAGCACCAAGTCGGTGGGGGCTTCTTCGGCGTGGAGCCGCTCCCACTCCTCCTCGGCGATGGCGGCTTCCTCCCGAGCCAAGTCGAGTTGGTAGCGCGCCTGCGCCACTTGGACCTCGGCCTGTTGGACGACGAGTTCGTAATCGCGTGGATCAATCCGAAACAGCAGCGCGCCCTTGGCAAAGGTCCCGCCAGGCTTGAAATCGGCGTCCTTCCACACCACAATACCCGACACCTGCGGCACGAGGTCAATCTGGGCGTCGGGGCGCACTGTACCCTGCCCCTCAACCACGACTTGGACCTGTTGCAGCGGGGCAGCGACGGCTTCGACGAGCGGACCGGCATAGGAGCGGGAGACGCGCTGGGGCGGCTCCCGCATGGAGGCCAGCAGTCGGAAGGCCCCAAAGCCGAGGGCGAGAATGAGAATCGGCAAAACTATTTTGAAGACGCGTATCATTGAGGAATCTCCGCGTGCGGCTCGACTGAGCTCGCCGAAGTCTGAGAGGCAAGGGTAAAGCCGCCGCCAAGGGCTAGGTGCAAGTCAATGCGCGTATCGAGGCGCTGGCGACGGACAGCGAGCAGGCGGCTCTCGGCGTCAAAGGCCCGGCGCTGCGACTCTAGCAGGGCGATGAGATCGGCGAGCCCTCTAGCGTAGCGATCTTCAGCTAGGGCGCGCGCCGCGACGGCTTCTTCCGCAGCCGTGGTTAGTGCTCGTTCTTGGTCGGCGAGCAAGCCTTCGGCGTTCAGTGCCGCCTCCACCTCGCCGTATGCTCTAAGGGCACTTTGCGCGTAGGTAAAGAGAGCTTGCTCGGCTGCGGAAGCGGCCTGATCGACGCCAGCGCGCAGGCGACCCCCTTGCAGCAGTGGCTGCGCGATATTGCCCACGAGATTCCACACCGAAAAATCGCCGTCGAGCAAGTCGCTCAATGCGCTCGACGAGCGGCCCGTAGAGGCCGTCAGGCTGATGCGGGGCAACAGGGCGCGCCGGGCTTGGGCCAACCGACGGTCGGCCGCGGCGAGGCGGCGTTCAGCGGCCACGAGGTCGGGCCGTCGGCTCACGAGTTGGGCGGGCAAGCCGGCTGGAACTGGGCCGCCGACCGCCGGCAACTCTTCCCCGACCTCGATCCGGGCGCTGGGATAGCGGCCCAAGATCAATTCGAGCTGGCGCAGGGCAGCGTCCCGTTGCTGGCGGCGTTGGGCGAGGGTCGCTTCGGCCGCGGCCAAGCTCGACCGGCCCAAACGCACGTCGAGCGACGAGCGCAAGCCGCGGCGATAGCGATCCTCTATCTGCTCGGCGGAGAGCCGGTAATTTGCAACGGTCGCGCGCGCCAACTCGACTTGGTGCCCCGCTTCGACCGCGGCGAAATAGGCCCGCGCTGTCTGCGCTGCCAGCGAGAGGTGCGCCGCGCGGAAATCAGCGGCCGCGGCGTCGGCGTCGGCGAGCGCCGCTTGAGCACCAGCGCGCAAGCGACCCCACAGGTCAGCTTCCCAACTCGCAGTCAAATCGACGCCAAAGGACGTGCTCTCGGAGGTCAAGACCTGATCCGGGTCTCTACCCGGAATGGGCAAGCCGACGAAATTCTGTTTGCGCTTCGAGCCGTTGCCATTGGCACTGAGTTGGGGCCACAGCGGCGCACCAGCTACCCGGGCTTGGGCTTGCGCTTGGGCCAGCCGCGCACCGGCGATCTTGAGATTGTAGTTGTACTCCAAGGCCAACGCCACCAGACTGTCGAGGCGCGCAGTCCCCATATCGCGCCACCATTGATCGACAACCGCATCCCCTGAGGCCTCCGCCGTCCATTGGTCCGGCTGAGCCAAATCGAGGGCCGGGTATTCGACTTTGGGGGCCGAAGCACAGGCGAGCAGAAACAGCACCGGGAGGCACAACAGCCTCATGGCAATTCTCCGGGAGAAGCAGCAAAATCCGCGTACAGGGATTCTATTTGTGTGGGACCGGGGTCTTGGTCTAGGACGAAGAACGCATGGTGCAGTTCCAAGCACTCGCCAGCCGCCAACTCTAAGTCGCCTTCTATCAGCAGGCCCGTACCCAGCAAGTTGGCGCGGGTAAACCAAGTGACCGGGTGGCGCGGGTTGCTAGGGTGATCCATGAGCGCGACAAAGCCGCCGCTTTTCCCGCGCGCCCCCACCCAACGAGCGCGCTGGTGCATGATGTTCGCGTGGCCCTGGCGTCCCTCGCTGCAATAGTGGTCGGCCTCGGCAAAGGAAGGCCCCATGCGCAACACCAGCCCCGAGTAGCGCGCCGCCCGCGAGGCCCCCATCACCAGCCGGTCGCCGGCTGGCTCAATGCGCGTGGATATCCGCAAGCAGTAGCCGCCCTCAGTGCTGTAAAAGCCAAAAGAGCGCGACTCCCGCGCCACGAGCTGATCGCGGCCGTCGAGCCAAGAAAGCGACTCAGTCACACCGTCCGCTGCCAAAGCCGTGAAGCCATCGTGCCGCTGCACGCCGTGGCTGTCGGCGACGTGTTCGTACTTCTTTGTTTCCGGCAAATACCAACGCCCGCCCCACAAGTTCGCATCGTTGACGTGGACCCAGCCGAAGAACAGCCCCGTGTGCCAAGCGTGGTCAGGCGGACGGTACTCGGTCACGAGCTGACCGGAAAGCGTGTACAGCGGCGCAAAGCAGGGCTTGGGGGATTCGCCGCGAGGCAGTTCCTCGGTAGCGCGGTACAGGGCGAGCAGTTGATCGCCCGCGTGGATTTCAACGCCGAGGGCGTTTTCTCGCAATTCAAAAGCACACATAGTTATTTCTCCAATTCTCGCATTAGACAACCCCGAGCGGCGATTCATTCCCTTTCGGGTTCAAAGGCGCACGTAGCTATTTCTCCAATTCTCGCTTGAACCACGCAATCGTTCGGCCCAGCCCTTCGTCCGGTCCCACGCAAGGCGTCCAGCCGAGCAGGGAGCGGGCCTTGGCAATGTCGGGCAGGCGCACCCGAGGGTCGTCCTGCGGCAGCTCGCCGAAGGCGATGCGGCTCTTGGATCCCGTCATGGCGATGATCTTGTGGGCCAAGTCCAGCATGGTGATTTCACTGGGGTTGCCGAGGTTTACTGGGGTCGTCACGTCGGACAGCATGAGCTTGTGGAGGCCGGCGATCAAGTCGCTGTAATGGCAGATGCTGCGCGTTTGCTGGCCGTCGCCATAGACGGTCAGATCGTCGCCCCTGAGGGCTTGGATGATAAAGTTGGGCACGGCACGGCCGTCGTCTTGGCGCATGCGCTCACCGTACGTATTGAATATACGCGCAATGCGCACGTCCGTGCCGTGCATGCGGTGGTACGCCATAGTCATGGCCTCGGCAAAGCGCTTGGCCTCGTCGTACACGCCGCGGATGCCAATGGGGTTGACGTTGCCGAGGTACTCCTCGGACTGGGGATGCACTAAGGGATCGCCATAGACTTCCGACGTGGAGGCCAGTAGGAATTTGGCCTGCTTGGCCACGGCCAATCCCAAGGTCTTGTGCGTGCCCAACGCGCCGACCTTGAGGATGTTGATGCCCAATCGCTCGAAGTCGGCCGGGCTAGCGGGGCTGGCGAGGTGCAGGATAAAGTCGAGCGGACCATCTACGTGGATGTAGTTGGTGACATCGTATTGAATAAGCTGGAATCGCGAGTGGCCAAGCAGATGGGCAATATTCTCGGGCCGGCCCGTGAGAAAGTTGTCCATGCAGATGATTTCGCAGCCTTTTTCCAGCAGTAGATCGCTCAGATGCGACCCCAAGAAACCCGCGCCGCCGGTAATCAGCACACGCATCGTGTAGGCTCCTTCTTCGACAAGCTCAGATACCTTTCTCTGCTGGTGGTCCGGCAATCCGCCGCTCGCCCTACTCCTGAGTTAAACGGCACAAGAATGTATTGCCGTCCTAAGGAACTTTCAACCTCGACTCGGGGACGCCGACCTTAGAATGCTGGAAGACTAGTGCATTTTGAACTATATTTCTGATTTATTATGAATCATAAATATGAGGTAAAAACATGAAATCTCTGACTATCCACATGGACGATGCCTTGGCCCAACTCATACGCAAGAAAGCCGCCGCCGAGGGAAAAAGTCTAAACAAGACTATAAACGGTGTGCTGAAGGAGGCCTTGGGCCTACAACCGACGAATCATCGCGCTGACTTTTTGGATCAATGCGGCGTGTGGAGCACCGAGGAACGGACTGAATTCGACGCCTTGACTCGCCGCCAAGTAGATCCTGAGGACTGGCAGTGAAGGTTCTGTTAGATACCAATGCCTTAAGTGCCCTGTGGAACGGCGACGAGCGCGTACTCGATGCCTTGGGTCAAGCGGAGTGCGTGTTTATGTCTATCATCGTGCTCGGCGAATTGTTCGCCGGTTTTCGCGGGGGGACGCGGCTGAAAGAGAATCGCGCCCGTCTGGCTGGATTTCTAGCCAAACCCACCGTGCGCACGCTCGAATTATCTACTGAGACGGCCGAAGTTTACGGTCAGATCAAGGATGCACTGAAGCAAGCCGGTACGCCTATACCTATTAATGATGTCTGGCTATCGGCTCAGGCTATTGAAACCGGCTCGGTCCTGATCACTTTTGACAACCACTTTGGCAACGTACCAGGGGTCCGCCTATGGGACCCCTAACCTCTCAGCGTCCTTCCGAGTTGAGCCTCGGTCGCGCCTAACCCTGAGAGGACTCCAGCCCCATCTTCTGGTGCTGGCTCTGTAGGGCCTCTTGGTATCTGCGCCGGCCTTCCTCATCGATCTTGCAACTGACGCCTTCAAAGACCATAGCAAAAGCGCGGCGGTGGCGCTGCGACGAGCGATTGGGGTCAGCGCGGTGGATGACTTCGCCGTGGTGTACTACCGCGTCGCCGGGCTGCAAATGCACCGCGACTTCGTTGGCTTGGTCTTGGGGGCCGTAATCGGCAATGCCCTGCGAAAAACCCAAGACCGCAGTGCGATTGTGCGGCCGGATGCCCTTGTGATGAGAGCCGGGGCTATAGCGCAGGCAGCCGTTCTCCTCGTCAACCGGATCGAGGGCCAGCCAAATGGAGGCGACGTTGGGCGGCTTGAGGTTGAAGTAGAAATTGTCCTGATGCGGCGGCGTGGGGTGTTCGGTCTGCGGCGGCTTGTTGAACCACTCGGGCTGGCTCACCTGCGCGGCTTCGCCGATGAGGGTCTGGGCTAGATCCCTCCAGCGCGGTTGGTCGCGGTACTCGGCGAAGAAGGCGTCGTAGTCGCCCATGTGCTGTAGTTGTTTCAGGGTTTCGGGCCGGTCCTTGTCTTGGTAGAAGGCGGCCTGATCGGGCAGGGTCGGCACCACTTCGCGGACGTAGCGGTCAACTTGGGCTGTTAGGTCTTTGAGTTCGTCGGGGGGCAGGAAGTTGCGCACGAGGACGAAGCCGTCGCGGTCATAATCAGCTTTATAGGAAGTATAGTCGGACATGGTGGCGCTCCCTTCGGCTCTGCTCAGGGCAGGCTCTCAGTTTTTTTGGTCGCTCTGCGAATGGTCATATCAGTTTAACTAACTTCATCAAAAAATGACAGTCAATGCGATCTATCCTCGACTTTTTTCATGTCAACTAAAATTTTAGTTGACAAGCCGAGTACTGTCGAGTATACTCAACTAAACTCTTAGTTGAAAGGGCTTGCCATGGCGACCAGAGACAAACCCGACAAAAGACTGACCCCGCTCGAAACGCTCATTATGAACGTCCTGTGGGACGAGTCGCCCGCAGCCGTCAAACAGGTGCAGGAGCGGCTAACAGCCGTCAAGCCGATGGCCTACAATACCGTGCTGACCATAATGCGCATCCTGCGCGATAAGGGCTTTGTGGTCTCGGAACGAGAAGGCCGGTCCGATCTCTATCGCCCGGTGGTCACGCGCGAGGACATGGGGCGGCGCTCGCTCGGCGAAGTCATCGACTCGTTCTTTGTCGGCTCGGCCGAAGCACTGGTCAGCCAACTACTGGACGGCCAGTCGCTTAGCGACGAGGAATTGACGGCGATACGGACGGAGTTAGACCGAACCCTCGAGCGCAGAAAAGGAGACCAGCGATGAATGCGGCCTTGAACGAGTTAGGCAGCCAGCTCTTCGGCTGGTTCGGTCAGCTAAGTATCGAATTAGCGGCACTAGCGGTCTTAGTCCTAGTCGCCTGTCACCTGTTACCGATCAAGTCACCAACCTTGCGCCACCTGTTGTGGGCTGTCGTGCTCCTCAAGCCGCTCGTCGCCATCGCGGTCAGCTCGCCTTATACGCTATTCACACCGTTCGTGCCACTCGTGGAACCCAGTCAGGACACCCTCGTATTCTCGCCTGTCGAGTACCCAACGATGCACGCAGCGGCTTCTCCGGCAATTGCCACCAGTAGTGTGCAACTTACTACAGACGGTTGGGGCGCGATACTGTGGATAGTAGGCGCAGCGCTGCTCATCGGGCGAATTCTGATCGGCTATGGCATCGTCTGGTGCTTGCGGCAGCAGGCGCAGGTACAGCGCGACGGTCCGCTTTTCGACGCCCTGCAGCAAGCGCGTCTAACCCTCGACTGCTATTCCAAGGTCGAGGTGGCGACCTCCCCTTCTATCAGCTCGCCGATGGCACTCGGCATCCTGAGACCAATCATTGTCTTTCCCGCCGATCTCGTAGAGAAACTGCGCACCGACGAACTCACCCTGATCCTCATGCACGAGCTGGCACACGTGCGTCGCTGGGACAACCTCACGCTGCTACTACAGCGGTTAGTCTCCACTGTATTGTTCTTCCATCCCGCCGTGTGGCTGTGCGGTCGCATGTTGCGGCGGGAAGCCGAACAGGCCTGCGACGATCTCGTGGTATGCACCACCGGCCGCTCAGAAGCCTATGCGCGCGGCTTGGCTCACGTCGCCGAACAGTCGGTCCATTCAAACCCTTTAATACGGATAATCCCCACCATGAACGCCTTTGCAGCAGAATCGGACTTGGCACTGAGAATCCGTAGGACGCTTGGCGGCAGTGCGCGCCGGATGGGCATGCGGGCGCGTGTATTGACAGCCGTATTGCTATGCCCTCTGGCCGCCGTGACGCTGCCTTCCTGTGGCACTATCTCGAAAGTGCCCAAAGTTGAGGCTGAGTCGAGTAAGCAGAGTGTTCATATCATCGTGGATCAAGACGGCAACATGAAGCTGAACGACAAATCAGTGACGTTTGCGACCCTCAAAGAGGAATTGCAGGCAAAGAGACAACAGTTGGGCAACACCACGATGATTATCATCCAGTCGCCCGAGCGCATCTATCTCAGCACGCATGAGCAACGCTTCCAGATCATGGACATTGCTCGCCAAGTAGGACTCGTCAATCAGGTCATCGCCCACATCGACACGGAACCGCAACCGGCGAAGGCCAAAGGCGCGGCTGAGCCGAGTCCGGATAACAGAATCTGGCAGGCGGTGAGGACCGGTCCGGAGGAATGGTCCGAAGAGGAATGGTCCGAAGAATTAGAACGTCAGCTTATATTCGCCGAGGAGGTCCGTCAGCGCATGCCTTGGCGAGAGGCGACCGATCCAGACGAATGGCCCGACGATCTGAAGGCCAAGCTTCGCGCACTCAAACCCGTTGTCCCGGGTATCTCGTATGATATAGCCACCACCACATCGGCTGAATTAGATATTTACGATGTAGCCGGACAGCACGTTCGAACCTTTGCTTTGGGCCATCAGATTCCTGGCAGATATAGCATCCTCTGGGACGGGCGAGACGATGCTGGTCGCGAGCTCAACGACGGCATGTACTTCTGGAGGTTGCAAACCGACGCAGAAGAGGCAGAAGACAAGCAGACATTGTACAGAACGATATTGATTAAATAACCATCAGACACCATTGGTTGGTACGCGCTGCTTGCACTTAACCCGAGAATTGGCTGATCGCATTATGCCGACACGATGGAAAACGTTCTAACTGGCCGTCGCCGAACACTAGACCAGCTCTCCAATATCCCGCCATCCCAAGACGATACCGTGGGCGCGTTCTTGGCGCTCCTCCCCACCATAGATCAGATAGTAATCCTGCTCCACCGGCAAGGCCGTCGCCAACTTCTTATAGTAGCGCAAACCCTTAAACTGGTCCGTCCCCAGCGTCACACCCGCCTTGATTTCGACCACCTGCCGCCGACCTCCTCGTTCGTAGAGCAAGTCTAACTCGTTGCCGATGTTGTCGCGCCAGAAGTAGAGGTCTGGACGGCGGCCCGCGTTGACGTGCTGTTTGATTACCTCGGCGATGACCCAATTCTCAAAAATCGCCCCGCGCAAATAATGAGTGGCGAGTTGGTCGGCCGCCTCCAGCCCCAAAAGCGAGCACAGCAGGCCCGTGTCGTAGAAGTAGAGCTTGGGCGACTTGATGAGCCGCTTGGCAAAATTCTCGTGATGAGGATAGAGCAGGAAGGCGATGTAACTCGCTTCCAATACCGAAATCCAAGCGCGCACCGTCTTGTAGTTGATCCCCAAATCGTTGCCGAGGCTGCTCAAATCGAGCAATTGGCCGACGCGCCCAGCACAGACTCGCAAAAATCGCTGAAAGGCGCTCAGATCGCCGATATTGCGCAGGCTCCTCACGTCGCGTTCGACATAGGTCTGGATATAGGCCGGATAGTAGTCGGGCGGAGAGACGCCGCGATCGTAGAGGACGGGATAGCCGCCTTTGAACAGGCTTTCGTCCAAGCTTAAATCGGCGTTAGTCGCAAGCTCCCGTTGAGAAAAGGGTAGCAGCGTGTGCAGGGCGACGCGTCCGGCCAGCGATTGGCTGACCTGCTCCAGCAGCAAGAAATTCTGCGAACCCGTAAGGACGAATTGGCCCATGGTGCCGCGCTCGTCCACCAGGACCTGCAAATAGGAAAACAACGCCGGCACCTTCTGCGCCTCGTCGATTATTAGCCCTTGGCCCTCATACTGCGCCAAGAATCGCCGTGGATCTTCTTCGGCCGCTAAACGGTCGTCGAGCCGTTCGAGATTGACGTACGCATAGTCGGGGAAAAATTCGCGCACGAGCGTAGTCTTGCCCGACTGACGCGGACCGGAGACCGAGAGAATTGGATAGAGCGGGGCCAGCTTTTTGAGCTGGGAGCTGAGCTGACGTTGGATATACATTCTTTACAATATAGGATTTAGACTCCTATTTTGTAAAGAAATTTGCAATAATGTTTACCTTTGAGGGAGGTAAAAGGTGTCGATGGTTAGACGAATTTTACCGGTGGTGATTTTCATGGTTATCTTCTCGCTCGGCGCAGCTTCCGCTGAATCTACCCAAAACTTGGAGACAAACATGGTCGAACGTTGGGGCGTGTATGAACTCACACTGACTGGACCGGAGACGGGCAATCCATTCGTCGATGTCGAATTAACAGCAGAATTTGCACTAAACGGTCGCGTCTTCGCGCCACACGGATTCTACGATGGAGACGGCGCGTACAAAATTCGCTTTATGCCCGATGCGGTCGGCGAGTGGACGTACATCACGAAAAGCAACCACGCTGACCTTGACGGCAAGACCGGCCAGTTTACGTGCATCGCACCATCCGCTGGTAATCACGGCCCCGTGCGCGTTCACAACGACTTCTACTTCCAATATGCCGACGGAACACCCTATCACCAGTTCGGGACAACCTGTTACGCTTGGGCGCATCAAGGGGAAGCGATGGAGGAACAGACGCTCCAAACCCTCGCCAATGTACCGTTCAACAAGCTGCGGATGTGCATCTTTCCCAAGGATTACGTGTACAACAAAAACGAGCCGGTGTACTATCCGTTCGCGGGCACGCCGCTGAAAAATTGGGACTTTACGCGATTCAATCCCGAGTTCTGGCGTCACTTTGAGCAGCGCGTTCGCGACCTTTTGGATCTTGGTATTGAAGCCGACTTAATCCTGTTTCACACCTACGATCGCTGGGATTTCGAAAACATGGACGCGGCCAGTGACGACCGCTACATCCGCTACGCCGTCGCGCGGTTAGCCGCTTTCCGCAACGTATGGTGGTCGCTGGCCAATGAATACGACTTCATGCCAGCGAAAGAAGAATCAGACTGGGATCGATTTTTCCAAATCATCCGCGACCACGACCCGTATCAGCGGCTGCGTGGGATTCACAATGGGCGGCGCTGGTATGACCACAGCAAGCCGTGGGTAACGCACGTCAGTATTCAAACTTCCAACATGGCGCACGGCATCCGCTATCGCAGCCAATACAAAAAACCCGTGATCTACGACGAATGCCGCTACGAGGGAGATATTCCGCAAGGATGGGGCAATATCAGCGCGCAGCAGATGGTGCAACACTTTTGGGCAGGGACTGTTTCCGGTTGCTACGTCGGGCACGGAGAAACCTACAAACACCCCGAAGACTTACTCTGGTGGGCCAAAGGCGGCGTGCTGCGCGGCGACAGCCCCAAGCGCATAGCATTCCTCAAATCGTTTATGGCAGACGCGCCAGCATTTGACGCGCTCGAACCAATCGGCGACGACAGCGGGCGGTATGTCCTCGCCAAACCTGGGGAATACTATCTCGTTTACACCACCGATCCGCAGACGATAACCCTCGAATTGTCGGGCAATCAACCGTATAAAATCGACGGCGTCGATACGTGGAACATGAAAGTCGTCCCCATTGGCACCGCACAGCCGGGAGCATATACATTCGCTGCGCCATACAGCGACTTTGCCTACCGCTTTACGCCGTATGCACCGGACGAGAAGGTCCGCCCAGAAGCCAAGGCAAGCTAAGCCGAGTGGCAATTTACAGCCGGTTCGTTGGCTTGGAGGCGGCGGCGCAGAAATTCAAAATGAGCACTACTCCGATTCCTCCAGCGTCTCATCGTAAGGCCCTGCCAGCGCTTCACCCTGAGCTTTGATTTCTTCCAAGCGGCGCGACATGCTGCGCACGATCTCCGGGTGCTGGTCGTACAGATTCTGCCGCTCGGCGATATCGTCTTTGAGGTTGAACAGTTCCCCAGGAAAATTGTGGTTGCTATAGCCCCGCTCCGCCTTAAACCAATCCGGCTCGCGGTTGTCGTCGCCGGAAGGGGCATCGATAAAGACCCAATCGTCTTGGCGCAGGGCAAAGCGGCCCGCGCAACTGTGATGCACGGCTGAGCGGCGCACCGGCGCGTCAACCCGTCCCTGCAACAAAGGCAATATGCTAATGCTGTCCTCAGCCGCCCCCAGAGGCAACTGGACCCCAGTCAACTGAACGCAGGTCGCCATAAAATCGCCCAACAGAGCGAGCTGGTCGCAGACTGATCCAACCGGCGTAACCCCAGGCCAGCGCGCGACAAAGGGCACGCGGTGGCCCCCCTCCCAAGTGTCGCGCTTGGCTCCGCGCAAATGGGCCATGCTGTAGTGGCCGAATTGACGCACGTGCTCGTAGCAACCGCCAGCCGCGGCCGGACTGCACTCGGGGCCGTTGTCGCTGGTGAAAATGAGCAACGTGTCGTCGGTCAGCCCCTGCTCGTCGAGCGCGGCCATAATTTCCCCGACTACCCAATCGACTTCGCAGACAAAATCGCCGTACAGACCCGCTCCACTACGACCGATGAAGTCCTGATTGGGGACAATCGGCGTGTGCGGCGAGGTAAGCGGTAGGTATAAAAAGAAGGGATCAGAGCCGGCTTCGGCGATGTAGGCACGGGCGCGGCGGACGAATTCGGGGACCATGTCCTCCAGTTTCCAACCCGGCATCATGGCTCCGGGCTGACCGAACATCTCCTCGGGCTTTTGCTCGGTCGGGGCCGCAGCCAGCCGGTCCTGTTCAAACCAAGTGTAGGGCGGGAAATTCGGCACATCGACGCCAAAGTAGGAGTCAAAACCGCAGGCTAAAGGACCACCACCGATGGGTTTACTGTAGTCGATATTGCGCTCTAGGGCTTGGCGCTGCTCGCGGTTGAGACGGCCGATGGGCGCGTCGCCGCAGGCTGGTTTGCCGTCCTTGGTCGCCCATTCCCAGCCGAGATGCCACTTGCCAATGCAGGCGGTGCGGTAGCCCTGCTGGCGCAGCAGCTTGGCTACGGTGGGGCGGTCGGGTTCTATCAAGGGCGGATCCCAAGGCCACAGGACACTGCTCTTGAGCGGAGTGCGCCAGCAATAGCGGCCAGTGAGCAAGGCGTAGCGGCTGGGCGAGCAGACGCTGGAAGAGGCGTGGGCGTCGGTGAAGCGCATCCCTTGGGCGGCGAGACGGTCGAGGTGCGGCGTGGGAATTTTGCAGCCGGAGTTGTTACATCCCATATCGCCGTATCCCATGTCGTCGGCGAGGATGTAGATGATGTTGGGCTGTTGCTGAGGCATAGCTGATCCTTTCTCTCAGATGGAAATTTTCTAATAACTGCTGTTACGCAGCTATCGTTATCTGCGGTTTCCTACCACCCCGCCCGGTGTCATTTGTATGTTGCCAAATCCGTTCAGAAGGGCCAATCTGAACGGTATGCGTGCGGGGCGCGTCGTCCGT
>JAJDUT010000117.1 GCA_022826515.1 Candidatus Latescibacterota bacterium
ATGCAAACGGACGGATCGATCTAAATAGTGCATTCAGAAGCCCTGACTGTAATGCTGTCACAGAGGGGGCTAGTCCAACAAGCTTACATCAGTATAGCCGAGCGGCAGATATAGGTAGAATAAATAATACTGCTTGGGCTGATATGACAGATACAGAAAAGAGTAATTTTATTACTCAAGCAGAAAACCAAGGCTTGCAACCTGTAGCTTCCTCTACTTATATCCATTTAGAATATGATACTGGCTCATGCAATAACAATATTCCTCTGCTAGTGGCCTCAGCCTCGGAATTGGAAGATTGGGTATTTTCCGAGGAAGATGCACTGATTATTATGCATGCTGATCGCTACTCTTCTGCAATGATGCGAATGAAAGTTGGTCGGTTGTTAACGCTCAAGGGTCGGGATGCAGTACGGGATGCGGTACCTGCCCTCATCTATCGATATAGAAAGGTGCAAGCGATTCCTCTGGATCAATGGACGGAGGGCGATGGGGAAACGATATTGTCCTTGCGTAGTTTACTGAGTAGAATCGGTGATGTACGGAGTAAGGATGTGCTCCTTGAGGGTATGAAGAGCGGCTCTCGCGTGTCGGAGGGCTTGTTATTGATCGGGCATTCGATTGTACCGGCTATTATGGATTCTCTATTCAGTGATGAGCCTCTGATGCGAACGGGAGCCATGAACAATTTGAGGCGTATGGCCGAGGGGGATCCAGATTTCTTTACGCAGCAGGAATTGAGTTTAATACGCACCCATCTTATTGAAAGCTTAGGTGATGAGGATGGAGTCGTTAGACGAGGTACTTTGCGGGCGTTGGAAGTTTTTGGAGACGAGTCGGTCATGCCCTTATTGGAGAGGATAGCCGCGCAGGATGAATATATACACCCTTTTAATGGCACATATAGCAATCGGATAGCCGCGCAAAAGACCATAGAAGCCATACGAGTGCGATTACAACCTGAGCTAGACCTAGATAAGACAAACGACGAATAAGCCCTTGAAGCAGAAAACGCAACCATAATACTAGCTTTGACACGGCTTCGATAAAGGTTCCTGTGATGAAAATAAATCCAGCTTGGTCATCTACTTCTCGACGAGATTTCGTGGCCCTATCTACAAAAGCTGTCGCTGGTGCATTTTGCACTAATCTAATTGGGCTTACAGATAAGGCTATGGGAGTAGAAAGTTCTCAATCTGTTATAAATAGAGTGCGTCAGTCCCATAACAATTTTTCTACTTTTCCCAAGCATCCACTCTCAATTGCTTGGGCACCTCATGTGACGAGTTATCCACTAAACACAGAATTTCCTTATGAGCGAGATAAGAGTACGGTGTATCCAGTTGTCGAGGAAGCTCTTATGTTGCTCGGGCTAGGTGATATAGAAAATCCACTTAGTACTATAATTGATGTCGGAGATAAAGTCGTAATTAAGCCTAATTTATGCTCTGTCACCTACTATCCTGACCCCGTTACACATCCAAGTATCCTAGTTCCTATCGTCGATTATGTAATTAAAGCTGGAGCTTCTACGGTCATAATAGCAGATAGCCCTATTGACTATCAACATGGACCAATGATATTTCGATCTCGTTATACTAACATTAAAGGTATAGTTGAATATTATAATAGTAAATATCCCCATGTGGACATCCGATTTAAAGATACAGCTTCTGATCAATTCGTCTGGGTTGTTCTTGAAGATCTTTCTGAACTTTATGGTGTGTTTAATGCAGAACATCTGTATCACTCTGATTTTAGAACCGTAGATAAAGACATTTTCTATTTTGCGATCGACCGTAATAATTATTGTCCACAAGGCTATAAAATAGGCTGTTATGCTATATCTAACACATTTTTAGACTGTGACTGTCTTATAAATGTGCCTAAACTTAAAACACATATTCACACCGGGATTACGGTTTCTTTGAAAAATCTTATGGGTATCAATAAAAGTTATATGGGAGATGTCCTCAGTAAAGAAACTAAGAAAAAATTTCCTAGTGATTGGCGTGAAGCTCCTCATTCTCGTGATGTGCCTCATTATGGTGAGATTGATGGTCGCTTTGATGAGTATTTAAATGATCCAATGTTAGGTAGAAAGAAATTAAATTACGAAAATGATGCATTATGGCGTTGTTTATCAGACCTGAATAAAATAACTCAGTACGCTGATAAACAAGGCAAAATTAAAACATCAAAACAACGAAAAGTTTTATCTATCGTTGATGGTATTATTGGTGGCGAAGGTGAAGGGCCTATCAATGTAATCCCTAAAGTTTGCAGTGCTGTTATAGCAGGTCTCGATCCAGTGAATGTAGATGCTGCTTGTTTGCAAGTTATGGGATGGGATGTTGATGTGGTGCCCTTGGTTAAAAATTGTGCAGCTATAACAGACTATCCGATAGGAACATACTTACCTTTAGAAGAATGTTTGGTCGGTATAGAACCTGATAGTCCTCTATTCAATAATTTCTTCCGTCCTCCCTCCACGTTTACTGACGAGACGATTGCTCCTTATTCGATCCGCTCTCGATCCTAGTACCCCCTTTCTTCAGATGGCGAATCGCACTCCTTTAGGTAGTGCGCCGCTTAAAGCAAGTCGTCATTCTTTACCGCTGTTGTACCTCCAAAAATATTGAAAGTGGCTCAATAGACCTTCAAGCTATCGGAGATTCGATGCGATTCCATATTTTCTGGGGTGCCTTATTGTTTAATCTTTTTTGCCCTTCATCTGTAATTGCCAAGCTTGAGCCTGAAACTTGCAGCGTTTGCCACCTTCCCAGATTTATGGAGTGGAATGCTTCAGAACATGCTCAAGCAAAAATCAAATGCGAAGCTTGTCACGATGAGGGTCATAGTGCTGATGTGTTGAGAGCCAGACAATGCGAACGTTGTCATACTTCAGACTTGGTTTTCTTAGCGCAGAAGGCTAATTTTGCTCTTTGGGAACCCCATAACTTGGTTCTCACAGAGCAAGCACAGTCAATGAAACAGATAGGTTTCAGGCTGCTGGCTGTCAGTATTCTACTGCTGGCTGTTTATGGCTTATTTAAGAAATACAGAAAACGAAAAAGTGAAGTTTGAGCCGCGCGCGGGACAGCGCGAAATCTTGGCCTACCAAGGCGGCCTGCTAGGCGTATCGGCCGTGCCCGGCAGCGGCAAGACCGCCGCGATTGTCGCCTTGGCGACTCGGCTGATCGCCGAGAGGCGCGCCGAGGGGGGGCAGGTGCTGATCGTGACGTACCAGAACGCGGCCGTGGATAATGTCCGCGCCCGGATCGGCCAGCGCTTGCAAGAGCTGGACATGCTCTCGGTCGGTTACGACGTGCGGACTTTGCACAGCTTGGCCTACGGCATCGTCCAAGCTAATCCCGGACTAGTGGGGGCTGTGGCCGAATTTACGGTACTCGACGAACGCGCCAGCGAGAGTTTGCTCGACAAGGCGGTGCGGACTTGGAACGACGACAACAAGGGGGTGTGGGGCCGGTTGGGGCCTGGGGAATACGTGGATCAGCAGTGGGAGCAGGAGTGGCGCGACATTGCGCGGAAAGTCGCCCGCACGGTCATCACCACAGCCAAGAATCGCCGCTTGCGAGCCGAGGACCTCTTGGCGCGGATTGGCGGTCGGGAGGACAGAAACCAGTTTTTGCGGATCGGCGCGGAAATCTACCGGCTCTACCAGCAGCAAGTCGAAACCATCGGCGGCCTCGATTTCGACGACTTGGTGTGGATGGCCGTAGAGATGTTGCAGCAATACCCGGATTTGTGTAGCCGCTACCTCCGGCGTTGGCCCTTCGTCTTGGAGGACGAGGCGCAAGACAGCGTTCCCTTGCAGGAGGAGCTGATCGCGCTGTTGGCGGGGCCGGGCGGCAATTGGATCCGGGTCGGCGATCCCAATCAGGCGATTATGAGCACCTTCACCGCGGCTGATCCGCGCTATTTGCGCGACTTTTTGGATCGCAAAGACGTCGCGGTCGCAGAGATGACGATCTCTGGCCGTTGCGCCCCCAAAATCATGGATTTGGCCAACTTTTTGGTCGAGTGGGCCGCAGTCGAACACCCTCTGACCGAGGTGCGCCAGCGCGCTTTCCGACCCCAGCAGATGCAGCCCACCGACCACGGCGATCCCCAGCAAAATCCCGCGGACTCGGACAGCATCATATGGTTCCGCGAATACAATAACCGCCACGATGAATTCGATAGCATCGCGCGCCGGGCCAAGGGCTTTGTCGAAAGCAATCCGAGCTTTACAGTGGCGGTGCTGGTGCCGACCAATCGCATCGGCTACGACATGGCCGAGCGCTTGCGCCAAGCCGGAGCGGACTTCGACGAGGTCCTGCAAAGTCCGCGCTCGGCGCGGCGAGTGGGCGAGGCTCTGTGCACAGTGTTAGATTTTCTCGCTGATCCTTTGGGGCGCAACCAGTTAGAGCGATCCTATCGCGCCTTGGTCGGCTTTTGGCCCGGGCCTAGTGGACCAGGGAACGAGGAGGCTGTGGCCATGCTGTTGCGCAGTTGCTATCGGCCCGAAGCACTGCTCTACCCGGAGGCCGGTCAGCGCATGGAAGCTGCTCTGCCACCGGTGGATCACATCGAACCGCAGGATTTGGAAGCTATTGACCTGCTGTGTAGTTATCTGCGGCGCTGGTTGCGGGCAGTCGCGCTGCCGGTGGATCAGCTTTTGATGACGGTCGCCCAAGATTTGCTAGTAGAGGAAGTAGATATGGCGCGGGCGCAGCAACTAGCGGTCTATGTGCGCATCCGCGCCGACCAAAACACAGACTGGCAATTGCCCGAGTTGGTGGGAGAGCTGAGCGAGGCCGTGCAGGGACGGGCGGGCGCACTCGCTGAGGCCGAGGACGCATTGGGACCCCAGCCTGGGCGGATTTTTCTGACGACTATGCACAAGGCCAAGGGGATGGAGTGGGATTTAGTTTATGTCATGGGGGTTGATGGCGATTGGTTTCCCCACGACCTCGACGCGCGCTTTTTGGGCGAGTACGAATTCTTAGGCGGCGACCCCTGCGAGGATGCAAAGGCCGAGATGTTGGACCTGATCGGCGAAATCGGGTCGAGCCGGTTGTCGGCTACTGATCGCTCGCACGCGGAAGTGATCGCCGAGCGGCTGCGGTTGCTCTACGTGGCCATTACCCGTGCACGGCGCTATTTGGTCCTAAGCTGGAGTCGCCAGATTCCGCGTGCGACGCGGATGCTGCCCGCGCCCATGGCCGAGGTGTTCCGCCAGTTGCAACTCTATTGCGAGCAGCAGGACGGCAGTCGAAGTTCTGGATAAACATTTATGACAGAATTAGGAGGACAAAATGGACAAAGTTTTTATTTATTGGGACGACTCCAACATTTTCATTAGTGCTCAGCAAGTGGCCATTGAACGAGAAGGTGAAGCTGTGCGCTCGCGGGTGCGCATTCACTTTCGCAATCTGCTGGAATTAGCGCGGGCCGGGCGAGAAATTGAGCACGCTGTGGCCGTTGGCTCCATTCCACCGGAATTGCGACAGGTTTGGAATCGCTTGGAAAACGAAGGCGTCACCGTCCATTTACTGGAACGGGGTGCCATGCAGGGGCGGGAACAGGGAGTGGACCAAGTTTTGCAAACCGCGATGCTGCGCGATGGATTCGATTACAACGGAGATCCGGGCATTGCGGTACTGCTTACTGGGGATGGGGCAGGCTTTGACGATGGCGTCGGTTTTCACGCTGACTTGGAGCGCATGCGACGCCGTGGCTGGCGCATTGAAGTGGTGTCGTGGCGACATAGCTGCAATCGCCGGATGCGGGAATGGGCCGAGGAGAACGGCCAATTTATCGCGTTGGATGATTTCTACGACAGCGTAACTTTTCTCGAACGGCCGGCCCCAGGCGAACCCATCGCTCCTCCGCGCTATGCGGTTCCGGTTGAGCTTAACCGGCGCTGATGATACCGCAAGGATTCAATTACAGTCAAAGCAGCCTAGCGGCCTTTGACCGCTGTCGGCGGCAGTTTCTGTTGCGCTATGTCGAGCGGTTGGCGTGGCCAGCGCCGCTGACCGACCAACTCGACGAGTGGGAGGCCGCAGCTAGTCGTGGGCGGGCGTTCCATCAGTTCGTGTTGCAGGAGAGCTTGGGCATGGATGTGGAAGACGCAGTGCAGCGGAGCCGCGATCCGCTGTTGGCCGCTTGGTGGCGCAATTGGCGCGAGCAGCCGCCAGTTGTACCCGAGGGGGCGGTGTTCGGGGAAACCATGCTCTCCGTGCCCCTAGCCGGTCGGCGTCTCGTCGCCAAGTTCGACCGCGTGGTTCTGGCCGACGATGGCCGCGCTTGGATATTCGACTGGAAGACTGGCCGCAAAAAGCCGGAGCAAGTCGCTTATGAACAAAGCTGGCAAACGCTGGTCTATCGCTTTGTCTTGGTCGAGGCCGGCGCGGTCTTGAACGAGGGCCGCGCGCTAGCACCTGACGATGTGATGTTGGTCTATTGGCACGCGCAGTATCCGCAGGTTCTGCAGCCGATTACCTATTCGGCCGCTGAGCACGAGCGGGCACGCGCGCTTTTGTCAGAGGCGATTGCCGCCATCGAAGCCCTTCCAAATGCGGATGCGTACGCCAAGACCGACGACGAGAGCGAGTGCCAGCGCTGCGAATTTCACACCTATTGCAACCGACCAGCGGTGCGGAGCGACGATTGGGACATTGACGAGGACGAGCTGGACTGGGAGCAGATTCCCGAAGCAGAGCTTTGACGCGGGTCAGCCTTTGAGTGCGCCGAGTTGGATGCCGCGCACGAAGAACCGCTGGCCAAAGACAAAGAGTACGATCATTGGCAGCATCATCAGCACACTTCCCGTCATCAACAGCGAGTAGTTGGTCCCCTGTGACGAATCGAAGTAGCGCAGAGCTACCGGCAGGACTCGCATGTGCTCGGAGTGGGTGACGATTAGCGGCCAGGTAAAGGACTGCCAAGTGCCCATAAAGGAGAAGATCGAGAGGGTGATCAACGCCGGCTTGGACAGGGGCATGACGATGCCCCAGAAAGTCTTCCAGAGATTAGCGCCGTCGATTTCAGCGGCCTCTTCGAGCCCTCTGGGCAGCCCAGTCATAAACTGGCGCATCATAAAGGTGCCAAAAGCAGTGAACATGGCTGGGATGATGAGCGCTTGGAACGAGTCGAGCCAGCCGAGGCTTTTGAGAATCACGTAATTGGGCAGCAAGGTGACGATCCCAGGGACCATCAAGGTGGCCAAGTAGAGTAGAAAGACGGCGTCGCGGTAGCGCCATTCGAGGCGGGCAAAGGCAAAGCCAGCCATGGCCGAGGTTACCACTTGGCCGACCATCACGCAGACGGCGACAAAGAGGCTGTTCCAGCCGTAGAGCGAAAACTTGATGTCCTTGTCGCGCAAAACCCGGATGTAGTTGGACCACATGAAGCGCGGCTCGCTGATCTGCAACACGTCACTACCGTACACAATCCGCAGTCCGTCCTCACCAGGGAAGCGGGCGTAGAGTACGTCGCCTCCGACTTTTTCCGTTAGTGGGTCGTCGTCGCTTCTGAGCAGGGGAAAGGCCGAGCGAAAGGGAATAGTGTTGCCGTCGGCGTCGAGAATCGGCTCTTTGGCTTGGACGTCCAAAACCGGATCCCCGACGCGATCCCAGGAAATGTCGCGGTAGGTGTAAGCCTCGCCGTTGGCGCGCAACAGTGGGGTGCCGTCGGCAAGCTCGACCGAGGCCGGCGGTAGCTGCTCGGCCGTGCGCCAGTTTTTGCGCTGCTGCACGAGCCGCTGCTGCCACTTGTCGCGCAGAGCTTCGGTCAGCAGCAGGGGGACACCATCGACGAGGACTGGGTTCCAGCGGTTTTTGTACACGGCAAGGCCGCCTCGCTCTTCGACGTTTTTGCCGGGGATGGGCTGACCTTCTGGGTCGTAGATCAGGCGGCCCTGCTGATCGCGGATGGGGTCGCCGGGGGCACCGAGTATCACTGGGTTGCCGAGGGTGATGCGGATTGGCTCGCCTTGAGCGTTGAGCAGCGGTTGGCCATCGCGGGTCCGCAGCAGGTCGCCTTCGTTGCCGAGGCGCACTTCCTGCGGCCAGACATGGCTCTGGAAAACCTCGTTTTCGCTCTTGAGCGAGGTGAGCACCATCCACAGGAACGGCACGAGCGTGGTAAAGCCGAAGAGGACGAGCAGCCCGTGGCTTAGCGAGTGGATCGCGGTCGTTTGCGCAACTTTGGCCATGCGCCTTTCCCCTCAGTTGACCGCGCCCCGACCGAAGCGCCAGTTGAACAGCGTGATGGTAAATATGATGACAAACATAAACCAAGCCACGGCAGCCGCGTACCCGAACTCTAGATTTTCAAAGGCCGAGCGGTAGATGTAGTAGCCGAGCGTGACCGTGTTGTCCCCGTCCTTGCCCGGGCCGCCATTGGTCATCAAGTAGGCGATTTCAAAGCCTCCTTGCAGGCCGCCGATAATAGACATGACGCAGATAAAGAAGGTAGTAGGGGCGATCATCGGCCACGTGATGTGCCAAAATTGCTGCCACTTAGAGGCTCCGTCGATGTCCGAGGCTTCGTACAGCTCCTCGGGCACATTGGCGAGGGCCGCGAGATAGAGGATCATGTTGCCCCCACCCATGGACGCCCAGATACCCATGAAGATGATGGCCGTCTTGGCCCAATAGGCGGCTTGTTCTATGCCCAGCCAAGAAAGCCAGCCCAAATCGACGCTGCTAGAAAGCCAGTTGGGCAAGTCGTCGATGCTGTTGAGACCAGCGAGGAGGGGCAGGCGTCCCGACAGCCAAGCCCAGAAGCCGCCGTACTCGTATGGGCCGATGATGACCCAATAGAGCGCAAAGGCCGAGAGGAGAGCGAACAGGACTTGGGCAGGTCGCTCAGACATGGCCTTGCGCGCTAGCGATTTCAGGACCAAGCCTATCAGCAAGAGGATCGCCACGCGTACGGCAAGCGAGAAGTAAGGCCACGAGAGGATGGGCAGCAGGACTGAGTTGACGAGGCCGTACTTGGGGTTGTAAAGCCACTTCCAGAGCAAGAACAGGGCAACCCCATTGGTGACGGTGGGGAGGTAGAAGACGGTGCGATAGACGATGATGCCGCGCAGCTTTTGCGAGAGGACGATGGCCAAGATGAGCGAGCCGCCGATGGATAGGGGCAAGCCTATCATTAGAAAGACCGTGTTGTAGAGATAGAACCAGAGCTTGGGATCGGTCAGCAGCCGAATGAAGTTGTCGAAGCCGATAAAGCGAGGCGCGGAAAACGTGTCCCACTGAAAAAACGCGAGGCCAAAGGAAAAGAACACCGGCAGGGACGTGAAGATCAAAAACCCGGTCAGATTGGGCGCGAGAAAGAGCAGCGCCCAGCGCAGAATCCTCTTTTCGCGGGGCTTCAAGCGTCCATCTCCGCGCGTTGCCGCCGTGCGTAAAACGCCAGGCCGACGCCGATTGCCACTAGGAGGACTGCGATCCCGAGGAGATCGAATGCGTGGCTGCGGCTGGAGAGCGTGCGGTTGCGCTTGGCCTTGGCCAAGGACTCGCGCATGCGGACGGACATTTCGGTGACGGCTGCTTGGCCGACCGTGGGGTTGCTCACCGCGCTCTGGTCGGGCATGCGGCCGAGGAATCGGTAGGTCTGGCGGGCCGTTGAGTCGGCGGGCTGGTAAGCCGCGTTGATGAGGTTCGTGCCCAGCGCGCCCTGCAAACGGGTAATATCAAAAGCAGCTCCGTAGGCCGCGGCCTGCTCTGCGACTGGGTGCTCCATGGCGTCGAGCAGGGCCGAGCGGTGTTGGTCCTCGTCGGGGAATTCGGGATCGGGCTGCGAGAAATAGCGCTCCGAGAACTGCTTGCGGCTGCCGAAGGCGTCCGCATCCTTGGTCAACAGGTTGTTGAAATCCGGGCTGGACAAGTATTCTAAAAAGTAAAAGGCCTCCCGCTCGTGCTGCGTGCCCTTGCGGATGGCCGTCACCCGCCCGCCCATCTCGCCCGCCTTGCCCCGGTGGCGGCCGGTTTCGCTGATTTCGCCCCAAGGGCCGTCGCGCAGGCTCGGGTTGGCGCGGATCTCGGGATCGCTCATCCAGCGCTCCCACTCCTCATAGGGCACGTAGCGGGGCATGGGGTAAATTTCGGTAGTAAAGCGGGCCTCGCGGCGCACCTTGATCAGCCCCCAGCGACCGATGAGGATAGTGCCCAGTTTGCCCGCCGAATACAGCCCCAAGATGGACTGCCCGCCCCAACCGCCTCCACCTGTTTGCGCGGATTGGTCTTCGGCCGAGGGCACGACGTGGAAGGTGTTGACCAAATCGTACAGATATTGGGCGGCTATGGAACCGGCTGGAGAATCAAGGGCGATTTCAGTGCCATCGTCGCTGAGGAAGCTGCCACCGGCCTGGTAGATGAAGTTGTTCAACCCCCCGCCAAAGCCCGCCCCGCCCGAGCCAAAGGTTTCATAGCGCCGGCCATCGGCGCTCTTTTTGGTGAGGGCCTGACACAAGAGGACGTAGTCCCACCAAGTCCAGTGGTTCCACGGCAGGGGAGGCATGGCCAAGTTCTGCGCTTGGCGCTCGCGCTGGACGGCGTCGTAGAGCGAGCGGTTGAGAAAGGTGACGCTGACGGTGACGTTGTTGGGGACGGCAAAGATGCGAAAGCGCTCGTATTCGTCGGCTTCGGCTGGCACGTCGGCTATTGGCACGGCGAGGGCGTTGCGCCGGTGCAACCAGAAGTCGTCGAGGTTTAGCTTGGCCTCGCGCATGTAGTCGTTCAGTTCGACCATGACGCCCTTAGAGGCATAGAGCGCGAAGGTTGCATAACTATAAATGTCGAAGACGTCCGGCCCGGAGCCGGCCGCGGCTTGAGTGAGAATTTTTTGCACGTCCGCGCTTGGGTCGAGGACGACGCGCACTTTCTTGTCTTCGTAGAGCCGATTGAAGAGGGCCATTTGTTCGGTGCGTGCCGGATTGGGGTCGGAGGCCCAGCGGATGACAGTGTACTCGCCGCCTGCGGACGGGTCGTCTGGATAGACGGATAAACCCCAGCGGTTAAGGGCGTACCAACCGACCAAGATCAGGGCGAGGACGGCGATGGTTGTAGATAGATCGCGCAAGGAAAACCCGTTGAAGATGCGAGGCGAAAGGGCCAAGTGTAAAAAAAAATGCGAGATTGTCAATGCGGGAAGCCGAGAGCGACTCAATAAATATGGACGTAGGTGAATAAAATTGCTTGACAGGTATGTGAACAGGTTATAAATTGACCGCTTCTTCGTCTCTCGTTCTATCAACCTTGCAAAGGAGGGTTCCCTTGAAGAGACTAAGCCTTCTTGCCTTGGTGACAGTGATGGCTGCTTCGGCTGCTTTCGCGCATCAGGCTAACTATTTCATGCCGCAGATTCCCAATCCCGATAACATGGTCGTTGACGGCAACGACGATGACTGGGGCTGGATTGATCCGGCTTTCGCCATTAACCCCGACACCATGTTCGAGATTCTCGGTAGTGAGTGGCCCCCGGCCAAAGACGACTGGGACTGCATTCTCTACGTGGCTTGGAGTTCGGCCCCCGACAATTCGCTCTACTACTTTGCTCGGGTTACCGATGACTCGCTGGGCCTCTTCGTCGAGAACCCCCAGGAGTATTGGAAGGACGACTCGCTGGAAATCATCGTCGATGCCGACCACTCGAGTGAGAATTTCAACGAGACCGAGATGACCTCCGGCCAGCAGTACGGTATCCGCGTTCTGCCCGCTGCTGGTCAGAAGGACACTTGGATTTTCAACGTGCCGCAGGAGAGCATCCTGTGGTCCACCGAGCGTCCTTGGTTCGTCTATGAGTGGACCCTTGATCCGCCGGACGCCCGTCCGATGGAGCAGCCCGCTGGTAGCTCGGTGACCTATACCTATGAGGTCAAGCAGGCTGTGTGGACCTTCCACGACAAGACAGGTCCCGACGGCAGCGCCCGTCACAACTTCGCCTCCGACCAGATCATCGGTCTGACCTTCCAGTTTGACGAGACCGAGAATCCCGAGGTGGGCCGCGAAAAGCAGCCGGGTACGACGCCGGTTAACGGCGCGTTCCAGGACAACTCGAACGGCTCGGACTTCATCACGGTGGAGACCGAAGGCGCTACGGGTGGTACAGGCGGCACGGATACGGCAGTCGAAGCCGATAGCTGGGGTCGGATCAAAAGCCACATGGTCCAATAAGGCGCACCCTAGCATCTTCTGTTAGATCGCACATTGTGCGCAAGAGATAAAGAGAGGTGGAGGCGACTTCATCTCTCTTTATCTATCGCCTCTGCATCGCTTTCAGGAAGGCATTCTCAATGAGGATACGGAACATCGCAACGAGCGGGCTTTTGTCGGCTCTTTATCTGTTTGTGCTTGTCGGGTGCATCTCACAGGTGGGGCTGCGGCGCTTTGCAACGTTTCCCGAACCAGTTCCGCAACAAGACGAGGCCATGACCGTCCTCGATGATGGGACGATTGTCTATGCCAAGGATCGCTTGGAGATCTCGCTACAGGTGTTGGATGACGGATTCCTCAATCGCCAGTTCGCGGCCGATTCAAGGAAGGGCGCTGAATCGACCAATCCATACACGTATGGCAATTGGAAGCCCTGGGGCCAAGACTGGACTCCAGCGCGCTTTACTGTGGTCTTGCTGAAGGTCAAAAACTACGAGTATCCCAAGGTTTTCATCGACCCCAAGGCACTTGTGGTCACTACATCGAACAACCGAGTGTACAATGCGCTCGACGGCGGACAGCTCGAAGATCTATTCAGCCCGTATTTGCGGGCTTATGCTGGCAATCAGCGGCGGCAGTTTGAGGCTACCACCGACCTGCTCAAACGCACCGTCTATCCGCCTGACATAGTCTTTTCCGGTCAAGAGGAAGTCGGGTATATCGTCTTTCCGGTTTTGCACCGAGACGTGAGCAACTTCACCGTCAACGTGCCGGACATGGCCGTGCGGTTCGACTACAAGGGCGAACCGGTGGAGACCATTGACTTAGCATTTAAGTTCCAACGCGAAGTTTACTACGCTCTTCATCCCCGTGCGGAGACGCCGTAATGAATCGAGGGATGGCGGCCCGTATTGCAGTGCTGTTGTGCGCCTCGTGCGCTTGGGCCCCGTGGCTTGCTGCGGACGAATGGGTGCTTGGGGGCGGCGGTGGATTGCCGTGGGGCGATCTCGTCCAGGTTCGCGCCCAGATCGACGACCAAAGTAACCCCGGCGCGATTCAGATTCGCGGCTTTACGCCCGACGAAAACATCATCACCACGCTCGCTTGGAAATACGGCAAGCCCAACGACTTGGTCAGCGAGGGGGATGCGGCGCTGTGGGACAATACGGCGGCTAGGAATTCCATTTCGCTGTCGATCGTCGATGGCGACGACACCACAAGCACTGCAGATCTCTTCAAAACCGCTGGCGTTGATCAAGACGGGCGCACGTTCTTTTTGGACATAGGCTCGCGCGTGCCAGCCGACAGCTTGGTCTTCTTTCCCCGGCAAGAGGGGACGTACGCCAACGGCAAGCCCTTTAGCGACGACTTTGTCCGCAAGCACCGGATTTCCGTCAGCGATGGGCTGACGTACGTGAACGAGCAGCCGCTCTTTACCTTACTGCGCGACGTCCCGGTGAACCCCAACAGCGTGTTCACCATGAAATTTCCCCAGCAGTTCATCCGCTTTATTCAGTTGCGCGTGGGGTCGCGGAGTCCCTTTGAGATTGCCGAATTTGAGCTCTACGGCAACGGCTTCGTGCCGCGGGCCACGTACCGGAGCCAAGTTATCGACTTGGGTGAGGTCTCCAACTACGGCACCATATCTTGGGCCCAGCGGGCGCTCGAACTGGTAGAAGGTGAGTTGATCGAGTTGCCGGATCTGGGGCAGACCTCGGTTGCGGTGCGCATGAAGACGGGCCAAGACGACAGCCCACTAGTTCACTTCCAAAAAGTTGTTGACAACGAAACGCGAGCCGTCAGCCAAGTAGTGGTTTCAGAAGCGGATTACAACAAGCTGCCCTCGGGTGAGAAGGGCGATATCGAGGACGACGCCGATAACTGGAGTCCTTGGTCGTTGCCGCTCGAATCCGGGCAGTTGATCCCGCTGCCCAGCCCGCGCCCCTATTTTCAGCTACAGATCATCATGGAGAGCCAATCCGTGACGCAGACGGTGCGCATCGACTCGTTGCGGATTGAGCATTCACTGCCCCCGGCTGCTGCAGTCGTCGGCGAGATATCCTTGGCTGACGAGCCCAATCCACCGGCCGACATCGGCGTAATCGACAAAGACGATGCCGTTGTGCTGCCGAGCATTGACGGGGGTGAAGAGGTGCTTTTCGCCTATGACGTGCGAGCCATAATAAACGACAACCAGAACGGCTTTGATGCTTTGCGCATCGATACGCCGACGCCAGCGCACTTTGTCGGCTTGCAGATGGGCGATCCGCTCGAGCCCGTGGAGCCAGATCGCGTGAGCGCGGGCGACAGAAGCCTCGAAGTGATTTTCACCAGCAACAAGATCACCTTTGACAACAATGTGCCGCTGCGCGTGCTCTTTGAGGGATCGACCGTGGTATTCGGCACGATTTTCACTGGCACGGTCTGGGATACTCAGTCTGATATTCTCGGCCAGCCCGTGCTAGAAGGCGATGCCAATTTCGACGTAAGCACCAACTCGCTGCGCGTGGCCTTGACCCAGCAGTCCGTGGGCGAAATCGTCCGCGCTATAGAGTTTAATCCTTCGGTTTTCACGCCGAATGGAGATGGCATCAACGACCATATCGCCATCAAGTACACTGTAATTCAGATTTCCGAGCCCAAGCCCATCGAGGTGGCCATTTACGATTTGGCGGGTCGGTTAGTGCGCGTGTTGGCCGACCGCGAGCAGCCCGGCGGGATTTACACCGAGATGTGGGATGGGCGGAGCGATGCCGACGAGGCTGTGCCTCCGGGTAGTTACGTGGTTTCGCTCTCAGTTGACAGCGGGATCGGCAACTTCAGGCGGGTCGGCGTCGTCGGCGTGGCCTATTAGTTGATAGATTGGATATGATGCTTGACCGGCAAAAATTCAAAAGGGAGGGTTACAGCGTGAGGTGCATGCTCTACGCAGTAGTTGTCACGGCCGGCGTCGCACTCCTATGCGATGCAGCTTTTGCCCAACGGGTCGGCTTTCTGACCGGACGCGAACCGCGCGGTGTGGATGTCTATGAGATGGCAATGACGCCAGCGCAGCGAAAGTGGCAATATCCGCAAAGCCTATACCACTTCTATCGTTGGACCGGCGAGGAATACAGCAATTACGCCCGTCAAAACTACGAGCGCTACGTATCTACTGAGCTTGAAGGCTTTCGCACCTACGACCTCTACGGGAACTACATCACTCGTGGTTTCGAGGTGTACAACTGGTCCATGGACAGTCCAGTGACTTCGGGTAGCACGGTGCGCAAAGGCCCCAAGTACAGTAGGTGGTTTCAAAGCCTAATCGTCTCGTCAATGTCCAAGGGGCAGTTTTATTCCTCGATGACGATTGGTGAGGCCCTGCGCACCACTCTGACGCCGCTGACCTTTTCCAAGCCGGCCTTCAACGGGGTGCAGTGGGACTTTGCCGCTGACAAGTACCAGATGACCCTTTTGGCGTCGCGCTTGGCCTCCCCGGGTTCTGCCGTGCAGTTTGAAAACTCGCTCGGCCAGATATTGGGCGACATGACCAATCTCTTTGGCGCACACTCCAAAGTGCAACTCGGGGATTTTTCTAAGCTGGGCTTTACGTATTTGAACATTGCCAACTTCTCTACGGGTCGCAAGCTGGGCGACAACTCGCTCAAAGGCGTGTTGACCGAGGCCCAAAACGGCGGCAACGTCGAGACGATCGTCTTGCGGCTCTCGGACGATTCGCCCGAAGACGGCGTAGGCGGTGCTCAGCTTTTTGCCGAGCGCATTATCATCAACGGGGTTGATCATCCCGAAATTGTCCCCTCGCCGCGCGGTGGTGTGCGGCGCGCCGGCGTCATTGAGGCCAATGGGGCGGAGACGTTGGAGCTGACCTACAACATCGCCCGCGACTTCCGCCAACAGCCCGACGACGAGATCACCACGTTTCAGGAGATCAGCGAAATCGAGTTTGAGTTGGTCATCGCCAACGACTACCGGATCGAAATCACCTCTAACCTCCAGGTCAATGCTCAGGGCGAGCCTGTGTTCTTGGAAGTCGAGCGCGCCCACGGCAACGTCAGCGATGGCTCCAACCAGCGCTTCATCCGTTTTGAATACGGCCTGCCCACCGGCAAGGACATCATCGGCTTCAACTTTGATATAGACGATATCAAGGGTTTCAATATGCGCTCGGAGCTTGCTTTCAGCCGGGCGTTTCGCCGCTTTCCCAACCAGAACTTCCAAGATCACGCCCTCGCCCAAGACGAGGGCATGGCCTACTACATCACGGCCTCGCAGGACGCGTATCCGTTTTTCGCGTACGGGGAATTCTACCGTCTGGAGCCTGAGTACCGGACCAATGCGTTTATCTCGGATGCGCGGGGTTTCATCGACTACGAACACCCGGAGCGCTATTCCTTTGAAGCGGTTGACGACAACGACGACCAAGATCGCTTTGCCGACTGGAAGCGCCTGTGGCAAAACGGCGACAACGCCTTTGGCGAATCGCCTTTTGGCACCGGTGGCCAAGCCGACCCGCAGGTCTTCCCTGGGTACGACGAGAACTCGGACTTTATCTCGGACTTTAACCAAAACGACAACAGCCAGCCGGATTTCGCCGAGCCATTCCTGCGCTACAACGTCGATCCACCTGAGTTCCTCTTTGGCGTTGACATGAATAACAACAACGTCATCGATCGCTTTGAGAACGATACGTTCGCCGACTATCCCTACCGACACGACCGCGATGGCTACAACGTGTACGGGGGCGTTTACTTGACCGAAGCCATCAAGGCGACGGTGGGCTACTCCACGGCCGACGAGATCAGTTCCAAGCGCAGTGCGCAAATGAGCTATGCGGTAGTCACGGGCGAGTGGAAATGGCCGGGCATTGAGGCTCGGGCTTTCCAATACGCTCGCTCGGTCCAAGACGATATCGAAGACGATGTGATCCAATGGGTCGATCCAGACGGATTTCGCGAAACCATTGACCCACTGATCGCCCAAGACACCTTCGTTTGGACTGGCTATCTGACGTTTGATTATCTGCGCCTTAAAAACCTGAATATCTACAACAAGGTGAAATACGACTGGTTTAGTCAGCGCGGCGAGCAGGCCGAGGTCAAAGACAATCGCCTCTTTTTTGGCGCGATCAACAAGGTTGATTATCCGCTGCCGATTACCGACAACCTGTCTTTCTGGCCGCGCTACAAAAGCGTGTATCGCAAGATCAACCCAACCTTTAGCACCGACCTCGATATCACCGAGTGGTCGCAGTTTTACATGCTGACCTCGAAGTACTTTCTCCTGCCCGGGACCTTTATCGAATACGGCGTCGAGCTCAATCTCTTCCGCAATCTTGAAGAGCGCCCAGAGATCTTGCCGCCTGGATATGTCGATGACTTCACGGGTTCGGTGTTGGCCTTACAGCTTTCCAACAGATCGGCGTATCTGGGTTATTCCTTGACCATGAATACGGGCTTTCGCTGGGAGCGCCGGGCCTTTGCCGAGGCGACCGAAACCAACTCTCTACTCTTTATTCGGGTTTTCGCCGGCCTCCAGGATTAGGGGCTGCACTATTTCTCTGTGGATCCAAAGCGCCCGGCGTTCTCTAGTGGAGATGCCGGGCGCTTTACTGCCTAACAAATGGACATGCGTCTTGCCGTGGCGTGGATAGGGCTGGTTGTCCTTCTCGGAGGGATCGGCTGTGGCACCTTGGAACGCCACGTCCTCAAAAAGCCTGCCACGCCCCAGTCCCTTGCATTCTACCAACGCGCCTACGAGCAAAACCCCACCGACCCAGAGGTGCTGTTGGTCTTGGGATGGCTCTACCTGCAAAAGGACCGCACGCGCCGCGCCGTTGAGGTGCTGTCCGAACTGGTTGCGATTGCGCCCGACGACGCGGATGTTCACTACTATCTCGGGATTGCCCTAGCCAAAGAGCACCGCAAGAGCGAGGCCATCGCTGCCTTTCAGCGCGCGCTTGAAAAATCACCGGCTTTTGCCGAGGTGTACTGGGCTTTGGCGCTGCTGTACAACGAGCGCGGTGACGGATATGAAAAGGCGCTTGCAACGGTCGAAGAGGGGCTGCAACTGGCCGGGCAGAGTGGCTATGGGCACTTCGTGTTGGGCTTTGTGCTGTGCTCATGCGGCGACAATGAAAACGCCAAGACCGCGCTGCTGAAGGCTACTGAACTCGACCCTGACTTAGCGCACGCCCACTATTACTTGGCGTTGGTGTACTTGCGCTTACAGGACGATCAGCGGGCCATGGCGGCGATGGAGCAGACCATTGCCGCAGATCCGGGTTACACCTCGGCCTATTACAGCTTGGGCACGCTCTATGCGCGCACGGGCCACGACGCCGAGGGAGCGCGGATGATCGAGCTTTTCCAGCAGTTGAGTAGCGCGACGATGGACGAGGATCACTACCGCCGCTTGCTCTATCGCCAGGCCGTGCCGCTGGCGACCAACAAGCAGGCGGCCACGCATTTCAACTTGGGGCTGGTTTATTTGCGCAGGAAGGAGTTGACGGCAGCACTCGAACAGTTTGAGGCGGCCTTGGCGCTCGATTCCACGTACGCGGAGGCCAGCCACAACATCGGGGTGATCTATTCGCGGCAAGAGCAACACGCGGCTGCTCGGCCCTTTTTGCTACGCGCGGTCCGCCACAAGCCCGACTACGCGTTGGCCTTTGAAAACATAGGCAACAACAGCTTGGCGCTCGGCGAGTACGCGGAGGCTGTCTCCGCGTTTCGCCGCGCCTTGTCTCTCGACGAGAGCATGGTCTCAGCCCTCGACGGCTTGGGGACTGCGTTGATCCAGCAGGGCCACGTAGCAGAAGGCCGTGCGGCTCGCGCCGAGGCCACAGCCTTGAGGGCGCAACAGTAAATGTGGTTTGTACTAGTCGCTATTTGGGCATTGGCAGGGTGTGAAAGCGAGGAGACGCGGCCTAGTTTCGTCGATGTAGCTGCTGAAGTGGGGGTCCAATTGCGCACAGTATCTGGGACGCCGCAAAAAGAGCACATCATCGAATGCAACACGGGCGGGACGGCCCTTTTAGACTACGACCTAGACGGAGACGTGGACATTTTTATCGTCAACGGCTCGCGTATCGCCGGATACGCCCCGGGCCGCGAACCCCGCGCCGAGCTGTACCGCAATGACGGCGCTTGGCGCTTTACCGGCGTGGGCCGAGAAGCTGGCGTCGCCCACGTAGGCTGGGGTATGGGGGCTACGGCGGCTGACTACAACGCCGATGGATGGCCCGATCTGTACTTGGCAAACTACGGTCCCAATGCCCTGTACGAAAACGAGGGCGATGGCACGTTTGTCGATGTGGCGGCCGAGCAGGGCGTGGACTTTAGCGGCTGGAGCTCGTCGGCAGCCTTTGGCGACTACGACCTCGACGGCGACTTGGACTTTTACTTGGCTAATTACATCGACTTTGACCCGGCCTTTCGTCCAGTCGATCCGAGCTATTGTACCTGGCGCGGGATAGACGTATTCTGCGGCCCGCGCGGGATGCCGGGCGAGCGGGATCAATTCTACCGCAACGACGGCCCGAGTGCGGGTTGGACTTTTACCGAGGCCAGTGAGGCTTTTGGCATTGCCGACTACGAGTACTATGGTTTTGCCGCGCTGGCCGGTGACTGGGACGAGGACGGCGACTTGGACATTTACATTGCCAATGATTCGACGCCGAATGTACTGTACCGCAACGACCAAGGCGGATTTGCGGACGTATCGCTCCTGTCGGCGACCGCGTACAGCGAGGACGGTCGCGAACAGGGTGGCATGGGTTTGGCGGGCGGCGACTACGATCAAGACGGCGATTTCGACCTCTTCGTTACCAATTTCTCGCACGACAACAACTCGCTCTACGAGAACAATGGCCGGGGGTTTTTCACCGACGCTAGTTTCAGTTCGACCCTAGGCCGTGCGAGCATCAGCTCCTTGGGGTGGGGCACGGGTTTTTTCGATTGCGACAACGACGGTGATGACGACCTATTCGTCGCCAACGGCCACGTGTACCCGGCTGTTGACCGCCGTGATTTAGGGACCCGCTACGCCCAGCGCAACCACCTGTTTGAGAATCGCGACGGCGCATTTATCGAGGTCGGTGCAGCCTCGGGTCCGGGCCTAGCGGTGGAAAAGTCGAGCCGCGGCTCGGCCTTCGGCGATTTGGACAATGACGGCGACTTGGACATTGTGATAGTCAATATCGACGACACACCGACTGTACTGCGCAACGACGGGGGCAATCGCCACAACTATCTGATGGTGAGACTGCTCGGCGATGGGGGCAATACAGACGCCATTGGTGCGCGAGTCTCAGTCTCGGTGGATGGAGCGGTGCAGATGCGGGAGGTGCGCGCCGGCACGAGCTACCTGTCGCAGGACGATCTGCGGCTGCACTTCGGCTTGGGAGCGGCGACTGAGGCCGATTACCTCGTGGTGCGCTGGCCCGATGGAGTGGAAGAGCGCCTCGACGGGGTGGCGGGCAATCGGCTGATCACCATCCAGCGCGGCGCGGGCCTCGTTGCCGAGGGATTTGGACCCGTGCCGAGGCTGAGGCCGTGAAGGCGCGTTACGGAATGGTCCTACTGCTTTGTTGCAGTGCGGCGGCAGAATCGCGCTTTGTCGATATCGCGCAATCGGCGGGGGTCGATTTCGTCCACCGCAGCGGCGCGACCGGCGCACGCTATTTGCCCGAAACCTATGGCTCTGGGGCCGCGTTTTTGGATTTCGACGGCGATGGTGCGCTCGACCTCTACTTGGTCAACGCCGGGCGGTTACCCCGGCTATCAAGCGAGCCTGAAGCGGCCAACGCGCTTTTTCGCAATGAAGGTGCGGGCCGCTTCTCAGAACAGACGGCGCGGGCTGGCGTCGGCAATCGCGGCTACGGCATGGGCGCGGTCGTTGGCGATTACGACAACGACGGCCGGGCCGACCTCTACGTTACCAATTTTGGGCCCAACGTACTCTTCCACAATCGCGGAGAGGGTCGCTTTGCCGACGTTACAGCTACAGCCGACGTGGGTTGCCCGGGATGGGGGACGAGCGCGGCCTTTGCCGATGTGGATCTCGACGGGGATTTGGACCTATTCGTCGGCAACTACCTCGACTATCCGACCGAAGATCCGCTCGTGTGCCGGATCGGCAATAGCGAGGAGCGGCTCTACTGCGACCCGCGCAAGTTCGACGGCCAAGTCGACCGCCTCTATATCAACGAGGGGCGCGCCAGAGGTTGGGCCTTTGCCGACCGCACTGCAGCCTTCGGCCTCGCCAGCACGGCCGGCAAAGAGTTAGGAGTCGTCTTTGGCGACTACGATCAAGACGGCGATCCCGATCTGTACTTGGCCAACGATCTCGTGCCCAATATGCTCTATCGCAACGACGGCACGCGCTTTGTCAATCGAGGTCTTGCCAGCGGCACCAGCCTCAACGGCGAAGGGGTCGCTGAGGCCGGGATGGGCGTTGACATGGCCGATGCAGACGGCGATGGCGACCTGGATTTATTCGTGACCAACTTCCAGTGGGAGAGCAACACCCTGTACAGCAACTTGGGTGGGGGGTTCTTTGTCGACGCGACCGTGGCGTCGGGCATCACCCGTGCCAGTATGGCCTTTCTCGGGTTCGGCACGGGGTTTTTCGACTACGACAACGACGGTGACCTCGACTTGTTTGTCGCCAATGGCCACGTGTACGACAACGTGGAAAAGGTCGATCGAGCGGCGGCGTACGCGCAGCGCAATCAGCTACTTGAAAATGTCGGCGAGGGTATTTTTGTTGATCGTAGCGACCGCGGTCCGGGCCTCGCGCTGGTACAGGTCAGTCGCGGGGCTGCGTTCGGCGACATCGACAGCGATGGCGACTTGGATATTGCGGTGAACAACTCCAACGAGCGGCCAGCCCTGTTGCGCAACGACGCAGATGGCGGGAGGTGGTTGGGGCTTAGGCTGCGGGGCGCGACGAGCAATCGCGACGCCATTGGGGCGCGGGTCGCGCTGACGACCGGCGGCCGCACCCTCGTGCGCGAGGTTCGCCGCAACGCGAGCTATCTGTCGTCGAACGACCCTCGCGTGCTCTTTGGCCTTGGGGATGTCGAGGTCGCCGAGCGGGTTGAGATTCGCTGGCCATCCGGTGCCGTCCAAGTAGTAGAGAATCTGCCCGAGCGGCAATACGTGGCCATAGAGGAGGATACTAGTCGGTGATTAAATGGCTTTCATTCGCTCTGGGCGTCGCACTGGTAGCCGGCTGCGAAACCGAGCCGGAAGTTCCGCCCGCCAAGCCCGCAGTGCAGCCTCCTCCGGTTGAGGACCCGCTGCTGATCGGGCGCGCCCTGTTGCGTCAAAAGCGCTACGCGGACGCGCTTGAGGTGTACGGGGAGGCGCGGAAGCGCCATCCGCAGTCGGGCGAGGTGCTGGCCACGCTGGGCCGGATCCACTTGGCCTTGGGCCAGCCCGAAGAGGCGGTTCAATTCTACGAAATGGCCGTGGCCCTCGAATCCGATCAGCCTGAATGGCTCGTCGCCTTGGGCAATGTGCATCTGAAGCTGAGCCGCTACGACGAAGCCCACGCTGCGTTTGCCGCGGCCTTGGCCTTGGATTCGACGTATGCGCCAGCGCGGCGCAACAAAGCGGCGGTGTACAGCAAGCAGGGGCGGTTGGGCGACGCCGCGCACGAATACGAGCGCGCCTTGGCGCTGCGGCCTGAACATCTCCACACCCGCTTTAACCTTGGGCTGGTGTACGCCAGTTTGGGCCGCTATGCAGATGCCAGCGAAACCCTGCAACAGGTCTTGGTGGCCGCGCCGAAAAACGCGCGTGCGCTCTACGCGATGGGGGAGATCAAGCTCCAAGAGGGCGACGACGAGGGGGCCGTCGAGTACTTTGAGCGCACGCTGGCAGCCGACACCACCTATGCGGAGGCGCATCTGCAATTGGGGAGGATCCAGATGGGCCAAAACGATCTTGCGGCTGCGGCCGAGCGCTTCCGCCGGACTATCCTAATCGAACCTGGGCTGGCCGAGTCCTTCCGTCTGCTGGGCCAGATTCACCTGCGGCAGGGCCGCGAGACAGCCGGCGAAAAATCCCTCGCCGCCTACGAGAAGGTCAAGCAGGTCGAGGGGGATATCCAGCGTTATCGCGAGCAACTGCGCAGCGATCCAGACGACGCCGACGCCCATTACAGCTTAGGTTTTATATACAACCGCTTGGGGTTTACCGGCGTGGCTCTGCCGCACTACGCCCAAGCCGTGCGGCTCCATCCCGGCCACGTGCGGGCACTGAACAACATGGGCAACATCTACTTGCGCACCGGGCATTTCGATCAAGCGGCAGCGGCCTATCAGCAGATCATTGAACAAGACCCCGAGCATGTGGCCGCCTTTGCCGCGCTCGGGCAGGTCTATTTGAATCAGCAGCGCACGGATGAGGCCATTGCCATGCTCAACCGTGCGCTCGCGCTCGACGAAAACTGGCTCGGTGCTCACCAAGCCTTGGCCGAAGCCTACAAGCGGCTGGGGCAGATTGCCAAAAGTGAAGAACACAAACGCATGGCCGACGCCTTGCTTAGAAAGCAGAAAGATGACCAATAACGCGAGAAAATGGGTAGGGCTTGCAGCCTGCGCATTCCTTTTTTGTTGTGCCCAAGAGCCAGAGGCTCCGGTCGCCGAGGGGGGTGGTTTAGTGGTGATTGGTACCGCCTTGGCCCAAGTTGGCGACGACCTAATTGACGAACGCGAATTCCGCCGCTACGAAGCCCGGATCCAACCGCAGCACCGCTCTTTGGCCCAAGGCGTGGAAAAGCATCGCGAGCACCTGATCAGTTTGATCGACATCAAGCTCATGGTGCGCGAGGCGTACGCACGAGACCTGGACAGAAACCCCGAATGGATCAAGGCTGTGGAACTCGCCCAGCACAAGGCCATGATCGAAGCCTATCTGCGCGAGCAAGTCGGTCTGCAAATCGAGATTTCCGAAGACGAGTTGCGAGCCAATTTTGCCGCGCATCCAGCCCGCCACGCCGTGCGCGGGGCGCACATCTTGCTCGACAGCCGCGCTCGCGCCGATTCCATCTACGCGGAGATCGAATCTGGCCGGGCTACTTTTGAGGACATGGCGCGCAAGCACTCGCTGGACGAGGCGACGGCGGCCGAGGGGGGCCGGTTTGATTCGTACTATGCCTTCGACCGGGTCTCAGACCGAGTGTACGAGCGCGTGTTCTCGTTGGACGTAGGCGAGGTTAGCCAGCCCTTTCGCACGCCCCAAGGCTGGGAAATCGCCAAGGTAGTAGATAAGAAGTTGGTGCCTTTTGAGAAGTATCGCACGGTGATTCAGCGGGCGACTTTTCTCGAAAAAATCGAGAACTTGCGCAGCGATCACATCGATAAGCTGGTCGTCGAGAGCGGCTTGCGCCCGGCGGAGGAGCAGGTGCGGCGCTTTGTCGCGGCTTGGAACCAACAGCCTGGTGCGCCGCAGCTTGCGCCCGAGGAGTGGGCCGCTCCGCTTTACGAGTACGAGGGCGGCGTTATCACCGTGCAGCAGGGCAGCAACTTGTTGCACAATACGCGGCTGGGCCGCGCCCAAATCGACAGCGCCGTGCTCGACGACCGCATCCGCCGCCGTGGAGCACCTGACCTGCTGTTGGGCTTGGCGGCCGAGCGCGGAGGATACGCCGAGCGGCCCGAGGTGCAGGAGAAGGTGACAGCCGAAAAGGAGCGACTGCTGCTGCAAGGGCTGTGGGAAGAACTGCTCGAAGACGCCTTAGCGGTGAGCGAAGAGGAAGCGCGCGCCCACTACGAGGCGCATCCAGAGATGTTCTGGGCACCAGAGGAAATCATCGTCCAAGAAATCATGGTCGCCGACGAGTCGCTCGCCCAAGAGCTGCTGGAGCAAATTCGCAACGGGGCCGATATGGCCGCGTTGGCAACCAAGCACAGCATCCGCCGCGATGCGGACGAAAACGGCGGCCTCTACGCGCTGCGCGCATTTGAAAAGATCGTGTACAAGGAGCTGATGGACGCGGCGGTATCCGCGCCCGAAAGGGAGTTGCAAGGTCCGATTGAACTAGTCGATCCCTTGCCGGCTTCTCTGCGCGATCCTCAGCCTTTGGAACGGGCTTTTTCAATCTTCAAGGTCTTGCAGCGCCGGCCCAAGCGAGTGCAGGAATACAACTTGGTCCAACAGAAGGCCCACTACTTGGCCCGCCAAGAAAAACAGCAGCGCGAATTGCGCACCCTCAACTTGCAGTTGCGCGACAAATGGCGCGATACATGGGGCATTAACGACGACGCGCTCGAAAAGTACGCGCTGGTCAAGCCTTCATAAAAAGAAAACAGCGCCGCTTCCGTAAATTTTATTATACTATATCTATCTAGTATATCGGGAGAGTAAAACCATGAAACGTCTAGCGAATTTTTGGCTTTGGTTCCTTGCCGCAGCATCAGCTACGGCCGCGGCCGCGGACATTTCTTTGTGGCAGATCGGCGGCAGCGGCCTTCGCTGGGCCGATAGCGACTCGGCCCAGGTAATGATTGACTTTACCGGACCGAATAACTCGATCCAGCCAGTGCTGGTGAGTTCGGATACGACGGTCTTTCCTCTGCTCGAAAATTGGTCGCCGAAAAAGGCTCCGGACGAGCTAGGTTTTGTCGATGGCGAGCGGCCCCGCGCTTGGAAGGGTTGCTGCGGCACCTCATCGACGGTTGACAACGCGCTCAACCTCATCGACGGCAGCGGCAAGACGTACAATCCGGTGACCAGCAACAGCATTAACAGCGAGTACTACACCATTGACCTAGGGGTGCCGGTACCGCTGTTCCGCTTTGCCATGAGCACGCCGGACAAGGGGTTTTTCCGCTCGGACGGGACCCCGCTAGAAGAAGACTCCATCCCGGCCTTTGAGGTGTCGATAGCCCCAGACACCAACAACGATGTGCTGAACACGTCCAATCCCATTGGGGAAGTCATCGTCGAGGCGCGCGAGAACGTGGTCCCCAAGATAGCCGCGGATTTTCCCTTGCAATACGTGCGCTACGTGCGCTACAAGCGCAAGAATTCGATCCTCGACGAGGCGACGAATCAGTCGTCTGGGCATTCGGGCACGGCGCGCAAGGGGACGGTGGCCGAGTTTTTCCTCTGGGGAGAGGGAATCCCCAAGCGGGCCACGTACAAGACGCTCATTTTTGACCTCGGCACAGTCGTCAACTTCGGTCGGCTGTTCTGGAAGGCTACGCCCATGCGCCTAGTCAACGGCGTGGCCGAGGAAGCCCCAGACGCCAACGTGCAGATCGAGGTCGAAGCGCGCACCGGAATCGACTCAGATCCGGACATCTACTACGAGTTTACGGATATGGGGACGCGCGTCGTAGTTGAGCAAAGCCGCTATCAGGGCGTGCTGAAAAACCAGAGCGCGGCTGTTACGAATGCC
>JAJDUT010000134.1 GCA_022826515.1 Candidatus Latescibacterota bacterium
GGCTGCGGCGCTGGAGACGGCGATCAGCGCGAGAGATAGGATGCGAATGGCTAAGGGTTGCATGATGCCCTCCTTGTGGAAGAGTGCGGGTTATTGCTTCAGTAAGCACTACCGCAATTATCGTGCCAATGGAGGGAGCTAACGGCTGCCAATCGCGCCTATTATTCTATCTAAATCCTTGTTAAATAATATGTTGTAAAAAGTAGGATAATTTTTATCTGTCTCTCAAACGCCGTCAGTATCCGTCGTTTTGATGATCTTTCTACTGTACGCGAGCGGACAGCAGGTGTACGCCAGCGGACAACAGAGGTTGGTGATGTTGCGCAACCTACGCGGCCCTTGACAGAGAGTGATGGTATCATTTCGGCCACAGATCGTTCGTGCAGGCTCAAAGAAATCGAAGCGGTCGGGCTGGCATTTACGAAGTAGCTTTTGGTCGTTTTAGCCCGTACTTGCGCATCCGATACCGCAGTTTCTCTGGGCCGATGCCCAACAAACGAGCTGCCCCCCTCGGGCCATAGATCCGCCAGTTGGTGGCTTGGAGGGCCGCCAAAATTTGCCGCTTTTCGGCCTCTGGTAATGTCATCAGGGGCATAATTAACTCCTTTCGGCAAAGTGTCGTTAAGACGCACGACAAATCCTAAGCGACAATGGAATGGTAGGGGCGATTCGCAAATCGCCCCTACGTTATGGCAAAATTTAGCTACCAGCCTTTAGCTGCGCCTTGATTTGCTCTTCAGTAGGCAGATCGTTCACAAGGGCGATGCGGTTATCCCGGTCGATCAGGATGTAGTGGGGGATGGGTCCTCCTGGCTCGATACCGTAGCGCCGGAAGGTCTCGCCGGTGTCGAGGGCAATGGGGAATGCGTAATCATGCTGGCCGACAAAGTCATCTAGATCGTTGGCCCGCCACGCCGAATGCAGGGAAATGACGACAAAGCCCTGATCCCGATAGCGCTCGTACATCTCGGCGAGATAGGGCATTTTTGCGATGCAGGGATTGCACCATGTAGCCCAAAAGTCGAGCAGCACTACCTTGCCCTGTAGCTGCGCCAGACTGTTCAAGCCCTCATGGCCGGCGACGGGCTGTAGCCAGCGCTCAATGTCCATTTCAAAGGGCACGGCCCCCTTCTCCACAGCGTGCCGCTGGTGCATGACTTCCTTTTCTCTAGGACTGATGTAGCGGACGGAAAAGGTTTGGCCGTCGTCGGTGAATTCGGTGCGGTCCCATTGGAGGATTGCCTGATCGGCTGTGGGTTTTTCCAAGGTTTGGCGCTGGGGAACGGTCAGGATGGGAGCGAGGCGGACGACGGTGTGAAATGAGGCGTCCGAGGGGCCAGCACCGGCCCAGACCCAGCGGTCGCGCTGCCAGCGGGTCAAGTGGGTGGACGGTTCTGCGGCAGATTGGTACGTGGATTGGGCCTGAACCGCCGAGGTTTCTAGGCCGGGAAAAGGCTCGTCCACCAATGCTTGGCGGTGCCCTGACAGACGGTTCCGGTTAAGATCGTCCCGAACATACGTCTGGCCGTCTGGGTGAGAGACGACCACGGTAAAGGGGGTCGTCTTTTCAACCCGGCCAACCCGGCCCGGTTGATCCACTCGGCCGAGGATGGTATGCCACAGTTCTTGGCCGTCGGCATCCACGCGCCAAGCGTGCAGCCAGCCCTGACGCAGTTGCGCCTGCACGGAACCGCCGATTGAGGCGGGTAGGTCAACCGAGTCGCGCTAAGCAGGAGTCGCGGTGGCTTCGGCGGCGGCGATTAGTCCGGCGACGAGGCCGGTGTAGAGAATTTTAGCATAAGTCATGGTAAAAACCTCTCGCTAGGGGTTAGTGGGTCGGAAACGCGTCGTCGAGCAGGTAATTCAGTTGGGCTTGGCTCGGCGCTTCGCCGTCTTGGCTGATCCAAGCCAGCCGGCAGTTGCGGTCTAGGAGGACGGATTGGGGGAAACTCCAGACGCCGTAGCGCTGCGCATTCGCGCCTTCATCTACCGCTATGGGCAACGTATAGCCGCGTTCGGCGATAAAGGCGTCCACATCGTCGGCCTCCTCGGCACTGTGGATGGCAATGACGACGAGGCCCTCGTCTTTGTGTTTTTTGTATAACTCGTCGTAGTGGGCGAGTTGCTCAACGGATTCGGGCGACCAAGTGGCCCAAAAGTGTAGCAGTACCACTTGGCCTAGGAACCAGCCTATGCGGTCGCCGTTCTCGATGGGGTTGGGCCAGCGCTGGGCTTCGATATTGAAGGGTACGGCACCTCGGACCAGTCTGTGATTTTTCTGCGTACGGTCCGCTTCGACAGGGGTGATATAATCGACTATTAACACATCGCCACTATCCAAGAGTTGGGCGTCATCCCAGCGCACAAAACCCCGCTGCCGTTCATACCGAAGCGCGGCCTTTCCGACACCAACACCGTCGGAGTTAGGCGGATGAGCGTATCCCAACTGTCCGTCGCATCCGGTCCCAAGGCTATCCAGAGCTGCCCGTGTTTCTCCCATTTGGTGATGCCGCGTTGCGAAGCCGGAGTGGGTGGGCTCTGGTCAATGATGCTCTGGCGGAGGGTGGTGTCGGGATTGGCGAATGCCTCCGGCACCCGTTTTTTGATCACAGCCAAAGTGGCCGCGTCGAGGCTGACAAACGCCTCCGGCCCCAATTGTTGGACCAGATTCGCCAGAGCAGTGGAGTCAACGCTGGCGAATGCTTCCGGCGGCACTTGCTGGAGCTCAGCCGGAGTGGGTAAACTCGTACGCCTCCTAGTCAGAGTGCGTGCGCTTCGGTCAATACCGTTCTGGCGAATGGTGGTGTCGAGACTAGTGAATGCCTGCGGCATCAGTTTTTGCCGATGGGCGGCCAAGGAGGTGTAGCCAAAGTCGTCGCGGACGAAGTACGAGCCGTTGGCGTGGCGCACTTCGATGGCAATGCCTAGGTGTTCGAGCGTAGGGGGTTGTTGCGGATCAGCTTCGGCGAGAATGAGGTGCCAAAGGGGGGGGTGTCGTCTTGGTCGAGGCGACGGGCGTGGAGCAAGCCATCGACAATATACGCCTCTACGCGCTCGCCCGGGTATCTTTCTTCATCGACAGGGACGGACTCGCTCCACTGGGGTTGGTCGGCCGGGTCTGCGGCTGCGGCGATGTAGGGGCCGCTGAGGAGCAGGGCTACTGCTGCGAGGATTTGGTACTTCATCGAACGAAAGGAACGCATCTGAAGTCTCCTTTGAGGTGTCCCCGACAGGTCGGGGGCGATTGGTGGATGCAGTAGGGGCGGTTGGCGAATCGCCCCAACCGTTGGTGGTAGCGGCGGAATGGGCAGTGTGTGGGATAAAGAAAAGCACC
>JAJDUT010000020.1 GCA_022826515.1 Candidatus Latescibacterota bacterium
GACAACTAAGCGTGAGGGGTGTCTTACTCCCGCACGGTGCAGCGGGCACGAGGGGCCTGCTCACCCAATGACGGACGACGCGCCCCGCACGCATACCGTTCAGATTGGCCCTTCTGAACGGATTTGGCAACATACAAATGAGCGAAGAGCAGATCGCAGAGCACGCGGCCTGGGTGCGCCAAATCGGCTACACTGTTCTCGAACAACACCTACCTCTGGACGCGGTAGCAGCAGTTGCCGCGGCCTTTGCGCCCGTGTACGAGGACCACCTCGACGAAATCCGCACCGCGCCCAACCGGGGTCCAATGCGGCACTATATACAGTTGCCTTTTGAATCTCCTTTTTATCAGTCCGGCATTCACGGCGATCCCAGCATCATCGCCATTGTCAGGCGACTACTCGGAGATGATGCCGAGATGGTCCAGTACGCAACGGACACGCCGGCCAAAGGCAGTGTGTACCAGGAATGGCACGGCGATGTGCCGCCGCTGTTTCCCGAGGAGCCTGGGCATGTGCCGCCACCGGCCATCATCACGGTGAACTTTGCCATGGTCGATGTGAGCGAGGACAACGGTCCCTTCAAGGTGGCCGACGGCACACATCTGCTGCCGCGTCCAGAAGCCCTAGAGAGAATCAAGAGGGGCGATGTGCCGTTACGCAAGTTGCTGTTGAAGGTCGGCGACGTGTTGATCCGCGATCCTCGGTGCCTACATCGCGGCACGCCCAATACGACCGATACTCCCCGTCCCGTCGCAGTGTTTTCTTTTGAAAGAGCCTGGTATAGGATGATCAGTCTCAGGCATCACAATCCCGTGCGGCGCAGCTTCTACGAGACGCTGTCAGCACTTGAACAAGAGGTGCTGAAGCGAATCGTCGAGTGAGTCCCAGGCGCAGGCCGTCAAGGGGTAGGGCGTCACAGCGACTCATGCTATCTTTCTCCCGCGTCGAGTGGGAATTCAAGCGGAAGTGCCCTTTGTACTCTAGGCGCGGCTACTGTCGGCCTAGGTCACGTCGCAGTAACTACCTATCTCGTTACTCCTCATCCGCACCTACTCGGCGCATATATCGAGTGTACGCCCCTCGCAACGCTACCCCCAACACTAGAGCCACTAACCCGCCGACCAACGCCACAGTCCAGCGCCCCACGTAAAACCCCGAAAACCCGATAATGCCCCCTCCCACCGCCACCGCACCAAGCAGGGCAAGACCTAGGCCGTGCATAATCGGTGCGCCGCCACCGGTCTCAACACCCGCCTTTTGCGCGATCGGCCCCCACCATCCCATCGGCCGCGCTTCTTTGTAGAAGGCCAAGAGCTTTTCCTCTGGCTCTGGCTGGGTGCAAAGCGCCACCGCGATCCAGAGCAGGCACGTCGCGGCAATCGACGAGAGTACCACCACATACGCCGCATCCTGTCCCGCGTCGATCAAATGGACGAAAACCACGTACTTGTTCAAGAGAAAGACCACCGGCCCGCCGAAAGAGGCGGCCAATCGCGCCTTGCCGTTAAAGCGCCACCACCACCACTGGCCCCAATTGGCCGTCAGTTCAGCCGAGGAAAGCCCGAGCATGAAAACCGCGATGTCGATGACGTTCTCGGCTTGTAGCGCGACCGCCAGTGAGAGGCCCATGATCGCCAGCATCACCACCCGACCGACGCCCATGTAGTGGGCCATCTCAGCGCCGCGTTTGATAAAGCGCCGATACACGTCGTTGATAAAGACTTGGGCCCCGAAGTTCATGTTGGAATCCACCGTGGACATGATTGACGCGAACATCGCCACCAGCGCCAGTCCCAGAAGACCTGAAGGCAGGTAGTGGCCCAGCAAGAGACCGTAGGCTAGTTCCTTGTCCATGCTGCCGTCGTACAGGCCCGGCCATTTGACCATCGCTCCCAGAGCCGGCAGGGTCAGCACCGCCAGCATTAGGAAAAGCACGATCTCGGTCCAGACGTACATCCGCGTCGCCTCGCGGCTGTTGCGACACGACAGCAGCCGTTGGCCTTCCATCGCTCCGGCCATCGGGGCCACGTCGCCGCCATAGCCGATCGCGGTGCCCATCGTCCACGCGATAATCCCCACCACCCCCAAAAGTTCGTGACTCATCGGCGGATGCCAGCTAACGACCCCTTCCCCAAACTGCGAGACCAGCGCCTGATAGAGCCCTGTCGGCCCGCCAAAGTCGGCCCAGACTAGGCCCATCAGCACCAGTGAGGACCCGATCATGATCGCGGTCTGAATCAAATCCGACATCACCACGCCCATGTAGCCGGAGAGCACCACATAGATCAAGATGATCGGAATAACCAGCAGGAAGGTCTCAAAGCGCGACCAGCCCAAGAGCGCCTCAGACACTTTCGTCAGCCCCAAAAGCCCCGCCCCAGTCCAAGCTACCACTGCGACAAAGGCGCTGCGCATTGAGACCCAAGCGCGCATCGTCGGCGCGGCCGCACCACCAAAGCGGAGCTCGTAAAATTCCGGTGAGGTAAAAATTTTCAACCGCCGCCAGCATACGGCAAAGAGCAGCCCACCGATCATCAGCGCCAGCCCGAAGCGGCTCAAATACCACCAGCAGATAAAGGTCCCGGTGATGACCGTCATGCCGCAGTACGCTGGCGCTACGTCGGCGTTCATGCAGGTGACCGCATAGCTGGTGCCGCTCATCCATCCCTTCATCTTGCGCCCACCGAGGAAGTAATTTTCCATGCTCTGTTGGGCGAATCTCCTATAGTACAATCCCATCCCCACCAAAAAGAGCATGTAGAGCGCCATCAGCGCGTAATCCAGACCCGACACAATCCCTCCTTTGCACGGGAAGCAGCTAGTTTTTGTGCCGCTCTCTATGTAGAATTAAAACCGCCGCGTCAAGTTGTGGTACTAACTGACTTGAGACAGCGTCGCTTGCTATCCGTATAGCCAATTGTCGTTATTCTTTACCAGCACCTTGATCCTTCTCTACAGCAAAAAGGCCGGCCTCATGTCCGCACCCATCCTCCTAACCGACGCCCAAGTCCAAGCCTACTTGACCAATGGCTATGTCTCCGTGCAGACCGCTCACCCATCCGCGGTCCACCAAAATATCCACCGCCAAATCGAAACCCTCTTCGCCACCGAAGGCAATCCCGGCAACGACATCCTCCCCAAAGTCCCGGACCTGTACCAAATTCTCCGCGACCCCGCCGTTGACGGTGCTCTCCAGAGCCTCCTCGGCCCCTCCTACCTCATCCACCCACACCGCCACTGCCACCACAATCCCAGCGGGTCCAAAGGCCAAGGCATGCACCAAGACAGCTACGAAAACGACCAGAACGTCCGCCATCACCGCACCCGCTGGACTATGGCCTTCTACTATCCGCAGGACGTCAGCTTGGACATGGGGCCGACCGCGATCTTGCCAGCCACCCAGTACTACAATTCATCGAAACAAGCCTACGGGCGGGAAGAGCAGCCTCTATGCGGCCGGGCCGGAACGGTGACCATCGTCCACTACGACCTCTGGCACCGCGCCATGCCAAACGCCAGCGACCGCGACCGCTTCATGGTCAAATTTCTTTTCACCCGCATGGGCGAGCCGCAGATACCCTCGTGGGACTATCGCGACGGCACTTGGCAAGCCGAAGGCACCGGTCCTCCCGCCGAACTGTGTCGTCGCGCTTGGGACTGGATGCGCGGCACCGATGACACCGCAGCTCCTACAGCGGTTTCGCTCGACGAATTGCGTCAGGCTCTAGACGCCGAAGCCGAAGCCGAGCGACTACGCGCCGTATATGCCTTGGCCGCCCGCGGCGAGGAAGCAATGCCCGTTCTCTTGAACGCGCTGCGCGGCGAGGCCGCTACGCGTCTTGAAACCAATCTAGCCAACGCACACACCAACCCCAGCCAACTCGACGCGGTCTTTGCCCTTTCCGCCGTTGGCCGTCCCACTGTGCCCCACATGGTGGAACTGCTCGGCGAAAACGACTGGTGGCTCCGCGCCGCGGCCGCCGATGTACTCGGCGACTTGGGCACCACAGCGTCCGACACCGTGCCCCATCTTACCCGCGCCCTCGACGACGAGGCCGAGTGGGTCCGGCGCAATGCAGTCGAGGCACTAGGCAATATCGGTCCGGCCGCCGCCGATGCCGTGCCCGCCCTGCGCCATCGCCTACGAGATTCCGAGAGCTGGATCCGCCACAACGCCGCACTCTCGCTGGCCAAGATCGGCCCAGCCGCCGCCGAAGCTGTGCCCGCCCTGCGCAAAAACATCGACGACGAGGACCGCTATGCCCGTGCCAACGCGGCCGTGGCTTTGGAGCGCATCGGCGCGTAGCGCATTGCCGATGCTCCGGTAGCAAATCAAAACGGACGAGGACGCTCCGAGATTTTCTCGTTGACATAATTACACTCTTTCCGCGCCTTTTACTTTTTAGCCCTTCTCAGGAAAGTGCCCATGACGACTGCATTGGCCCGGCCAGCGTTTGACGATGCCCTCCGGCACTACGCCGCAACGCTCGGCTTCCCGTCCCTTTCGAACTATATCATCTGGTGCCGCAAAAACGGCTTGGCGATCCAGCGCGACAAAACCGAGAGCCAACTCGCAATCGAGCGCCAACTCGCCGCCGACACCTTGCGGCCGATCGCGCCGCACCCCGGCCGCAGCCACACCCCGGGACGCGCCCGCCTCATTGACCGTGCCTTCCGCGGCGAGATCCCTCCAGATGAAATGTATCCGCTCAGCCAGAAGCTCGTCGCGCTCTTCGCTGCGGTCGAAGACCCCCAGCGCCGTCAAGCCCTCTACCGCCTGCTCGAGCACATAGAGCGCCGCGCCGACCTCCTCGGCCTCAAAACGGGATTCCTCAATCGGACGCGCGAAGAGGGCAACAACTACGAGGACGCTCTTGGGCAACTCGCCCGCCACTACGGCGACTGGCTCCGGCCCGTCGAGGAGTGGCGCACCGACCGCCTCAGCCCTCGGGCGCAGTTCCGCAGCCTTACCCGGTATCTACTAGCCCGCTATGAGGTGCCGCCTTTTATGGACACCGCCTTTCTCCAAGGAGACCTTCCGACAGCGCATCGCGAGCAGGAGTGGTTCAAGCACATCGGCATCGGCCAGAACATCCGCAAGGCCGACCTACCGCTGCGGCTGACCAAGCGCATGGCGCACCTTTTTCCCAGCGCCAATCGGCAGTGGCCGGTTTCGCGCGCCCTGCGCTGGGCGCAATTCGCCGGCATGGGTGGAGGCACGAGTTGGGCCGTTTTATCCACGCGGCTGAAGGACTACCAGCGCGACGAGCCGTTCTGGGAGACAGTGATGCTCTTTTTTGCCAACCAACCCATGCTGGAACCCACCTACATCGGCCCAATTGTCGATTATATCCACTACCAGAAATTCGTGCCCCAGCAATTGCCCGGCCCCAACGGCCACCCCATTGAGGGGCCACCGGCTCAGCCGAATTTCTCGATGAAGGGCCGTAGCATCACCAAGCTGCTGCGCTTGGTTGACGAGTGGCACGGCGACCTCAACGCCGATGACTACGCCCTCGGCGAGGAAGATGCGTGGGAGGCGTCTGGCTTTCGCGGATTCGAGTGGGAGGAAGAAGACGCTTTCTCGGGCGAGCGCGTGCGTTGGTCAATACGCGAGCTGCGCACCACGCTCGACCTGCTAGCCGAAGGGCGCGTCATGCACCACTGCGCCGCCTCGTATGCCCGGCGCTGCTCAGAGGGCGAGCGGTCGGTGTGGTCGATGCAGCTAACTTACCCGGCCAAGCTGCCGCAGCGCATTCTGACCGTCGCCCTCGACAACCACAAGAAGACCGTCGTCGATTATCGGGGGAAGTACAACATGCACCCCCACGACAACAAGCGCACCGCCAAAAAGCATTGGCAGGACCGGCCCTATCTCTACTATCTGCGGCAATCGCCTCGCATCTTGCGCTTGTGGATGGAGCGCGAGGACCTGCGGCACGACTAGCGAGGCGGTATGAAGGTAGAGGGCCGAGGGCAATCGCAGGAACTAGGAGAAGGGTAGGCTACAAGGATCCTTTGAACAGGATTGCGCCCATGGTGGACAACCAGCTCGCTAGTACGATGCCGATGGTCCAGCGGAAATAGGTGTCGATTTTCTTATTTAGCGTCTGAACCGACGTATCGATTTTGTCATTTAGCGTCTGAACCGACGTGTCGATCTTGTCATTTAGCGTCTGAGCCGACGTGTCGATCTTATCATTTAGCGTCTGAGCCGATGCCTCTCGCTTCCCATCCAGCGTCTGAACCGACGCATCCCACTTCTCGTTCAGACTCCGATACGACGCAGCATTCTCATCGCGCAGCATCTGAACCGACGCGTCAATCTTATCATTCAGCGTCTGAAACGAGACCTCTCGCTTCCTATCCGACGCGGCATTCTCATCGCGCAGCGTCTGAACCGACACATCTAGCTTCTCACTGACGACTCGCACGTCGCCTTCAATTAGCTCTAAGCGGCGGTCAATCTGCTGCAATACGTCGCGAGTGGTTATTTCAGAGGTTTCCGAGGTCATCACGGGACTGCTCCTTGATTAGGGTGAAAAGTAAAACAACAGGAACGGATAAGCAAAAAGCGAACCACCCTTTTTGTCTGGCGAGGTCGCTGTTGTGCAGTCGTTTTTCTGTATCTAATCGCAGACAATGTGATACCTGCCCGATACAGCCCTCCTCTCCCCTTGATAGCTGTCCGTCAGGCCCTATCTTGTTTGTCGCCATGACTACAACCTTTCGCATCGGCGTCACCCGCGACTTTCTCAAGGACGACGGCACCCTCGGCTTCAGCGATATTGGTCTCGACCTGCTCGACGAATCCCCAAGTGTCGAGTGGGAATTTCTAGCGGAAAACACCACCGAGTTGCGCCCCGACCAGATCCGCGACTACGACGGCCTGCTGGTTCTTGCCTCGATAGTCAGCGCCGAGACCTTGCATACGGAGGCCGGACAACTCGGATGAAACCCAACAAAGTCAAACGCACCCTCAAAGAGGGCGGCACCGTCATCGGCACCATGACCTTTGAATTTTGCACTCCGGGCATTGCCCGTCTCTCTGCCGAGGCTGGCGCTGAATTCATTATGTACGACATGGAGCACACCGGCTGGAGCGTCGAGACAGTGCGCGACCTGATCGCCACCACCAACGCCGACCACATCGAGCCGTTTGTGCGGGTGCCGGCGACCCAATACCACTTCATCGCCCGCGTCCTCGATGTGGGTGCCCGAGGCGTCATGGTACCGATGGTTAGCGACGCGCAGCAGACCGAGGTCATTGTACAGTCGGGCAAGTACCCGCCCATTGGCCAGCGCGGCGCAGCCTTTCAAATTGCCCACGACCACTTCGCCGAAGGCTCCATCGTCGGCAAGATCGACCACGCCAACACCGAGGGGCTGCTAATCGCTCAGATCGAAAATCGCCCCGGGCTCGAAAACGTCGATCGCATCGCCGCAGTAGAGGGGGTTGATGTGCTGTGGATTGGAGGTTTTGACCTGAGCAACTTCTTGGGGATTCCCGCGCAGTTTGACCATCCCGAATTCACCGCCGCCCTCGACCGCGTCGTCGATTCCTGCGAGCGTCACGGCAAGGCCGCTGGCTACTTGGTCAATACCATTGAGGAAGGAACGGAGATGCTGCGCCGAGGCTTTCGCTGCATAGCGTACGGCGGCGACTTGTGGCTCTATCGCCGCGCCTTGGCCGAAGGCATCGAAGGGCTGCGGACGAGCGCATGGCGGGGGTGATCGCAGAGACGCTATCCGTTTGGGTTAAGCCCACTCAACACAAATCAGGAGGTGAGAGTATGGACAGTCGAATTACTATTGATCCTCAAGTGTATCACGGCCAAGCCTGCATTAAGGGGACGCGCCTTCCCGTACATCAAATCCTTCGGATGCTCGCCAACGAGGATACCGTCGAAGATCTACTTCAAGAATATCCTTCTCTAACGTGGGAAGATATCCTCGCTTGCTTCGACTATGCAGCCTCACTGGCCGAAGAACAAATAGCTCCTCTTGAGGTTCTCCCGGGTGAGGTATGAAGATCTTGGTCGATGAGCACATCCCGCTCATGACGGTCCAAGTCTTGCCTGCGATGGGATATGACGTCCGCGATATTCGTGGTACCCCAGATGAAGGGATGCAAGATGACGCCTTGTGGGAGATGGCCCAGCGAGAAGAGCGCTTGTTGATTACGACGGACAAAGGGTTTACGCGCTACCGAACAGTGTCGCACCATGGGATGCTCATCATACGCCTGCGACGACCGAGCCGCCACAAAATTCACCAACGCATTATGCAGGCGCTGCGGCAATTTGACGATGCTCAATGGCCCGGTTTACTGGTAGTCATGCGAGATGTTGCCCAGAGTACTTGGCGTATGCCGGAGACTAGACGAACCGAACGCGATACCGACGACTCAGGACAAAGCTAAATGACAACGGAAGGAATCTTGGAGCCGAGAAATCGGGACATTTGACCAGGGCTGCATAGCGTCTGGCGGCGACTTGTGGCTCTATCGTAGCGCCTTGGCCGAAGGCATCGAAGGACTGCGGACGAGCGTCTGGCGGAGATAAAATAAAAAGGCTCCACGTAATCAACGACTTTCTCGATATACCACTTGGGCCGCAACTACCCCTCTACAGAGGGCACTATCTGCCACGGCCTCGGCGTGTGCTTTGCTTGGCTCATAGCTCGGCTCCGTAGCGGCCCAAGACCTCGGCGGTCGCAAAAGCATCTTTTGCTGCGGCAAAGTCCAGCGGCGTAAAGCCGTCGTTGTTGGTTTTGGCGTTGACGTTGGCACCGTACTTGAGCAAGACCTCGGCGGTCGTAGGGGTAGATGCTTCTGCGGCAAAATGCAGCGGCGTACTGCCCTTGTTGGTTTTGGCGTTGACGTTGGCACCGTACTTGAGCAAGACCTCGGCGGTCGTAGGGGCATCTCTTCCAGCAGCAGCATGCAACGGCGTCCAGTACATGTTGTCTTTGGCGTCGACGTTGGCCCCGTGCTTGAGTAAGACCTCGACGGTTGCAGAGGCATCCATCCCAGCGGCAAAGTGTAGCGGCGTCCAGCCGTCATTGTCTTTGACATTGGCGTTGGCACCCTGCTCAAGCAGGGAGATAGCCAGCATGTGCAGGTTCAGTCGTGCCACGATGTGTAGATCCCTTCTCCCTGCGGCATTTATCTTATCCGGCGAAGGGCTACGGCCCACCTCAATGACAAATTCCTGTTCTTGCCGTTGTTTCTCGGCTTGCTCCGCTTTTTCTGCTTCCGTGTCGCAGCCTAGGCTTCCGAGAACCAAAGCCGCAACCAGTATTCTGCGCATCATAGTTCGCCTCTTTCTTCCATGTTACGCGCCGCCATCCAGTCGAACACCTCTTCCTCTGAATCGCACTCTTTGACGATCTTAAACAGGCTGGGGGTTATCACTTCCTCAAAGATCCACTTTTCGCCGCCGTCCTGAAAGGTCAGCGGCCATGCGATATACTTATTCATCTTTTTTATCCTATTCAGCGGCAGCCGCCTTAATCTTGCCAAATAAAAAGGGACTTATATACGTGAGTGCCCAAAGGGTGATAAAAGACCAATAAATACGATTTTTACCACCCTCGGGCCATCCCTCTTTTTAGCTCCTTTTTTTTCCTCTAACTAGCCGAAAGGAGCTAGAACAATGACTACTCAATCCCAAGGAAATCTTTCGCCTGACGCAAATAATCACTTGCTGGCGGAGGCTGAGGAAAATAGTAGAACTCATCTACCATCTTAAGAGCAGCAGCAAGATCATCTGCCGTCAAATTTTCACGAATTTTGTGAAGATTGGAGTAAATATCTTCGGGAGCGCGCGGCGGCTTACAAGAGGCTAACTGCTTTACGAGAGCAGCGACAAAAGCGGCAATAGCTACTTTATTCATTCGTCTTCTCTCCTTGCGTCGGTAGGTTAGGACTGGACAGGGCAGGGAGAACGAAGAACGTATAGCCGTGGGCATAGGTCAATGTCTTCTTGACCAGCGAAATGGGCAGTTCTACCTTGTTCTCTGTCCATCCTAACATAAGGGAAAGAAGGGAATGAGAACCCCATCCTCAAAGCCATCCTCAGAGTTCGTTCTCAAAGATTGGATGTCATCGCATGGGTTTAGTGCCCATCTGTCTGCTTTTGAGTCAAACGGCATTGGCTATAAAGAATTACTGATGCTAAAGGAGGAGGATCTTAAAGAGCTTGGAGTTGAGCGTCTAGGTGAGCGAAAGCAGATTATGCAGCAGATTGGAGTGCTGAAAAGAGACTCCATAGTAGACAAGGCGCAGCATGTTGGGATTTCTCTGGTAAAATTGGTTGGCGGCTCTTACGTAATCGCCCTTTTAGCTGCCTTGGTGACAAGCCTTCAAATCAATTTTTTGTTTTATAAGAGCGCATCGAGGCGGGAGATAAGTCTTGATGCAGGCTTAACTATGGCAGCAGGATTACTAGTCTCTTTTCTGTTGGCTCCCATTATTTTCCAAATAATGAAAACGAAAGGGAAGAATGAATTAGGTAAAGCCAGACTGTACGCTGCCATAGCGGGCGGTCTAGTTGCCTTACTATATCTGTATCATAATGCAGATCTTAGAGGTGTGGTTTCCATAGGCATTTTCTTTATTTTTCCTCTATATGGATTTTTTCAGTGGGTCTTGTACCGTGCTCATGTTTTGGCAACTAATAAACTTATTGCACTTACTGGCGCTGTGGCCCTTGTTGTTCCTTGGGCTCTTATCGCAGAAGGAGTTGGCGAGTTTATAATTCCCTTTTTGATAGGTTTAGCGGGTTTTGGGTTGTCTTTTTCTTTTGCGCGTCGATTCTGGTTATATGCCTGAATTTGTAGCTCCTAACCCTGCCAGCTAAAAAAGAAGAAGGGGCCAACCACCTCCCTAAGTTGGCCCCTTCTTATTATGGGTCGGTGATCAGCTCTTGATAGGGCAATCGCTTTCCCATCATGCCTTGCGCCATGATCGCCATCTGCTGAATGGTATCGACGGCGCGGGCGTTGTGTTTGCCTGCGAACTCGCCGATATATCGGGCTAGGTGCTTCTCGCTCATCTTGTGTCGGGTAAGGAGGATGTGTCGCCACAATCCCCCTCCCCTCAGAACCGTGCGTGCGACTTTCACCGCATACGGCTCAAGCAAACCGGGCTGGAGCATTCGCTCCCGCTTCCTTGTCAAGCATCCTTTCAGACCTTAGTGTTCTATCAAGCTGGGCAGTTCGGGGCGTTGGTGTCCCCAGCAATGGGGGTGGACCTCGCAATGGTCAAGAGGCACTCTGATCCCTGCTATGCGGGGGTGGCCCTTCTATACTATACGATAGGGCGGTATTCCCCGTTCTGCTCAGCCTACTCCCCTTCCGATAGTCTGCTCACGTTTTCCATTTTTGGATACGCACTGCGCATCTATATCGGATTCAGGTCTGTTGATACCGTTCAAGGTCGGTTCACCCGCCTCACGTCAGCACGCTTTCGCGTTGGGTATTGCCCTATCCGGTTATGTATTCCCTTTGCCTTTCGGCTGGCATTCGCTTTTTGCAGCGTCCTGTGCCCTCTGAGGAGTTAGCCCTTCCTTACGGTTGGGTTACTGATAACTCAGACCTCATTGGGGTTCCGCTTTTCCGCATAAGTGAGATGCAACAGGGTAGGGAGCCTACTTTGCGCCGGGGCCTATGGTATGCGCACGAGAGCTGTAAAATACCCTCTTTCATGTGTGGCCCAGTCCGCCGTATCAACCATCTTACTTGGCGGTCAACCTTTACGACCCGTCAGCCATAAATTCACTCTCGTTCTCCCGTACTGTTTTCGTCTTGCCCAGATTTGGCAGATGGTTTTGCCTACTCTTTAGGCTTCTTGTCTCAGCTTCACACCCCCAGATTACTCCGAACGCATGTAAGACCGACGACTAGTCTGCATACTAACTAAGAAAACAACCCACAAGTGATTATTTTCACTCTACTTATGTGACTTAAAGCTCGCACTTTACAATGAGTTATACCACCAAAAGAGGCGTTTCGGTGTCGCCCGGCTTGACAATATAGCTGCCGGTCCAGAACGTTCTCATACAAAAGCGCCGAGGCCCCATCAGAGCCTCGACGCTCCCACAATAAACACTTGGCTAGCTAAGTGCCGGAAAGAAGTCAGTTGCGCCTCTTAGTCGTGTCAAGTACTGATTGAGGAGACGCAACCATGTCCCTGCCCCATCCCTCGCGGCCTGCCCGTGTCCACGTTAAAGCACATACCCGCCCTTGGCCTAAGCCTCGCCTTACTTCCTTCAACCCCTTCGTCGCGGACAAGGTCTGTCGTGAGCGCGTCCTAGCGGCGCTTTACTTCTATCGACTTCTGTGGAATAATTACCGATCCTGCCCAAAATGATGTAACTTTCCTATAATGAATCACTTACGACGTTTTGGGCACTCAGGTATATAATTCCCTATAAAAAGGCCCGCCGGACAAAGGCGGGCCTCATCGTTAATCCACTAGCAGCATCGCTGGCCTACTCACCCTCCAGCGCTCGCCGCATGGCCTCGCCCTGATCGCGCCAATACCCGTACAGCACCGCTATATCCGTGCCGACGCAGAAGTGCCGCACCCCCATGTCGAGAAAGCGCTTGGCATCGTCGGCTGTGTTAATCTCGGCGCGCGGATGGACTCCCATTTCCAAGGCCGTCTTAAAAACCTTTTCTTCGGCTGCGGCAATTTCCGGGTCGCCGCGCTGGCCGGCCTTGCCGACGCTCATGGAGTAATCAGCCCCTCCCCATTGGACCATCTCGACCCCTTCTACCGAGAGCATGGCCTCCAAATCGGCGACGGCACTTTCCTTTTCGATCATCAACACCACGACCACGTCGCGCAGCGCTTGGACGTACTCTGAAGTGCCGCCGTAGCTCATATAGGCGAAGCGCCGCATGGCTACTCCATAGGTGCCTTCGTCTCCGGGCGCGTCGGCGCGCACGCAGCGCACACAGGCCCGCGCGTCGTCTGGGTCGCGCACATCGGCAAAGAGCACGCTGCCGAACCCCGATCCTATGGCCCGTTGGGCCACGTAAGCGCGGTTTTCGGCATCGACCTTGATCATCGTTCCCAAGTCCCATAGCTCGGCGGCTCGGGCGAGGTTGTCCAAGTCGTGCAGGTCAAAGGGGCCATACTCGGCGACAAATTCCACGTAGTCGTACTCGCCCGTATGACCTATGGCTTCGACAATCGAAGGCCAGGTGGTGTGGATGTGGGTGCCTAGCGTAGGCTCGCCGGCGTTGAGTTTTTCGCGCAGCTTGTTGGGTCTCATGGTTTTCTCCTTTAAAACAGTTCTTCGTCGCGGTCGGTGGCTGGCGGCGGTGTGATCGAAAGCGCCGACACCTCATCGCGCATCTCGGCCGACATGGCAAAATCGAGTGCGGCGAGCGATGGCTTTAGCTGGTCTAGGTCGCGCCCGCCGACGATCGGCGCGGTCACGTCTCGATGTCCCATGACCCAGGCGACTGCCAAGGTCACCGGATGCACGCCTTGGTCGCCAGCATAGCGCACGAAGCGCTCGGCGACTTCGTAGAACACGGGATTGGCGTAGCGCTTGATGTAGTTGTCCTGCTGCAAGAGGCGACCTCGCTCGGGCCGCTTGTCGATCCCGTACTTGCCGGTCAGCAAGCCGCCGCCTAAGGGACTGTAGGGAATCACGCCCAAACCCTCTGAGCGGGCCAATGGCAGGATTTCTACTTCTACTTGCCGCTTGGCCAAGCTGTACATGGGCTGAATGCAGGCAAAGGGTGCCAACCCCTCGCGGGCGCAGTGGCCGAGGGCTTTGGCAATTTGCCAAGCGGCCCAGTTGCTCACGGCCGGGTAGAGGATTTTGCCGCCGCGCACCAAGTCGTCGAGCGCGGCGAGGGTTTCTTCCATCGGCGTATCCTCGTCGAAGTTGTGGACGAAGTACAGGTCGAGGCGATCCGTCTGCAACCGCCTGAGACTGGCCTCTACGGCCTGCACAATATGCCGCCGCGACAAGCCTCGGTCGTTGGGGCCGTCGCCCATTGAGCCACAGACTTTTGAGGTGATTACCAACTCGTCGCGCTCGTCTTGGATCAAGCGGCCCAATATCTCCTCGGAACGCCCGTTGGAATAGACATTGGCCGTGTCGAAGAAGTTGATCCCCAACTCGCGGCAGTAGCGGTACATCTGCCCAGAAGTCGCCTCGTCTGCATCGCCGCCAAAGGCCATGGTACCATAGCACAGGGAAGACACTTTGACGCCCGTGCGGCCTAGGGTATTGTACTGCACCTTATATTTTCTCCTTTAGTAGAATTCCGTGCGGCAGGGCAAGCTAAGGAAGAGAGGAACTGCTATCAAGTGGTGTCATTGGCCGCACCGCACGACCGTTTTATATTAAGCGCCGCGCTGTACACACCCCGCATGACAGGAGTGATTCAACCTCAATGGACGCACCCCGCCAACGCCTGCTCTACCTGCAGGCGCGCACCCCGAGCGTCATGTCCAACATCATCGGTCTAACGCTCATCGAGCCGGTCGCGGGCTTCGCGCCCGAAATCCACGCCGAATCAGCACCCGATTGGCCCTACGCAACTGTACACGACGCCGTAGTGGACGGCTGGCAAATCGTCCAATTCCCCCACCTACAGGCCCCGTTCGATGATAGGGAGTTGGACGTGATTGGCTATGAATTCATCCTACAGAAAATGGAGGTTATCGCCGATGAATGAGCATCTGCTCAGCGACGCCGAAGTAGCCCGTTTCCTCGTCACCGGCTACCACCTTGTCGAGCCGGAATTGCCCGCCGGGCTCAACGAGTCCATCGCTGCCCAACTCGATGCTTTGGACCACAACCCCGGCGACGCCATCACCGAAGCCGTGCCCGAGCTCTGGCAAGTGCTCGACCACCCGACCGTCAAAGACGCGCTCGTCAGCCTGCTCGGCCCGGACTACGAGGTGCAGTCGCATCGCCACTGGCACTGCAAGCAGCCGAACTCGCCGCATATGAACTGGCACCAAGACGGCCTCAACAACCGCGACGTGCTGCTCAACCGCTTCTTAGGGCTGTACTACCCGACCGACGTCACGCCCGACATGGGACCGACGATCATCGTCCCGGGCACCCAGTTCCGCAACGCACCGACGGACCGCATGGCCACGTACACCAACATCCGCGGCCAAGTGCCACTCGTGGTCAAAGCCGGCACCGTGGCCTTCACCCACTACGACCTCTGGCACGGCACCGCGGCCAACCGCTCGCCGCACAAGCGCCACATGATCAAGTTCCTCTTCCGCCGCACGCAGGACAACACCGCACCCACTTGGAACCACGACCCCGAGGCGGCCAACAAACCCGCCGACTGGAACGAGCGCGACCGGGCCGAGGACGTCACCAACATCCTCAACTTCACCAATCCGCTAGGCGTCTCCCAGAGCGACCACTACAAGGAGCGCGCCATCCGCCGCCAGAATTGGAACTACCTCATGGGCCTGCCGGCCTAAACCCGAAAGCATTCTATGGCTACTATTCTGCGTCCATCTGCGTCCATCTGCGGATTACTAATCCCAACCCCTAGGAAAGAAAGCATCCTATGACCGTTCAGATCGCCCGCGTTGAAGAGCGTTTCAAATGCCCCGGACCTCAGCCCAACGGCCTGCAAGCCGCGCCCGACGGCCTCTGGTGCATCGACCAAGTGGACCTCAAGGTCTATAAATTCGACTACGAAAGCGGCGAAGTCCTCTTTGAAGCCCAGACCGACACTGCACACTCCAGCGGCATTACGCTCGGCGATGGCTCTATGTGGATCGCCTCGACCTTTGAACTTAAGATCGCCCGCCTCGATCCGGCTACGGGCCAAACCATCGCCAAGCTAGACTCGCCCGGCAATGGCGTCGTCGCCTGGGTCGCCGACCAGGAGAATGGCCGCGTCACGGGAGCCCACGGCCTCGAGTGGAAGGACGGCAAGGTGTACGTGGCCTCGCCGCCGTCGCAATTCGTCCACGTGATGGATGCCAACACTTGGGAAGAAGTTCATTCTTTCCGCGTCCCCGGCCTCCGGGTTCACGGCTTAGCTTGGGCTGACGACGGCACCCTCTGGGTCGCCGACACCTCGGCCGGCACCATCAATCGCCTCGATCCCGAAGACGGGCGTATCTGGGAGGTCGTCCGCGTCGAGGCTCCCACCGAAGTCCACGGGCTGACCATCCACGAGGACGTGCTCTGGTACTGCGACGCTGCCACGCGCGCAATCGGCCAACTACACATATAGGAAGAAAGGGATTCCATTGAAGATCACCGATGTCAAAACCGCTGAAGTGCGCGTACACCACTACCACTACCACTATGTCCGCATCCACACTGACGAGGGCATCTACGGCACCGGCGAGGCCAGCCACGTCGATGGCGGCTGGCGCGGCTCCACCCAGACCATGGCCGCCCAGCTCATCGGCCAGGACCCGCGCGATGTCGATGCGCTCTTTGAAGACATCCGCCGCAGCTACATCTTCCGCGGCGGCATGTCGGGCTTGGCGATTTCGGCGCTGACCGGCCTTGAGGTCGCGCTGTGGGACTTGGCTGGCAAGGCCCAAGGCGTTCCCGTCTATCGGCTCTTGGGCGGCAAATTCCGCGACCGGGTGCGCCTGTACGTCGATAGCGCCCATGAGGACTACAAAGAGCGCGCCGAGGACGCGCGCGCAAAAGGCTTTACTGCGATTAAGTTCGACCTCGACGACGCCGGCCACCCGGAAAAACTCGATCCTTGGAACTGGTCGGTGGCCCCTGCCGAGTTGGAGGATTTGGTCGATCAAGCGCATCAGATCCGCGAGGCGGTTGGTCCCCACATGGACCTAGCTATTGACCTGCACGGGCGCTACGACGCCACCGCCGGGATGAAGTTTGCCCACGCGCTCGAAGGTCTGAATCTGATGTGGCTCGAAGAGCCGGTGCCGCCCGAGAATATCGACGCCCTCAAGCGCATCACCGACTCGACCCGCACCCCGATCTGCGCCGGTGAAAACGCCTATCTGCGCTACGGTTTCCGCGACATGCTCGAACAGCAGGCGGTCGATATTATCATGCCCGACATTTCCAAGTGCGGCGGCCTATCCGAGTGTCGCAAGATCGCCAACATGGCCGAGACCTACTACATCCCCTTTGCCCCGCACAACAATTCCAGCGCCTTGAGCACCGTGGCCGACGCCCACGTCTGCGCCAGCGTGCCCAATTTTCTCGCCTTGGAGTTCCATCGCTACGACGACCCGACTTGGAACGACGTGGTGCTCGCCGACGAGCCGGTGATTCAGGAAGGGCACGTGGTGTTGAGCGAAAAGCCGGGGCTGGGAGTGGAGCTGAATGAAGCGTTTTTGCAGAGTATGATGGAGGACGGGGAGCCGCTCTGGCAATAGAGAGCTCACGTACCGCTTTTTCAAAGGCGGCCTTGAGTTTGTCATGCCCTTATTACAAGCCCATGTCCAAAGGATGCTGTGCTGTTGACATTATGGGTGTCGTCTCGAAAATTCTAGCCAGCAGTGGGGAAAAGGCTAAAAGAAAGGATTTTGCCATGGGAGCAACGCACGTCACCGTAACGATTCGCAATCCGGCCGCGCCGGACCGCACTTGGGAAGGGCTTTTTCTGGTGGATACCGGCGCGACGGACTGTCTCGTGCCCAAGCAGCACCTCGAAGCCATCGGCCTCGAGCCGAAAGGCCAGCGGACGTATGAACTAGCCAATGGGGCCGAACTCAAACTCGATGTCACGACCGCGGACGTCGAATTTATGGGAGAAATCGTCGGCGGCACGATTATCTTCGGCGACGCGGACGCCGAGCCGCTACTCGGGGTAACGGCTCTCGAATCGGTCGGCATTGAAGTCGATCCGCTCAATCAGCGGCTGAAAAGGCTACCGGCGGTTCGCCTCAAACGATTTGTAGAGCGAATCGACGTCAACGCAGCCGGGTGAGCTTGCGCGTCAAAACCGTCTCGTCTTCGGCCCGGTTTGGCTTGGGCCACGCCTCCTGTAGAGCGGCGACCGCCAGCCGGAAGCCGATTTGGTAGCAAAACCGGCCAGCGGTCCCCTGTCGCGTCCCTAGGGAGCACCGCGACGAGTACCCACACTCTTATGCGGCTATCAATATCCTCCGCTCTATGTTCACCTCAGCAGGGTAAATTTTTGGGTAAAACGACCTTCGGGGGTGCTCAACCGATACAGATAAACGCCGCTGGCCAAATCCGAGGCGTCCATCGCTACCGTGTGATAGCCCGCCGCTTGAAATCCCTCGTGCAGAACCGCCACGCGTTGGCCGCTCAGGGTAAAGACCTCCAAGCGAATATCCAAGGCGGTGGGCAACGTATAAGAAAGAACCGTCTCGCTGTTAAAGGGGTTGGGATAGCTTGGATTGAGCACCGTCGAGGCCACTGCGCTAGTGGATGCTTCGACGTTGACTTCATATTGCTGCACGACCTCGCCGGTATCGTAGTCGATGAGCAGGATTTTTGTTTGTCCTGCTTGACAGGCTTTTACATGCAGGTTCCAGCCATCTCGGCGGCCGCTTGAGGGTCTATCGTTACCTTCGGCTGGACAGAAGTCTCTGGTGGGTACCTGTTGGCCACCGGAGACCTCTATAGCCGGATCGGAGCCGGACGGATTGGCTCTCACCAGCACGCTGTCGAGGCTGGTGTGGACGGTAAAGGTTTTCCACGCCGGATCGTCGGCCGAGAATGCGGCGTCAGCCGGATCGGGCGTCAGCCATGCTTGGGGCTCGACGGCCGAATCATTTTGGGGCTCGACGGCCGAATCCTCGTCGATGACGTTGACCTCATATTGCTGCAAGACCTCGCCGGTATCGTAGTCGATGAGCAGGAGCTTTGTTTGCCCTGCTTGGCAGGCTTTTACATGCAGGTTCCAGCCGTCTCGACGACCGCTTGAGGGCCTATCGTTGCCTTCGGCTGGACAGAAATCTCTGGTGGGTACCTGTTGGCCACCGACGACTTCTATGGCCGGGTCGGAGCCGGACGGGTTGGCTCTCACCAGCACGCTGTCGCGGTTGGTGTGGACGGTAAATGTTTTCCACGCCGGATCGTCGGCCGAGAATGCGACCTCAGACGGATCGGGCGTCAGCCGTGCGTGGGGTATCCACTCAGACACATCCCATAGCTGAACCGTGTTCCAGGCCTGCAAAGCTAACAGCCGGCCGTCAGGGGAAAAAACCAGCGCCGCGGGCTCGTGTACTTCAAGGACACCCGACGAGGGAATGGTGGCGATGGATTGGCCCGTCGATACGTCCCATAGCTCAATATCTTGACCCCCAGACACCTTACGGCTACCAAGTAATTCTCCCTCGTCGTTTTCCTCCCAAACGGTTTTAGTTTTACTCGCCGAAGCCGAAGCCAGCACCCGGCCCTTAGGGGAAAAGGACACAGGGAGACTCCCTGCAAGGGTGGCGATGGATTGGCCCGTCGATACATCCCACACCTTAACCTCCTCGATATATTCTGTTTCATCACCATCATTCTCAGGATGCCTTAACTCCGACAACCACCTTACCCCACTCGAAGCTAGCAGCGAGCCATCGGAGGAAAAGGACAGCTCTCTAATTCCCTCAGGCGCGGAAATCGTGGCGACACGCGCTCCGCGCGACACATCCCACAGATTAATTTTCCCGCTATAATGCGCGGCAGCCAGCAGTCGGCCGTCAGGGGAAAAAACCAGCGATGCTCCGCCCTCATTACTATTTTTATCATCAATCGTGGTGACATGCTGCACCCCACGCGACACGTCCCACACCTTAAACTCTACACCATAAAACGCACTAAAGTCCTGAACGCCTGAAGCCAATAGCCTACCGTCGGGGGAAAAGGATATTGTTATATCAAGGGCACCTTCGCTCGCATACGTGGCGTCATACGCGGAAATCGTGGTGACATGCTGCACCCCGTCTGACACATCCCACAACTCAATCGTGCCATCGTATTTCCAGCCAGCCAATCGCTGACCGTCGGGAGAAAATATCATATTCCACTTAACACCTCGCGCAGAAAAGTTGGTGATGACTCTGCCCGCTGACACGTCCCACAACTTAAACCTTGAAAAATCAGATAAGATTTCTAAAGCCAGCAGCCGGCCGTCAGGGGAAAAAGCTACCGAAAAAAGATTTATGTAATCATCTGCGCTTCCAAAATCAAACGTGGAGATCGGTTCGTTAGACTGGCCGGTTGACGAGGATGATGCACGAGCCGCCAACGGCGAGAGCACGAGGCCGATTAACGCGAAAAAGGCGCAATGGAGAACGAGTGTTCTCATGGGTCAGACTCCTTTATTTGGGATGAAAGGGATAAAGACAAGGGTGCGTAGATTACGCGAGATTAGGGCAGAGCCGCACAGACTGCGACCAGCCCAACGCCGAATAAATCGCGGAACGTCATTCCGGCGATCATCCGGCTCTTGGTGAGAAGAAGTACGGGATTTAGAGCTTAACGCTCTAGATGAATTTTGAGGGGGGGGGGGGGGGTAAGGGGGTGTTTTTTAGCGAAT